>DASWQV010000001.1:0-7170 GCA_036403515.1 Solirubrobacterales bacterium
CTGCCGCCCACAAGACCGCCCACGCCTACCTCGGGGCGACCCAGGACCTGCGCTCCGACCTCCACGCCGCTCAGTAGCGTCGCCGCGTCGGGCACAATGAGCGCATGACCGTCACCTTTGCCGAGAAGCTCGCCCGCATTCCGGGCTACCAAGCCGGCGTGCCGATCGGCCAGGCGCCCGAGGCGATTGCCGCCGGCGGGATCGCCCAGCTCGCCTCGAACGAGTCGCCCGTTCCGCCGCACCCGAAGGTGGTCGAGGCGATCCGCGAGGCGGCGGGGGCGATGAACCGATACCCGGACCCCGACGCCACGCTGCTTCGCCGGCGTATCGCCGATCGTTACGAGGTCGAGCCCGGCCGGGTCGCCGTCGGCAACGGCTCCTGCGAGATTCTGCTCGCCGCCGCCGAGGCGCTCTGCGAGCCCGGCGCCGAGATCCTCTACTCCTGGCCGGCCTTCTCGATGTACCCCTACCTGCCCGCGCTGACCGGGGCGCGCGAGGTCCGAGTGCCGCTGGGCGATGGCAACGTCCACGACCTCGACGCGATGGCCGCAGAGGTGACCGCGGCGACCCAACTGGTCCTCGTCTGCAATCCCAACAACCCGACCGGCACCCACATTCCTGCCGCCGAGGTCGCGGCTTTCTGTGCCGGCTTGCCCGCCCACGTGACCGTGATCCTCGACGAGGCCTACGTCGAGTTCCAGACCCACGACGATCCCGACGCGACCGTCGACCTGCTCGCAGACCTTCCGAACCTGGTCGTCTTGCGCACTTTCAGCAAGATCTATGGGCTCGCCGGGCTGCGCGTCGGCTACGCCCTCGGCTCGCCCAGGTTCCGCGCCGCGGTCGACGCCGTGCGCCAGCCCTTCAGCGTCAACGCCCTCGCCCAGGCGGCGGGAGCCGAGGCGGTCCTGCATCAGGACGACGTCACGCGACGGGTCGAGAGCACGATCGTCGAGCGGATCCGGGTCCAGGACGGGCTGAGCGAGCTCGGCATGGCCACCTCCGAGACCCACGCCAACTTCTCCTGGATCGACCTGGGCGAGGCCGAGGAGGCGGCCGTCGTGGCCGGCCTCGCCGAGCGCCAGATCGCGGTGCGCCCAGGCACTCCCCTCGGCGACCCCGGCCACATCCGCGTCTCCTACGGCACCGCCGCGGAGAACCGCCGTTTCCTCGCCGCCCTCGGCGAAATCCTCGACTAACGGGCGTCCGCCTGCTAAAAAGTCAAGGAAGGTGAAGCAATCCACTGACACGACGAGTGCCACTCGCGCCGCAGGCGCCGCCCCCGTCGCTGTCCGCTTCTCCTATTTCTGGCGATTTAGCTAGGCGTCCGGCCGCGCGGCTTCTGCCGCAACCGATGAGCAACTGGCCGGGCGTCGGACTGACTCGCCTCGTTCGCTGCGCGCGCTGCGACGGGGAAACCGGAAGTAGGCTTGTCGATGTGGAGGACGGTGAAGGCAAAATGATGATCGGGATGCAGGGCGAGACGCGGGACCGGGTGCGAGACCAGCGGATCGAACGGATCGAGGAGCTGGTCTCGCCGGCGAAGCTGCTCGAGGAACTGCCCTTGGGCGAGGAGCGGGGCAAGGCCGTGGTGCGTGGTCGCGGCGAAGTCGGCAACGTGCTGGACGGGACCGATGACCGGGTGCTGGTGGTGGTCGGGCCCTGCAGCGTTCACGACCCCGCGGCGGCGCTCGACTACGCGGGCCGGCTGGCCGAGCTATCACGCGATCTGAGCCGCGACCTGCTGATCGCGATGCGGGTCTACTTCGAGAAGCCGCGGACGACGACCGGCTGGAAGGGCCTGATCAACGATCCCCATCTCGATGACTCCGGCGACGTCAACACCGGCCTGCGCATGGCCCGGCAGTTGCTGCTCGAGGTCCTCGACCTCGGCCTCCCGGTCGGCACCGAGTTCCTCGACCCGATCACCCCCCAGTACATCGCCGACGCCGTCGCCTGGGGCGCGATCGGCGCCCGCACGACCGAGAGCCAGACCCACCGCCAGCTCGGCTCCGGCCTCTCGATGCCGGTCGGCTTCAAGAACCGCACCGACGGCGATGTCCAGGTCGCGGTCGACGCGGTTCGCGCCGCCGCGGCCCCGCACGCCTTCGCCGGGATCGACGACAACGGCGCGCCGGCGATCCTCTACACGACCGGCAACCCCGACGGCCACGTGATCCTGCGCGGCGGCAGGGGCGCGCCCAACCACGGCGCCGAGGGCATCGGCGAGGCGCTCTCGCGGCTGGCGGCGGCCGGCCTGCCCGAGCGACTCGTGGTCGATGCCTCGCACGACAACAGCGGCAAGGACCCGGCCAGGCAGGTGTTGGCCGCCGGCCAGATCGCCGATCAGGTGGCTGACGGCAACGCGGCGATCGTCGGCGTGATGCTGGAGTCGTTCCTGGCCGAGGGGCGCCAGGACCTGGGCCAACGCTCCGACCTGGTCTATGGCCAATCGATCACCGATCCCTGCCTCGACTGGGAGACGACGGTCACGGTGCTGGGACAGCTCGGCGACGCGGTGCGGGCGCGGCGCGGCAAATGAGGGTCGCGGTTCTCGGCGTCGGCCTGATCGGCGGCTCGATCGGGCTCGCCGCCCGGCGCCGCCTCGGGGCCGAGGTGATCGGCTTCGATCCCGACCGCACGACCCTCGAGCGGGCGATCGAAGAGGGGGCGATCGACACCGCCGCCGCTTCGGTGGCCGAGGCCTGCCAGGGACCCGAGGTCGTCTTCTGCGCTGCCCCCGTCGCGGGCCTCGCCGACCTGACCGCGGCCGCCCTTCGCTCCTGCGGCCCGGAGACCGTCGTAAGCGATGTCGGCTCGACCAAGCGCGACATCGTCGCCGCGCTCGGCGCCGACGAGCGCTTCATCGGCGGCCATCCGCTCGCGGGGGCGGAGACTTCCGGCGTCGAGAATGCCCGCGAGGACCTCTTCGAGGGCGCCCGCTGGTACCTGACGCCGAAATCGGAGCGCTCGAGTGGCCTGCTCTACGACCGGCTGCAGCGGACCATCGTGGGGCTCGGGGCGCGGGTCCAGGCGATCGACCCAGAGGCCCATGACCGCCTGATGGCGACGGTCAGTCACCTGCCCCATGTCGTCGCCAACGTCCTCGTCGGCCAGGCCGCCGAGGAGCTGACCCGCGACTCCGAGCGGATGCCCGAGGTCGGGCCCAGCTTTCGTGACACGACCCGCGTCGCCGGTGCCAACCCAGCGATCTGGGGCGACATCTTCGCCAGCAATCGCGAGGCGGTGGCCGAAGCCGTCGAGGCAGTCGCGGGGCGCCTGCGCGACGCCGCCGAGCTGATCCGCGCGGGCGAGCGCGACGCGGTCGCCGGCTGGCACGCCGCCGCCGCCGCCGACCGCCGCCGCCTGCTCGAGGCCGAGCTCAGCGGCGGGCCGCTTCGCGAGCTGCGCGTGGTCGTGGCCAATCGTCCCGGCACGATCGCCGAGCTCGCCCTCGCCCTCGGCGAGGCCGGAGTCAACATCGAGGACATGGCCCTCTACCCGACGCCCGACATGACCTCGGGGGCTGTCTCGCTCTGGGTCTCCGGCGACGATCAGGCGACCCGTGCGATGGCCCTCGTGCGGGAGCTCGGTCATACGGTCAGCGCCGTCGCAAACGGCGAGTGACGATGGCAACCCGCTTCGATCCGACCGGCCCACTGCGTGGCGCCCTGCGCCCGCCGGCCGACAAGTCGATCTCTCACCGCGCCGCGCTGATCGCCGCGATGGGGGAGGGGCAGGCGACGATCGAGGGCTACCTCGACTCGGCCGACACCCGCTCGACCCTGGCCGCCGTACAGGCTCTCGGCGCCGAGGTCGACGGCGTCAGCCCCACCGAAATCGACCCTGTGATCAGCGTCAGCGGCGTCGGCCTGCGCGGCGCCGGCCCGGCGGCAATCGACGTCGGCAACGCCGGCACGCTGCTGCGCTTGCTGCCTGGCTGGCTGGCGGGGCAATCAGGCGACAACTGGAGCCTCGACGGCGACGACTCGATCCGGCGCCGGCCGGTCGATCGCATCGTCGTGCCGCTGCGCCGGATGGGCGCCAAGCTGAGGTGCCGCGAAGACCGCCTGCCACCGCTCGAGGTGCAGGGCGCCCAGCTGAGCGGGATCGAGCACGAGCTGCCGATGGCAAGCGCCCAGGTCAAGTCGTGCTTGCTCTTCGCCGGGCTTTTGGCCGAGGGACCGACCTGGGTCAGGGAGCCGGCGCGCAGCCGCGACCACACCGAGCGAATGCTCTCCGCCGCCGGCGCCGACGTTGCCTGGCTGCGCGGCGGCGTAGCCCTGCGCCCGCGAAAGCGGCTGGAGCTCGGCGAGTTCGCCGTGCCCACGGACTTCTCCTCGGCGGCCTTCTTCATCGTCGCGGCGCTGCTCGTGCCGGGCAGCAAGATCTCTCTCGACGGCGTCGGCACCAACCCGACCCGGACCGGGCTGTTGGCCGTCCTCGGGCGGATGGGTGCTGAGATCGCGGTCGAGCCGGTGGGCGAGCGCGGCGGCGAGCCGGTCGGCACGATCCGCATCCGCGCCTCGCGGTTGCACGGCACCGAGGTCGGTGGCAGCGAGATACCGCTGACGATCGACGAGCTGCCGCTGGTCGCGCTCGCGGCCTGCTTCGCGGAGGGCGAGACGACGATCCGCGACGCCGCCGAGCTGCGTCGCAAGGAGTCCGACCGCGTCGCCACCACCTGCGAGGCGCTGACCGCGCTTGGCGCGACCGCCGAACCGCGCGAGGACGGGATCCGGGTCGAGGGCAGCGGCGCCCTGCGCGGCGGCACGGTCGACTCCCACGGCGACCACCGGATCGCCATGCTGGGGGCTATCGCCGGCCTCGCCTCGAACGATGGCGTCGAGGTGGAGGGCATGGATGCCGCCGCGGTCAGCTACCCGGGATTCGAGGCCGATCTGGCCTCGCTTTTGGGTTGACCCGGGACGGGATGGCGGGTGCGCCTCCCCGGGAATTGATGTCGCACGCGCTTCGCGCTTAGCGACGAATGAGGAGCGCGGCCAACGCCGCGCAATCACCGGAATGCTTTTCCGCCGCTTCGCGACATTCCCGGAGAGGCGCACCCGCCATCCCTTTCGACCTTCCCTTCACTCGGGCAAAAGCTCATCCCAGCAGGAGCTGTCGGGAGACCCTCTGATCCCCACGTCTCTACGCTGCCGCCCATGGTCATTGCTATCGATGGGCCCGCGGGGGCTGGGAAGTCGACGGTTGCTCGCGCGCTTGCGGAGCGGCTCGGGTTCACCTATCTCGATTCGGGGGCTATGTATCGCTGCGTGGCCCTGGCGGCGATTGAGCGTGGCGTCGACCTTGATCACGAGGCGGCAATGGGTGAGCTGGCGGGATCGCTGGAGATCGAGCTTGATCGCGATCGCGTTGCGCTTGACGGTCGCGACGTGAGCGCGGCTATTCGTGAGCCGCGGGTCAGCGAGGCGTCCTCGCGAGCTTCCGTCCATCCGGGCGTGCGGGAGGCGATGGTGGCGCGCCAGCGTGAGCTGATTGCGGCCGGGCGCTACGTCGCCGAGGGACGCGATATCGGCACCGTGGTCAGTCCCGAGGCGCCGTTGAAGGTCTTCCTCAGCGCCTCGCCGCAGGAGCGGGCGCGTCGTCGTGCCAAGCAGACTGGCGAGGATCTCGAGACTGTCCTGTCTTCGCAGCGCGAGCGCGACGCCCGCGATGAGAGTCGTGAGCACAGCGCCCTGCGTGCCGCTGACGATGCCGTCGAGCTCGACACCACGGGCCTGCCGCTCGATCAGGTCGTCGATTGCCTCGTCACGCTCGCCCGCCAGAGGGCTCTCGCATGAGCCGCCCGCCAACAGTCGCGATCGTCGGCTTCCCCAACGTAGGCAAGAGCACCCTGGTCAACCGGCTCGCCGGCGGCCGCGAGGCCGTCACCCACGCCGAGCCCGGCGTCACCCGTGACCGCAAGGTGGTGCGCTGCGAGTGGAACGGGGTCGCCTTCGACCTGCTCGACACCGGCGGCATCGACCTCGAGGACGACTCTGAGCTGGCTCGCGACGTGCAGCAGCAGGCGCGGCTGGGGATCGGCGAGGCCGACGTGGTGATGCTGGTCGTCGATGCCCGCGCCGGGGTGCGGGCGGGGGACGCCGAGCTGGCGAAGACGCTACGCGGCGCCGACGTGCCGGTCGTCGTCGTCGCCAACAAACTCGACCGGCCCGAGGACGAGCACATGAGCGCCGAGCTGAACAAGCTCGGACTTGGGGAGCCGATGCCGGTCTCGGCGAGTCACGGCCTCGGCAGCGGCGACCTGCTCGACCGCGTGGTCGAGCTGCTCGGCGATCGCGCCCGGGCCGAGGAGCCCGACGACGCCACCCGGGTCGCCGTGATCGGCCGCCCCAACGCCGGCAAGTCCTCTCTCGTCAACGCCTTCCTGGGCTCCGAGCGGGTGATCGTCTCGCCGCGTGCCGGCACCACCCGCGACGCGATCGACACCGAAATCGAGGTCGACGGCCGCCGTGTTATGCTCGTCGACACCGCCGGCCTGCGCCGCCGCTCCAAGGTCGCCGGCACGGTCGACTACTACGCCCAGCTGCGCGCCGAACACGCGGTCGAGCGGGCCGACGTCGCCATGGTCGTCTGCGACGCCGCCGAGGGCGTCACCGCCGAGGACCTGCGGGTCTCGGAGATCGCGATGAAGGCCGGCTGCGCGACCCTGCTGGTGCTCAACAAGTGGGACATCACGACGACCGACATCGACGACGCGCGCGCCCGGGTCACGCGCAAGCTGCGCCTGCGGCCCGCCGTCGTCACCTGCTCCGCGACCAGGGGCCGCAACGTCGGCAACCTGCTGCCAAAGGCTTTGCAGCTGGCCGACAAGGCCGGCGAGCGGATCCCGACGCCGGAGCTCAACCGCTTTGTCGCCGAGGTCGTCGCCAAGACGCCGCCGCCGTCGAAACGCGGCCGTCGCCTGCGCCTCTACTACGCCGCCCAGATCGGCGAGGCGCCGCCGCGGATCGCGATCCAGGTCAACGACCGCAAGCTGATCAGCCGCGATTGGGCCTATCACCTCGAGAACCGCCTGCGCGAGACCTATGAGATGGAGGGAGTCCCCCTGATCATCGACTTTGTCGTCCATTCAGGCACCCGCGAAGGCCGCTGACCCCAGGGCGTGCGTGGCACTGCGCATATCGGCGTCCTCGGTCGGTCATG
>DASWQV010000002.1:0-31036 GCA_036403515.1 Solirubrobacterales bacterium
AAGGCGCTGCCTTTACTCGACCACCACCGGCGGGGAAGTGGTGCTCGGCTCCAAGAAAGTGCCGATCGTAAACCCGGTGCCCCTGCAGGGCGGCTATGGCCCCGTCGGCGAAGACGAATTCGCCGAAGGCTTCTTTGCCGCCAAAAACGGCGTCACCTTGGCCAAAGTCCCCCAGCCCGTCCCCGGCGGCCTGGCCGGCCTGGTCAACTGCAAAGAAATCAGCAACATTGTGCTTCGCGCGACCTGCGAAGTTGCCTTCGAAAACGGACTCACCGGCGTCAACTCGACCCTGGAACTGGCGAAACCGGCCAGCGCGATCCGAATCAGCGAAAACCACCTCGCCGAAGAAACAGGCATCGCCTTGGAAATGCCAATCAAGATCCACCTCGAAAACCCCTTTCTCGGCAGCCAATGCTACGTCGGCTCGAGCAGCTCGCCGATCATCTGGCAGCTGACCACCGGCACGACGGCTCCTCCCGCTCCCAACACGCCGATCAAAGGCAGGACGGGAGAACTGGAACTACTAGAAGAAGGCACCGTGCTAAAGCTCGTAGGAGCTGAACTGGTCGACAACGCCTGGGCTGCGCCAGGTGTGAGCGGCTGCGGCGGTCTGTTTTCGTTCATCCTCGACCCGATCGTCGACCTCAACTCCGGCCTGCCCTCGGCAGCCGGCAAGAATACGGCGATCCTCGTTAATACGATCTATGAGTCCCCCGCAGTAGCGATCCGGACCAACGACGAAGAAAATCCCTAGACGGCAGGAGCCGTAGCTAGTCCCTAAGCCCGCCATGCGTGCCGACAGTTCCGGTGCGTGTGGCGGGTTGCAGGCCCCTATCCGGCGATGTCAGCCTGAGGCTTGCCTGAAGACGTTGGGCGACCTTGCTATTGCGCGAAAAAGCTTGACTAATGCTTGGTCGTACCGGATACTCCTTGTGCGGCATGGGTCGCGTTTGCGCGAATAACAGCTCGAGCGAGAGGCGATTGAGTCGGCCATGAAGACGAGGCGGACACCGATAAGCACACTGTGCGCGGCGATGATGGTCACTGTTCTCGTCGTGCTGGGACTCGCGGGAAGCGCTTTCGGGAAGCTGACCGGAGAATTGAAAAACTTCGAGCAGTGCCCCTATGCCAATGACAAGGTAGGGCGCTGCTTCTATGCGACGACCACGGGAGGGGAAGTAGCGCTCGGGTCCAAGGTCGTTCCGATCACCAACCCGGTGGTCATCCAAGGCGGCTATGGCTCGGTTGGGAAGGATGAATTCGCGACGAAATTCTTCGCCGCCAAAAACGGCGTCACCTTGGCCGAGGTGCCCCAGCCCGTCCCGGGCGGCCTAGCCGGCGTGGTGCCCCCGGATAAGTCCTCGTCCCTTGTAAAGGCCGCCATTGCGTTCTTTTTTGAAAATGGCCTCACCGGCGTCAACGCGACCCTGGAACTGGCGAAACCAGCCAGCGCAATCCGAATCAGCGAAAACCACCTCGCCGAAGAAACCGGCATCGCCTTGGAAATGCCGATCAAGATCCACCTCGAAAACCCCTTCCTGGGTAGCGAATGCTACGTCGGCTCGAGCAGCTCGCCGATCATCTGGCAGCTGACCACCGGCACGACGGCTCCTCCCGCTCCAAACACGCCGATCAGCGGCAAGGCGGGCGAACTGGAACTGCTCGAAGGAGGCGCCACGCTCAAGCTTGTCGGAACCGAACTGGTCGACAACGCTTGGCCTGCACCAGCGGCGAGCGGTTGTGGGGGGTTCCTCTCGTTCCTGATTGACCCGATGATCGGCCGTATCGCAAGCCTGCCCGCACCGGCAAGCGCCAACACGGCGGTCCTGGAAAGCACAATTTACGAGGTGCCCGCGGCAACGGTCAAGCTCAATAATGAAAAACCCGCGGACAATGGGTAGGGCTCCGTTGAACGACTCCATAAATCAATAAAGCTTTTTGAAAAATCGCCCGCATTGCAGCTCAATGAATCTTTATTTCTGTCCGAAGTCAGCGAGGCTGAGTCCGCCTTAATAGAGATTACTTGACTAAACATCGGCCCGGCGAGAGGATGGGCTCGTTCGGCGAATTCTCGCTAGAACGACCAATAACCTCGATCGAAAGGCGAGCAACATGAATAAAGGAAGAACCCGGGCCAGAGCCTTCGGCTTCTCGCTAGTCATGGCCCTTGGCTTGATTGCCTCAATGGCCGCCGGAGCCCAAGCCTCAGAAAAATCGTGGTTAGTTTCGGGCGCTGATATTGCGTCAAACCAGCTGGTCGAAGTAAGCGCGCACAAAGAGTTCATCCTTGACGTTGAAAAAGAAAACAATCTGGAAATATTATGCCTGAGGGTTTCGGGAGACGACGTTTTACTGGTCGCGAGTACAACTACCGCTACCGGGAAACTATTATTCTCAGAATGTGACGTGTATCAAAACGGCGTATTATCGACGGCTTGCTCTCCGCCAAATATCGCCGAACCAATCACTGTTTCCAGCAAGTCAAAACTAATCTTAAGCGGAGGTAAGAATTACATATTATTCGAACCAGAAGTTGCAGGCGGTAATCTTGCCCAGATTAAATTCAAACCCCCGTGTTCTCTCCCGGAAACAAATAATGTCAAGGGAACGTTTGTGGCTGAATGCCTGAAAGCTTCTACATTAGAAGCAGTTGACTGCAAACAAGAAGAACAGACGCACCTGTTGCAGCAGGCGCCCGCGGCGTCGTTTGCGGAAGACAAAATTACGTATGGAACCAAGGAAGCCAGGCTCTTAGGCGTAGCGGCTCTACAACTCACCAGTGGGGCAGCATGGTGTGGGCACGTCTGATCGATAGAGGAAATATTTAGTCAGGAAATGTGGTTGGCCCGCGCGGGCGGCAGATCCGCGCGGGCAGATCCCTGCTTTGCATTGGAGCCGGGCGGAGTCTGACCCAGGCGTCCTCGTATATTCGGGGCCTGATGCCCATATCGTCCGACAGCTCCTGATGGCCCAGCGAATCCCCCGTGACGAATCGCTGAGCCGCGTCCACGGCGTCGGCGCGCTGTTCGCCGCCGCCTACGGCAACGTCGGTTCTTCGATCTATTACGCGCTCGGAGTCACGGCGGCCTTTGCGCTCGGCCTGACCCCGGTCGCCTTCGTCATCTCCGGCCTGATCTTCGCCGCCACGGCCGCCACCTACGCCGAGGCGACCGTGATGTTCCCCGAGGCAGGCGGCTCCTCGAGCTTCGCCCGGCACGCTTTCAACGAGCTGGTCAGCTTCGTCGCGGCCTGGGGACAGATGCTCAACTACGTGATCACGGTCGCGATCTCGGCCTACTTCGTTCCCCACTACCTGGCCGTGTTCTGGGAGCCGCTGGGCCACGGGCCCGGCGACATCATCGCCGGCGGCGTGGTGATCGTCTTCCTCGCCGTGCTCAACATCCGCGGCTCGCAGGAGTCGGCCAAGCTCAACCTGATCCTCGCCATCGCCGACCTCGCCACCCAGGTCGTCCTGGTCGGGATCGGCGTCGTGCTCGTGCTCAGCCCGCAGGTCCTGGTCGATAACGTCCACCTCGGTGTCGCCCCGACCTGGAGCGACTTCGCGCTCGGCATCGCGGTCGGGATGATCGCCTACACCGGGATCGAGACGATCTCCAACATGGCCGAGGAGGCCAAGGACGCGGCGCGGACGATCCCGCGCAGCGTCGGCCTCGTCGTCATCGCCGTGCTCGGCCTCTATCTGCTGATCCCGGTGGTCGCCCTCTCCGCGATGCCGGTGGTCCAGGACGCCGCCGGGCACTACACGACCGCGCTGGGCAGCGAGTTCGCCAACGACCCGATCCTCGGCATCGTCGAGAACCTCGGCCTCAGCTCCGGCCCGACGGAAATCCTGCGCTTCTACGTCGGCATCCTCGCCGCGGTGATCCTGCTGATCGCCACCAACGCCGGCCTGATCGGCGTCTCCCGCCTCACCTACTCGATGGGCCAGCACCGCCAGCTGCCCGAGGGCCTGCGCCAGGTCCATCCCAAGTACCGCACCCCCTACATCGCGATCCTCGTCTTCGCCGCGATCGCGATGATCACCCTGGTCCCCGGCCAGACCGACTTCTTGGCGACGATGTACTCCTTCGGCGCGATGCTCTCCTTCACGATCGCCCACGTCTCGGTGATCCAGCTGCGCCGCAACAACCGCGACGTCGAGCGCACCTGGAAGCCGCCGCTGAACATCCGCGCCTTCGGCTTCGAGGTTCCGCTCACCGCGGTGCTCGGCGGCCTCGGCACCTTCGCCGCTTGGATCGTGGTGATGGCGCTCAACCCGCGCACGCTCGCGGTCGGCGCCGGCTGGATGGTCCTCGGCCTCGTCATCTACGTGCTCTACCGGCGCAACCAGAAGCTGCCCCTGACCGAGACGGTCAAGGTGCTGACGCCGGAGCCGCTCGGGGTCGAGGAGATCGAGTACCGCAGCGTCCTGGTCGCCTTCGAGGACGGCGAGCCCTTCTCCGAGGAGATGGTCGCGACGGCAACCAAGCTCGCTTCCAAGCGCCGCCGCGGCATCCACATCCACTCGATGCTGACCGTGCCGACCCACCTGCCGCTCGACGCCGAGCTGCCCGAGTCAGAAGAAGAGGCGCAGAGCAAGATCGAGCAGGCGAGGCTGATCGGCGGCCAGCGCGTCACCGGCCACGTCGAGCGCGTCCGTCCCGGCCAGGCCGGCTATGAGATCTCCGACGAGGCGAAGCTGATCAACGCCGCCGCCGTCGTCATCGGCCTGCGCTATCGGGGCGGCCGCCCGCTCTACGACAAGACCCTGCAGACCGTTCTCGGCGAGCGCCCCTGCCGCGTCATCGTCGTCTCCGAACAGGATGGCCAGCGGGGCGGCGATCTCGCCCCGGCGCTCGCCTAGTTCGCGACACTCTCATGACAATCTGCGCACCACGCGTCGGTCCGCCCTTGTCAAGGTGGCCGAGTGGCAGTGATTGGCGCCATAGGCGGAATTGTCGACAGCGTGAACAGCGTGCTCGGATTCACTGCGGTCGTTACGGCCGTTTCGGCAAGCCTTGTCCATTACGCGACTATCCTGGCCACCGCGGACCGGCGGCGGGTGGAGCGCATGACCGCGTATGGCTTCCACCTGGGAATCCTCGCGACGGCCCTGCTTTTCGTCCTCGATCAAGCTTTGGGTTAGGATGAATGGATGAAACGTATTGTCGGCGTTGGAATGATCGTTCTCGCATTCCTCTTGTGTCCGGTTTGGGTCACCGTCATTCCGGAATCGGAGCCAGAGATAGGAGTTGTCGCCTTGATCGGGATCTTGTATCTCATCGCAATTGGCCTTGTGCTCAGTTCGAGCCCATCGGATACCAGCCATTGAGCTTTGAACAGGCCGTTTCCGGGGGATGGCGGTCTATGTCTTTGGCTCCGTAGAATCCGGCCACAATGGCCTCCCCCGAGCGGATCTATCGCGGCTCCGTCCGCCTCTTCTCGCTCGTTTTCGTCGCGCTCGGCCTGGCGCTGCTGATCAGCACGCTCGCTGCTGGAGGCGGGCCGCTCTCGATCGGCGTGCTGCTCGGCGTCGCCTTCCTCGCCGTCGGGGCGGGGCGGCTCTGGATTGCCGCGCACACGTGAGCAGCGAGCCTGAGCAGCCGTCGCGCAAACCGCGCCTGGAGCCGTTGCTGCAGCGCGGGCTCGGCGTGCCCGGGCTCTTCGTCGCGGTCTACTCCTCGGTCGGCTTCTCGATCTACTTCGCGCTTGGCGTCGTCGCCGACCGCGGTCTCGGCTTGACGCCGCTGATCTTCCTCGTTGCCGGCCTGCTCTTCGTCCTGACCACGCTCAGCTACGTCGAGGGCGGCGCGATGCTGCGCGAGCGCGGCGGCTCCTCCAGCTTCGCCCGCCACGCCTTCAACGAGCTGATCGCCTTCATCGCCGGCTGGGCGATCCTGATCGACTACCTGATCGTCGCCGCCCTGGCCGCGATCTCGGTCCCGCACTACCTGGAGCCCGTCTCCGCCAACCTCTCCGAGGCGGGCTGGGAGATCGGCGTCGCCGGCGCGGTGATCGTCGCCGCCTGCGTGCTCAACGTCCTCAACATCACCGGTCGCGGCAGGGAGCGGCCGCTCGCCGTCCTCGCCCTCGCCGACATCGCCCTGCAACTGGCCGTGATCGTCGTCGGCGCCCTGGCGATCTTCCACCCCGACCGCCTCACCGACCAGATCCACCTCTTCAGCAGCCCAGACTTCCACGACATCGTCTACTCGGCGGTGGTGGCGATGCTCGCCTACGCCGGGATCGAGGCAGCCTCGGACCTCGCCCCCGACATCGACGTCAAGCCGGGCGACCTCAAGCGGATCGTCTCGCTCGGCGCCTTCGCGGTGCCGCTCGTCTACGCCGGCATGGCGGCGATCGCGCTGATGGCGGTACCGGTGATCGCCGGCCCGGACGGGCCCCAGACCGCGCTCGGCAACGAATTCGTCGAGGCGCCGGTGCTCGGCGTCGTCTCGGCCTACCACCCCGTCTGGGTCTCCCACGTGATGCGCTGGGCGGTGGCACTGATCGCCACCCCGGTGTTGTTCTGGGCGACCACGACGGCGCTGCTGGGCGTCTCGCGCCACATCTACACGCTGGCGATCAACCGCCAGATCCCCAGCTGGCTCGGCAAGCTCAACAGCCGCCACGCGACCCCGCACGTGGCGATCGCGATCTCCGGCGTGATCGCGATCGGCCTGGTCGCGCCGACCGACGTCAAGCTGCTGGCCGGCCTCTACGCCTTCGGGGCGATGCTGGCGATCACGATCGCCCAGCTCTCGATCGTGCGCCTGCGGATCACCGAACCGGATCGCCCGCGGCCGTTCCGCGTGCCGTTCGACATGCCCTGGCGCGGCGCCCGCCTGCCGATCCCCGCCCTCTTCGCCGCCCTCGTCAGCGGCCTTGCCTTCATCAGCGTGCTCGCCTACCACGACCGCGCCCGCTGGGTCGGCGGCGGCTGGATGGCCTTTGGCCTGCTCTTCTACGTGATCTACCGCAAGGGCTTCGAGGGGACGACGCTGACCAAGCGGGTCTCGGTCACCGAGAAAGCGCTGACCAAGCAGGTGCCCGAAGTCGCCTTCCGCAACATCCTCGTGCCGGTCTTCGGCACCAAGCTCGACGACGACATCGTCGCCACCGCCGGCCGCCTTGCCGCCGCCGAGCAGGAGGAGAGCGACGGCAGCGCCGGGGATGAAACGCAGCTCGACCTGATCTACGTGATCGAGGTGCCGCTGACGCTGCCGCTCGACGCCCACCTTCCGCCCGAGCTCGAACACGAGGCCTGGCGGGCGCTGCAGCGCGCCAGCGACGTTGGCGAGGAGTATGAGGACGTCGAGGTGACGACCGAGGTGGTGCGCGCCCGCGGCGTCGGCGCCGGCATCGTCGAAGCGGCGCGCCGCAAGGGAACGGAGGCGATCGTGATCGGCGGCGAGCCGCCGACGAAGATCAAGGGCGGCGCCAGGCTCGGCGGCGTCGGTGGCGCCAAGCCGGCCGAGATCGGCGCCGCGACCGAGTACGTGCTGAAGAAGGCGCCCTGCCGCGTGCTGCTGACAGCGCCCCCGGAGACAGCCGACATCTAGTATCCGAGGCGTGTTCATTCTGATCGTCGGATGCGGTCGCGTCGGGTCCTCGGTGGCCCGCGCGATGCTGAGCGAAGGCCACGAAGTCTCCTGCCTCGATGAGGACCCGGAGTCGCACGCGCGGCTCGAGGTCGGGCTCGACAAGGGCTGGGAGGACCTCGGCGGCCAGTTCACGGTCGGCGCCGGCCTGGAGACCGACGCGCTGCTCGCCGCGGGGATCGAGAACGCCGACGCCTTCATCGCCTCCACCGACGGCGACAACACCAACATCGTGATCGCCCAGATCGCCCAGCGCCGCTATGAGGTGCCGACCGTGATTGCCCGCATCCTCGACCCGCTGCGGGCCGAATGGTACGAGCGCCAGGGGATGCACACGGTCTGCCCGACCCGGGTCGCGATCGACATGCTCGAGAGCGCCGTCCGCGAGGGCGTTCCGCGCGGCGCCGGCGCAACCGCCGGCGGCAACGGCGCGGCGGAAACCGCGTAGGGGGGACGGGGCGGCATGTACATCATCGTCGTCGGCGCGGGGAAGGTGGGCTGGAACCTGGCCCGCGAGCTGCTCGACAAGAAGCACGAGGTGACGGTGATCGAGAACAACCGCCGCCGCTACCTGACGGTTGAGCAGGAGCTGGAGCACAACGTCTCCTACGGCGACGCCTCCGAGCTCTGGGTCCTGGAGCGGGCGGGGATCCAGCGCGCCGACATGGTGATCGCGGTCACCGGCGACGACGAGGACAACATGCTGATCTGCCAGGTCGCGCGCGAGAAGTACGAGGTCGAGCGGATCATCGCCCGCGTCAACAACCCGCGCAACAAGCCCCACTTCGACCTGCTCGGGATCAAGCCCTCGGTCTCGGCCACCGACCTGATCCTGCGCCTGCTCGAGCACGAGGTGCCCGACTACGGCCTGGTCCACCTCCTCGACCTCCAGGAGGAGCAGCTGGAGATCATCGAGATGCTGCTCGGCAAGGACTGCGGCGTCACCGGCCGCCGCGTCGGTGACCTGAAGATGCCCGAAGGCAGCCTGCTGATCTCGGTCCTGCGCGACGGCAAGGGCTTCGTCCCCGGCCCCGACACGGTGCTCGAAGTGGGCGACGAGGTGCTCGCCGTGCTCGACCCCGGCCACGAGGAGCAGCTCAAGGTCCTCTTCGGGCCGGGCGACGGATCCAACGGCAACCGCAGCGGCGACGGTGGCTGACCGCCAGGTCGATTTCCTGCTGATCGGCGGCGGCATGGCCTCCGCCCACTGCGCGGCGGAGCTGCGCCGGCGCAGCTCCGAGGGGTCGGTCCTGGTGGTCGGCCGCGAGCCCGAGCCGCCCTACGAACGCCCGCCGCTCTCCAAGGAGTACATGCGCGGCGAGGCCGAGCGGGCCGACGCCTACGTCAACCCCGCCTCCTGGTATGAGGAGAACGGCGTCGAGCTGCTCACCGGGACCAACGTGATGTCGCTCGACCCGGGTGCGCGCACGGCAAAGCTGCAGGGCGGGGAGGAGGTCGGCTTCGACAGGGCGCTGATCGCCACCGGGGCGATGGTCAACATTCTCCGCGTCGAGGGCGCCGAGAACGAGGGCATCCACTACCTGCGCGCTTTCGGAAACTCCGACGCGATCCGCGCCGACGCCGAAGCGGCCGAGCACGTCGTCCTGATCGGCGGCAGCTACATCGGCGCCGAGGTGGCGGCGTCGCTGACGGCGCGGGGCACCAGGTGCACGATCGTGGCGATGGAGGAGGTGGCGCTCTCGCGCAGCTTTGGCGAGGAGGCGGGCCGCTGGTTTCACCAGTTGCTCGAGTCCAAGGGCGTGACGATCCACGGCGGCGAGGTCCTCGAGGCCTACGAGGGCGACGGCCGGGTCAAGGCAGTGCTGACCCAAAGCGGCCTCTCGATCGAGTGCGACGCGGTCGTCGTCGGCGCGGGGGTGCGTCCCGACACGATGCTGGCCCAGCGCGCCGGCCTCGAGGTCGACGGGGCCATCGTCTGCGACTCGAAGCTGCAGACCTCCGCCGAGGGCATCTACGCCGCCGGGGACTGCTGCTCCTACGACAGCGTCATCCACGGGCGGCGCCTGCACGTCGAGCACTGGGACGTGGCGATGCAGCAGGGCATGCACGTCGCGCGCAACATGCTTGGCCAGAGCGACGACTACACGGTCGTGCCCTACTTCTTCAGCGACCTCGCCGACTGGGCGAGCCTCGAGTACGTCGGGCCAGCGTACGAGTGGGACGAGGAGATCTGGCGCGGCAACCGCGAGAGCGGCGAGTTCTCCGTCTGGTACCTGAAGGACGGCCGCGTATCCGGCGCCCTCAGCGTCGGGCGCTCCGAAGACCTAGCCGAAGCCCGCCGCATGCTCGCCGACGGGGTCGACGTCTCGGCGGCGAAGAGCCAGATCGCCGACTCCGGCAGCGATCTCTCGACGATCTCCTGACGCATTCGACATCGACCGCGCCGGCTCGACCGCGCCGGCTCTGGGAAGGGCGTCGGCGCGAGTCCGAGTCGCCGCCGGTCGTCCGCCGGTATTCTGCGGTCCGCACCTTTGCGCCCTGGTGTAATTGGCAACACGCCAGTCTCTGGAACTGGAATTTGGGGTTCGAGTCCCTGGGGCGCAGTCTGAAGTGCCTGCAAGGGCGTCTAATCGCTTTGCTAGCTTCGCATCGGTCGTGAGTCCTCGTCACAAACTCCTGCTCGCTCTGCCGGTTGCCGTCCTGGCGATTGCCGGCTGCGGCGGGGGCGGCGGCGACTCGACCGCTTCGGCACCGCCGACCACTGAAGC
Organism: Solirubrobacterales bacterium; assembly: GCA_036403515.1. Lineage (GTDB taxonomy): Bacteria > Actinomycetota > Thermoleophilia > Solirubrobacterales > 70-9 > VRUE01. The sequence continues at coordinate 10,331 of DASWQV010000002.1, forward strand.
GACGACTACCGCGCTGAGCAAGGCGGAGCTGATCGAACAGGGCGACGCGATCTGCGCTGAGGTCAACGCCGCCGTCGGCACGGTCGGCTCGAGCAGCGCTGAAACAGGCAGTCCGGCGGCGCAGGCCGCCGACCTCTACAGCGGCATGGTCGCCAGCCTCAAGAACCTCGGCGCCCCGGCGGAAAGCGATGGCTACGCCGAATTCAGCAGTGCGGCCGACGAACTTTCGACCGCTGAGGGCGAAATCAAACTCGCGGCCGAGCGGAGCGACACGCCGGGCCTCGAAGCTGCCGAATCCAACGCCTCGGCGGCCCTGTCCTCCTTCCAGGAAGTGGCCCAGGAATACGGCTTCGAAGATTGCAGCGAAGGCCCCAGCGCGGTGACGCCGAGCGCGACGCCGGAATCAGGGGAAGCGGAAGCGGACGAAGAAGTCGAATCGGTCGAACCCGAAGCCGTCGAACCGGAAGCCGAAGCCGAACCGGCGCCTGAAGTCGCTCCCGAAACGGGCGGCGCCGGCGGCACGGCCGAAGGCGGCGGAACCGCTGGCGCCCCCGAAGGCGGCGGCCCGAGTGGCGGCGAATCCGGCGGCATCGGCCCCGGGTAAGCGCACGGCCCACTTCGAGCCGAACCTGTCGGAAGCGTCGATATCCTGGCCGAATGCGGAGGGGGATCCTGGTGGCACTCGGAATCTGCGTGCTTTCCGCGGTCGCGTTTGGCAGTGTGAAGATCTTCGACCACTACGAAGGCGATGGGCGGTCAGACTACGAAAAGGGCCAAGACGAATTCGAACAAGAACGAGCCGAAGGCGTGGACACGTTCCCCCTTACGACGCTGGCTTCAAGGAAGCGGTTCGTCGCTCTTTACTGCCTCTACATGGCGACGTCGAAGGATCAGCTGCGGCGCTGTGACCGTCGCCCAGCGCGGGACGTCTACCGGTCCGACGGCAACGAATACGCATGGCTGTTTGCCAGCGAAGTGATCACCTACTGCGACCGCCGGGGTTCTGCCGGACGCTTCTGCGATCCAGTCGACATTACAGGCCCAATCGATCGCGTCGCCATGCTCACCGGCAGATAGCGCAGAACGACAGTCAGCGGGCTTTGCCACCCAGGCCTTCCGGCACGCCCCACCTGAAGTTGCTAGGCGGCCGAAGACTCCTCCCAGGCGCCGTATAGGCGCGAGTAGGGGCCGCCGGCCTCGATCAGCTCGTCGTGGGTGCCCTGCTCGGCGATTCGGCCGTCTTCGAGGACGACGATCTTGCCGGCCCGGCGGATCGTCGAGAGGCGGTGGGCGATGACGATCGCGGTGCGGCCTGCCAACAGCCGTTCCAGCCCTTTCTCGATTGTCTTCTCGGTCCGCACGTCGACGTTGGAGGTCGCCTCGTCGAGGATTAGGATGCGCGGTTCGGCCAGCAGCGCCCGGGCGAAGGCGACGAGTTGGCGCTGCCCGGCGGATAGCTGGACGCCGCGCTCGCCAACCTCGGTCTCGATCCCTTCTGGCAGCGCGGCGATGAATTCTGTCGCGCCGACGGCGGCGGCCGCATCTTCTATCTCATCGAGCGAGGCCCCGGGCCGGCCGAAGGCGATGTTCTCGCGCACGCTGCCGGAGAAGAGGAAGCCCTCCTGCGGAACGATCCCGAGTTGCCGGCGCAGCGCCTGCTGGCGCACCCCGCGCAGATCGTGCCCGTCGACCAGCACCCTGCCCCGCTGCGGGTCGTAAAAGCGCGCTACCAGCTTGGCGAAGGTCGACTTGCCGGCTCCCGTCGTCCCAACCAGCGCCAACGTCTGCCCCGGCGGCACGTGCAGGTCGATGTCCTCCATCGCCCATTCGCCGTCGGCGGTATAGGAGAACCAGACGCCCTTCATCTCGATCTCGCCTCGAATCGTCTCGAGGTCGATCGCCTCGGGGGCGTCGACCATGTCCGGCGTCGTGTCGAGCAGGTCGAAGATCTTGTCCAGCGCCGCCATTCCCTGCTGGTAGGTCGTGTAGAGCTGGGAGAGCTGCTGGATCGGTTCGAAGAAGACGGTCAGGTAGCCGACGAAGGCGATGATCGTGCCGATCTGGATTGTGCCGTCGATCGCCTGCGTGCCGCCGTAGAGCAGGATCGCCGCGGTGCCGACCGAGGCGAGCAGTTCGACTCCCGGGAAGTAGGAGGCGTTGAGGAAGACCGTCCGCATGTTCGCCTCGCGATTTGCTTCGTTCAGCTCGGTCATCGCTTTCATGTGCCGCGGCTCCTGGCCGAAGCTGCGCACCACCCGCACGCCGCTGAGCGTCTCCTGCAGGTAGCCGGTAATCGCGCCGATCCGCTCGCGGGTTTCGCGGTAGGCGCCGTGGGAGACGATCCGGAAGACGACGCTGGCTGCGGCGATCAGGGGAAACGTAATGAAGGTGACCAGGGCCAGCTTGACGTCGAGCACGAGCAGGATCACGACCACGCCGACCAGCGTCAGCACGCTGGAGAACATCGTCACCACGCCGTCGGTGACGAGCTGGTTGAGCGCCTCGATGTCGTTGGTCATGCGGCTGATCAGCACGCCCGGGCTGCGCCGGGTGAAGAAGCCAATCGACATCGTCTGCAGGTGGGAGAAGACCCGCTCGCGGAGGTCCTGCAATGCCCGTGTGCCGACCCAGCCAACCAGATAGGTCTGCAGGTACGTCGCCAGCGCGTAGAGCGTCGCGACGACGACGAAGGCGGCGACGATCCAATCCAGGGCGGAGACGTCGCCGGTGACGATGCCACTGTCGACCGCCTTGCCGGCGAGATAGGGAGGCGCGAGGCCCGCGCCGGTGGCGATCAGCAGTGCGACGAACATCAGCGCCACCTTGCCGCGGTAGGGCCGCAGCAGCCCCAGCATCCAGCGCACCTTGCGGGCGCGCTGGTCCTGTCCGCGGATGAGCTGCCATAGCGCGGCGAAGAGCAGCACGATGCTGCGCAGGCGGCCGGGCTGCTCGTGCCGGCTCACAGGCGCGCCACCTCCTCGCGCTGCTCGAGGTCGCGCTGGAGGAAGACTGAGTCGGCGAGACCGTGCTCGGCGATCTCGCGGTAGAAGCTGCAGCCCTGGAGCAGCTCCTCGTGGGCGCCGCGGTCGACGATGCGGCCGCCGTCCATCACGATCACCTCGTCGGCGAGGGAGACGGTCGAGAGGCGGTGGGCAATGATGAAGGTGGTCCGCCCGTCCATCACCTCGCGCAGCCCACCCTTGATCGCCGCCTCTGTCGTTGCGTCGACCGACGAGGTCGCGTCATCGAGGATCAGGATGCGGGGATCGGCGAGCAGCGCCCGCGCGATCGCCACGCGCTGGCGCTGGCCGCCGGAAAGGGTCAGGCCGCGCTCACCGACGACCGTGTCGTAGCCGGCGGGCAGGTCCTCGATGAAGTCGGCCGCCTGGGCGCGCCTGGCCGCCGCTTCGATCTGCTCGCGGGGAGCGTCGGAGCGGGGGTAGGCGATGTTCTCAGCCACGCTGGCGCTGAAGAGGAAGCTCTCGTCGCCGACGAAGGCGATCTCCGATCGCAGCGACTCGACGTCGACCGACCGCACGTCGACGCCGTCGACCAGTACGGCGCCTTCGCTCGGATCGTAGAGGCGCGCGATCAAAGCGACGAGGCTGGTCTTGCCGGACCCGGAAGGTCCGACCAGCGCCACCGTGCGCCCGGCCGCGACCTCGAAGTCGACCTCGCTCAGCGCCGCATCCGAGTTTGACCCCATCCCAGGTGGGTCAAAGTCGGATGCGTCCGGCCTCGTCTTCATTCCGACGTGGTCCAGGCCTGATGCATGGCCGGCAACGTCGGTGCTGCCGGCATCTGCCGCGTCATAGTCGGGACTGCCGGGGCGGGCGGCGTCGTAGCGCAATGTCACGCCGTCCATCCGCACACTGCCGCCGCCGGCGGACAGCGGCGGCGCTCCCGGCGGGCTCTCGATCTCCGGCTCGCGATCGAGGATCTCGAAGAGCCGGTTGCCGGAGGCGATCGCCCGCTGCGCCATCCCCATCGCCACGCCGAGCATTCGCATCGGCCCGGCGAGGATCACCAGATAGGTGTAGAAGGCGGTGAAGTCGCCGAGGCTGAGGCTGCCGTTGATCACCTCACGACCGCCGATCAGCAGCACCAGGGCGATGCCCATCTGCGGCAGCAGCCCGATCAGCGGCGAGAAGAAAGCCTGCAGCTTGGTCGAGTAGATGCTCTGGTCGAAGACCCTGCTGACCGCCCGCTGGAAGCGGTGCAGCTGATATTCCTCGCGGGCGAAGGCCTTGACGATGCGGATCCCGGAGATGTTCTCCTCCGCCTCCGCGGTCAGCTCCGCTATCCGCTGCTGCACCTCCTGCTGGGCCGGTCGCGAGATCCGGTTGTAACGGGAGGCGGTGAAAATGATCAGCGGCGCCGGGATCAGCGCGATCAGCGCCAAGACAGGATTGATCGCGACCATCACTACCGTGACGAGGGTGATCGTCAGCAGGTTCTGGGTGATGAAGATCAGGCCATAGCCGAGGAAGAAGCGGATTGCCTGCAGGTCGACCGTCGCCCGTGACATCAGCTGCCCGGTCTGCTGGCCGTCGAAGAAGCCGAGCTCGAGGCGCTGGAGATGCGCGTAGAAAAGCTGCCGCAAATCGAATTCGACCGCGAGCGAAACCCGGCCCGCGACCAGGCGCCGCACCACCGTTAGTCCCAGACGCAGGATTCCGGCGCCGACGATCGCCAGAGCCAGCGGCAGCAGATCAGGCTTGTCGCCGGCCTGGATGGCGTTGACCGCTCGCCCGATCAGCCACGGAATCAGGACCGTCATACCCATCGCCGCCCAGGCAAATGCCAGGGAGCCCCAGAGCTGGCGACGGTAGGGCCGCAAAAAGCCCATCAAGCGGCGGTAGGTGTGCACGGCACACCACTATACAAAGTGAAGTATTGACTCCTGCTCCGTGCAGCAGCGCTTAAATGCGTCGCGAGCAAGCCGATCAGGGCGGCGGCGACTCAGCCGAAGGCGGCGGCCTTGGCGCTTGGCACCTTGCCGCCAGAGCACTTCGGGCCGTGGCCAGGGCGGGGCAGGATCTGGAAGTTGGTTACCGTGTGGAACGGAGTCGTCGAGCCGTCGTTCTCGGCGAGGGTGATGACGAGCCGGTAGAAGCCGGGCAGCAGGTCGTGGTAGTAGATCTCGGGCCGGGTTGCGGGCGAATAGCTCCCCGCCGAGCCGATCCGCTTGGCGAGCACGCCGTTGGGCCCGGCAAATTCGGGGAAATCGAAGGAGGCCCCGACGAGGCGCCCGTTGCCGAAGGGGCTGTCGATCGCGCGCTGCAGCTTGACCGGATCGACGCAGTCGGGGACGCGATTGAGGCCAAAGCGGATGTGGCCCTCGCCAAGCTGTGGTTCGCCGCCGAAGTGGCGTGCGGAGAGCTGGAAGTTGCGAACTTTGACCTTGACCACGACGGCGCGGCTGGTCTGGCGAGCGCCGTTGCGCGGCGAGATCACGGTGACCGTGGGAACCCCCTGCTGGGCCCCGGGCGCGGCATCTGCCCGAGTGCTTTCCTTGCCGCCGCCCAGCGCCAGGACGGCAGCGACCGTGGCCGCTGCGGCGACCAGGACGGTGAGGATGGCGGTTCGGCCGCGCATGGCTGGCGAGAACCTTAAGCGAGCTTGGTTCCCGCCGTTGCGGTCGTACTTCTATCCGTTATGCGGAGGGAAATGCGACCGCATGTCTAACGTTCACGTCTTGAATCGACGCGCAGGTATCGCCATCGCGGCAGCGCTCGCCCTCCTTGCTCTCCTCGCGCCGGCCTCCCGGGGCGCGAGCCTCGCTGACCACGTCCACGTCTTCGCCGGCACCAGGCCCGGTCCCGGCACCTTCGGTGGCGGTCACAACTTCCCCGGCGCAACCGTTCCCTTCGGCATGGTCCAGTGGAGCCCCGACACGACCCCGTCGGACCGCAACGGCCGCGGCGGCTACGACTACCGCGACTCCCACCTCAAGGGCTTCAGCCTGACCCATCTCGCCGGCGCCGGTTGCTCTCTATACGGGGACTTTCCGTTCCTGCCGACGACCGAGCCGCTCGAGGGCTCGCCGGCCGCCGACGGCTCCTCGCTGGACGGCAAGTTCCAGCCCGGCTTCTCCCACGCGCACGAGACCGGTCGGCCCGGCTACTACTCGGTCCGCCTCAACCCCGTGGGCGGAGCCGATATCGACGCTGAATTGACCGCCACCACGCGCACCGGGATGGCGCGCTTCACCTTCCCGCGCAACCCGCATTCCAGCGTCCTGGTCAATGCCGGCGGCAGCGCCCAGCCCGACGACTTCGCCTCCGTCGAAATCGATCCGGCTCGCCACGAGATCGACGGCACCGCCTCCAGCGGCCTCTTCTGCGGCCAGCGCCCCCGCTACCGCGTTTACATCGCCGCGATCTTCAACCGCCCGTTCGGCAGCTACGGCAGCTGGGAAGAGGAAAAGGTCACCGCCGGCTCGGGTACCGCCAGCGATAGCCAGGCGCCGCCCGCCAACCCGAAGACCAGCGCCGACGCCGGCGCCTACGCGACCTTTGACACTCGCCACAACCGCGTCGTCACGGCCCGCGTCGGCCTCTCCTTCGTCAGCGTCGAAGACGCCCGCGCCAACCTCGCCGCCGAAAACCCCGGCCTCAGCTTCAACGAGGTGAGGAGCCGTGCCCAGGGCGCCTGGAACAAGGCGCTGGGGCGAATCCGGGTCCAGGGCGGCTCTGGCCGCAACCTCGACACCTTCTACACGGCGCTCTACCACACCTTTCTGGCGCCGCGCACCTTCAGCGACGTCGGCGGCGCCTACATCGGCATGGATGGCCTCCTGCACTGGGCCGAGGGCCGGATTCAGTACGCCGACTTCTCCGGCTGGGACACCTACCGCACCCAGATGCAGCTGCTCTCGCTGCTGGTGCCGCAGCGGGCCAGTGAGATGGTTCGCTCGTTGCTCGCCGATGCCGCCGAGAGTGGCTGCCTGCCGCGCTGGCCCTACGCCAACGGCCAGAGCATGACGATGGTCGGGGACTCTGCGGACCCTCTGATCGCTTCGGCGGCGGCCTTCGGCGCCACCGCCTTCAACCGTCAGGCCGCCCTCGCTGCGATGTTGAAGGGCGCCGATGAACCGTGCCGCAGCGCCAACGGCGAATACCTCGAGCGCCAGGGCCTCGCTACCTACCTGGCGCTCGGCTACATCCCCTACGACCTCGACACCAATGTCCGCAATGCCAACTCGATCTACGGCAGCCCCGACGACGTCTGGGGCTCTGCGGCGACGACGCTCGAGTACACGGTCGACGATTTCGCGATCGCCCAGTTCGCCGCCCGCTCACTCAGCGATCGATCGACCTACAGCCGCTTTATGAATCGTTCAGGCAATTGGCACAAGCTCTTCGACCCGGGCAGCGGCCAGCTCGAGCCCAGGTACGAAAATGGCGCCTTTCCAGCCGATTACGACAACCTCCACGGCGGTGGCTTCGTCGAGGGCGATTCGGTCCAGTACAGCTGGATGGTCCCGCACGACCCGGCCGGGCTCTTCCGCGCGATCGGCGGCCGGGTGAAGGCGACGGCGCGGCTCGACCACTTCCTGCGCAGGCTCAACGGCGGCCCCGGCGCCACCCACACCGACCATGCGCTGCTCGGCAACGAGCCGACCCTGCAGGTCCCCTGGCTCTACGACTGGAGCGGCAGTCCCTATCGGGCGCAAGCGGCAGTCCGCCGTGCCCTACGCCTCTACAGCACCGCCCCCGCCGGCTATCCCGGCAACGACGATCTCGGCACGCTCTCTTCCTGGTACGTCTTCGGCGCCCTCGGCCTCTACCCGGAGGTGCCGGGGGTCGGCGTGCTGGCAATCGGCAGCCCGCTCTTCGGCCGCGCCTCGATTGCCATCGCCCACCACCGCCGGGTGACGATCTCGGCGGCCGCCCAGGTGACCGAGGGTCATGGCAAGCACAAGCGGCAAGTTTCTCTCAGTCCCAGTCGAGCCCCGTACATCGAGGCCCTGCGAATCAACGGCCACAGCCACGCCAAGCCCTGGACGACATACTGCGCCCTCGCCCGCGGAGCCGACCTCGCCTTCCAGCTGAGCCGCCGTCCCGACCGCCGGTGGGGCAGCTCAGCCGCCGCGGCGCCGCCCTCCTACGGCCCCGGCCGGCCGATGCCACGACAGACCTGCGCGCCTTGACCCTTGCACCGACCCGCTCCGGCGCCCTCGGGGTGCTTGCCGTGCTCACCGCGCTCGGCATCGCGATCCGCTTCGCCAGCCTCGGCGTGCAGAGCTACCACCACGATGAGGTGATCACCGTCGCCCGAGTGATTCCGGGCAGCTTCGCCGACATGCTCAAGCAGGTGAAGGGAAGCGAGTCCAACCCGCCCCTCTACTACGTCCTTGCCTGGGCCTGGGCGAAGGCCTTTGGCACTGGCGAGGTCGGGATACGCTCGCTCTCGGCGCTGTTCGGCGCCGCCACTGTGCCGATCGCCTACTGCATCGGCGCCGAGCTCTCGAGCCGCCGCGCCGGCCTGATCACGGCCGCCCTGGTCGCGGTCAGCCCGATGCTGATCTGGTACTCGCAGGAGGCACGCTCCTATGCGCTGCTGGTCTTCTTCTGCGCCGCGTCGCTGCTCTTCTTCGTCCGCGCCCTGCGCAGCCGCCGCGGCCGCGACCTGGCGCTGTGGGCGCTCGCTTCCGGGCTCGCTCTCTGCAGCCACTACTTCGCTTTCTTTGCGGTTGGGATCGAGTCGCTCTGGCTGCTGGTCGCCCTGCGCTCGCGCTGGCGAGCGATGCTGCCGGCGGTCGGCGCCGTCGCCCTCGCTGGCCTCGCCCTGTTGCCGCTTATCTCGGCCCAGGTCAATCCGACCCATATCGGCTGGATCGAAGAAAGCCTGCTCTCCACGCGCTTCTTTCAGGCCGGGATCAGCTTCCTGGCCGGCGAGACCGGGCACGTGATCGCCGAGCCTCCGCGCGAGCGCTACGCGCTGCTGCCGGTGATCCTGATCGGCATCGCCCTGCTGATCGCCGCCGTCCGCGGCTCAAGGCAGGAGAGGCGCGGGGTGGCGATAGGCCTCGTCGTCGGCCTCGGCGTCCCTGCGCTGGCGCTGATCGCGGCCCTGATCGGCAAGGATTACGTGGTCGAGCGCAACCTGCTGCCGGGCCTCGTTCCGCTCGCCGTCGCCGCCGCCATCGGCTTCGCCGCCGAGCGCGCCCGGCGCGCCGGCCTCCTGCTAGCGGTCGTGCTCTGCGCCTACTGGGTCGCCTATGACATCCACGTCACCCAGACGCCGAACCTGCAGCGGCCCAACTTCCGCGCGATCACCGAAGCGCTCGGCTCGCCGCGCGTGCCCCGCGCGATCGTGACCTGGAAGCTCGCCGCGGATCCGGTTCGCTTCTACCTTCACGACAAGTCCCTGCGAATCTTCAGCGGCGAGACGCCGATGCGTGAAATCGACGTGATTAGCAAGTCTGCGGTGGGGGAACCAGAACGCGTGCCGCCGAGATTTCACCCAGTCGCCCGGATAAGGTTCGAGCGCCTCACCCTGACCCGCTACATGTCAAACCGCGTCCACGAAATCCCCTTCTACCTCCTGCGTGACGTGCGCACCGGCTTCGGCGTCAACGCCGTCGTCGCCGACAACCCGCGGGAAGCCGCCGAATGAGCGCCACCGAATTCGCCTACCGGCTCAGTGCCGCCGCCCGCCGCCCGGCCAGCTGGTGGGAGCTGTTCAAGTTCGGCCTGGTCGGCGGCTCCGGCTACCTGATCAACCTCGCGGTCTTTGCCGTGCTCAGCGGCAACCTCGGGATTCACCACATAGTCGCCGCGATCGGCGCCTTCTGCGTCGCCTTCTGCAGCAACTTCTTCTGGAACCGGCACTGGACCTTTGCCGCTGGGGACGGCCACGCCGGCTTCCAGGCGGCGCGCTTCTTCACCGTCAGCGTCGCCGCCCTGCTGATCAATCTGGCCGTGCTGCAGGCGCTGATAGGGGGCACCTCGCTCGGCGAGCTCACCGCGCAGGCGATCGCCGTCGCCGTCGCGATGCCGTTCAACTTCCTCGGCAACAAGCTCTGGACCTTCGCTTAGCCGCCAATCGGTACCCGAGCGTCCCTCGCCCGCTAATATTCCTGAGCAATGGGGGAGGCAAGCGCAACCGAGGTTCCGCAGGATTGGTATCGCTCGGCGTTCCCGCCGGAGGAGACGCTGAAGCGACCTTGGGCGGATCGCACCGGCGCCGAAGTCGATCGCGCGCTGGCGATGCTGGGCGCCCAGGGCGGCGAGCGTGTGCTCGACATGGCCTGCGGCACGGGCCGGCACTCCCACGAGCTCGCCCGCCGCGGCTTTGAGGTGGTCGGCGTCGACATCTCGCCTGATCTGCTGGCGATCGCCGAGGCTGATGCCGAGACGGAGTCGCTGACGGCCTCTTTCGTCGCCGCCGACCTGCGCGAGCTCGACTTCGACGAGGAGTTCGATTTCGTCCTCAACCTCAACGACGGCGCGATCGGGTATTTCGAGACCGAGGAAGAGAACCACCGCACCTTCGAGGTGATCGCCGCGGCTCTGCGCCCCGGCGGCGGCAACCTGCTGCAGCTCCCCAACGTCCTGTATGCGGAAACGCATCTGCCGCAGACGACCTGGATCGCCGGCGAGGGCATGGTGGAACTGATCGATCACCGCTGGGAGCCCCGCAGCCGCTACTTAGAAGGATCGACGATGCCGATCTTGGTCGGCGAGGTCTTCGAGGGCGTTTCGCCGATCCCCTTTCGCCAGCGGCTGTATTCGGTCGATGAGTTGACCCAGATCTATGAGTCGGTCGGCATGTCGCTGGCCAACGTCTTTCGTGGCAGCGGCAAGCCCCGCCCGCCCAAGGACAGCCAGTTCGAGGTCTTCGTCGCTGGGCGCAAGGCCTGACTGAGGCCCCTACCAGGCGCCCTCCAGCCAACGCAACAGCTCGTCGGTGCGGCCACGCAAATCGGGAGCCACGGAGCTCAGCTCCGCGCTGGCGATCTGGATCGCGGCGCCGATTGCCAGCGTCGCTCGCTCAGGGCTCATCTGCAAGCCCGCCTCGAGGCGCTGCAGGGACACGGAGTCGCCACGCAGCGACCACAGCGCTTCGCGAGCCGCTGCCGGGTCGGACTCGGCGATCTCGATTGCCGTCTCCACCGCGTCGCGGACGCGCTCCGCGGGGGGGCCGGCGGTTGCGGACTCCAGCATTCGCTCAACGAGTCGGTCGTCCAAGCGGCTCTCGACAACCGCCGTCTGACCTCTGCCCTCTGTCATTCTGGGGTCTCCCTTCGGTCTCAGCCGGGCCCCGAGTTTCGCCAAGTCCCGCCGGGGCCAAGCGTTACATGCATCAGTGTAGACGTCGGTGAAGACCATAAGCCCCCGTTGTCTATTGGTCAAATGTTTTCTGAAGAAACGCAAAGTAGGCTCGCGGCGAATGGAAAGATGAGAAGATGAGCAACCCCCGACCGAGCTATGACGCGGGCCGAATCGAGGCTTCCCGGCAGGGCGCCTGGTCCGAGCGACGCGCCTTCATGACGCCGACGCCGGCCGAGGGCCAGCGCTCCGTCTACATCAAGCCGTCCAGCCCATTCACCTCGGGCAAACTCCACATGGGCCACGTCCGGGATTACGCGATCGGCGACGCCTACGCGCGTTTTCGCCGTGCCCGCGGCGACGCGGTCCTTTTCGGCTTCGGCTTCGACGCATTTGGCCTACCGGCTGAGATGGCGGCGATCGAGCGAAAAGTGCCGCCGGCGGAGTGGGTCGAGGCCTGCGGCGAGCGGATGCTGGAGCAGATGGCGCGGCTCGGCTTCTCCTTCGACTACGAGCGCATCTTCTACAGCTCCGACGAGGCCCAGTACCGCTGGTCGCAGTGGCTCTTCATCACCCTGCTCGAGGCGGGTCTGATCTATCGCGACGACACGACGGTCGATTGGTGCGATCACTGCCGGACGACCCTCGCCGCGCTGCAGGTCGAGGACGGACGCTGCTGGCGCTGTCACAACGAGGTCCGCCTGATTCGCCGGCCGACCTGGTTCCTGCGCATAACGCCCTACCTAGAGGAGAACGACCGCCGCCTCGCCGAGCTGGCCGATTGGGATGAGATCTCGCTCTCGACCCAGCGCTACATCCTCGGTCGGAGCGATGGGGTGGAGGTGGATCTGGGCGCTCCCGGTGCGGGTCTTACCGCCTTCACGCCCCATGCGGGCGCGGTGAGCGCCGCCAGCTTTGTCCTGCTCTCCCCGCGCCATCCGCAGCTGGAGGCGTGGGCAAGCGACGCCTCCGTCAGTGCGCAGCTCGACGAACTGCGCTCGGGCGGTTGGGAGCGCAGCGCTCGCGACGCCAAGTCCGTGCCGCTCGTCGACACCGGCGCCTCGATCAGGGCCCCGTGGAGCGACGGCGAGTTGCCGCTGCTGGTCTCGCCGCTGGTCGATGCCCGCTATGGGCCCACCGCGGCCCTCGGAATACCCGAGGCCGACGAGGCCGACGCGACGATCGCCGCGCGGATAGAGCGGGTCGCGGAGGCGGCGCCGCTGGCGGGATCCGATCCCCCGCAAATCCGGCAGGCCGTTCGCTACCGCGCCGCCGACTTCTCGATCTCCCGCCAGCGCTTCTGGGGCACGCCGATCCCGATCGTCCACTGTGAGAGCTGCGGCGCGGTGCCGGTGCCCGAGGAGCAGCTGCCCGTGGTGCTGCCCCGTGACATCGAGCCCACCGGCGAAGGGAATCCACTGGCCGAGCGGGCAGATTTCGTCGAGGCCGCCTGTCCGCGTTGCGGTGAGCCGGCCAGGCGCGAGACCGACACCCTCGACTGCCACTTCGACGCCCTATGGCTCTGGGTCCCGTCGGCGGTCCCACCCGAGGCGCGGGCCGAGGCGATGTTCAGCCACCCCGATCTGCGGCACTGGCTGCCGTCCGAGCGCCTCGTCGCCGGCTCTGACAGCGGTGGCTTCGTCTTCGACCAGCGCGTCGTCACCAAGGCTCTACGCGATATAGGCCCCTTCGCCTTCCTCGAGCATGGGGAGCCGTTCAGTGGCTGCCTGTTCCACGAGATGGTGATTGCCGACGGCCGCAAGATGAGCAAGCACCTCGGCAACGTCGTCGATCCCGATGAGCTGGTCGAGCGCTACGGCGCCGACACCGTCCGCCTCGCGATCCTCTACGCGGCCGGCCCCGCCAAGACCCTGAACTGGAACGACGGCGCCCTGCGCTTCGCCGGCCGCTTCCTGCGCAACGTCTGGACCTACTCACAGCAGCGCTTTGCAGGAGTCGGGGACGCGCCGGACGATGGCGAGGCGGCCGCCGACACAGAGTTCCTTCGCGAGCGTTTGCGCAAATGGTGCGATAACGGCCTCGAGCGGATCACGGCCAGCCTGGAGGAGCTGCAGATGCACACCGCCGTGCGCGACGTCACCAGGCTCTTCGAGCGCATCCAGGACTTCGAGAAGCGGGTGATTCAGCGGCGTGGGGCGCTGAGCCGTGTCGACGCAGAGGCCCAGGTCGCCGCACTCGTCCTGCTCGCCCAGGCCCTCGCTCCGTTCGCTCCCCACGCCGCGGAGGCCCTGTTGCTCGACGCCGGGCATGAGAACGGTGCCGAGCTGCCAGGCGCCTGGCCCGACGAGCTGACCCTTCCAGGCCTCTCGGCAGGCGCCCAAGCCGCTGGCGCCTGAACTCGCCGAGACAGCCAGGTTTATTCGGAATACTTGACTGTTCCGGTCTAGCACCAATATATTCCAAGAGTGGCAGCGGAAGGCAGCTTGCCGTACGACGCGGTTGCCCTGGATGAGGCCGAGAAGCGGTTCTGGAGGGGTCTCTGGGACACGGCCGTCGAGGATGCCGTCGTCGACCTGGGGATCGACATGGTTCGGTTCGGTCCGGTCGAGGCTGCCGTCGTAGTCGAGGAACCGGAAGCTCCGGCGCTCAACTTCGTCCTCGGGGCCGCCGCGACGGGCGCTGTCGAGGACGGTTACCTCCCGGCTGCGGTCGAGTGGATGGAGCGCCACGAGGTCGAATATCGCGTCCCGCTGGCACCTGGCCTGCCGGAGCTGGCGGCCGCGGAAGAGTGGCTGTCCCGGCACAGCTACCGTCTCTTGGCGGGCCCCGCCAAGCTCCTGCGCGACGGTTCGCCGCCGCACTTTCTGCCTCCGCCCGGGATCGACATCTACGAGCGAGTGGACCCCTGGGAAGACGAAGGCTTCGGCGATCCCCTGGCGGAGAGCCTGGGGCTGGCCAACTGGGCGGCGACGTTCTTCTTCGACCTGCCAGGCGCCCGCGGATGGCGCTGTTACTGCGCGGTCGACGGCGATGAGCCGCTCGCTTACGTGGCGATGCGAGCTCACGAGGGCATCGCCGTGCTCGCGCTCGCGTCCTGCCTCGTCGGCGAACGCGACGGCCTTGGCCAACGCGCCGTCCTGCACCGCTGCATTGCCGATGCGGCCGCCGCCGGCTGCGAGACGATGGCGGTGGCCGAGGCTGGCTGTGAGCCTGCGGTCGGCGACCGGCAGAGCCTCCTGCGAGCGGGCTTCGAGGACGCCGTGCGCACCGTCACCTGGCAGTCACGCGCCAGAGTGGCGATGTGATTCGACCGTCTCGTGCCCCCGCAATGGACCTATGCGCAGAAAGACTTGACCGGTAGAAGCGCATCTGTTATTAGTAGTTGTGCTGACGACCAAGCGCCAGCTGAGGGGTGGGAACCAGTCAAAGGTGACTCGCCTTGCGATGGCAAAGGAGTAACCAAGTCATGAGTCGAGTCCGTGGCCGTTTCGGGAGCATCAGGGAGGCGACAGCGTCGTGGGCATTGCCCCACCTCCAGCCGACGACGCTGCCCGGTGCCGCGGCCACCATGCCCTCTCATCTCTCGCTGTCTGGCCCCCGGAGAGGGGGGGCGGCCATGTAAGGGCCGTGGCGCTGTGAGACGTGGCCGGCTCGATGCCAGTCACGCCGGACAAGTCGCGCCGGGAGCGCCAGTTTCGGCCCCGACGCAGCCGTAGCTCAGGCCGGAGCCCAGTGGCACTGGTCGGAGGTTGGGCCCGCCCCGCGGAAGCTGACACCGCCGGGGCGGGCCCACTCTTTTTCTGGGCCCAGGGCGGAACGCACAGAAAAGCTTGATCGATCGCCAGCCGTCTGTTATACCCAAGGACCTGATGAGGGCGAGCCAGTCGAGGCGGCCGTTCGACGGGGCCGGGGGGCGCCCAGTACCCTGCTTCGAGGAGATCTCGCCATGTTGAACGCCGAGGACCGCACCCGTTCCTGCGCGACCGAACTGGTCTGCCGCGACTGTGGGCGACGCCTGCCTCTGCTCGACACGACCTTCAAGTGCCTTGGCTGCGGCCAAGGACTCGACATCGACTACGACTACGAGCTGGCCAAAGCGCGACTGGCCGAGCACCCGACGGCGGAGCGCGCGATCAACATCTGGCGCTTTGAGGAGCTGCTGCCGATCCTCGACGCGAGGGCGCAGGGACGGGTTGGGCGCTACAGCGGTCGCACACCGCTGATCCACGCTGATCGCCTCGGCGCCGAGCTGGGCCTGAAGAAGCTCTACCTCAAGGACGACAGCACCCAGCGTCCCAGCCTCTCCTACAAGGACCGCGTGGTATCGATGGCGATCGCCCGATTGCTCGAGCTGGGCAAGGAGGAGATCGGCTGCGTCTCCACCGGCAACGTCGGCACCGCCGTTGCCTCGCTGGCGGCAAAGGCGGGCGTCACCGCCTATGTCTTCTACCCGTCGAACATGGAGCGCGGCAAGGCGCGGGCCTGCCGCGCCCTTGGCGCGGCGGTCTGCCAGCTCGACGGCAACTACGACGAAGCCAACCGGGCCTGTCGAGAGCTGGCCCTGGCCAGCGGTATCCAGTTCGCCAACATCACCCTGCGGCCGTTCTACGCCGAGGGCGCGAAGACGGTTGCCTACGAGGTTGTCGAGCAGCTCGACTGGGTTGCGCCGGACCACTTCGTCATCCCCGCGGCTGGCGGCACGCTCTCCTCGCGCGTGCACAAGGGCCTCAATGAGCTCGAGATGGTCGGTCTCGCCGAGACGTCCGAGACCAAGATCAGCGTCGCTCAGGCCGACGGCTGCGGTCCGATCGCCGGCGCGATCCTCGACGGCAGCGGCAAGATCGAGCCACAGTCTCCGCACACGGCCGCCCACTCGCTGGCGATTGGAGCCCCCGGCGACGGCGCGCTCGTCGTCGATGCGGTGATGTCGCGCGGCGGCTCCGCGGCGACTGCTACGGACCCCGAGATCTTCGATGCGATCGACCTGCTGGGCGCCACTGAGGGCATCCTCACCGAGCCCGCCGGCGGCACCACGGTGGCCTCGACGATCAAGCTGGCCAACGAAGGCAAGCTCGGCCCCGATGACACCGTCGTCGCCGTGATCAGCGGCAATGGCTACAAGACGCTCGACGAGCATCCCGACAAGCCCTGGGCGGAAGGCATCGCCTGCGAAGTGGACTCGATGACCGAGATGCTCAACGAGTTCCGCCTGCACGGCGTCGGCGCCACGCTCAGCTGAGCATCAGCCGCCAAAGGATTGAGGCGACGCCAGTCATGGTCGACCCGTCCTAGCTCCGGGCTTTCTGGTTGCGCCATCGCGACTGGGACTGGGGACTGGGTTAGTACCGGTCTGGACATGGGTAAGTACTCAGCGACGGCGATGGGCAGGGCGAACCAACAACGACGCGGTCGGAACTGACCGATGCCAGGCGCGGGAGACCCTGCTGCGGACCGCCTGGGGGCCGGCGGACGCGCCTTGCTCTTGCTCGCCGACCCGGTAAGCGTCTCGATCGTCCGTCAGCTTGCCTCGGGCCCGCTGGAAAGCACCGAGCTCTTAGACCGCGTCGACTACGTCTCCCGGAGCACCTACTTCGAGCGGATGCGAGATTTGGAAGAACTTTCCATCATCGTGCGCAGGAGGCGTGCCGACGTTCCCCCCGTCGCCGAGTGCTGGCTGGGCGGTCCGGGCCAGCGGCTGCTGCCCGTCGCCGACCTCCTCGAAGCATGGCTGTCTGGTGCCCCGCAGGGCCCTCTAAAGCTCGGGGAGGCCTATGCAACCGTGGCGATCAAGTCGCTCGCGGTGGCTTGGGGATCGACCCTGCTGCGCTGGTTGGCGGAGCGGCCCTGCTCGCTTGCCGAGCTCGCGCAATTGGTCGATGGCCTTGGTTACCGAAAGCTGGAGCGGAATGCTCGCGATCTGATCAAGGTCGGCCTTGCTGAGCGGCTCCCGGACAACCGGAGGCCGACCCTCCACAGAGCGACTCCATGGGCGCGTCAGGCGGCAGGCTCGCTAACGGCCGCGATGCGATGGGAGCAGCATGAGATCCCGGGAAAGAGCGCGCCGGTTACCTCGATAGAGGCCGAGGGCGCGTTGCTGCTTGCCCTACCCCAGATCGAGCTGCCCGTTGACGCCAACGGCACCTGCGCACTTTTGGTCGATGCTGACGCGCCTGGAGAGAAATCCCTCGGCGGGGCTGTGGTGCGGTTGACGGCGGGCCAGCCGGTTTCGTGGGGCTCGATCGCAGATCACCGGTCAGAGGCTGACTGCTGGGTGCGTGGCACCACGTCGGCGTGGCTCGGCGCCGCGAGTGACAGGGCCTCTGGAGGCTTGCGCAGGGGTGGGGACAACACTCTTCTCGCGGCGAACGTGCTCACCGCCCTGCGCGAAGCGGGGTCGGCCCACTGGAGCATTCCCGTGGGAGGTTCTTCAGAGTCGGCGGAGCTGGCCTAAGTATGCCTTTTTGGCGCCAAAAATCCGGACTTTGCTCCTACCAGGGAAATCACTGTTTCTGTTGGCTATCGCACCAGCGCAGCGCCGTACCACACCTTGATTACTGAGAGCGTCCCGTGTATTCATGATTCCTACTCAGGGAAATCGCAAGCGGGGGCCTGGCGGGAGCGGATCGCACTTGTGAGCGTTCCACCGTTGGAACCATCCGGGCGACGGACCTGGAAACCACATTTACACGATTGGGAGAATCAATGAAACTCATCAAGATGCTCGGCCTCAGCGGGGTCGCAGTAATCGTCGCGATGGCGTTCGTTGGAGTGTCGTCCGCAATGGCGACGGGGCCAACGGCGCTGTGCAAAGCGAACGAATTACCGTGCGCCGCTGGCAACCTGTACCCAAGCGGCACGATCGTTGAAGCCAAATCAACCAACGCGTTACTTGCATCGAACGTTGCAAACGTCGCGTGTAAAAAATCAACGACGACCCTGAAAACTCTCTCTGCGTTAGCTGAACCGCTTCCGGGCGAAATCACGGCCCTGAAATTCGAAGAATGCAGTGAAGAGAGCAGTGGGGCCGGCTGCACCGTGACAGCGATCAACGTGCCGTACTCGGCGACGCTGTTAGATCTGGGTAAAGGCCTCGGGGAAATGCTTGTTAAAAATGGCGGGAAAGGCGAACCCGGCGCGACCGTGTCCTGCCCGTTCCTCAAATGCGTGTTCACCGCTGAACCGAAATTCACGGTCGACAGCGCGACAGGCACAACCGAAGCAACCGCCGCGCGCGTGTTAGCGGTAGGCATAAAACTCAAACTCAGCACCCGCGAAGGCTTCCTGGAATGCCCCAAAGAAGCCACTTGGACCGCTACCTACATCGACACCACTCCGGCGAGTCCGATCTACGTATCCAGCTGACAAATGCATCTGCAGGCGGCCGCGTCTTCGGACGCGGTCGCCTGTGATCGCGACATGCAGAGGCCCGCGACTTCGCATTGCCCGCATGTCAGCTGCAGTGAAGGAGGCACAATGAAACTGATCAAGAGCGTCGCCCTCGTCGGGCTTGGCCTGATCGTCATCCTGGCGTTCGCCGGCACATCGCTCGCGGTGGCGTCGGGTACCACGGCTTTGTGCAAAGTCAACCAGACACCCTGCGCTGCCGGCAACCTTTACCCAGGCGGCACCAAAATCGAAGCCAAATCGACCAATGCGTTACTTGCATCAGACCTTGCCAACGTCCTCTGCAAAAAATCGACCGCAACGCTGGTGACTCTCGCGGCTGCGGGGACCGACGGGCTTCCCGGCGAAATAACAGCGTGGAAATTCGAAGAATGCATAGAAGAGACGAGTGGCGCGAGTTGCACGGTGACGACGATTAACCTGCCCTACGCAACGTCCCTATTACACACGGTCGGAACGATGGACGGTGTATTGACGGTCAAAAATGGCGGGAAAGGCGAACCCGGCGCGACGGTGTCCTGCCCGTTGCTCAAATGCGTCTTCACCGCTGAACCGTCAATGACGCTGGACGGAGCGACAGGCACAACCGAAGCGACCGCCGCGCGCGTGTTAGCGGTAGGCATAAAACTCAAACTCAGCACCCGCGAAGGCTTCCTGGAATGCCCCAAAGAAGCCACTTGGACCGCTACCTACATCGACACCACCCCGGCGAGTCCGATCTATGTATCCGCCTGAAGGCGGTTGGCCAGAGAGCATGGCGGGGGGCGGAGGTCCGTACGCGCCCCCCGCCGCGCCGGAGAAATCCGCCAGTCTCTTGACAGATCCCGGATCGTACCTTAAGCTTTTTCGAGAACAGGGACTGTCAGGGATCTCAGCACACGGAGACGCCAGGTGATCAAGGGGACTCTTGCTCTAGGGGTGAAATTCGTTTGCGCAGCAGTGCTCGCCTTCGCTGCCATGCTCGTCACGCCTACGGCTAGTTGGGCGGCCGAACCGACTTTGTTGACGACGTTCGGCAGTTACGCGAAGCCCTCGGGTGTTGCTGTGGATGAAGCCACTGGCAACGTTTTCGTATCTGACTCAGGAGCGGGGACGGTCGTTATCTCCGGTCCCGAAGGCCAAGCACCGGCGGGCGTCGCGGCACCGTACACCCTCGAAGGGTTCAGCTTCTGCGGGGAACCGTCGGGCGTGGCAGTTGACAACTCTCCCACGAGCCCTTCGTTCGGCGCCCTCTACGTTGCCGACGTATGCGCGAACGCGGTCAAGAAGTTCGAACTCGACCCCGTCAGCGAAGAATATGAACTGAGCGAAGAACTGGCTGCTTCGCCGGCGTTTGCGGAACCGCTGGGCGTGTTCGTGGACGCCCACGGCGACGTTTTCGTCGCCGACTATGGGAGCTCGTCGGTGATCGAGTTTGATCCAAGTGGCGTCGAAATCAACCGAATCGACACCTCCGCATTTTTCCATCCCAGCTCTGCCGCGACCGACGCCGCCGGGGACCTTTTCGTTCAGGGGTATGGCCTCAGCAGCGCGGTCTACAAGTGGGAAGCCAATGGGTCAGGCGAAATCGAAGCCACGACGACGGGAACGGAAGTGGTGGGCAGCGGAGCAACCGGGGTCGCCGTCGATTCATCGTCTGGCCTCCTCTACGTGACGATGGGATCGCGGGTCGACATATATGACGCCACATCGGCGACGAAGGAAGGCGAATTCGGAGGCTCCACACTGGCTGCCTCGGAACGCCTTGCGGTCGACGAGAGCAACGCCCATGTCTTTGTCGCGGACGCGGGAAACGGCAACGTGGCTGTCTTCGGACCGCCGCCGCCCCCCGCATCGCCCACCATCCTCGGCGAGTCGGTCTCGGGCATCACGGACACGGAAGCGATCCTGGAAGCGACGATCAGGCCAGAACGAGCGTCGACATCCTTTCACTTCGAATACGGATTGGACGATTGCGCGATCAGCAGTTGTGCGAGCGTTCCGGTCCCAGACGGAGTGCTCGAAACCGGTAACTCCGCAGTCGCGGTCAAAGTGCCCGTGGCCGGTTTGCAGCCGAGCACCA
>DASWQV010000003.1:0-43550 GCA_036403515.1 Solirubrobacterales bacterium
AGCAGCGTCCAGAACGGCGATGGCGGCTGGGGCGATGTGCCCGGCCTGCCGAGCAATGCCGACGTGACCGCTGCGGCCATGCAGGCGGTGCCGAACACCAAGGCGGCCGCCGACGGCCTCGATTACCTGCGCAAACACCAGCGCCCCAACGGCGGCTTCGCGCTCGGCAGCACGGGCGGGGTCAACTCGCAGTCGACCGCCTGGGCGGTGCAGGGGATGATCGCCGTCGGTGCCGATCCGGCAAAGGTCGCCTCGGGCGCGAGCAGCGCACTCGATTACCTCGCTGCCCGGCAGGCCGCCGATGGCCACTACCGTTACTCGGCCTCCAGCGACCAGACGCCGGTCTGGGTGACCGGCGAGGTGCTGGTAGCGACGGCGGGCAACGCTTTGCCGATCTCGCCGCCGCCACGTGAAAAGAAGGTGACCACCGTCGCGCCGTCCAGGACGGCGCCGCCCCCACCGGGGGTCGGCTCCGGCGCTCCGGCGCCGGTCGAACCGCCGCCGCAAGCGACGGGTGGGATCGAAGAAGGCAGCGCCGGAATTCCGCCGGCCGCGACGCCAGGCGTGCCGCCCGTCACGGGCGGCGTGATCCCAGTCCCCGGGGAAACGGGCGCTCCCACGCTACCTGGAGGGGAGGCCACTCCGCTGGAGTCGACCTCGCCGCCGCCAGAGCCGATCACTGCCAGCGGCAGCGCGCCCTCACCCAAGGTTCCGCTCGCCATCGGCCTGCTCGCAACCGCGCTCGCCATCGGCCTGCCCTGGGGGCTTGGGCGTCGCTACGCCTGGTAGTCGGACGGCCGCTGCGCCCTGTGCGGGCCTGTAGTTGGGATGGCCCGCCGTCGCCCGAGCTGCCCTGGGCGCCAGGAATCCCGGTCCGTCATCGGAGGCGAAAAGGATTGGGGTTGCGGTGCGGCGGCTATGTTCTCGACGTGGATGTTGAGACCGCGATCCGATCGCGCCGCACGCACAAGGCCTTTGGCCCTGAGCCGCTTGCCCGCGAGGAGCTGCTCGAGCTGCTCGAGCTCGCCCGCTGGGCGCCGAATCACCACCTGACCGCGCCCTGGCGCTTTCGCGTTCTCGGTCCCGAGGCGCTGGAACGGCTGAAGGCCGCCGCCGGTTCCGAGGGGGCGGCGAAGCTCGACCGCGCTCCCACGCTGGTCATCGTCTCCTGCGCCCTCGGCGAGGACCCGATTCAAAACGAGGAGGACCTCCACGCCACTGCCGTCGCCTCCTACATCGTCCTGCTCGCCGCCCACGCGCGCGGGCTCGCCGGCTACTGGCGCACGCCCGGCCTGCTGCGCTCGGCCGAGGGGCGCGCGGCGGTAGGGCTGTCCGACGGCGAGCGCTTCGTCGGCCTCCTGCATTTGGGGCGCCCGCGGCAGGCCAAGGAGCCGCCCGAGCGCCCGCCCGTCGAGCAGATGACCCACTTCCTCGACTGATGCTCTCCCGCGCCGCAGCGATAGAGGCGATCGCCGGCCAAAGCTTCGAGGTCGTCGTGATCGGCGGTGGAATAACCGGCGCCGGCGTGGCCCTCGACGCTGCTGCGCGCGGCTACTCGGTGGCGCTGCTGGAGCGCGGCGACTACGCGATCGGCACCTCCAGCCGCTCCTCGAAGATGGTCCACGGCGGCCTGCGCTACCTGCAGAACTTCGATCTCGGCCTGGTCCGAGAGGCTCTGCTGGAGCGACAGCTGATGGTCCAGCTCGCTCCGCACCTCGTCTACCCGACGCCCTTCCTCGTCCCGGCGCTCGGCGAGGAGCGCCGCGACCGCCGGCTTGGGATCGGGCTCAACATGTACGACGTGATGGCGACGACGCGAGTCGGTCGCAGCCGCCGTGAGATGCGCTCCTCCAAGCAGGAGGACGAGGACTTCTACTGGTCGCCCGACCGCCACCGCACGATCGACCGCGACGAGCTGCTGGAGCTGACCCCCTCGCTGGAGCCGCGCGACCCCAAGAACGCCTACCTCTTCTACGACTGCCAGACCGACGACGTCCGTCTCACCCTGACCATCCTCGGCGAGGCGGAGCGCTTCGGCGCGGTGATGCTGAACGGCGCTGAGGTGACCGAGCTGCTCGAGCGCGACGGACGGGCCAGCGGCGTCGCCTTCGTCGAGGCCGGGTCGGGCGAGCGCATCGAGGTCGCGGCCGGCAACGTGATCAACGCGACCGGCGTCTTCGCCGATCGCATCCGCCCCGAGGAGGTGGTCGACGAGGAGGACGTGCCGCGGATCTCGCCCAGCCGCGGCACCCACGTGCTGATCGATCGCGCCGCCCTCTCCACCGGCGCGGCGGCCTGCATCGTGCCGGCCGGCGAGGGCCGCCAGATCTTCGCCCTGCCCTGGTACGGCCGCACTCTGATCGGCACCACCGACAACGATTTCGAGGGCGACATCGATCACCCCCGGCCCGCCGGGGACGACATCGCCTACCTGCTCGACGCGGTCAACGAGTTCTTCGGCGTCTCGCTGGGCGAGTCCGACCTGGTCGGCGCCTACGCCGGCGTGCGGCCGTTGATCGCCACTGGCGACCCGAAGAAGTCGGTCGACATCTCGCGCAAGGCGGAGCTCTATGAGACGTCGTCGGGCATGCTGACGATCACCGGCGGCAAGCTGACCACCTGGCGGCGGATGGCGAAGCAGACCGTCGATCGCCTGGTCGAGCGCGAGGGTCGCGAGGCAAGCTGCCACACGGCTGAGATCCCGCTGGGGATGGAGGCGCGGCCGGAGGATCTGGAGGCGCCCGAGGGCGTGGGGGAGGAGTCGCTGGCGCAGCTGGCCTTTCGCTATGGCCACGCGGCCCGCGAAGTGCTCGCCCTCGCCCGTGAGGACCGCAAGCTGGCGGCGCCGATCGTGCCCGGGCGCCCCGATCTGCTTGCCGAGGCCGTGGTCGCCGCCCGCCATGAGCAGGCGCGCAGCGTCGCCGACGTGATCCTGCGCCGCACCCGTCTCGGCCTGCTCGCCGCTCCGCAGCTGCGCGACGCCGACTCGGTGCGGGCCGTGGCGGCGGCGATGGGGGCGGAGCTGGGCTGGAACCGCCGCCAGATCAAGCGCGAGGCCGAGGCCTGGCCCGCGGCGGCGGCGGAGGCCGGCATCGACCCCGCCCGCTCACCGATCTAGTCGCTTCAATAACCTGCCGCTCTTGAACGGGCGCAAATCGACACGGTGATCTCCGGATATTCGAGTCCGGGGCGATTTGCACGCGAACGTACGGAGACCTGATGACCAAGACTGAGCTGGAGTCCAAGCACCTCGCAGACCTGCATGCGCTCGCCGCCAAGGCGGACGTGCCGCGCTACCGGATGCTGCGACGCGAGGAGCTGATTGAGAAGCTCGCCGGCGGCGAGCCCGACAGGGCCGCGAAGCCGGCGAACGGCGAGCGCGCGCCGAAACGGGAGCGTCCGCCACGCCGCCGCCGCGAGCGCCCGGCCGCCGAGCGTCCTACCCGAGAGCGTCTCGTCAGGGAGGACGCGGCGCCCGAGCCGCCCGCGCCAACACCAGAGTCGACGGCTCCTGCCCCGACCCCTGAGCCCGCGGCGGCTGCCGGCAGGGAGTCCAAGCCAGCGCGCCCGCGCCGCAGGCGCCGCCGTCGCTTCGGCCGCAAAGACAAGGGCCTGCGCGTCCAGGACCTCTTGACTCCGCCGCCGGGCCGCCAAGCGCTCGTCTACGGCGAGAGTCGCGCGACCTGCACCGCGCTGCTGCGCGAGATCGCCGCCGACCTGACCGGCGCCTCCGAGGGCCCCGACCCGATCGCGCTGCTGATCGATCCAACCCCCGAGGAGCTGGCCGATTGGAAGCGCGAGGCCCCCCAGGCCGAGATCGTCTCCGCCGGCCAAGCCCGCCACGCCACCGACGCCCTGGCCCAAGCCTCGCGCCGCGCCGAGGGAGGCGAAGACATCATCCTCCTGGTCGACTCCCTGAGCCGCCTCGAGGACGCCTTCGGCGACAGCAGCGCCGCCAAGGACCTCTTCGACGCAGGCCAAAGCCTAACCCGAGGAAGCAACGGTTCCCTCACCGTCGTAGCGGCACTCGAGCGCCCGTCCTGACAGCAGGAACCGGGGCAGGGGTGAAGCGTCTTGTACTTTTTCGGCGCTAAGCCTGAGGCGTCAGCAGGCGCGTCCCGATCGAAAAAGTTAAGCGGAACCCCTGTCCCGGGTCCTGCTAACGCCGATACGCAATACGCCGCCACGACGGCTCTTTAGAGAGCTCGATCAGGTCGGCGCTGCGGTCAGGCTGGATGTAGCCGAAGGTCTGGTTGCGCTCGTCGAAGACGATGTCGAGCTCACCCTCCTTGACCCGCTGGTCTAGCCAGGCGCCGCGGAAGACGAGGCGGCGCAGCCAGTGCACGAGGCTGCGATTGGAGGGTCCGACGAGGTCGTCCCAGTTCTCGTTGATGTGCTCGCCGAGGCGCGAGCTGGGCTCGGCGATCTCGCCGCTGACGGCGAGGTCGAGCAGGTCGTCCAGCTCCTCTTGGCTGAGGCCCTGGTCGACGAAGCCGAGTTTTACCGCGGCCTGCTCGACCCGCTGGCCAAAGTCCTGCTCGTTGAAGGCGAAGCGAAGCTCGCCGTACTCGAGCACGTAATCGGAGCCAGACTCGTAGTTCCCTCTTCGGGTCGTTTTCTTATCCATGAGTTGAAGCGATCTGCGCGCGCCAGCCCAGCGAGAGCAGGTGCTGGATCATGCCGATCATCGTAGTCCCATGCCCTCGCGTGCCGGTGCCTGAAAGAGCGTTTGCACCCGCTCGCCAGTTGCGCCGTTCGGTGGATCGAGCGCGCGCGGGCCTGCCCACTCGAACGAAGACGAGGCCTGGTCTCTCGCCACCGTAGGTTGGGGGAGAGATCGGTCCTCCGCGGCCTTGAAGGAAGGTGACGCAACGACCCTTGGCGCCCAGGCTCCGCCGTTTGCCGATTGCCACCCTCTTCGGCCGCGAGGTTCGGGAGGCAGCCGGGTTCCCCGCTCGTTTCCTAGGCCTTGCATACCTGGACCTCGACCAGGTTGGCTCGGGCCTGCTGATCCCCGCTTGCTCCAGCGTCCACACCTTCGGCATGCGCTTTGCGCTCGATATCGGCTTCCTGGACCGGGACGGAGGGCTTCTCGTGGTTCGCTCGGCAATCCCTGCGAAGCGCATCGTTTCATGCCGTGAGGCGGGGGCGGTCCTCGAGATTCCCTCGTCGCAGGGGGGAGAGTTTTGGCGGCTGTGCCATTAGAGGGGCCAGATGCTTCCCCAACGACGAGAGATCGCGAGCTTGGTCGTCTGCGAGGACGACACGGCGACCCTGGAAATGCTCTGCGATCACCTGGTCGCCGACGGGTTCGGGGTGCTGCCCGCGCCGAGTGCCTCGGACGCGCTGCGCTTCTGCCGCTACAACCACCCGGACCTTCTGCTCCTCGACCTGACCCTGCCCGATGCCTCGGGGCTCGACGTGCTGCGCGAGATTCGCGAGGCCGACGGGGTCACCTCGCGTTTCGATCCCGGCCTGCCGGTGATCGTCCTGACCGGGCGCGGCGCCGACGCCGACCGTGTCCGCGGTCTCGACTTCGGCGCTGACGACTACCTCGTCAAGCCGTTCTACCACCCGGAGCTGCGGGCGCGAATCGGGGCGGTGCTGCGGCGCGGCTTGGGAGAGCGGGAAGGGCCCTGCAGGGCGGGGGAGGTCGTTGTCGACCCGGCCCGGCGCAAGGTCTGGGTGGGCGAGCGCGAGGTCGCTCTGTCGAATAAGGAGTTCGGCCTGCTGCGAGTGTTGGTCAGCGATCCCTCGCGCGTCTTCGCCAAGCGAGAGCTGCTGGAGGCAGTCTGGGGCTACCGCAGCCCGGCGCGAACGCGAACCCTCGACTCGCACGCCAGCCGGCTGCGTCGCAAACTCGACCCCGAGCACGGGAGATACGTCGTCAACTGCTGGGGGTACGGCTACAGGCTGGTTGACGGGTGATCGAGCCGGCCCAGATCATCGCCGGCTGGCCACTTGCCCTGTCGATGGCGGCGACCGTCGCCGCGCAGGGCCTGCGGGCTGGCCGGCGGCGCAGCGCGCTGAACGAGGCTTTGCACGAGGTGCGCCGGCCGCTGCAGGCCCTTGCTCTCGCCGTCGGCCCGCGCCTCGCCACCGCCGGCAAGAGCGAGGACCCGATGGAGCTGGCGGCAGCGGCGCTGGAACGGCTCGATCACGAGATCAACGGCGGGTCGCTGCCGCTGGCCTGGGGTTCGGTCGACGGCCACTCGCTCGTTCACTCGGCGGTCGGGCGCTGGCAGGCGCGGGCGAAGCTCGCCGATGGGTCTTTGGAGCTGCGCTGGAACGCCGGCCGCGTGGTCCTCGGCGGAGATCGCTGCGCGCTCGCGCAGGCGCTCGACAACCTGATCGTCAACGCGATCGAGCACGGTGGGCCGACGATCGTCGTCGCCGCCCGGCTGCGAGAGGGACGTTTGCGTATCGCCGTGGTCGACTCCGGCCGGGCCAACCGGCCGCGGACGCGCCGCAACAGTCCCGCCGAGGTGGTCGCGCGGCTCACCGGCCGCAACCGCCATGGCCATGGCCTCGAGGTCGTGCGGCGAGTCGCCTCCGGCCACGGCGGCCACTTCGCCCTGCGCCGGGCCGAACGCGGATCGCTGGCAGTGCTCGAGCTGCCGGTGGTCGAAGCGGAAGGCGAGCGAGCGGGATGAGCAGGCGCGCCCGTGCCGTCGCCTTCCTCCTGTTCGCGCTGCTGGCCGCGGCCTTGGCGGCTGGGATCGCCGACGGCTATGGATCAAGCGTCGCTCGTGGCTACGGGCCGCTGCGCCCCGTGGTGATCGTGGGCCGTGAGCTGGAGAAGGGCGTGCCGCTCCTCCCCAACCAGTTGTCCGGGGCGCTGGAGCAACGGCGAGTGCCGGGCAGGTTCGTGCCGCCAGGGACCTTGGAAGCGCCAGAGGACGCGCTCGGTTTGGCGCCGGTTGCCCGGATCACGGCCGGCTCTTACCTGCTCGCCGCCGAGCTTCGCCCGCCCGGTGGGCGTCGTTCGGCAGAGCACGCGTTGGGGCCACGGCGAAACCCGGTTGAGATCGCGGTCACCGGCGCCGAAGCGCTGCTCGCAACCGGCACGGCGCCGCGGGGCACCAAGGTCGACGTGGTGGTGACGACCGAACCGACGGGACGCGGGCCCGGCCGGACCTACGTCGCCGCCACCGGGGTGCCGTTGCTCGGCCTCGGGCCGGGAGCCGATGGCCCGGGCCCAGGCGGTGCCTCGGCGGCGACCCTGGGGCTGACCAAAGGCCAGGCGCTGCGCCTGATCGCCGCCGAAAGCTTTGCGCGCAAGCTGACCCTGCTGCCTGAGGGCTGAAGATGGCGGCGAGGGAGCGGCATATCGAGGAGCTCGCGGGATCGCTGCGGACGCGCTTGATCGAGCGGCGCCGCAGCGAGGCGGCGGCGGGTCGCTCGCCGGTCGCGGAGCTAGCCAAAGAGGTCCGCGACCTGGTGGCGGCGGAGGCGGCGCTTCTGGGCAGCGAGGACCGTGCCGCGGTCGAGACGCGGATCGTCCGCGACACCGTCGGCCTCGGCCCGCTCGAGGACCTGCTCGCCGATCCGCTGGTCGAGGAGGTGATGGTCAACGGGCCAGAAAGCGTCTATGTCGAGCGCGGCGGGCGGATCGAGGTCACCGGCGTGCGTTTCGCTGACGAGGAGCAGCTGCGCAACGCGATCGAGCGGATCCTCGCGCCGCTGGGCCGGCGGATCGACGAGCTGAGCCCGATGGTGGACGCGCGTCTCCCCGACGGCTCCCGCGTCAACGTCGTGATCCCGCCCCTGGCGATCGATGGCCCGGCGCTCTCGATCCGGCGCTTCGGCGCCGAGCGGCCGAATCCCGGCAGGCTGGTCGAGCTGGGCACGCTCACCCGCGCGCAATGCGAGTTGCTGGAAGCGGCGGTGGCAGGTCGCAGCAGCGTTCTGATCAGCGGCGGCACCGGCTCGGGAAAGACGACTCTGCTCAACGCGCTGTCCAGCTTCATCGCTGCTGAGGAGCGAGTGGTGACGATCGAGGACGCCGCCGAGCTGCGCCTGCAGCAGCCGCATGTCGTCCGGCTCGAGAGCCGCCCGGCAAGCGTTGAGGGCAGGGGCGAGGTGACCGTTCGCGACCTGCTGCGGAATGCGCTGCGGATGCGGCCGGATCGGATCGTGATCGGCGAGGTGCGTGGGGCGGAGGCGCTCGACCTGCTGACCGCGCTCAACACTGGCCACGACGGCGCCCTCTCGACCGTTCACGCCAACTCCCCGGTCGACGCGCTCGGCCGGCTCGAGACCCTGGCGCTGATGGCCGGCGTGGGACTGCCTCACGAGGCGATCGCCGAGCAGGTACAGCGCGGGATCGACCTCGTCGTCCACCTGGAGCGAGGCCGTGAGGGCGCCCGTCGGGTGGTCGAGATCGCCGAGGTGGTGCGAGCGGCGGGGACGACTGCGGCGCGCGCGCTGGACTGCGCGGTCGAGCGATGATCGGCGGCCCAGGCCCATTGCTCACCCTGGTCGGGGCGGCGGCCGGCGGTCTCGCCGCGGTGGGAGGGCGCGAGGCGGTGCTGGCGACCCCGGCGCTGGCCCGCTGGGTGAGGTTGGCGCTGGAGCCGTTGAACCGGGCCGGGCGCGAGGGCTACCTGCCTTCGGTCCACGAGCGCCGCCGCCTCGCCGTCCTCGGCGCCGCCACCGCGATCGCCGGTGGGTGGTTCCTGGTCGGAGCGAAGCTGGCGCTGCCTCTCGCGGTGGCCGGTCCGGCGCTCGCCGCCTGGGCGATCAACGTGCGACGTGGGCGCTACCGCCGGGCGGTTGAGCGGGCGCTGCCCGATGTCGCGATCGCCATCGCCGATTCGCTCAGCGCCGGGCGCTCGCTGCGAGCCTCGCTTCCCGCCGCGGCCGCCTCGCTGGATGGGCCGCCCGCGGTCGAGCTCGCTCGCCTCGGCGCCGAGCTCGACCTGGGTGCGGCGACTGGGGACGCGGTAGCGGCTTGGCGCCATCGCATGCGCTCGCCGCGGGTCGACGCCTTCGCCACCGCCCTGCTCAGCCAGCGCCTTGCCGGCGGCGACCTGGCCGGCCTGCTGCGGCGCTTCGCCGAGGGGGCGGCGGAGCGCGACCGGGTTGCCGAGGACGCCAGGGCGGCGACGTCGCAGGCCCGCTTCACGGGGTTGCTCGTCGTCGCGATGCCGAGCGGCGGTGCCCTCTTTGCCGAGTTGCTGCAGCCGGGCTTCCTCGCCAAGGTGCTCGGCGGGTCAGCTTCGGCCGCCCTGCTGGCGCTTGCCGCGCTGCTTCAGGTCGCCGGCTTCGTCGCGATTCGCCGCCTCTCGCAGGTGGCCGGTTGAGCCTCGCCGGCTGCCTTGCGGCGCTCGCGGCACTGGCGGCCTGCGCGGCGGGTCGCGAGCTCCTTGTCGCGCGCCGGCCGGCCGGCGCGCACTCGCGGCTTGGCCTTGGCGAGAGTGGTCGCGCCGCGACCGCGGCGCTCCGTCTCGGCCTTCCTGAGCGCATCGCCCGCGCTGGAGTCGAGCCCCGTCTCTCCCTCGGGGCCGTCCTGCTGGCGAAGCTGGCTTTTACCGCCGTTGGTGGATTGACGGCGCTCGCCGTCGTCCCCGCCGCGCCGGGACATATCGCCCTGCTCGTTGCAGTGGCGATGCCCGCGGCGGGATTCTTCGCGCCCGACGCGCTGCTGGAGCGGCGGGCGCGCCTGCGCAGCCGCCGCCTGCTCGCCGCGCTTCCGGATGCCTTCGATCTGCTCGCCGTCGGCGCCGCCTCGGGCAGAAGTCCCGCCACCGGCTTGGCCGAGCTAGCCCAAGCCAAGGGCCCGCTTGCGGACGAGCTGCGCATGACCGTCGCCGAGCTCTCCTGCGGGCGTCCCCTCGCCGAGGCTCTGCAATCGCTCCGCGGTCGGGTTGCGGGCGGTGAGATCGCCAGCCTCTGCGCCGCGATCGAACGCTCCAGCCGCTACGGCTCGCCCCTTGCCGCTCAGCTCCGCCGCCAGTCCAGCGCCCTGCGTCGCGACCAGCGCCGCCACATCGAGGAGCGCGCCGCCCGCGCCGCGCCGAAGATCCAACTGGTCGTCGCCCTCGTTCTCGTGCCCTCGGTCTTGTTGATGATCGCCGCCGCCCTGATCGCCAACGCCGACATTCTGCTTGGCGGCTTCTAGGTCGTCCGCGGCGCCTTGGGTACTCTCAATCGAGTGACCCGCCGCTCTGATCTGCCGAGCTCTACGCCGCCTCGACTTCGCCGGCTCCTCGGCTTGGCGCTTCTGCCGGTGCTGCTCAGCTTTCCGGCTCACGCCGGCGCCACGGCCCGGACCGCCGTCCCGATCGCCTCGGCAGGCACGGCAAGCGCCTCGGCCGCCCAGGCCGCTGTCGCCCGTTACTGGACGCCGGCGCGGATGCGCAGCGCGCGGCCGCTGGACCGGATCCTCAAGCCGTCCGCCCGGCGCCCAGTGCCTCGTGAAAGTGAGCCGGCAAGTGCCAGCTTCGCCACCGTCCCCGACGCGAGCCTGCCGCCCTTCACCGCGGTGGGGCGGGTCTTCATCAGGGTTGGGCGCTACGCCGGCTTCTGCTCGGGGACCGCGATCGACAGCGCCAGCCGGCAGCTCGTTCTAACCGCCGGACACTGCCTCTACAGCATCCTTCCCGGCCACCAGATCCCGAGCTCGGCGCGCTACTTCAACTTCGTCCCCGGCTACTCGCGCGGTCAGGCGCCGTTCGGTGAGTTCATCGGTCGCAAGGGCTTTCTGCCGCGCCCGTGGCTGCGCAGCATCAACGAGAACTATGACATGGCGGCGGTGCTGACCGAGCCCAACGCCGCCGGCCTCAACCTGGCCGACGCGGTCGGGGGAGGGGTCCCAATCGCCACCGACCGGGCCCGTGATCAGGAATACCAGGTGCTCGGCTATCCCGGCGGCCCGGAGCGCAAGAGCATGCAGGAGTGCGACGCCCGCTTCTCGGGCGACGACCGGCTCACCTACCCGCTTGGAGGCCCTCCGTCGCTGGGCGTGGCCTGCTATATGGGCGAGGGCGCGAGCGGGGGCCCGTGGCTGATCAACGAAGGCACCGAGGTCGGTGGCATCACGACCTACGGTCACATCAAGAACTTCAACCATACCTTTGGGCCTTATTTCTCGAGCCGCAACGTCGGGGCGCTCGTCAAGGGCCTTTAGCTGCTCTGCGCTGACTCGTCGCGCAGGCGCTGGGCGACCGCCGCCGAGGCGGCGCCAACCGCATCGAGGTCAGCGGCGCTCTTCTTGTGGCCGCTGACGTAGCAGCAGAGCGTGCCGCCGACCAGCTCGAAGGCGAACTTCTCAGGCGCTTCCTCGCCGAGCCAGACGATGAAGGTGGGGGAGAAGAAGCGGCGCAGCCAGACCTGGTCCTGCTCGTTGCCGGAGAAGATCTCGTAGCGCTTCTCGAGCGCCTCGCTCTCCAGCTCGATCCGCTGCTTGGAGCGGCGAAAGGCGTCCTCGAGCTTCTCCAGGGAGCGTAGGCCGGACTTGCGCTGGCAGAAGAGCTCGGGGAGATGGGCGGCGCACTCGGGCACCTCGACCAAGCCGACCGTGTAGCGGTAGTAGTTGGTCTCGCGGTTGCCCTCGCTGTCGGTGGTCTCGTCCTCGTAGGTGTAGAGGGCGAGGACGCCGTCGATCCCTTCGGCGAGCGTTCCGGAAAGAGCCCGCTCGGCGTAGCGGGCATCGCCCTTGCGCAGCAGCGGCGTCGCCGGCGGCAGCGGGCTCTTGCCCGAGAGGGCGAGGCCGCGCTGTGCGGCGTAGGTCTCGAAGAAGGCATCCTCGGCCTGCGAGTCGGCGATTGCGAAGACGACCAGCAGCGCCAGCAGGAGCGCCGCGGCCGCCGCGATGCTCCCGATCGCGGGCCCGGCGAGGACGGCGCCCGCGACCCCCGCCGCGATAACCAGGATCGCGGCGAGGATCCAGGTCAGCGGCTTGCGCAGCAGCCGGCGGAAATGAAAGCCGCGCAGGTCATTGGCGTCGTCAATCGCATCGATCTGCTCGGCGGGGACCTCCATGGCGTGTCTGAGCTTATGAGTCCACATGGACCCACAAAGTCAGATACGCCCATCGAGGCGGGGCGGCGGGACGTGCAAATGGGCTTGCAATGTGGGGTGGTGTTGCAAAGTGGGAGAAAGTGGGGTACTGTGGCCGCGAGTTGAAGCCCAGGACCGGGGTGGTGAGGTTCCTCCCACCTCATCACCCCGGTCCTAACTCTTTCCCAGGTCGCCCGCACTGAAAGGAACCGAACCGGTGGCATTTCGGGGCCTCTACGAGCACAGTCTCGATTCCAAGGATCGCCTCACCGTTCCCTCCAGGTTCCGGGCCGCCCTCTCCGATGGCGTTGTTCTGTCCAAGGGCTTCGACCCCTGCGTCTGGGTGCACACGACCGAGGAGTTCGAGCAGCTGTCCGACCGCTTCCTCTCGCCGCACAGCCCCTTCGGGCGCGACGCACGCCAGCTGCGCCGCCGCTTCCATGGCGGCTCCTTCGACGAGAAGCTCGACTCGGCCGGTCGCATCCGCGTGCCCGGTCCGCTGATCGAGCACGCCGGCCTTTCCGGCCCCTGCGTCGTCGTCGGCACGGGCGAGTATCTGGAGATCTGGAACGCCGAGGCCTGGGCCAAGCAGGAGGCCGAGCTCGACGCCTCGGCGCCGGAGATCGCCGAGGGCCTCGCCGCCAGTGG
The DNA here is from genome assembly GCA_036403515.1 of Solirubrobacterales bacterium. GTDB lineage: Bacteria > Actinomycetota > Thermoleophilia > Solirubrobacterales > 70-9 > VRUE01. Next base: position 12,652 of record DASWQV010000003.1, read on the forward strand.
AGCGCCTGAGTGAGATGGCCGCCCGCGCGCAACGAGCCGTCGATTTCGACCGCCCACCGGCGAATCGCGCAAACCTCTTCTTCATGACGACCGAGCACCAACCCGTCCTCGCCGCCGAGCTGGCCGAGCTGCTGGCGCCCGCGCCCGGCCAGACCGCGGTCGACTGCACCTTCGGCGGCGGCGGCCACGCGCGCCGCATCGCCGCCGGGCTCGGCTCGAGCGGGACGCTGATTTGCATTGACCGCGATCCCGCCGCCGAGGCCCGCTACGAGGCCTTTGCCGCCGAGGCCCCCTGCACGACCCGCTTCGTCGCCACCGATTTCGCGGCAGGGCTTCGCACCCTGCGCGGCGAAGGCATCCACCCAGAGATGGTCTACATGGACCTCGGAATGTCCTCGATGCAGGTCGACGCCTGGGAGCGGGGCTTCTCCTATTCCTACGACGCCCCCCTCGACATGCGCATGGACACCCGCCAGCAGCTGAGCGCCGCCGACGTCGTCAACGAGTGGCCCGAGTCGCGGCTGGCGCAGGTGCTGCGCCGCTTCGGCGAGGAGCGCTACGCCGGTGGGATCGCCCGCGAGATCAGCCGTCGCCGGCCGCTTGCCACCACCTCTGAGCTGGTCGATGCGATCAAGGCTGGGATGCCGGCCTCGGCACGCTTCGGCGGTGGCCACCCCGCGAAGAAGAGCTTCCAGGCGATCCGGATCGCCGTCAACGGCGAGCTCGACTCGCTCGATGATGCGCTGCCCACCGCCTGGGGGATGCTTCCGCTCGGCGGACGCCTCGCGACGATCGCCTTCCACTCGCTCGAGGATCGCCGCGCCAAGCGCTTCCTAGCCGAGCGCGCCCGCGGCTGCGTCTGCCCGCCCGAGTTGCCGGTCTGCGTCTGCGGCCGCGAGCCCGAAGCCGAGCTGCTGACCCGCCGTGCCGTCGCTCCCGGCCCCGACGAAATCGCCGCCAATCCGCGCTCACGCTCGGCCCACCTGCGGGCGGCGGTAAAGGTCTCCGAGAACCTCGCGGTGGAGGCCTGATGGCTGCCGCTGCGACCGCAGGCAGGGCGGCCGCTCCGGCACGGGCGCCGGGCCGCAAAGCGCCCGCCCGCAAAAAACCGGTCAAAGTCCAACTTGCGCCCGCGCCGGCCCGCAAGACAGCGCCTTCCCGCAAGACAGCGCCGGCTCGCCGCAGCGCCCCGACCCGTCGTCCCGGCGGGCAGCTGATCCCAATCGCGGTCGGCGCCGCCGCCGCGGCCCGCAACCTGCCGGACTCGAGCCTGGTGGTGCGGATGACCCGCGGTCGCGCCTGGATTGCCGTGCTCGGTGTGCTCCTCGTCGGGATCGTCGCCGTCAACGTGCTCACGCTCAGCCTCTCCGCCACCGCTGGGCACATCGACCAGAACATCACCGCGCTCGAACAGGAGAACTCGCTTCTGGGCAGCCGCGACGCGGAGCGCTCGGGCTCGGCCCGGGTGCGCTATGAAGCGGCAGCGCTCGGCCTCGCTCCTGCCACCACCGACCAGATCGATGGCGTGACGGCCGGCCCCCACGACGTCGCGATCGCCGCCCAGCGCCTCGCCGCTGCCGGCACGGGCTACTAGGGCCGGGCCTCGATGCGGATCATCGAGCGAAGGATCGGCCTCCTCTTCGCCGGCTTTCTTCTCTGCTTCCTGGTCATCGCCTGCCGGGCTTTCTGGTTGCAGGGCGTGCAGGGAGCCCAGCTCGCCTCCGAGGCGATCAGCCAGCAGAGCCAGTCGATCCGGCTGCCGAGCCTGCGCGGCAGCCTGCTCGATCGCCATGGCAACGCCCTGGTCGCCTCCGAAGATGCGGCGACGATCTTTGCCGTGCCGCCGGAAGTGAAGAAGCCGGCCGTGGCAGCGGAAAAGCTGGCGACGATCTTGAAGCTGGCGCCGAGCAAGGTGCTCAGCGAGGTGACGGCGGAATCGACCTACTCGGTGCTGGCGCACAAAGTCGACCTGCCTACCGCGAAGCGGATCGAACGACTCGACCTCGCCGGGATAGGCCAGGACCCCGACAGCCGGCGGACCTATCCCCAGGGCGACATGGCCGGCCAGGTCCTCGGTTCGGTCGGCGCTGAAAACGAGGGGTTGACTGGGCTAGAGGCCGGTGAGGAAACGGTGCTGGCTGGGACCGATGGAGAACGGCGCATCGTCACCGATGCCACGGGCGAACCGATCCGGCTGGAAACCGCGCAGGAAGCCGAAAACGGCGAAGACGTCAAGTTGACCCTCGACCCGGCGATAGAGGCGAAGACCGAGCAGGTGCTGGGCGAAGTCGGCGAAACCTACGCGCCCAAGGGCGCGACGGCGATCGTGATGGACCCCCGCAGCTCGCAGATCCTGGCGATGGCCAACTGGCCGCCGGTCGACCCGGCGGACCTTTCGGGCGCCGATTCCGAAGATCTGATCAACCGGGCGACCGGCTTCACCTACGAGCCCGGCTCGACCTTCAAGGCGTTCACGGTCGCCGCGGCCCTCGAGGAAAAAGAAGTGACGCCGGAGACTTCGTTCTACCTGCCGTCGCAGCTCCAGGTAGCCGATCGCGTGATCGAAGATGCCGAGGCGCGGCCACCGATCACGCTGACGGTCGCCCAGATCCTCGCCCAGTCCTCCAACGTGGGCGCGGTGACGATCGGGCTCAAGCTCGGCGCCGAGCGCTTCAGCAAGTGGATCGATCGCTTCGGCTTCGGCCGGCCGACCGGGGTGCAGTTCCCAGCTGAGGAGCAGGGGATCGTGCCGAAGCTGGACCAGTACTCCGGCTCGACGATGGGAAACCTGCCGATGGGCCAGGGCCTGGCGGTGACGCCGATGCAGATGATGGCCGGCTACGCGGCGATCGCGGATGGCGGAATCCTGCGCCGCCCGCAGTTGATTCAGAAGATCGGCGACGAAGAGGTGGAGGAGCCGAAGGGTCGCCGGGTAATCAAAGCCGGGGTGGCGGCTCAGGTGCGGGAAATGCTCGAGGGGGTGCTGCAGGCGGGCGGCACGGCGTCGGAGGTCAGCGTTCCCGGCTACAGGCTCGCCGGCAAGACCGGCACCGCGCAGGTGGCTGAAAACGGAACGTATTCCGAGACCAAGTACGTGGCCTCGTTCATCGGCTTCGCGCCGGCTCAGGATCCGCGGTTGCTTGTCTCGGTGATCGTCGACCAGCCACAGGGGGACATCTACGGCGGCTCGGTTGCCGCTCCGGCGTTCGGCCGGATCGCGGCGTTTGCGTTGCCGTATCTCGGTGTCCCGTCGGAATAGGTGCCGGCGCGGCGGGTCCTGTCACGGATTCGGTGCCACCACCCGCTGCGGGGGCGGCTTCGCCGCCTCCTCGGGGTGGTCCCCCCAAATCCGCCACCCGCCGCGAGTAGCGGTCCCGTGGCACGCCTAGAATCGGCCGCGTGAAGCTGCGAGACCTGATCGTCGGCACAGAGGTGCGGGCGACCCGCGGAGATGTTGGTGTTGAGATTTCGTCTCTCGCTTACGACAGCCGAAAAGCTCGGCCCGGGGCGTTGTTTTTCTGCGTGCCTGGGGAGAAGGTCGATGGGCATGAGTTTGCTGCGGGGGCTGTGGAGGCGGGAGCTTCGGGGCTCGTGGTTGAGCGGGAGCTGGATTTGCCGGTGGCTCAGGTCGTGGTCGAGGACGCTCGGGCCGCTATGGCGACCTTTGCGGCTCGGTTTTGGGGGGATCCGACAGGCGAGCTGCGAGTTGTTGGGGTGACTGGGACGAATGGGAAGACGACCACCGCCTTCCTGATCCGCGAGGTACTCGAGGCGGCGGGGATCCAGTGCGGACTGCTGGGCACCGTGCGGCAGGTGGTCGGCGGCGTCGAGGAGGAGGTCGAGCGGACCACGCCCGAGGCAATCGAGCTTCAGGCGACCTTTCGGCGGATGCTGGAGGCGGGGGACAGGGCCTGCGCGATGGAGGTCTCGTCGCATGCGCTGGCGCTGCACCGGGCCGATGCGATCCACTTCGAGGCGGCGCTGTTCACCAATCTGACCCAGGACCACCTGGATTTCCACGAGGACATGGAGGACTACTTCGGCGCCAAGCGGCTGCTTTTCGAGATGGGGCCGAAGGCCTCGATCGTCAACGTCGACGATGCCTACGGCCGTCGCCTCGCCGAGGAATTCGAGTGCGTCACCTTCTCCACCGAGGGCGCCGACGCCGACTTCGTCGCCCAAGACGCATCGTTCGACGCCTCAGGCGCCAGCTTCACCGTCAACCACCGGTCGACGGACCGAAAACCGGTCGATGTCGGCGCAGATCGTCCCGTCGGCGGGGAAATCGAGGTGTCGACACGGCTGCCGGGGCATTTCAACGTGGCCAATGCGCTGGGGGCGTTCGCTGCCGCCACCGCGCTCGGGGTCTCGGCGGAGGTTGCGGCCGAAGGGCTGGCCCGGGCGGAGCGTGCGCCCGGGCGCTTCGAGCCGGTCGACGAGGGCCAGCCCTTCGCCGTTCTGGTCGATTACGCACACACCCCCGATTCGCTGGAGAACGTGTTGCGGGCGGCGCGGCGGCTCACCGAGGGCCGGCTGATCACGGTCTTCGGCGCCGGCGGCGACCGCGACCGCGACAAGCGACCGAAGATGGGCCGCGCGGGCGCCGGCCTCTCCGACCTGGCGATTGTCACGTCCGACAACCCGCGCTCGGAGGATCCCGACGCGATCGTGGCTGAAGTCGTCGGTGGCATCGAGAACGGCGCGGCGTATGAGGCCGAGCCCGATCGCCGCGCCGCGATCGCGCTGGCCCTTGGCCGTGCCGAGGCCGGCGACACCATTGTCATCGCCGGCAAGGGCCACGAGCAGGGGCAGGAGTTCGAGAGTGGCCGCAAGGTCCCCTTCGACGACCGCGAGGTGGCGCGCGAGGAGCTGCGCAAGCTTTGAACTTGACTCCGGAGCAGATCGCCGAGGCCTGCGGCGCCGAGATCGTCGCCCGCGGGGAGCTGGGCTCGCCCGCCCGCGCCACGATTGGCTCGGGCGAGACCGGTCCCGGCGATCTCTTCTTCGGCCTGCGCGGCGCCAGGGCTGACGGTGGCGATTACGCCCCCGCAGCGTGCGAAGCCGGGGCATGGGGCGTCGTCGTCAACCAGGCGATCGTGTCGCAGTTGTTTCCGCTGTCCGGCAAGAAATACGACCGCTCCGCTGGTCTCGGCGGTCCCTGGGTCTTCGCGGTCCCCGATGCCCTTGCTGCCCTCCAGGGCCTTGCCCGCGCCTGGCGGCGTGCCCTCGGCGCCCGTGTCGTCGGCGTGACCGGCTCGGTCGGTAAGACCTCGGTCAAGGACATCACCCGGGCACTGCTCCCCGGTCGCGTCTACGCCAACCGCGAGAACCTCAACACCGAGATCGGCCTGCCTCTCACCGTGCTCGAAGCGCCTGAGGACGCCGAGACCCTCGTCTTGGAGATGGCGATGCGCGGCGCCGGCCAGATTGCCGAGCTGGCGACAATCGCCGAGCCCGAAATCGCGGTGATAACCAATGTCGGCCCGGTTCACGTCGAGCTGCTCGGCTCGGTCGAGGCGATCGCGGCGGCGAAGGCCGAGGTGCTGGCGGCGCTGCCGGCGCACGGGACGGCCGTCGTCCCGGCCTCAGCGGGAGAGCTGGAGCCGCATCTGGGCCAGGCGCCGAAGCTGCTTCGCTTCGGCTCTGGGGGCGACGTCTACGCGGCGCAGAGCCGGGTCGAGAACGGCACGATCGAGGCGCTGATCGAGACGCCTGGCGGGCGCCAGCTCTTCAACTTTCCCTTCGCCGAGGCTCACAACCTCGAGAACGCGCTGGCCGCGATCGCGGTTGGGGTCGCGCTCGGCGCCTCGCTCGCCGGGATGGCCGACCGCGCTGCGAGCATAGGCTTCTCCCGCTTTCGGGGCGAGCGCCTCGAGCTGGGCGACGGAATCGTCCTGGTGAATGACTGCTACAACGCCAACCCGGTCTCGATGCGCGCCGCGCTGACCCATCTCGCCTCGCTCGGTGAGGGGCGGCGGATCGCCGTGCTCGGCGAGATGGCCGAGCTGGGCCCCGGCGCCCAGGACTATCACCGCGAGATCGGCGCCAGAGCCCGTGCGGAGAGGGTCGACCTGCTGGTTGGCGTCGGCGAGCCGGCTCGCGGCTATGACCCTGATGAGCTGGTCGGCGACCCCGAGGAGGCGGCGGAGCTGCTCGCGGCCCAGGTCGAGCCCGGCGACACGATCCTGGTCAAGGGCTCGCGCTCGGCCGGACTTGAGGCCGTCGCGGTCAGCCTCGAGGAGCTGCTCGATGGGTGAAGTCCTGATCGCCGGCATGGCGGCGATGCTGATCTGCATCTTCCTCGGCCCGAAGTTCATCGAGTACCTGCGGGTCAAGGAGTTTGGCCAGCACATCCGCGAGGACGGTCCGCAGGAGCACCACGCCAAGGCGGGGACGCCGACGATGGGTGGCCTGATCGTCTTCGCCTCGATCTGCGTCCCGTATCTGATCCTCTCCGACCGCGACGCGCAGAGCCTGGCCGTCTTCGGCGTCGCGATGGGCTGCGCGGCGATCGGCTTCGCCGATGACTTCATCAAGATCGTCAAGCGGCGCTCGCTCGGCCTCTCGGCCCGCTGGAAGCTCCTCTTCCAGGTCCTGCTCGCCTTCGGACTCTGGTGGGTGGCACGCCACTCGGTCGGGCTCGAGCCGGTCCTCTACTTCCGCATCGGCGACGCCAGCATCGACCTCGGCCCGGTCCTCTACTTCGTCCTCGTCTTCCTCGTCATCGCCGGCACCTCCAACGGGGTCAACCTCACCGACGGCCTCGACGGCCTGGCCGCCGGCTCCTGCGCGATCGTCCTGCTCGCCTACACGGCGATCGCCTTCGTCACCAACGAGCAGCAGAACCTCGCCCTGCTCTCCGCCTGCCTGGTCGGGGCCTGCATAGGCTTTCTCTGGTTCAACGCCTTCCCGGCCTCGATCTTCATGGGCGACACCGGCTCGCTCGGCCTCGGTGGGGCGATCGGCGCACTCGCGGTGATGACCCAGACCGAGGTCCTCTTGATCCTGATCGGCGGCATCTTCGTGATCGAGGCGCTCTCGGTCGCGATCCAGGTCTTCTCCTTCAAAACCTTCCGCCGCCGCGTCTTCCTGATGGCGCCGCTGCACCACCACTTCGAGATGATGGCCTGGTCGGAGACCAAGATCATGCTCCGCTTCTGGATCATCGCGGCGGTCTGCTCGGGGATCGGGTTCACGCTGTACCAGCAGAGCATCGGGCGGTAGGGCCGCAACAGCGGGTGTGCGCTCAGGGGTTACGGAAGTCGACCAAGTCCTCGACGATCTTGAAGTCCCTGACGTTGCGCGTGATCAAGACCGCTTCGTGAACGGTTGCAGTAGCGGCGATGGCCAGGTCTGCCAAGCGCTTTCGAGGCCGGCCGCCTCGGCGGGCAACCGCTGCCTGTAGCCGGCCCCACTCACGCGCGACCCGGTCGTCGAGCGGCAAGGGATCCGGAAAGCGAGCCTCGACGAGGCCCATCCGGGTCGCGCGAGACGCCCGGGCATCCTCGTCGGGCGCGACCAGGAGTCCGAAGTGCAGCTCGGCGATTGAGACCACGCTGATCGATGACTCGATCCCCGATGGCGGAGCGTCGCTGCCGATCAACACCGACGTGTCGAGAATTGCGCGCACGCCTATTCGGCGCCGGCCCAGGGATCTTGCAGGCCCGCATCGAACGCCTCGAGGTCGCGCTCGAGCGTTGGATCGGCGGGCAGCCCCCAGAGATCCTGCAGCCGGCTGCTGTCCACCCACTGGCGGGTGCGCGCCGGACCGAGCTCGGCGACCGGGCGCCCGGAAACGGTGATCGTGAACTCCTCTCCCGCTTCGGCTCGCCGGAGAACCTCCGCGACCTTGTTACGCAGGTCTTTTTGGGGAATCGTCGCCATGAAAGCCAAGGTAGCAGTTCTGCTACCTAGCTCCAAGCTTCTTGGTCCTACAGGATCGGGGTGCGCTCACCACGAAGATAGCCAGCGTGAATGTCCCGCCGCCAAGGAAGGTCCGACCCGACCTGCCCGAGGGCCCATATCTGGTCATCGGCCTCGCTCGGTCGGGGCTGGCCGTGGCACGGCTTCTTGCGGAACGGGGCGCCGACGTAAAAGCCGCCGATTCTGGAGATCCGGATGGGGTGGCAGGACTGCGAGGGGTCGGTGTCGAAGTCGTGCTGGATGCAGATGGAGTGGCGCTCCTCGATGGGGTGCGAACGGTGGTCAAGAGCCCTGGGGTTCCTCGGGAGGCGCCGGTGATCGCGGCGGCTCTGGAGCGGGGCATCGATGTGGTCGGCGAGCTGGAGCTGGCCTGGCGGGCGATTCCCAATCGGTTCGTCGCCGTGACCGGGACGAACGGGAAGACGACGACCGTCGAGCTGCTTGGCCACCTCTACCGGACCGCCGGGGAGTCGGTGGCGGTGGCTGGCAACGTCGGTAGGCCGCTTTCCTCGCTGGTGGGCGAAATGGACGCCGATGCGACGGTGATCTGCGAGGCCTCGAGCTTCCAACTCGAGGACAGCGTTGCCTTTGCCCCCGAGTGCGCTGTCTTCCTCAACCTTGCGCCCGATCACCTCGACCGGCATCGCGACCTCGAGGCCTATCTGGCGGCAAAGCTGCGGATATTCGCCAACCAGGGCAATGACGACGTCGCGATCTTCAACGCCGACGATGCCGCGCTCGCCGGCGTCGACCTGGGCGGCTGCGCTCGCCGCATCGCCTTCTGCCACGGCGCCGGGCCCGAGTGCGAGGTCGCTGTCGCCGAGGGAACGATCTTCTACGACGGCGAGCCGTTGCTTGCCGTCTCCGAGCTTGGCTTCTTCGGCGAGCACAACGTCGAGAACGCGATGGCCGCCGCGGCCGCTGCGCTCTCGATGGGGCTCGACCGCGACGCCGTCCGCGAGGGCTTGCGCAGCTTCGCCGGCGTCACCCACCGGCTCGAGCCGGTCGCGGAGATCAACGGCGTGCGTTTCGTCAACGATTCCAAGGCGACCAACGTTGCCTCGGCGACGGTGGGCCTGCGCGCCTTCGAGGGCGGCGTCCACGCGATCCTCGGCGGCAGCGAGAAGGGCGAGGATTACGCGCCGCTGCTCGACCCTGTCCGCGAACGCTGTCGTGCCTGTTATCTGACCGGCGCCTCGGTCGGGCGCCTTGCCGAGGCGCTCGCGCCGGCCATCGTGGCCGGCATCGAACTGCACCTCTGCGAGGACCTCGACGAAGCGGTGCGCCTCGCCGCCGCCGCTGCCCAGCCCGGTGAGACCGTTCTGCTCTCGCCCGCCTGTGCCAGCTTCGACGCCTTTGAGAACTTCGAACGCCGCGGCGAGCGCTTCCGCGAGATCGTCGGGACGCTCGCATGAGCACCCTTGCCCTGGGTCGGGCCAGCAAGGCGGGCAAATCGAAGAAGGCCGCCAAGGGCAAGAAGAAGCGCTCGCGCGCCCTCGCCCACTCGACCGAGTACAACCTGCTCCTCACCGCAACGCTTTGCCTGCTCGCGCTCGGCGCCGTGATGGTCTTCTCGGCCAGCTCGACCACGCAGATCCTCAGCAACGGCAATCTCGCCGACAGCGCCTTCTACCTGAAGCGGACACTGATCTTCGGCGCCGCCGGGCTGCTGGTCATGCACCTGACCGCGCGTCACGGCCTGGTCGCGGTGCGCCGCATCACCCCGGCGCTGCTCGTCGCCTCGCTTTTCCTGCTCTTCGTCGTCCTCGTCGCCGGCACCAGCGCCAACGGCGCCAGTCGCTGGCTCGGGCCGGGATCGTTGCAATTCCAGCCCTCGGAGCTGGCCAAGGTGGCGCTGATCCTCTACGGCGCCGACCTGCTCGCCCGCGAACCGAAACGGGTGCGCTCGCTGCAGGGGCTGATGCCCTTCCTGCTGGTCACCGCCACCGCCTGTCTGCTGATCATCGCCGAGCCCGACATGGGGACGACGATGGTCGTCGCCTTCTCTGTCGGCGCGACCCTGATCGCCGCCGGCGCCCGCCTGGCCGACATCGGCAAGATCGCCCTCTGCCTCGGCGTGCTGGCCCTGCTGATGACCGTCGTCGAGCCCTACCGGATGGCCCGTCTTACCGGCTTCCTGCATCCCGGCTCCGAAGCCGCCGGCGCCGGTTTCCAGGCGGCGCAGGCGAAGATCGCGCTCGGCTCCGGCGGCCTCTTCGGCGTCGGCATCGGCAATGGCGTGCAGAAGGCCTTCTACCTGCCCGAGGCGCACACCGACATGATCTCCGCCGTGATCGGCGAGGAGCTCGGGATGGTTGGGATCCTCGGCGTCGTCGGCCTCTTCTCGCTGCTCGGCTACGCCGGCCTGCGCGTCGCCCAGCAGGCCAGGGACCGCTACGGCAAGCTGCTCGTCGCCGGCCTCACGTCGTTGATCCTGGCCCAGGCGACGATCAACCTCTTTGCCGTGATGGGCCTGGCGCCGCTGACCGGCGTGCCGCTGCCCTTCGTCTCTTACGGCAACAGCAGCCTGCTCGCCACGCTCTTCGCCGTCGGTCTGATCCTCAACGTCGCCCGCGGGGGGACCGCTGGCGCTGGCAAACTGCGGGTCGTCGAGGGCGGGCGGTCGCCTGCTCGTAAAAGGAGCAAACCGAGCCGTGGAAAAAGCGCCCAGAGTCGTAGTGGCAGCGGGGGGAACCGCCGGCCACGTCGTGCCAGCGATAGCCGTCGCCGCAGAGCTTCGGGCTAGCGGTGCCGAGGTCTCCTTCCTCGGCACCCGCGAGCGGGTCGAGGCCGAGCTGGTGCCCGCCGCGGGCTACGAGATCGACTTCCTAAAGGTGCGTGGCATCGATCGTGGCAATCTGCTGCGGGCCGCCGTGGCGGCGGGCGAGGCCGTTGCCGCGATCGGCTCGGCCTGGCGGGCGATCGGCCGCCGCCGTGCCGACGTCGTCCTCGGCGGCGGCGGCTTCGTCGCCGGCCCCGCCGGGATGGCGGCGACGCTGCGGCGCACACCGCTGGTCCTGACCGAGGCCGACAGTCACCTTGGCCTCGCAAACCGCCTGCTTGCGAGCAGGGCCAGGCGAGTCTGCCTCGCCTTCCCGATTGCCGGCCGAGACGGCGAGCCCTATCTGGTCACCGGCCGCCCTGTTCCCGACGCCGTGCTGTGCGCCGACCGGGCGCAGGCGAGGCGGCGTTTCCAGATCGACGACGATGCGCGCTGCCTGCTCGTGATGGGAGGCAGCCAAGGGGCCCGCTCGATCAACCTGGCGGCGATCGAGGCCTTCGCGGAGGGCGTCGGAGCTGCGGCTCGGGATTTCCACGTCATCCACCTGAGCGGCCGGCGCGATTACGAAGAGCTGAAGCGGCGGCTGGCCGCTGCCACCACCCGGGAGCGCTACACCCTGCTGCCCTATGAGCCCGATCTCGGCGACGTGCTCGGCGCCAGTGACTTGGTTCTGGCCCGCTCCGGCGGTTCGCTCTTCGAGGTGACGGCCGCGGGTCGTCCGGCGATTCTTGTCCCTTACCCGCACGCGACCGCCGACCACCAGAGCGCCAACGCCGCCTGGATGGAAGCGGCCGGCGCGGCGGAAGTGATCGAGGACTCGTCGCTGAGCCCCGAGCTGCTGGCGCGGCGGGTCGGCGCCCTGCTCATTGACGGGGCGCGGCTCAAGGCGATGTCGACGGCCTCGGCGGCACTCGCCCGCCCCGAAGCCGCCCGCGCAATCGCCGACGAGGTCCTGGCCGCCGCTTCCGGTGCGCCTTATCCCCCCATAGAGGGGGAAAGGCGCACCGGAACGTGATGAGCGACTGGGCTTCCAGGCGGCTGCACTTCATTGGGATCGGCGGCGCCGGCATGAGTGGGCTGGCGCTGGTGTGCGCGGAGCTCGGCGCGACGGTGACGGGCAGCGACCGGGCGGACTCCTCTTATATGGAGCGACTGAGGGGGGCCGGGCTCGAACCGAGAATCGGCCACGACGCCGCCAACCTCCCCGCCGGCGCCGAGGTCGTCGTCTCGACCGCGATCGGGGACGACAACCCCGAGCTGTCGCTTGCCCGCGAGCGCGGGATCGAGCCGATTCACCGCGGCGCCGTGCTGGCCGAGCTCTGTGCCGAGAAGCGACTGATCGCGGTTGCCGGGACCCACGGCAAGACGACGACGACGGCAATGCTGGTCTGGGCGCTGCGAGCACTCGGCGCCGAGCCCGCCTTTTTCGTCGGCGGTGAGGTGCCCGGTCTCGGCGCCGAGGCGGTCAACGCCGGCTGGGGCGGTGGGGAGTGGGTCGTCGCCGAGGCCGATGAGAGCGATGCCAGCTTCCTCGAGTTGAAGCCCGAGATCGCCGTCGTCACCAACCTCGAGATGGACCACCACAGCCGCTGGGGCTCGGTGGCCGAGCTGCGCCGCGCCTTTTGCGACTTCGTCTCCCCGGCCGAGGGGGTTGTAATACCGGCCGGTGGCGGCCTCGATGAGCTTGGCGAGGGCCACCGGGTCCTCGGGTTCGACGAAATTTCTCCAGGCCCGACCGACCTGCAGCTCGCTGTGCCGGGCCGCCACAACCTGCGCAACGCTCGCGCCGCGCTGGCCGCGCTCGAGCTCGCCGGGCTGGAACCGAAGCCATCGGTGAGTTCGCCTTCGGTCGCTCCCTCCGCGAAGAAAGACGAAGTCACCGAAGAGGTGGCAGGAGTCGAGGCAGAGGCCAAGGCGCTTGCCGTGTCGGCTGCGCAGGCGCTTGGGAGCTTCACGGGGGTGCGGCGACGCTTGGAGCTGAAGGGAGGCCGCAACGGCGCCCGGATATACGACGACTACGCCCATCACCCGACGGAGGTCAGGGCCGCCCTCGCAGCCCTGCGCGAACTGGAGCCCAGGTGTCTCATCGCCGCCTTCCAGCCCCACCTCTACTCGCGGACCAAGGCCTTTGTCGAGGAGTTCGGCGCCGCCTTGGCGCTGGCAGACGAGGTCGTCGTGCTCGACGTCTACCCGGCGCGCGAGGAGCCGGTCGGCGAGCTGGCCGGAGTCAGCGGCCTGCAGGTCGCCAATGCCGCCGCCGAGCGGATCGGCGGCAAGCGCGTCTGGTGGCTGCCCGCCGCGGAGTCCGCCCGCGCGGTGCTGGCCACTCGGCTTGGCTCTGGCGACATCCTGGTCACGATCGGCGCCGGCGACATCTTCAGGCTCGGCGAGGCCCTGGTTGAGGAGGGCGGGAGATGAAGGCGGTTCCTGAGGGGCTGCAGCGCGACTTTCCGCTGGCGCGGCTGACGACCGTCCGCACCGGTGGCGCCGCCGACTGGTTGGCCCGCCCCCGTTGCGAGGACGAACTGCTGGAGCTGCTCGCCTGGGCCGCCGATCGGGACCTGGCGCTCGGCGTCGTCGGCTCCGGTTCGAATCTGCTGGTCGCCGACGCCGGCTTCCACGGACTGGCGATCAAGCTCGATGGCGAGCTCTCAGCGATCGAGCACGACGGCGATCGCCTGCTCTGTGGCGGCGGCGCTCGCCTGCCCTCGGCGTCCGCCAAGGCTGCTGGCTGGGGCCTCGCCGGCCTCGAGTTCGGCGTCAATATCCCGGGCACGGCAGGTGGCGCGGTGAAGATGAACGCAAACGCCTACGGCGGCCAGCTCGCCGAGGTTTTGGAGTGGGTCGATGTCTGTACGGCCGCGGGACGCGACCGCCGCGCGCCGGAGGAGCTCGGGTTCTCCTATCGCAGCTCGAACCTCGGTCCCGGAGAGGTTGTCTGCCGCGCTTCATTCAGGCTGAGCGCCGATGACCCTGACGCGATCAGGGCACGGCTCGAGCAGATGCGGGGCAAGCGTCGTGAGGCCCAGCCTTCCGGCATCAAGACCTTCGGCTCGACCTTCAAGAACCCGGAGGACGAGCGCGCCGAGGGACGCAGCGCCGGGCAACTGCTCGAGGCGGCGGGCTGTCGTGGCCTGCGTCAGGGCGGTGCCCGCTTCTCGGAGAAGCACGCCAACTTCGTCGAGAACGAGGGCGCGGCGACGACTGCCGACGTGCTCGAGCTGATGGCCGCGGGCAGGCGCCGAGTGCACGAGCGCTTCGGGGTGGTCCTGGAGCCCGAGGTGCAGGTCCTGGGGGACATTCGCTGGCCCGAGGGCTGGGCGCTGTGAGGTGGTTGCGCGGCACGGTTGGGCTGATCGTCGCGGTGATCCTGATTGCCTTCGTCTATCAGCGCTTTTTCGGCGACACGCTAGTGGCGCCCCGCTTGGTTTCGAGCCAGCCGGTCGCTGCGATTGGCAGCGGCTCGAGCGCCGTCGCCGTCGCCGCCGATGGCACGATCCTCGCCTGGCTGCCGCCCCCAAAGGAAGGCAGCCTTCCCGACCTGCCGCTCGAAGCTCCCCCGAAGGGCCGTCGCCTGCGGGGCTCGGCGCTGGAACAGGCCCGGGTGCTTGGAGCCGCGCCGGCCGGGCTCCGCCCCTACGTCGAAGGCAGCTATTTCGGCGAGAGCGGGGTGGACGTCACGCTCAGCTCGGGAATCGAATTGCGCTTCGGGGACTCGACGCAGACCGAGCGCAAGTGGCGCGCCGCGGCCGCGGTGCTGGCTGATCCGTCGGTTACTTCGCTCGATTATGTAGACCTGCACGTGCCCGGACATGCCGCGCGAGGCGGCTCTGGGCATACATTGCCGCCTCTACCCTGAACCCTCGACCATAGGCTCAGGTCTGTCCAACTCTCAAGTAGTGCTTTAGATACTGGCTCTGCATGATGACGCCCGGCTGTTTGACAGACCCCGCCCAATGCCCTACGTTGAGCGCAATTTCCGTAGTTGCTGCTTACCCTTGAACCCTTAAGCATTGCTGTAGCTTCGGACAGACCAAGGCTCAACTCAGGCTCAACTCAAACGCTGGCCCTCACGGTCGGTGGCTGGAGAAATCGGGAGATGGAATCCACATACCTAGCGGTGATCAAGGTGGTCGGCGCCGGCGGCGGCGGCACAAATGCCGTCAGTCGCATGGTCGATGCCGGCATTCGTGGCGTCGAGTTCGTTGCCGTCAACACCGATGCCCAGGCGCTGCAGGCGTGTGACGCCGACATCAAGCTTTCGATTGGCCAGGAGCTGACGCGAGGCCTTGGCGCCGGCGGCAATCCCGAGGTCGGGGCAGGCGCCGCGGCCGAGAGCCGCGACGAGATCAAGGAGGCGCTGAAGGGCGCCGACATGGTCTTCGTCACCGCCGGCGAGGGTGGCGGCACCGGCACTGGATCAGCTCCGGTGATCGCCGAGATCGCCAAGGAAGAGATCGGCGCGCTGACGGTCGGCGCGGTGACCAAGCCGTTCGAGTTCGAGGGCAAACGACGGATGCAGCAGGCGCTCGAGGGGATCGAGAAGCTGCGCAACAACGTCGACACCCTGATCATCGTCCCCAACGAGAAGCTCTTGCAGGCGGTCGAGCGGCGCACCAGCGTGCTCGAGGCCTTCCGCCAGGCCGACGACATCCTGCGCCAGGGCGTGCAGGGGATCACCGACCTGATCACGATCCCCGGCCTGATCAACCTCGACTTCGCCGACGTGCGCACGATCATGCGGGATGCCGGCTCCGCCCTGATGGGCGTCGGCTCGGCCTCCGGCGAGGCCCGCGCCCTCGACGCCGCCAAGGCGGCGATCACCTCGCCGCTGATCGAGGAGTCGATCAAGGGCGCGACCGGGATGCTGCTCAACATCACCGGCCCCGAGGATCTCGGTCTCTTCGAGGTCAACGAGGCGGCACAGCTGGTTCAGGCAGAGGCCGACGACAACGCCAACATCATCTTCGGCTCGGTCGTCGACCAGTCGATGAAGGACGAGGTCCGGGTCACGGTCATCGCCACCGGCTTCGAGGGCTTCGAGCTCTTGGCTCGCTCGCCGCAGCGGGTTCGTCGTCGTTACGAGAGCCGGCCGCGGATCTCGGCCGAGGACACCGATATTCGCAAACTGCGGGTTTCGGACGACGACATCGACGTGCCTGGGTTTCTCAAAGAGTAGGCCGGTGGCGGTGGGGCGGGTCCGGTGCCCCTCCCCCAGAGACCGTTGCGCAGCAGGTCGTCTCGTCGATTCGGTTTGTGGTCGCTGAGCCTCTGGGAGAGGGGCACCGGACCCGCCTGACGCGCTCGGCCGCAGTCAGCGAATAGCCTTGCGCGTCGATGAGGACGCCGCTCTATGAGAAGCATGTTGAGCTTGGGGCGAAGCTTGTTGACTTCGCCGGCTGGGAGATGCCCGTCAGCTATGAGGGGATTCGGGAGGAGCACTCGGCTGTGCGGACGCATGCGGGGATGTTCGACGTCTCGCACATGGGCGAGGTCGAGGTTGAGGGGCCGGCAGCGCTCGCGTTTCTTCAGCGGGTGCTCTCGAATGACGTTGCCGCGATCGGCCTTGGCGGCGCTCAGTACGCCTGTCTCTGCAATGAGGACGGTGGGGTGCTCGACGATCTCTTCACCTACCGGCTTGGCGGCGACCGCTATCTGATCGTCACCAACTCGGCCAACCACGACGCTGATCTGGACTGGTTGGGGCGCTGGAGCCGTGGCTTTGACGTCTCAGTGCGCGATGTCGCTGACCGTTACGCGATGCTGGCCGTGCAGGGGCCGCACGCTCGCGGCATCCTTTCCCGAGCCCTTGCGCTGGACCTGCCGCCGCGAATGCGCCTTGCGCGGGGCAGGGTCGGCGGGCGCCCGGCGCTGATCTGTGGCACCGGCTACACGGGCGAGGACGGGGTCGAGCTACTGATCGATCCTGAGCTGGCGCCGCCGATCTGGGCCGAGCTGCTCGACGCCGGCGTCGTCCCCTGCGGACTGGGCGCCCGTGACACGCTGCGGCTCGAGGTCTGCTTCCACCTGCACGGCAACGACCTGACCCCAAAGCGCAATCCGATCGAGGCCGGCCTTGGCTGGTGCTGCAAGGAGGAGACCGGGTTCATCGGCGCCGAGGCGGTCGCCCGGGCCCGCCGCGATGGTCCCGCCGAAAAGCTCGTTCCGTTCAAGATCGAGGGTGCCGGGATCCCGCGCCAGGGCAACCCGGTGCTGGCGGGCGGCGAGGAGGCCGGGACCGTCACCTCGGGCACCTTCTCGCCCTCGCTCGAGGTCGGTATCGGGATGGCCTACGTCCGCGCCGGCCTGGCCGAGCCGGGAACGGAGATCGAGATCGACGTGCGTGGCAAGCGACGTCCCGCCCGGATAGCTTCCAAGCCCCTCTACCGCAAGGAGAAGTGACGTGCCCGACGCGAGCTACCCCGACGATCTGCTCTACCACGACCAGCACGACTGGGCGCGGCTGGAGGGCGACGAGCACGCGGTCTTTGGGATCACCTGGTACGCCCAGGACAGCCTCGGCGAGGTCGTCTTCTACGACCCGCCGGAGGTCGGCGCGACAATCTCCAAAGACGCCTCCTATGCCGAGGTCGAGTCGGTCAAGGCGGTCTCCGAGGTGATCGCGCCGATGTCGGGCGAGATCGTCGAGGTCAACGACACCCTTGAAGACACGCCGGAGAAGATCAACGAGGACCCCTACGGCGAGGGCTGGCTGGTCAAGGTGAGGCTGACCCAGCCCGAGGAGCGCGGGGCGCTGCTCGGCGCCGACGAATACCGCAAGATGCTGGAAAAGCCCTAGGGTGCCCCGCCCGCGCCTTCCGTAGCCTTACCCCCTGTGACCCGCTACACCTCCGCCACGCCCGAGGACCGGGCAGAGATGCTCGCCAAGATCGGCGTCGGCTCGATCGACGAGCTCTTCGACCAGATCCCGGCGCCGCTGCGCCTGGGCCGCCCGTTGGAGCTGGCGAACGGGATGAGCGAGGCTGAGGTCTTCGAGCGACTGGCAGCGCTGGCCGCCCGCAACGCCGACGCCGAGGAGCAGGTCTGCTTCGTCGGCGCCGGGATGTATGACCACTACGTGCCGGCGATCGTCGACGCGATCACCCAGCGCTCCGAGTTCCTGACGCCGTACACGCCCTACCAACCGGAGATCTCGCAGGGTGGCCTGCAGGTGATGTTCGAGTTCCAGACCGCGATGTCGGAGCTGACCGGCCTGCCGGTCTCCAACGCGGGCCTCTACGAGGGCCCCTCCTCGGTCGCCTCGGCCGGCTACCTGGCGATGGCGGCGACCGGGCGCAAGCGCTTCGTCGTCTCCCGCGGCATGCACCCGCACAGCCGCGAGACCCTGGAGACCTACGCGGTCGGCTACGGCGCCGAAGTGGTCGAGGTGGGACTTCGAGGGGGAGAGACCGATCCAGACGCGCTTGCCGCCGCGGTCGACGGCGAGACCGCTGCCGTCTTCCTGCAGAGCCCGAACTTCCTCGGCGCTGTCGAGCGGGTCGAGGCGCTCGGGACGGCGGCGAAGGAGCACGGCGCGCTGCTCGTCGTCGCGGCGGACCCGATGACGCTCGGCGTCCTCAAGCCGCCGGGGGAGTGCGGCGCCGACATCGCCCTTGGCGAGGGCCAGCCGCTGGGCAACCGGCTCGACTTCGGCGGCCCCTCCTTCGGATTCTTCTGCGCCACGCAGGAGCAGATCCGCCGCATGCCGGGTCGCATCGCGGGAGAAACCGACGACGTCGACGGTCGCCGCGGCTTCGTCCTCGCCCTGCAGACCCGCGAGCAGCACATCCGCCGCGAGAAGGCCACCCACAACATCTGCACCGCGCAGGCGCTGAACGCGCTCGGGGCAATGGTCCACCTCGCCTGGCTCGGCCGCGAGGGTTTCCGCGAGTTGGGCGAGCTCCTGGTCCAGCGCACCGCTTACGCTCGCGAGCGGCTCGCCGCGGTCGAGGGGATCGAGCTGCTGCACGAGGCGCCGGTCGCGCGCGAGTTCGCGATTCGCCTCGACGCCCCGGTCGACCGCGTGCTCGCGAGGATTGCCGCCGAGCATGGCATCGCCGCCGGCTATCCGCTCGGCCGCGACTACCCCGAGCACCCCGACGGCCTCCTCGTCGCGATCACCGAGCGCCGTTCCCGAGCCCAGATCGACGAGCTGGCCGAGGCCCTCGGGGCGGCGATCTCTGCCGAGCTGGTCGACTTGGTCGCGGATAGAGCGACTAACTCGACCACGGAGGTTGTGGGATGACGATCTCCGAGACGCCGATGCAGCGCGAACGCGCCCAGACGATCTACGAGAAGTCGAAGAGCGGACGGCGCGCCGCCGTGCTGCCAGCCGCGGGAGTCCCGGATCGCGCGCTGGAGGAGCTGATCCCGAGCGACCTCCTTCGCGCCGAGCCGCCGCGCCTGCCGGAGGTCGCCGAGCCGGAGATCGTCCGCCACTACAACCGGCTCTCGCGCCGCAACTTCGACCTCGACTCCGGCTTTTACCCGCTCGGCTCCTGCACGATGAAGCACAACCCGCGGCTCAACGAGCGGGTCGCGGCGCTGCCCGGCCACGCCCGCCTGCACCCGGCGCAGGATCCCAGGCAAGCCCAGGGGGCGTTGGAGCTGATGTGGCTGTTGCAGGAGGCGCTGAGTGAGATCTGCGGCCTGCCGCACGTCAGCCTGCAGCCCTCGGCCGGCTCCCACGGTGAGCTCGCCGGCCTGCTGCTGACCCGCGCCTTCCACGCCGACCGCGGCGAAGAGCGGACCAAGGTGCTGGCCCCCGACACCTCGCACGGGACGAACCCCGCCTCGGTGACGATGGCCGGCTACGAGGTCGTCAAGGTCGCCACCAACGAGCGCGGCGGGGTGGAGATGGACGATCTGCGGACCAAGGTTGACGACGAGGTCGCCTGCCTGATGCTGACCAACCCAAACACGCTCGGTCTTTTCGACGAGAACATCGCCGAGATCGCGGCGCTGATCCACGAGGTGGGCGGGACGCTCTACTATGACGGCGCCAACCTCAACGCGGTGATGGGCCACTCGCGCCCGGGAGACATGGGCTTCGACATCGTCCACCTCAACCTGCACAAGTCCTTCAGCCAGCCACACGGCGGCGGCGGGCCGGGGGCCGGGCCGATCGCCGTCTCCGAGCGGATCGAGCCCTTCCTGCCGCGGCCCCAGGTGGTGCGCCGCGAGGGGGACAACGGGCACGGCTCCAGTTTCGATCTCGATTTCGATCGGCCCAAGTCGATCGGCCGCCTGCGCGGCTTCCAGGGCAACTTCGGCGTCTTCGTCCGCTCCTACGCCTACATCCTCAGCCTCGGCGCCGACGGGCTCGCCGAGGCCTCGGAGACGGCCGTGCTGAACGCCAACTACCTGAAGGCGCGCCTTGCGGAGGGTCGCGCCGCCGATCGCCTCCCGATCGCCTTCGAGCGCCACTGCATGCACGAGTTCGTCCTCTCCGGCAAGCCGATGAAGAGGGAGCTCGGCCTCGCCACCCTCGACCTCGCCAAGCGCCTGCTCGACTTCGGCTTCCACCCACCGACCGTCTACTTTCCGCTCCTGGTCGAGGAGGCGCTGATGGTCGAGCCGACTGAGACCGAGACGAAGGAGAGCCTCGACGCTTTCGCCGAGGCGATCGAGCGGATCCTCGCCGAGGCCGAGGAGGACCCCGAGATCGCCAAGCAGGCGCCCTACACGACCCCCGTGCGTCGCCTCGACGAGGTCAAGGCGACGCGCAAGCCGGTCGTGCGCCAGCCTCTCTAGCGATGACCGAGCCGCCGGACGGGCAGGCGCGCATGGAAGCGAGGGTGGCGACCCCCGCCGAGATTCCCGCCGCGGTCGAGGTCCTGGCGCGAGCGTTCTACGCCGACCCGGTCTGGAGCTGGGCGTTCCCCGATCCCGAGCGGCGACTGGAACAGCACCGCAATGTCTGGGAGCTGGTGGCGAAGGCGGCGGTCGGCTACGAAACGGCCTGGCTCGCCGGGGACTGTGCCGCGGTGGCGCTCTGGATTCCCCCGGGAAAGCCCGAGCTGCGGCCCGAGGACGGGGAGCGCTTGGAGGGCCTGCTGGGAGAGCTGCTCGGGAACGGCGCAAGCCGGGTGCTGGAGACGTTCGAGCGCTTCGATGCCGCCCATCCCTCGGCGCAGCCCCATTACTACCTCAGCCTCCTGGCGACCGATCCAGACCAGCGCGGTCGCGGCCTCGGGATGGGGCTGCTGGCGGCCACGCTGGAGCGGATCGACGCCGAGGGCGCCGCCGCCTTCCTCGAGTCTTCGAACCCGCTCAACGATCGCCGCTACGAACGGCTCGGCTTCGTCCGCTGCGGCGAGTTCGAGCTGCCCGAAGACGGGCCGACGGTCACTCAGATGTGGCGCGAGCCCGCCGGGCACGGCGCAGGAGCAACAGGCGGCTTCGGCTGACGGGCCTGACGCGACTTAGAGCTCGGGCAGCTTCTGCTTCAGGTCCAGCACCGGCGCGAAGAGGTCGCCATGGCGCTCGATTCGCTTCAGCACGTCGTCGGCCTCGAAGACGAGTGAGTCGGCGTCCTCTTTCTTCACTGCTCGTTCGACCTCGTCCCAGCTGATCGGGGTCGAGACGGTGGGCTGCTCGCGGGCGCGCAGCGAGTACACCGCGATCGTCGTCTTGCGACGGTGGTTCTGGGACCAGTCGACGAAGACCTTTCCCTTGCGTTCGACCTTCTTCATTTTCGAGACGACCAGGTCCGGCGTCTGCTTTTCGAGCAGCTGGGCGATCGCGCGGGCCAGCGGTTTGGTACCCCCGCCGGCCTCGCCGTCTCCCTCGTAGGTGACCTCGTCGTCGTTGAGCGGCGCGTACACCTGCAGGCCCTTCGAGCCCGAGGTCTTGACGAAGCACTCGAGGCCGAAATGAGCGAAGAGCTCGCGCAGGCGCAGCGCCACCTCGCAGCAGGAGAGGACTTCGGCCGGCGGGCCCGGGTCGAGATCGAAGGCGAGCACGGTGGGGCGGTCGTGCTCGGGCGCCAGCGAGAGCGAGGGATGCAGCTCGATCGCCGCCAGCTGCGCCATCCAGACCAGGGTCGGCAGGTCTTCGCAGACGCAGAAGTCGATCGTGCCCGTGCTCGCCGAGACCGGCGTCGTCTGCACCCACTCGGGACGGTGCTTGGGGCAGCGCTTCTCGAAGAAGGCGGCGTCGGTGTCGTCGACCCCTTCCGGGAAGCGGCGCAGCGTCACCGCCCGCCCGGCGAGGTGAGGGACCATCGCCGGCGCCACCTTGGCGTAGTAGTCGACCACCTCGCCCTTGGTGAAGCCGGCCTTCGGGTAGAGGACCTTGTCGAGATTGGTGAGCTTCAGCTCACGTCCCTCGACCTCGACCTGGCGGCTCTCGGGCACTCAGAGCCGATCCCGGTAGGGGTTCCGCTTAACTTTTTCGGTGGGGCGTGGGCGGCTGGCCGCGGAGGAATCGCCGAAAAAGTACAAGACGCTCCACCCCTACCGGGATCGGCTCTTGGGGGACGACTTTGCGGTCGAGGTCGAGCGTTTTTTCGCCGGGGCCTTCTTTGCCTTGGCCGCTCGTTTCGTCGCTTTGGGAGCTGTCGCCGCTCCCTTCTTCGAGGCCTTGCCGTCGCGCTTGCCCTGCACCTCGGCGATGCTCTGCTCCAGCGCCGCCATCAGGTCGGGCGCCTTGGTCGCCTTGCGCTCGTCGCCTTCGGGCGCGGCGACGACCTGCTCGCCGGCGGCCTTGCGTTCGATCATCGCCAGCAGCTCCTCGCGGTACTCGTCGCGGTAGGCGCTCGGATCGAAGCTGCTGGTCAGCGAGTCGATCAGCTGTTCGGCCATCTGCACCTCGCGTTTGGGCACTTTTGGCTTCTCCGAAGGCAGCACGTCGTCGAGCTCCGACGGCGGCACCACCTCGTCGGCGAAGCGCATCGTGGTCAGGGTCAGCACACCGTCGCCGGGGCGGATCGCCGCCAGGTGCTCCTTGTTGCGGAAGACGAAGCGGGCGATCGCCACCTTGCCCGACGCTTCCATCGCCTGGGCCAGCAGCGAGTAGGCGCGCTCGGCGCCGTCGGCCGGGCCCAGGTAGTAAGGGCTGTCGAAGTAGATCGGGTCGATCTCATCGAGGTCGACGAAGTCCTGGACCTCGATCGCCCGCGTCTTTTTCGGGTCGAGGGAGGCAAGCTCGTCCTTGCTCAGTGGCACGTAGCGGTCTTTGGAGATCTCGAAGGCCTTGATGATGTTCTCGTAGGGAACCTCTTCGTCGGTCCCTTCAGCGACGCGGCGGTGGCGGATGCGAGCGCTGTCGGACTCGCGGATCTCGCGCAGCGAGATGCCACGGCGGGCCACCGCGCTGTAGAGCTTCACGGGCACGTTCAGAAGCCCGAAGCTGATCGAACCGCTCCAGATTGCTCTTGCCATCAGCAGATCACCTACCCCGATTCTTCCAGCCGATCACCGTTGTGGCCAATCTCGGCACTTCGACGGGAGCCATCTTGCGCGCCGTTGGAGGGTGTCCGTCCTTTGCCCCCATCGAGCGGTTCAGTCAGACGCGCCTGAATCGGTCACGATGACGCTGTGCTGTTCGAGCTGAGCCAGGTGAGCCTGAGCCGCGGCAACCGCCGTGTGCTCGACTCGGTCAGCGCCGAGGTGCCGGCGGGCGCGACGGCGATCGTCGGGCCCTCGGGAGCTGGGAAGTCGACGCTGCTGCGGCTCTTCAACCGCCTCGCAGATCCCGACGCCGGGACGATCTCCTACTGCGACCGGTCCCTCACCGAGTACGACCCGCTTGCCCTGCGGCGCGAGGTCTCCCTGGTGGCGCAGCTGCCGGCTCTGCTCGAGGGCACCGTCGAGTCAAACCTGCGCTACGCGGCGGACCTCGCCGGCAAGCAACTCGACAGCGCCCGATGTCTCAGCCTCGCCGGCCTCGACCCTGAGTTTGCCGGGCGCGACGTTGGCAAGCTCTCGGTCGGCGAGCAGCAGCGGGCGATGTTGGCGCGCGCCCTGGCCCAGCAACCCAAGGTGCTGCTGCTCGACGAGCCGACCTCCGCTCTTGACCACGCCGCTCGCGACGCGATCGAGGCGACCCTCGCCGAGCTGCGTCGCGAGCTCGAGATCTCGATAATCCTGGTCAGCCACGACCCTGAGCAGGCGCGTCGGTTGGGCGACTGGGTGGTTCGGCTCGAGCGCGGCAGGGCGATCGAGGCCGGTCCAATCGAGGAGCTGATGGCCTGAGCACCTCGATCCATCTCTCGCCGGGCCAGGTTGCCGCCTCGTTGGCGCTGGTCGCCCTCGCCGCCGCGATCTCCTTCTGGCAGCGAGCCGGCCTCGAGCGTGACATCGGCATCGCCACCGTGCGCTCGTTCATCCAGCTGACCGCGATCGGCTACGCGATCAAGCTGATCTTCGAGGCCGACACGCTCTGGCTCGTCTTCGGACTGCTCGCCGTGATGGTGTTGTTTGGCGCCCTCACCGCACGTTCCCGGGCAAAGAACGTGCCGGGCGCTTTCTGGCCGTTGCTGATCGCCCTGGCGGTCGCCGGCGCCACGACGCTCGGCCTGGTCGTCGCCCTCGGCGTCTTCGAACCGACCGCCCGCTATCTCGTTCCGGTCGGCGGCATGGTGATCGGCAACGCGATGACCGCCTCGGCGGTGGCGCTGAACCGGCTCGGCGACGAGATGGCGGAATCGCGGGCCAAGATCGAGGCGACCCTGGCGCTCGGCGCGACCGCCCAGGAGGCCGCGGCCCCCACCGTTCGCCGCGCTTTGCGCTCGGGGATGATCGCGCTCGTCGACTCGACCAAGACCACCGGCGTGATCTTCTTTCCCGGGACGATGGTCGGCATGCTGCTCGCCGGCGCCAACCCCACCGACGCGGTCCGCCTGCAGCTGATCCTTCTCTACGCCCTGCTGGGCAGCGTCGCGATCGCCGGCCTCGTCGCCACCGGGCTCGCCTACCGCAACTTCTTCACGCCAGCCCAGCAGCTGCGCGAGCTCGAGCCAGAGCCGGCCGACTAGCGCGGTCACGCATCTGACCCGCGGTGTGGTGCCCATACACTCAAACGCGTGTCCCGCCAGCAGCGACTGACACTGGTCGCGACGATCCTCGGCTCCACGGTCGTCTTCCTCGACTCGACCGTGGTCAACGTCGCGCTGCCGGCGATCGCCGACGGGCTCGACGCGGGGCTGGCCGGCCAGCAATGGGTGGTCGAGGCCTACATGCTCGCCCTGGTCTCGCTGCTCTTGGTCGGCGGCTCGCTCGGCGATCAGTTCGGCCGGCGGCGGATGTTCGTTTGGGGCCTGGTCGCCTTCGGCGCGACCTCGGCGCTCTGCGCGATCGCTCCGACGGTCGAGGTGCTGATCGCGGCCAGGGCACTGCAGGGAGTCGCCGGGGCCCTGCTGGTGCCGGGCTCATTGGCGATCGTCGCCGCGACCTTCGAGGGCGCCGAGCGAGGCAAGGCGGTGGGGACGTGGACGGCCTGGACCGGGATCGCAACCGTGATCGGGCCGGCCGGAGGAGGGGCGCTGATCGGGCTCACCTCCTGGCGAGCGATCTTCTGGGTCAACCTGCCACTGATCGCGGCGACCGTTGCGCTGACGCTGCACTCGGTGAAAGAGAGCCGCGACCCCGACGCCTTCCGCGGCATCGACTGGACTGGCATCGCGCTCTCGGCCGCCGGGCTCGGCGGCCCGGTCTTCGCCCTGATCGAGCAACCGACCCGCGGCTGGGGCGATCCGCTGGTCTGGTTCCCCTTCGTCGCCGGGATTGCCTGCTTCGTCCTCTTCGTCCTGCACGAGATGCACGCCCGTCACCCGATGCTCGACCTCGGCCTGTTCAGGATCCGCAACTTCGCGATCGCCAACCTGACCACGCTCTCGACCTACGCCGGCTTGATCGGCGGCCTTTTCTTCGTCGGCCTCTTCCTTCAGCAGGTGGCGGGCTACTCGCCGCTCGAGGCCGGCCTGGCGACGACGCCGATCTCTCTGATCCTCTTCCTGCTCTCGCCGCGCTGGGGGAAAATGGCCTCCGGCACCGGCCCGCGGCTGCCGATGACGCTCGGCCCGATCGTCGGAGGACTCGGTCTCCTGCTCATGCTGCGGATCGGTTCGAACGCCGAGTACGTCACCGACGTGCTGCCCGCGATCCTTCTCTTCGGCCTCGGCCTCTCGGCCACCGTGGCGCCGCTTACGGCGACCGTGCTCGACTCGGTCGAGGAACGCCACGTCGGCATCGCTTCGGGCGTCAACAACGGCGTCTCGAGGGTCGCCGGGCTGCTGGCGATAGCAGTGCTCGGCGCGGTGATCTCGGCCTATTTCGGTTCGACCCTGGACGGCAACCTCGGCGACCGCCCACTCGGCCCGCGGGCGGAGCAGATCGTCTCCGACGCCAAGGCCCAGCCGCTCGCGGTGCCCAAAACCAACAAGCTCCCACCAGGCCAGGCGACGCAAGTGAGTACCGCCTCAGCGGACGCTTCCACCTCGGCCTTCCACATGGGCATCGGCATAGCCGGCCTGCTGATGATCATCGGCGGCGCCGTCTCCGGCTTCGGCATAGAGAACCCACAGCGCAAAATAGAAGCTGTTCCAAGCAGGGGCTCAGCCCAAGCCGGCGAGTGCGGCCACGGAGCCGAAGCCGACTGCGCACCCGCAGAGCCGGCCACCGAGCCCGTTTGAGCGGGACGGAAGAGGGGCACCCCTCTCGACCGGGCGGATACTCAAAGTGCCGGCCTCATTAGGCCGGCACTTGGACGGGCGAGAGGGGCGCCCCTCTTCCGTCCCCCCGGCACTTGGACGGGGCAAGGGGTGCCCCGTCCCGGCCCCCGATTAGGCTCCGCTCCGTGAGCGCCCCAATCGTCTTCTCAGGCATCCAACCCACCGGCCGCAAGCACCTCGGCAACTACATCGGCGCGATCCGGCAGTACGTCGAGAGCCAGGACCGCGGCGAGCCGGCGATCTTCTGCATCGTCGACCTGCACGCGATCTCGGTCGCCTACGACCCGGCGGAGCTGCGCGAGCGCCTCTACGACACCACCGCGATCCTGCTCGCTGCCGGCCTCGATCCGGCCCGCTGCATTCTCTGTCGCCAGTCCGACGTGCGCGAGCACACCGAGCTGACCTGGCTGCTCTCCGCGGTCACCTCGCACGGCGACCTCAACCGCATGACCCAGTTCAAGGACAAGTCGGCGAAGCAGCGGGAGCTGGTCTCCGCCGCCCTCTTCTTCTACCCGGTGCTGATGGCCTCCGACGTCCTCGCCTACAAGGCGACCGAGGTGCCGGTCGGCGACGACCAGCGCCAGCACGTCGAGCTGATGCGGGAGATCGCCCGCCGCTTCAACGAGCGCTTCGGCGAGACCCTGGTCGTGCCGGAGTACCGCATCCCGGAGGTCGGCGCGCGGATCATGGACCTGCAGGAGCCCGAGCGGAAGATGTCGACCACGGGCGGGACCGAGGCCGGGACGGTCCTGGTTCTCGACGAGCCCGAACTGATTCGCAAGAAGGTGGGCAGTGCCGTCACCGACTCCGGTCGCGAGATTTTGCATCGGCGCGAGGAGAAGCCCGGCATCACCAACTTGATCGAAATTCTCGCCGCGGTCCGAAACCAGTCTCCCGCCGACATAGAGAAGGACGTCAGGCCGCTTGGCTACGGAGCCTTCAAGGACACCGTTGCCGATCAGGTCGTCGAGTTCCTCGCTCCGGTTCGCGAGCGCTACGCCGAGCTGCGGCCCGACGAGGCGACGCTCGAGGCGATCCTCGCCTCCGGGGCCGAGAAGGCCCGGGCGATTGCGGCCGGCACCCTCGCCGAGGTCCGCGGCCGCATGGGTTTCGGGCCGGCCTAGTCGCCATCCCGCCGGGTCGTTACGGTCCCCCTGTGACCGCGGAGCGAGCAAGCGTCCATATCCGGATCCTCCCCCCAGGAGCGAGGCGGAGCCGGCATTCATGACCGTCGCCGAGCTGGACCTCGACCTCGACGTCTTCGCCGGGCCGTTCGATCTTCTGATGGCGGTCGTCCTGCGCGAGGAGGTCAGCCTGCTCGAGGTCGAGTTGGGCGAGATCGTCGTCGCCTACGTCGAGCACCTCGAGCGTGAGGAGGAGCTGGAGCTCGACGTCGCGACCGAGTTCCTTGTCCTGATCGCCTCGCTGCTGGAGCTGAAGTCGCGGCTGCTGCTGCCGGGCGAAGAAGAGGCGCTGGAGGACGTCACGCCCGAGGAGGCGGTCGAGGAGCTGGTCGCGCGGCTGCTCGAGTACCGTCGCTACCGCGACGCGGCGGCGACGCTGGAGCGCCGCTTCGAGGCGGCGCGCGGCTACCTCTATCGCTCGGCGCCGCTGCCGCCCGAGCTGCGCAAGGTCGCGCTGGACGCCGCGACCGCCGTCTATGACCCCGACCGGCTCGGCGCCGCTCTCGGCGATCTGCTGGCGCTGCCGCCCGAGCTGAACCTGGACCACATCCGCCCGACTGTCTCGCTGGAGAAGCGCCTGCGCGCTCTGCGCGACGCCCTCCGCGGTCGCTCCAGCATCGACTTCGATGAGCAGTTCGGCAGCGAGGACCGGCTGACCCAGGCGGTGACGCTCTTCGCGCTGCTCGACCTCTACCGCAAAGGCGAGGCGACCTGGGAGCAGTCGAAACCGTTCGGGCCGATCGAGATCCGCAAGAAGGAGAACGCGGTATGAGCGACCTCTCCCGCACGGTCGAAGCGCTGCTCTTCCTCTCGCCGCAGCCGGTCAGCGCCCGCGACCTCGCGGAGGCCACCGAGGCGGCCGAGGGTCAGATCGAGGAGGCGATCGGGCTTTTGCGCGAGGACCTCGCCGATGGCAAGCGGGGGGTGGTGCTGCGCGAGGTTGCCGGCGGCTTCTCGCTCGCCAGCGACCCTGCCAGCGAGGCCGCGGCACGTCGCTTGTTGGCCAAGCCGCGCACCCCGCCGCTGACCCAGGCCCAGGCCGAGACCCTGGCGATCGTCGCCTACCTGCAGCCGGTGACCCGGCCGGAGGTGGCACGGATCCGCGGCGTCACCTCGGAGTCCGCGGTGCAGACCCTGGCCGAGCGTGGGCTGATCGAGGAGTCGGGACGCTCGCAGTTCGGAGCCGCGATATTCAAGACAACCGAGCTCTTCGAGCGGCTCTTCGGCCTTTCCGGCATGGACCAATTGCCGGATCCCTCGAAGTTCGATCCGACGCCGGAGGACGAGCGGGAGCTGCGTGAGCGGCTCTTGAAAGCTGGGGAGCAGCGATCTCAGCCGTGAGGTGGGGCCGCGGGAGGTCCTACGCGAGCAAGAGGTCCGGCAGGGACCGGGGAGGGCCCCGTCGGAGCAACAGCGGGGAGGCTCCGTCGGGACCCTCCCCGGTCCCTTCTGCGCCGTGAGGCTCGCTAAGTACTTGGCCCACGGGGGCGTTGCGTCGCGGCGTAAAGCTGAGCTGACCATCGGCAAGGGTCGGGTGACGGTTGGTGGGAAGGTGGTGACCGATCCCGCTCGCGACGTCAGCGATGCCGACGAGGTGCGAGTCGATGGGAGCTTGGTTGGGACTGAGGCGCTGGAGGTCTGGGCCGTGAATAAGCCAGCGGGGGTTGTTTCGACGGCTCGGGAGCCCGGTAGTCGGCCTGCTGTGGTTGGGCTGGTCGACTCTGGGGCGCGGCTTTACCCGGTTGGTCGTCTTGACGTGGACTCGACCGGGTTGCTGCTGCTGACGAATGACGGGGCCCTGGCCAATCGGCTTACCCATCCTCGCTATGGGGTTGCCAAGGCTTACCGGGCCGAGTTGCGCCGGCCGCCCTCCGATGACGATCTGCGGCGGCTTGCGAGCGGGGTCGAGCTCGAGGATGGGATGACGGCGCCGGCTGAGCTGCGGCGATTGGGGGAGCGGGAGGTCGAACTGATTCTGCGCGAGGGGCGCAACCGGCAGGTGCGTCGCATGGCCGAAGCGGTCGGCAACCGCGTCGTCTCCCTGCGACGCGTGCGCTTCGGCTCGGTCGAGCTCGGTTCGCTCGCCCAGGGGCAGGCACGGCGGCTCAGCGAGGCTGAGGTCGCCCGGCTCTGGGAAGATTCAGAGCGATGAGCGAGGAGCGACTGTTCGCGGTCCGGGGCGCCGTGCAGGCCGAGGCCAATGAGGCGGAGGCGATCGTCGGGGCGACCGAGGCGCTGATGCGGGAGCTGCTCGACCGCAACGCCCTCAGCGCCGAGGCGATGGTCAGTTGCCTGTTCACCACCACCGGTGACCTCGACGCCGAGTTCCCGGCCGTTGCCGCGCGCCGCCTCGGGCTCGACTCGGTGCCGCTGATCTGCGCCCGTGAGATCGACGTCCCCGGCGCGATGCCACGGGTGATCCGGGCGATGGTTCACTACTACGCGCCGGTCGGCCACAAGCCCGCCCACGTGTACTTAGGCGCGACGCAGGAGTTGCGCGCGGACCTTCACGCCGCCCAGTAGACGGCGCCGGACGCGGCGGAGGGCGGCGTCCTCGGTCGCTCGCGTGCGGAGCACGCCACGCTCCCTGCGTCCTTGCCCTGCTTGGTCCGGCACCGTCTACACGGTTCGGGCAAACTCTGGGCAATGACTGTCACCTTCGCCGAGAAGCTTGCCAGGATGCCGGGCTATCAGGCCGGCGTGCCGACCGGGCAGGCGCCCGAGGCAATTGCCTCGGGCGGCATCGCGCAGCTCGCGTCCAACGAGTCGCCGTTCCCGCCGCACCCCAAGGTGGTCGAGGTAATCGCCGCCGCCGCCGGCGCGATGAACCGCTACCCCGACCCCGACGCCACCTTGCTGCGCCGCCGCATCGCCGAGCGCTACGAGACCGAGCCCGCCCGCGTCGCGGTCGGCAACGGCTCCTGCGAGATCCTGCTCGCCGCCGCCGAGGCGCTCTGCGAGCCCGGCTCCGAGATCCTCTTCGCCTGGCCGGCCTTCTCGATGTACCCGTACCTGCCGGCGCTGACCGGCGCCCGCGAGATCCGCGTGCCGCTCGCCGAGGGCGCCGTCCACGACCTCGATGCGATGGCCGCCGAGGTGACCGCCGCGACCCAGCTGCTGATCGTCTGCAACCCGAACAACCCGACCGCGACCCACATCCCGGCGGCCGAGATCGCCGCCTTCTGCGAGCGCGTTCCGTCCCACGTGACGATCGTCCTCGACGAGGCCTACATCGAGTTCCAGACGGTCGACGATCCCGACTCCACCGTCGATCTACTCGCCGACTTCCCCAACCTTGTCGTCCTGCGCACTTTCAGCAAGGTCTACGGTCTCGCCG
>DASWQV010000004.1:0-13289 GCA_036403515.1 Solirubrobacterales bacterium
CGAGCTTGGTGTCCTTCGACAGCGGGCTGCCCGGAACGATCACGAGCAGGGCCAGCACGAGCATCCCGGCGACGATCCCAAGGATCGTGAAGTTGCGGGTGCGACTGGTCATCGCGGAGTGAGCACGAGCAGGAGCCCCCCGTCATCGTCGTACGCGGGGAAGATGTCCGCCTTCGCCGGTTCCGGGCGGTCTCCTTCGGCGTGCACGGTGACCTCCTTGTCGAGGACCCTCACACCCCACTCGAGCGCGGTGCCGACGTGGTCCTCGTGGTTGGCGAACACGAGGTTCAGCACGTCCTGCACGGGCCTGCCGATCACGTCAAGGTCGCCCAGCCCGGTGAGCTCGCGCGCACCCCGGCCCGTGCCGATCAGGCGACCCTGCTGGTCGAGCAGGAAGAAGGCCGCGTTGGGCGCCGGGTAGTAGTCGTCGAGCAGCTCGAAGACGAAGCCAAAGCCACATTTGGAGCAGCCCTTCGGGCGCGAGCTGAAGCCCGCTCTACGCTCGGCACTGACCTCCCGGTGGCCGCAGTTGGGGCAGATGAAGAACGGCACCTCACGCAGGTTACTGAGACTGACTTTTAGAAGAGGCTTCTTGCGCCATCCGGCGCTGGCAGGCCGAGATGCTCGTAGGCCCGGGGGGTGATCACACGGCCGCGCGGCGTGCGCTTGAGCAGCCCCTGCTGCAGCAGATAGGGCTCGAGCACGTCCTCGATCGTGTCGGCCTCCTCGCCGATCGCCACGGCCAGAGTCGAGAGCCCGACCGGCCCGCCGCCGAACTTCGTCGCGACGGTGTCGAGCAGGGCGCGGTCGCTGCGGTCGAGGCCGGCGGCGTCGACCTCGAGCATCGCCAGGGCCGCCGCCGCCACCTCGGCGTCGATCGCGCCCCTTTCCTTCACCTGCGCGAAGTCGCGGACGCGCTTGAGAAGCCGGTTTGCGACCCGCGGCGTGCCGCGCGAGCGTTCGGCGATCGTCCGCGCCCCCTCGGCGTCGATCTCGACCCCGAGGATGCCGGCCGAGCGGACGATGATCTCGGCCAGGTGCTCGGGCAGGTAGTGCTCGAGGCGGTGGGACAGGCCAAAGCGGTCGCGAAGCGGTGTGGTCAGCAGCCCCGCCCTGGTCGTGGCGCCGATCAGCGTGAACGGAGGCAGCGGCAGGGTGACCGTGCGCGCGCCGGCGCCCTGGCCAAGCACGACGGGAAGCTCGCCGTCCTCCATCGCCGGGTAGAGGGTCTCCTCCACGGCCCGGCCGAGGCGGTGGATCTCGTCGACGAAGAAGACGCTGCCTGGCTCCAGGGCGGTGAGGAAGGAGGCGACATCGGCCTTGCGCTCCAGTGCCGGCCCCGCCGTCTGCACCAGCGGCACCCCCATCTCCTCGGCGACGATGTGTGCCAGCGAGGTCTTGCCGAGCCCCGGCGGCCCCGCCAGCAGCACGTGGTCGAGCGCCTCGTCGCGGCCGCGAGCCGCCTCGATGAAGATCTCCAGCTGCCCGGTCACCTGCTCCTGATTGACGAAGTCAGCGAGCCGGCGCGGCCGCAGCGAGCGGTCGAGGTCCTCGTCGGGAACGTCGGCGCGCGCGTCGTGCACGCGCACGTCATCCGCTGGGGTCTCGTCGCCAGGTGGAAACGGCCCGTCGATCCCGGGGGTTCGAATCCGCTCGCTCACGCCTTGCTCCTCGACGAGCCGGCCTTGCGCAGGGCGGCGGCAAGGAGCTGCTCGGCGTCATCGCCCTCGATCCCGTCAAGCAGCTGCTCAGCCTCCAGCGGCGCGTAGCCGAGGTTGACCAGGCCGTCGCGGGCAAGCCCGCGCGTGTCGTCGGAGTCGGCGCCGGCCATGATCACTTCCTCCTCCAGCGCGCCGGCAACCTTCTCGCGCAGCTCGACGATGATCCTCTCCGACGTCCGCTTGCCAATGCCGGGCACCGCCTGAAAGCGCTTGGCGTCGCCGGCGGCGATCGCTCGCAGCAGTTCGCGCACCGGTCCTCCGGAGAGCGCCGAAAGAGCGACCTTGGGGCCGATCCCGCTGACCGAGATCAGCTCGCCGAAGAGGTCGCGCTCCTCCTCAGAGGCAAAGCCAAAGAGGGCGAGGGAATCGTCGCGGGAGATCAGCTCGGCGTGCAGGAAGGCCTCGCGCCCGGTTGCCGGCACCGCCTTCAAGGTCTCGGCCGAGACGGCAAGCCGATAGCCGACGCCGCCGGCGTCGATTACGACGTGGTCGGGCCGGCGCACCATCACCTCTCCGCGCACGGCGGCGATCATCCGGCCAACCTCGCCCCGGCAGGAAGCTCTGTGACCGACTCCACGGCCGCCTGGTGAGCGGTGCCGCCGCCGTGGCAGATCGCCACGGCGAGCGCATCGGCGGCGTGGTCCGGCGTCGGTGGCTCGGGCAGCCCGAGCAGCGTTCCGACCATCCTCTGCACCTGGTCCTTGCCGGCGGCGCCAGAGCCGCAGACAGCCTTCTTGATCGCCTGCGGCGTGTAGGTGAAGCAGCGAACTCCGCCCTGCGCGGCGGCCAGCATCGCGGCCCCGCTGGCCCGGCCGACGGCCATCGCGGAGTGCACGTTCTTGCCGAAGTAGAGGTCCTCGAGCGCCATCGCCGCCGGCTGATGCCAGGCGATCAGCTCCGTGAGAGCGCCGTGGATCCGCTCCAGGCGGCGCTCCATCGCCATCTCAGGCGAGGTCTCGACCACACCCCCGTCAAGAGCGACCATACGGCTGCCCTCGATCCTGACCAGGCCAAAGCCAAGGTTCGCTGCCCCAGGGTCAATCCCGATCACGACCTGCATGCGAAGTGATTCTGGGACCAAGCTCGGATGCCTTCAGAGATCGCTCTACGCGGCCAACCTCTCGAGGATCTCCTGCGGCACGTCGAAGTTGCCGTGCACCTCGTTGACGTCGTCGTGCTCTTCGAGGGCGTCGAAGAGGCGCAGCAGGTCTTCGGCCTCGGTTCCCTTGACGGTGACCGTGCTCTTCGGCTCCATCGTCACCTCCGCGGACTCGACCGCGACCCCGGCGCCCTCTAGTGCCTCCCGCACGGCCGCCAAGTCGGTCGGCTCGCAAAGGACCCGCAGCTGCTCGCCGTCCTCTCGCACGTCCTCGGCGCCGGCGTCGATCGCGACGATCAGGTCGTCCTCGCTGTAGTGGGCGCCGTCGACCACGACCACCCCGCGTTTCTCGAAGATCCAGGCGACCGAGCCGGGCTCGCCAAGGCTGCCGTGGTGCTTGCTGAAGGCGTGGCGGACGTCGGCGCTGGTGCGGTTGCGGTTGTCGCTCAGCGCCTCGACCAGGATCGCCGCGCCGCCGGGGCCGTAGCCCTCGAAGAGGATCTGTTCGATCGCGTCGGCGTCGCTGCCGATGCCGCTGCCGCGGTCGACCGCGCGCTGGATGTTGTCCTTTGGCATCGAGGCGTCGCGGGCCTTCTGAATCGCCGTTGCCAGCGGCGCGTTGGCCTCGGGATTGGGCCCGCCATCGCGGGCGGCAACGGTGATCGCGCGCGCCAGCTTGGTGAATTCCTTGCCCCGCTTTGCGTCGGCGGCGCCCTTCTTGTGCTTAATCGAAGACCACTTCGAATGTCCGGACATACCTGGCATTCTATGAATGTGGAAATGGTCAGCGATTCGCACCGTGGCGGGCCGGCCCGCGGTTTGGCTGCCAGCCTCATCTTCGTCGTCATGCTGCTGGCGGCCCTTTCGCTCTGGACCGCGATTCCCTTGAGCTGGATCTACATCGCCTCCAGGGTCTCCCACACCCAGTTCCCCAGCCAGGGCCCCTACTTCGTCGTCGCCGCCGGGATCATCGTCTCGGTCCTCGTCGTCGCCTGGCTGATCGGCAGGCTCAACCGCCTCTACATCCAGATCACCGGCACCAACCGGCTTGCCCCGATGCGACCGACCTGGTTGAAGAGCATGCGAGATACCTCACCCGCTGGCAGCGGCACCACCGTCGTCGAGGCGGTGCTGATGGGATCGGTGATGCTTGCCCTCGCCTGCCTCACCGTCTGGTTCTTCCTGCTGGCCGGCTCGCCGATCGCCAATCAGTAGCTCCCGGCCGTCACCTCAGCTCAGCGTCAGACGACAAACTTGCCGTCTACCTGGAAGGCGATCCCGTCGACTTCGATCTTGCCGCCCTGGCGCAGGTCGCAGACCAGGTCAGTGTGCACTGCGGAGTCGTTGACGCCGCCGGACTCGGGGTAGGACTTGCCTACCGCCATATGGACGGTGCCGCCGATCTTCTCGTCGAGCAGGACCTCGAGCGTGCCGCGGTCGATCGCGTAGTTGGTGCCGATGCCCAGCTCGCCGAGGCGGCGGGCGCCCTCGTCGGTATCGAGCAGCTGGATCAGGAACTCCTCGCCCCGCTCGGCGCTCGCGTCGACGACCTTGCCGGACTCGAAGCGCAGCTGCACGCCGGAGACCTCGCGGCCGGCGATCACCGCCGGCAGGTGAAAGGTCACCTCGCCCTCGACCGAGTCCTCGATCGGTCCGGTGAAGAACTCACCGTCGGGCATGTTGTGGTCGCCGACGCAGGGAATGAAGGTGCGGCCGGCGATGCCGAGCGTGATGTCAGTTCCCGGAGCGGTTACCCGCACCTCCTCATGGCCCTGGATCCACTCGGCGAGGCGTTCACACTCGGCCGAGGCGCGCTTCCAGGCGGTCAGCGGGTCGGGGTCGTCGGCGAGGCAGGCTGCGAAGTAGAAGTCCTCGTAGTCGCTGAGGCTCATCTCGGCCTCGGAGGCGTAGGCGTTGGTCGGGAAGATCGTGTAGCACCAGCGGAAATCGCCGGCGGCGCTGCGCTCCATCATCCGGTTGAGGACCGGCCCGGTCGCGGTTTGGCGGCGGGTCTGGCGCTCGGGTGGGACGGCCGAGAGTTCGCGGGTGTTGGCGCTGGCTCCGATGCCGATCCGCACGTCGGCGTTGTCGACCGTCCACTCCAAGTGCGGCGAGATCCACTCGAGCTGCTCGTCACCGGCGTGCTCGTAGTAGACCGCGGCCAGGCCATCGAGGCCAACGTTGAGGATCGGATGCGCGCCAGCCTTAAGCACCTCCTCGTAGACGGCGCGCAGCAACGGCTCAGCGCCAATCTCGCCGTCGATCGAGACGACCTCCCCTGCCTTGACCTCGGTCGAGTAGCCGACCAGGATCTTTGCCAGGTTCTCCGCTCTCGGATCTCTCATGCCTCCGCCTCCTCCCGAGCGCGCGCGCTCGTCGTCATTGCCATGAAAAATGCGTGCAGCCGGGAGTCGTCGGTCAGCTCAGGGTGAAAGGCGCAGGCGAGCACACCGCCTTCGCGAATCGCCACCGGATGCCCCTGGTAAGAGGCAAGGACCTCAACATTCGGTCCGCTCCTTTCAACCCAGGGGGCACGAATGAACACGGCCCGCAGCGGCTCATCGCCGATTCCCTCGACCTCCAGATCCGCCTCGAAGCTCTGCAACTGCCGCCCGAAGGCGTTGCGTGCCACCGTCGCGTCGATGAGTCTCAAATGGGTGTCGTCGCAAACGATCATTCCTGCACAGGTGCCGAGCACCGTTCGCCCCGCAGCGTGGTGCTGCCGGATCGCCGGCTCCAATCCAGCTGACTCGATTCCCATGGAGATAGTTGTGCTCTCCCCCCCAGGGATTACCAGCCCGTCAAGCCCCTCGAGATCCTCCGGAAGCTTCACCTCGCGAACATTGGCCTCGAGTCCTCTCAAGGCAATCTCGTGAGCTTCAAAGCCACCCTGTATGGCCAGGATCCCTAGCAACATTGGACGGCACCGTCTCTCCCGCAGGTGGCACGGGGCAGGGGGGGCGAGGACGGACCGTGGCCCGCCCGCAGGCCCCCCTGCCCCGTGACAGGACCCGCGGGCCAGAAACCCTCAGGCACCGCGATCTTGCAAAAGCGCATCGGCTGCAGCCAGGTCGGCTATCTCGAGGCCCGGCATCGCCTCGCCGAGCCCGACCGATGCCGCCGCGACTCGCTCGGGGTCGCTGAAGTGCGTCGTCGCCTCGACGATCGCCCGCGCCCGGCGCTCCGGGTCGGCGCTCTTGAAGATGCCCGAGCCGACGAAGTTGCCTTCGGCTCCGAGCTGCATCATCAGCGCCGCGTCGGCCGGGGTGGCGATCCCACCGGCGCAGAAGAGGGGAACCGGCAGCCCTCCCTTCTCGGCAACCTCCTGGACCACTTCCAGGGGCGCCTGGTGCTCCTTCGCCGCGGCCGAGCGCTCCTCTGGGCCAAGCTGGGCAAGCCGCTTGATCCCGGAGACGATCTCGCGCATGTGGCGGACCGCCTCGACCACGTTGCCGGTCCCGGCCTCGCCCTTGGAGCGGATCATCGCCGCTCCCTCGCCGATCCGCCGCAGCGCCTCGCCGAGGTTGGTGGCGCCGCAGACAAACGGCACCTCGAAAGCCAGCTTGTCGATGTGGTGGCGCTCGTCGGCGGGAGTCAGCACCTCGGACTCGTCGATGTAGTCGACCTCGAGCGCCTGCAGGACCTGGGCCTCGGCAAAGTGGCCGATCCGCGCCTTGGCCATCACCGGGATGCTCACTTCGGCCTGAATCCCTTTGATCATCGCGGGATCCGACATCCGCGCCACGCCGCCGTCGCGACGAATATCGGAAGGGACTCGCTCGAGCGCCATGACGGCACAGGCGCCGGCGTCCTCGGCGATCCGCGCCTGCTCGGGCGTGACCACATCCATGATCACCCCGCCCTTCAGCATCTCGGCCAGGCCAGTCTTGACTCGGAAGGTCGCTCTCTCAGTCACGTCCCGCATATTACGGCCCGAGTGCGGTCGCACTTCTTCCCGCATAGCGGAGACAAATACGACACCTCGGAGGTTGGGGCCGCTACTTCAGCTTGTAGGCCCGGATGCGGTCTTTGTGCGTGTCTTCGTCGCGCGCGTAGAGACCGTGTGCCAGGGCCTGGACGAGTGCCATCAGCGCCGTGTTGGAGCGGGCGAAAGATGGGCTGTTGGAGGAGTAGTACAGGGTCAGCTCGGCGTGCTCGCCGACCTCGGACATCGAGGCATCCGAGACGGCCAGGGTGCGGGCGCCGCGGTGCACGGCGAGCTTCATCGCCCGCAGCAGCAGTGGATGGGCCCGCCCCGAGGAAAGGATGATGACGAGCGTCTCGTCGTCGATTCGCCCGAGGCGCTGCAGCGATTCGCCACCGGTGCTGGCGACGATCTCGGCGCGGATGTCGAGCAGGCTCAAGGTATGACGCAGGTAGCTGGCAAAGAAGGCCATCTGGTCGACGCCGACGATGACGACGCGCTGGGACTCGGCCAGCGCCGCGACGGCGCCGTCGACCTGCTCACGGGTCAGCTTTCGCGCCGTTTCCTCGAGGTTGGCGTAATCGGCGCCCAGCGATCCCTCCAGCTCAGAATGGTCGAAGGAGAAGAGGGCGCCTGAGCTGGCCGCGCTAGCGGCGGCGGCTCCCGCCGTGCGGTACTCCTCGATCGCCGCTTGCTGCAGCTCCGGATAACCCTCGAAGCCGAGGGCTTGGGAGAAGCGCACCACCGTCGATGACGAGGTGCTCGCTCTCCTTGCCAACTCCTCGGCGGTGAGGAAGGCTGCCTCGTCGAGGTGATCGACGATGTAGCGGGCGACGTCTTTCTGGGAGCGCGAGAACTCGTCGAAGCGCTCCTGGATGTACTCGGAAAGGCTCTTCAGCTGGGCTGGTTTGGTCGCGGTCTTGGTCACGGGCCAGAGATTCGCCGGACCCCCCACTTTCCCTTCTACCTTCCGCCTGCAGATCTCGCCGATGAGTCGATTTCCGGTTGCAGATCAGCGGTTTTGGGCCTGTCGGTGGGGTTATCTGGTTGGATGGACCCTGCGATGACGCTTGAACAGGCCCTGCGCCTGACCAACCGCAACATGATCGTCTTCGACCTCGTCCTGGGCAGTGCCGCCATCGCCGCCCCGGCGGCGACGCTCAAGGTCCTCGGACACGAGCACCCCTCCCCCGACGCGGAACACCTCTTTCGCCGCTGCGGCCCGATCTGGCTCACCTTCGCCGCCGCCCACCTGCTCGCCGCGCGGCGCGGCGAGCAGCGCGACTGGTGGGCATTGGCGTGGCTGCGCGGAACCGAGATCGCCACCGATGCGCTGTGGTCCGAGTCACCGGCCGTCAGCCGCCCCGGCGCCAAGCTCGGCCTGCGCCTGGCGAGCGCCTCCAACCTGGCGATGGCCGCCGGCTTCGGCTGGCTGTCGCGCCGCTAGCCGATGGCCGGTTTCGACGGCCTGCCCGACAAGCGCTGGAGCCTGCGCGGCACCACCGAAGAGGGTGACGAGGCGTGGGTGATTCGAGCGATCTCCCGCAAGCTCTATCGCTGCCCCTCCTGTCACGGCGATATCGAGATCGGCAGCGAGCATGTCGTCGTTCAGTACGTGTTCCGCCTCGGCGGCACCGAACACCACCACTGGCACCGGCGCTGCGCCGAAGAGGGATTGATCGGCGAGCTCTCCCAGGTGCAGCGGGTGCCGGCCTCCGAATCGTCGCCATCGAGGCTCCAGGATCGCGGCCGCTACCCGTCCGGTCGGCGGCGCCACCGTTGACGTGAGCCGCCGCGCGGAGCTGGTCTCGGTCTACACCCGGATCGGACGCACCTACATTCGCTGGGCGCCCTCGCTACTGCTTCTCGCGGCCGTCGTCTTCGTCCCCCTCGGCCTGGTGCATGCGCTCACCGTTCACGCTGAGATCGGCTCTTTCGGTTTCGGCAATGGCCTGAGGCTGCTCGCGACAGCCGCGGCGGTGCTGGCCCTGGCGGCCACCGGGCTGATCGGCGAGGTGTTCTACACCGGCGCGGTGGTGATCTCGCTCACCCACCCCCAGGAGGGCAGGCCGCCGACGCTGCGCCAGATCGCTCGCATGGTGAACTACGGGCCGCTGATCGCGATCGACCTTCTCTACGGCGCCCTGGTCGCGGTCGGTTTGGTCGCGTTCGTCATTCCGGGGGTTCTCGCCTTCGTCTGGCTCGGCCTGGCGGCCCCGGTCGTCGAGATCGAGCATCGGGGAATCCGTGCCGCCCTTCGGCGCAGCGCCCGTCTGGTGCGGGGCAAGTTCTTCCTCGTCGCCCTGGTGCTGATCCCGATCGAGATCGCCGGCGATTCGCTGACCGAGCTCCTCACTGGCTTCGTCCACGATCTCTTCGGGGCCACTTGCTCGCGGAGTGGCTTGCCGACGTGTTGACCAACATCGCCTTCACCCCCTTTTACGCGGTTGCCGCGGTACTGCTCACCGTCGACCTGATCCGCGAAAAGGGTGGCGGTGTCGAACTTCGCTCGAAGCCCGAGCCGCGAGCGCCGGCGCCGGCCGCGAAGCTCAGCTGACCTAACTGCGGTTGGTGCTGCATTCCTCGAGGCCGATGGCGCGCGCGAGGTCGTAGCGTTCCCCGGACTCGTTGTCACGGCGTTCGCGAGCCGCCAGGTAGGCGGCCGTTTCGCCGGCCTTGGCGGCCCGCAGGGCCTGGCGGTCATAGGCCTTGACCCGTTCCTGGGCTTTGACGTATTCCTCGAAAGGCTTGCGCAGCGCAGCGGGCGGATTCAAAGCATTGAACCGATTAACGGCCAGGGTGGAGATTTCGGTCAAGG
Organism: Solirubrobacterales bacterium; assembly: GCA_036403515.1. Classification (GTDB taxonomy): domain Bacteria; phylum Actinomycetota; class Thermoleophilia; order Solirubrobacterales; family 70-9; genus VRUE01. The sequence continues at coordinate 9,564 of DASWQV010000004.1, forward strand.
CCTCCGAGTAGGCGGGGTCCGGTTCGTTCTCGCCGTTGGGGAATTCAGCCAAGGTGGCTTTATAGGTGGCTTTGCTGTCGGCGCAGATCGCGTCGGCCTTCGCGATCAGCGCCGACTTGCCGAGCGGCTTGGGGGCGGGCTTCCGCCTCTGGGTTGCGGCCGTGGAGGCGCCGGCATCCGCGCCGTCCGTCGTCCTTGGGTCCCCACCGCCACTCCCTCCCGAGAGCGCAATCGCGACTACGGCAATTGCCGCCACGGCGACGAGGATGCCGGCGAGCGCCAGGCCTCGGTAGCGGCGCCCGTCTCTGCTGCGCTCCAGTCGCAGGGTCTTGCCCGCGGGCGTCGTTTCGGCCGCCGGGCGACGGGTTTCCGAAGGCGGCTCGTGTGTCTCGGAGGCGTTCCCTGGATCCGCCTCGATCGTCTCCGCGGTCCGCGTCGCCGCCGCCCCGGTCGCCACCGTTCGCTCGGGCGCCGGTGTCCGCTCCCCGCGCAGCGCCGCCCGTGCGGCCCGCCCGAGGTCTCCCGCGGAGGGATAACGATCGTCGGGGGCCTTCGACATCGCTCGAATCACCACGTCGTCGAGCGCCATCGAGACCCCCGGCACATAGAGCGAGGGAGCCGGCGGCGGATCGTTGAGGTGGGCGAAGAGGCGCGCCGCGTCACCGTCCTTGGGAAAGGGCACCTCGCCGGTGAGCAGCTTGAAGAGCAGGCAACCGAGTGCGTACACGTCGGCGCGAGCGTCGACTTCCTCGCCTGAAATCTGCTCCGGCGCAACGTAGTCGAGGGTGCCGACGAAGCGCCCGGTCTGGGTCAGGCCAGACTCGGTGGCGACGTTGCGAGCTACGCCGAAGTCGGTGATGTATGCGTGCTCGGTGGCCTCGCCGCCGCTGAGCAGGACATTGGCGGGCTTGACGTCACGATGAACGAGGCCGGCGGCGTGGATCGCATCGAGGCCATTGCCTATCTGGGCGATCAGCTCGGCCGCGACCGCGGGCTCCAGCCGGCCCTCGCGGGCGAGGCGCCTGGCGAGATCGGCGCCGGCGACGTAGCGCATCGCGATGAAGGGCACGCCGCCCTCCTCTCCGGCGGCGTAGATCGGAACCACGTTGGGGTGCTCGATCGACGCCGCGATCTTCGACTCCTCGGCGAAGCGCTTGGCGAAAACCTCGTCTGCGGCGGCCTCAGGGGCGATCAGCTTCAGCGCGACGCGGCGCTCCAAACCGGGCTCGAGCGCCAGGTAGAGCACGCCCATGCCGCCGCGTCCAATGCGTCGCTCGATCCGGTAACCGGCGAATCGATCGCCCTCGGAGAGGTCTATGTCGCGCTGCGGATCGGCCATCGCCCAACCCTAGGCCCTATCGGCGCCGTAGCGCCCCGTTAACAGGCTCGAAATCGGCGGAACCTAGACTGAGGAGTGGGACCATGCGCCGCCTCGCCATTTCACTCGTTCTAGCTCTCGTCGCCCTGACCAGCGCCGTCGCGGCGCGGGGAGAGCTGATCCAGCAGGACAACCTGCGCGTCCATTTCGATGGCCAGCTGCGCCCGCACGCGCTGCCACGCGAACGCCGTGCTCCCGTGAGCGTCAGCCTGGAAGGCGCAGTCAGCACGACCGACGGCACCCGACCGCCCCAGCTGCGGGAAATGACGATTGCCGTGAATCGCGCTGGGGTCGTCTCCTCGCTCGGCCTTCCCACCTGCTCGGCGCCACGGCTGCAGCAGACCAGCACGGAGGCGGCGCTCAGAGCCTGCCGCTCCGCCCTCGTGGGCCGAGGACGCTTCGCCGCCAATGTCGACTTCCCCGGCGCGCCGCTGATCCCAGCCAAGGGAGAGGTGCTCGCCTTCAACAGCCGTCTGCATGGACGGCCGGGGATGCTGCTGCACCTCTATGGATCGAGCCCAGTGCGAGCGGCCTTCGTCCTCCCATTCGAGATCTCCCACCGCCGCCGGGGAAGGTACGGCGCGGTGTTCTCGACCAAGATCCCCGAGCTGGCCTCGGACCTTGGCTACGTCACCGAAATCGCGATGAAGATCGGCCGCACCTACACTTACAAGGGCAGGCGGCACAGTTTCCTCAGCGCCAGCTGCGCCGCCCCCGCCGGCTTCCGCAGCGCGAGCTTTCCGCTGGCCCAGGCGACTTTCTCCTTTGCCAACGGACAGCGGCTGAGCACCGGCCTGTCGCGCGACTGCAGGGTGCGCTAGCCCAGCACTCAGAGCCCGAGGTCACCCACGCCGCGCTCATTCCAGCCAAGGTGGTGGGCCAGCTCATGCCGCAGGGTGCGCTCGACCTGGCGCGCCAGTAGGTCATGACTGTGGCCGAAGTCGCGTTCGAGGGTGTCGCGGTAGATCACGATCCGGTCCTCGTAGCGTTCGCGCGCCACACCGTCGCCGTAGTACTGCCCATAGGCGTGCACCTCGGCGCCACGCTCGGATATGACCACGGCGACCTTTTCGAGAACCCGCTGGAACTCGTCCGGCAACGCGTCGATCGCGTCGGCGACGAGCGCTTCGAACTGGTCTTGATCTTGGTCCTCGGCATCCGTCATCGACTGACAAGGATGACCTAGAGCGATCGCCGCCCTTCGTCCCCCACCGGCCCCGGCGACGACAAGCGCCGCCGGGGACAGGCTCACCCGGGCTAGTAGCCGGACTGCTTGACCTGCTTTTCGGCTTCTTCGATGCCCCGTTCGGCTTCGGCCTTGCCCTTTTCGATTCCCTTCTGCGCTTCTTCCTTGCCCTTTTCGATGCCCTTCTGGGCTTCGTTGGTGGCTTTTTCGATGCCCCCCGAGGCGGCTCCCTTTGTTTCCTTGCCCGCTTCCTTGGCCGCCTTTTCAGCTTCGCTGAAGCCTTTCTTCACTTCTTCCTTGGCCCTTTCGCCACCCCGCTTGGCTTCTTCGACGCCTTTTTCAATCGCCTTGCGCGCTTCCGAGGAGGCGCTGTCGCTGCTGCCTCCGCAGCCAGACGCAACCACGCCTGCGATCCCGATCGCCAGCGCAAGCGGCACCAGCCTGACCACTCGGCTGCTTCTCCGGCTTAGATCTGTACCTGACACATTCGCTCCTTCTGTTGCAGGGCTGACAGCGCGATCTTCTCACCGATCGCGGCGATCAGCCAGCCTTGACCGCTGAGCTCGCGACGGCTCCTGCTCTGCGAACGCGCCCCAGGCCGCTACCCTCAGCGAAATGACCGGCATCGACGACCTAGGAGCACCTCCCGGCGCCGATCTGATCGAGAAAGGCGCCGCAGACCTCAGCGCCGGATGCGAATCAGTTGAGTCACTGCTTGTCTCGATTGGAGCTCCGCGTCTACGCTCCATGGGGATCGAGCTCTCGGCGCCAATTGCCTCACCCGCGCACAAGCTCTACGCCCTTCTCGCCACAGAGAACGGCAACGCTGCCCACTCTGCCTACAAGGCCCTGATCCGGCGACTCGTAAGCTTCGCGCACGCCGCCGCATGCGCGAGCTAGCTGTAGTTACTCAGCACGTTGTTCCAACTCGGCAAGCCGAGCGGCGGGCGCCTTGTGGCCAAGGGAGCCGTGTCGTCTCCTGAAGTTGTAGTGATCGAGCCAGCCAGGCAACGCCGCGGTACGCTCGACCGAGGAGCCGTAGATGGCTCCGTAGGCCCAGCGGTTGGTGAGCGTCTGGATGAAGCGCTCGGCCTTGCCATTGGTCTGGGGGCGGTAGGGCCGGGTGAAGATGTGGCGCATGCCGAGCTCTGCGCAGGTCTCG
>DASWQV010000005.1:0-30516 GCA_036403515.1 Solirubrobacterales bacterium
AGAAAGTGCGTGAGCTGGAGGAACAGAGCCCGATCTCGATGCGCCACATCATGGGCCTCAAAGGTGACCGCGACCCGGTTGATCCGGCCGGCGTGGACGCCGGCGTCGGCCATCACGACTACCCCGTGGTGATCTCCTCGATGAGCTTCGGCTCGCAGTCCGAGCCGGCCTTCCGCGCCTACGCCGAGGCGGCGAAGTCGATCAACGTGCTCTGCGTCAACGGCGAGGGCGGCGAGATCCGCGACATGTACGGGCACTACCGCAAGTGGCGCGGCCAGCAGGTCGCCTCCGGACGCTTCGGCGTCTCGGCGGAGATGCTGAACTCCTCCTACCTGGCCGAGATCAAGATCGGCCAGGGCGCCAAGCCCGGCGAGGGTGGTCACTTGCCCGGCAAGAAGGTCTCGGAGAAGGTCGCCGCGGCGCGTAACGCCGCCCCCGGCACCGACCTGATCTCGCCTTCCAATAACCACGACCTCTACTCGATCGAGGACCTGGCCGAGTTGATCGACGAGCTGAAGACGGTCAACCCCGATGTGCGGGTCTCGGTCAAGGTGCCGGTGGTGCCGAACATCGGCACGATCGGCCTCGGAATCGCCAAGGCGGGGGCGGACATCATCACCCTCTCTGGCTTCGAGGGCGGCACCGGCGCCGCCCGCCAGCACGCGCTGCGCCACGTCGGCCTGCCCTCCGACATCGGCACCCGCGCCGTCCACCAGGCGCTGATGGAGGCGGGGCTGCGCAACCGGGTCGAGATCTGGGCCGACGGCGGCTACCGCACCGGCCACGACATCGTCAAGCTCCACTGCCTCGGCGCCAACCGCGTCGGCTTCGGCACCCTGGCGATGGTCAGCCTCGGCTGCACGATCTGCCGCGGCTGCCAGCTCGACACATGCCACGTCGGCATCGCAACCCAGATCGAGACGGTCGAGCAGGCCCAGGAGCACGGGCTGAAGAAGTTCACCCCCCAGGAGGTCGACCTCGCCGCCGAGAGCTGCGCCCGCTTCTTCCAGGCGATGGGCGAGGAGGTCAAGCAGGTCGTCGCCTCGCTTGGCTACGAACGCGCCCAGGACCTCGTCGGCCGCTACGACCTGCTCGAGCAGGTCTCCCACCAGGATGCGATCGACCTGGCGCCGCTGATCACGCCGCTGGAGGAGTTCCTCGACCTCGAGCCGCTCGACCTGCCGGTGTCCGAGGAGATGGTCGAGGGCCGCGCTGAGGCGGGATTGGTCGCCGCCCGCCCGATCCGGATGGAGGCAAAGCAGGCCTCGGCGCAGATCGGCGGCCTCGCCGGTGACATCTGCTCCGGCCGCACGATCCGCAACCAGTTCCCCCGCGCCACCGACGCCAACGACCGCGTGCTCGGCACTGAGCTCTCGGGGGCGATCGCCCGCTCGCGGATCTTCGAAGACGGGCCGGAGTCAAACGACGACGTGCTCGCCAGCCTCGAGTTCAACGGCGGCTCGGTGGCCGGCCAGGGGCTCGGCGCCTTCAACTCATACGGCGTCTCGATCCGGGTCGAGGGCGGCGCCCAGGACGGCGTCGGCAAGACGATGCTGGGCGGCTCCGTCGCCGTCCTCAAGGGCAAGGGCGCCAAGGGCAAGCGGCTCAACGGCTCGGTTGGCAAGTCCTTCGCCTACGGCGCCCAGCGCGGCCGCCTCTACGTCCAGGGCTCGGCCGACTCGCGCTTTTGCATTCGCCTCTCGGGCGCCGACGTGGTGTTGGCGGGCGAGCCCGAGGCGGCGATCGACGACAGCCGCGGCTGCATCGTCGACCGGGCCAACGCCAAGGGCTTCGCCTTCGAGTACATGACTTCCGGCCGCGCCATCGTCCTCGGCGACCTCGGCCCCTGGGCCTGCGCCGGGATGACCGGCGGCAGGGTCTACGTCCGCCACAACGCCTTCGGCATCGACCGCGAGGCGATCGCGCGGCGGCTGGGCGAGGGCGCCAAGGTCGAGCTGAAAGAGATCGACGCCGAGGGCCTCCTGGACGTCGACGATCTGCTGGGCAGCTACGCGAGCGAACTGCGAGCGACGGGCCAGGACGAGGAGGCCGATCGCGTCATCGGCCTGGCCGCGGATCCCGCCGCCAACTTCCTCATGGTCGTCCCCCACAAGGTCCAGGCGGATCCAAGCATCTCGACTGAGTAGTTCGGGCGAGGGAGGGACGGTGACCCCCTCTTGCGGAACCCGCGTTCTAGCCGGGTGGAAGGACCAAGGTCTGGTTGCTCACAAGTTCCGCCAGAGGGGGTCACCGTCCCTCCTCGTGCGGACGCTTCTCAGCCGAGACGCTCTTGGGCGGAAGCTTTTGGGACGAGATGGTCTCCGTGCTTCAGCCGGTTGCGGGCAGTCTTAGTCGAGCTGGGAAGAGGGGCGAGGACCCCTCCTGCGGAACTTGTGAGCCGAGCTGAGCTGTGAGCCCTGCAGTCTGTGCGGGCGGCGCGTTCCGCAGGAGGGGTCCTCGCCCCTCTAGCGCTCCCGAGTCAACAGATCCGCGATCGCCCGGATCTCCTGCAGGAGGCCGTCGAGCATTTGCTCATTGCTCGTGTGGATGCGCCACTCGGCGTACTTGCGGTCCTGCTCGACCTGATCGAGGCGCTGCTCAAGCGCTTCGGTGCGCGCGTCAATTCTGTTGATGCGCTTACTGAGGCGCTTCTCCGTCTTGCGCAGGCGGCGCTTGAGCAGGAAGTTCGTCTCCTCGCGGATCGCGTCCAGTTCGCGGCGTAGGGCTGACTCGTCGACGCCGCCGCCCTGCTCGGCGAGCATCTCCTCGACGCCGCTCCGCACCCGCTCGATCTCTTCGTGGAGGCGTTCGCGAGCATGCTCGGCGGCAACCTCCGGTGGCTCCGAGGGCGGGTCGCCAGGGTTTGGATACCGATCCACGACGCCCATGCTACGGACGTCGGAGGCCGGAAATACCGCCTTTATCCTTCGAGGGCGAAAAGGCGGTAGCGGCCGATTGCCAGTTCGTCTCCGTCGTTCAGGCGGCCCCAGTCGACGAGCTCGCCGTTGAGGAACACCCCGTTGAGGCTGCGGTCATCGAGCACGCGCAGCGAATCGGGCAGTTCGGAGACGATCAGGGCGTGGCGGCGGGAGACGCTGGGATCGTCGAGCCGAATGTCCGCGGTGGCGCTGCGGCCGATCCGCGTCCAGCCCTGCTCGATCGGGAAAATCTCGATCTCGCCATCGTCTCGTTGGCAGACCAGGTAGCGACCGGCCGTTGGCAGCAGGGTCCGGGCAAAATCCAGCCACTTCGGCCTCGAGGTGGTTTGGGGAACGGCGAGTTCGGCGGTCTGGCCGTGCTCCTGCATCGGCTCGAAGATCGAGTCGCGTTGGAACTCACCGGCCCCGCAGCGAGGGCAATCTGGCATTTGATCGTTCTCTCGCAGGGAGAGCTGCGAACCGCACGAGACACAAGAAAACGTCCCGGAGCCGGGAATTTCTCCTACGGCGAAACTGTCACCGTTGATACCGGGGCTGACACTGGTAATGATGGCGACTCCTTTCCCGGCGCCTCCGCAATTTATGGTAGCGCCTCAAGCGTCAACTCGCACAAGCATTTGTCGCAAATTGGTCGCTGCGGCCCGGCGGTTGCCGGAGGACTAGAATCGCCCGCCTCATGGGCCCGGTCAGCGCAGAGGTGGAGATCGACGTGCCGCGCCGGCGCGCTTTCGAGGCGATCGCCGACCTCTCGCTGCGCCCGGCATTCACCGATCATTTCCTCACCGATTTTCACCTGACACGGATCGAGTCCTCCGGGGTCGGCGCCGGGGCGCGCTTTCGCTTCGCGGTCTGGCCGCGCGCGGTCTGGATGGACACGACGATCACCGAGGCGGAAGAGCCGCATCGCCTCGTCGAGCACGGTCGCGGCGGTCGCCTGAACCGGATCCCGTCGACGACCGTCTGGGAGCTGACGGAAGGGCCGGGATCGCTCACCAAGGTGCGGGTTTCCTACTGGACGGAGCCCGCGAACCCGGTCGACCGTGCGCTCGAGCTGCTCTCCGGGGCCTCGATTCCCTATGAACGGCGCTGGCGCGAGGCGCTGCGGCGGCTGCGCGAGCAGGTCGAGTCGGGGGAGCTCGATCGTCACCGCGTGGCGCTCGCCGGTGGCAACCGCCACGCGACCGGTATTCCCTGAGCCCGGTCTTATAGGCTCTCGCCGCCGATGTCCCGCCGCACCCGACTCGTCCTGCCGATGCTTGCCGCGCTCGCGCTGACCGCCCTGAGCCTGGCCATCTCGGCCTGCGGCTACTCCAGCGACTCCAAGGACGTGGTCGAGGGCGAGGTCGTCGAACTCGGCGATCTCAAGTATCAGGTCGTCTTCTCGCGCTTCCTGAACGCCAATGACAACGAGGATTCCGCCTACCTGGTCGGCCAGCGTCCGGCGAAAAAAGGATCGAGCTACTTCGGCATCTTCCTCGAAGTCCAGAACAAGAGCGAAGAGAACCAGAAGCTCGCCGAAACGTTCACAATCGCCGACGCCGACAACCAGACCTTCGACGCGATCCCCTCCGAAAGCCTTTACGCCTTCCCCTTCGGCGGCCAACTCGAACCGCAGGAACCGATTCCGGCCCCCGACTCCACTCCGCAGCAGGGCCCGATCGAGGGCTCGCTGGTGCTCTTCGAACTTCCTTCTTCGGCTTCGGAGAACAGGCCGCTGACGCTCTCGATCGACGGCCCCGACGGGCCGGCCAAAGTAACCCTCGACCTGTAGCCGCGCTCTTTCCAGCTCCAAAGGGTGAGAGGGGTCTGGTCCCCCTCCAGTCGAATTGATGTCGCACGCACCCGCTTTGCGGGTGCTTAGCGACAACAAATGAGCGCGGCTGCGCCGCGCCAAGAAACACGAGTGCAGCGGCCGCTTCGCGACATTCGCCTGGAGGGGGACCAGACCCGTCTCCTGCGTCTCGGCGGATGAGCCCGACTCCTATGGGCACACAAGCTTTAAGGGATTAGGAGTCTCGGAGGGTTGCCTCGAAAGCTATGCATCGATGCTTGGGGTGCTTCGGGCGGGATGGCGGGTGGGTCTCTGCGGGAATGTCGCCGAAGGCGGCGGAAAAGCATTCCGGTTTCTGCGCGGCGTTAGCCGCGCTCCAGCATGGTCGCTAAGCGCGCGGAGCGCGCGTGCGACATCAATTCCCGCAGAGACCCACCCGCCATCCCGCCTCACAGCCCAGCAGAGAGCACCTGCGCCGCGGCCGGCGCCGCCACTTCGCCGCCCGCTGCTTCGGCTTCGATCAGCAGCACCCCGATCGCCAGCTTTGCCTTTTCCGCCGGGGCAAAAGCGGCGAACCAGGCGTCCTTGCGCTGCTGCGGATGTTCGGCGTTCTCTTCGCCCGCCCGCGGCCCAAGCTCGGCGGTGCCGGTCTTGCCAGCCACCTGCGCCTCGGCGATGGCCCCGGCAGTGCCGGTGCCGCCGGTGACCACGCCAACCATCAGTTCGGTCAGCTGGTCGGCGGTCTTCTTCGACATCACCCGCACCGGCTTCGCTTCGGGCCGCAGCTTCTCGTTGGCAACGATGGAGGTCGGTTCGCGCACGCCGCCGTTGGCGATCGTCTGCGCCACGCTCGCCATCTGCAGCGGCGTCGCAAGCACTTCGCCCTGGCCAATCGCGCTGACGCCGAGGTCGAGTTCGTCGCCGATCTCGGTTGGGATCGTCGACTCTTCCGGGTCCACTTCGGCGACGATCCGGGGTGCGTAGAGCGTCGGCGGCGAGTTGAAGCCGAACCGTTCCGCCGTCTCGACCAGGTCGTCGTTGCCGATCTTCGGCCCGAGTGGCGCGAAGTCGGCGTTGCAGGACTCGGCGAAGGCCTCCCGGAAGCTGCCGCCGCAGTACTCGCCGTTGGCGTTTTCGATGAAGCGCCCGCCGACGTTGACCCCGTCGGTGATTTCGAATTCGTCATCGAGCGAGACAACTCCCTTCTCCAGGGCCGCGGTCGTCGTGATCGTCTTGAAGGTCGAGCCGGGCGGTTGCGGCGCCGAGAAGGCCTGGCCGGCGAGAGCGCGCACGTCGCCGTTTCGCGAATCGAGCAGGGCGATGCCGCCAACACGGCCGGCAAGGGCCGAGACCGCCGATTCCTGTAGATCGGGGTCGATCGTCGTCTTCACCGGTGCCCCCGGGCTGGGATCGGCCTCGGCGATGGTTCGACCGCCACTGCCGTCTTCGCTCACGGCGATCAGTGAGCCACCCGGCTTGCCGGCCAGCCGCGCGTTGAAAGCCTGCTCGAGGCCGCTGACTCCGACGGGGGTGTCGGGCGCGAAACCCTTTCGAGCGAGCGCTTCGGCGTCTGATTCTTCAGCGGCGCCGACTTCTCCGGTCACGTCGATCGCCGAGCTGCCGATCGGGTGGGCACGGGCTTCGGCGGGCCCCTCGGCCAGCGGCGTGCCATCGGCGGCGAGAATCGCCGCGCGGGGCGCGAGCTCGATCTGGCTTTCGAGACGCTCGCCCCTGTGCAGCCCCGGAAAGACGAGGCTCGGGTCCCAGGCGATGCCACCTTCGTCGAAGGGGAGGTCGACCGTGCCTTCGACGGCGCCGAAGGCGACGGTGCCGATCAGGACGGGAACTGGCACCACCGTCGATCCATTTCTGGAGGTTTCCTCGGACGGCGAGTCGGTGTCAAGCGAGCGCTGGGTCGCGACCATCGCGGCGTCGCGATAGGCGAGGGCGAAGTCGTTCAGCTCGATGGACCGCTGCGATGCTGGGTTCAGCTCCCTGTACATCGCCGCGAATTCCTGGCGCTGCCAGGCGTCGGCGAAATGCTTGGCGGCTTCCTTGTCAGGCGAGCCGGGTACGCCCGCGACCGCGCCGACGATGAAGGCCACCAATGCAATCAGCGAGAGGGGCAACGCGCGGGTGACGATACGGCGGCGCCGTTCCACCTCAGGGGGGAGAGAGCTCATTTTGCTTGAAAGGTAATGGAGCGCCCGGGTGCCTCTCCCGCGCGTGGCGGCACGGCCCCTTCCAAGGCCTTGCGGTTACGCGTCCTTCATGATTGGAAACCGATGACCGTGCTCGACTTTGGGATCGTTGCTTTCACCCTGGCGCTCGCGCTTTGGGGCTTCCGGCAAGGACTGATCGTCGGCACGTTGACCTTGCTCGGATTTGCCCTGGGAGCTTTTGCGGGGAGTCGGATTGGGCCGGTCATCCTCAATCAGGGTGCGAAATCCCCTTATGCGCCACTTTGCGCCGCTTTGGGGGCGCTCATCGGCGGCGCGCTCGTGGCGGTGGCGCTGGAGAGCATGGCCTTGGGGTTGCGCTCGCGGTTGATTCGCGGGACCGGCGCGCTGCACCTGGCCGACGGGGCGGGCGGCGCGGCGCTGGTCGCCTCCGTGGCGCTTGGGATTGTCTGGGCCTTCGGCGCTGTTGCCCTGCATGCGCCGGGCACGGCGGAGCTGCGGGCCGATGTGCAGCGCTCGGTGATCCTGCGCAGCCTCAATGAAGTGCTGCCGCCCTCGGGACCGATTCTGCATGCGCTCGATCGGGTCGACCCGGCGCCGTCGATCATCGGGCCGGCAGCCCCGGTGGCTGCCCCCGATCCGACGATCGTCTCCGATCCGGATGTCGTCGGCGCCGCAGACTCCGTTGTTCGCGTTCTGGGCACCGCTTGCGGCCTTGGCGTCGAGGGCTCGGGTTGGGTTGCGGGACCGGAGCTGGTGGTCACCAATGCCCACGTCGTCGCCGGTGAGGACGAGACCACCGTAACCAGCGGGGAAGGAGCCTCCATGGATGCGACCGCGGTCTACTACGACCCCGAAAACGACCTCGCTCTACTGCGCATAGACGCTGATCTGCCCGCCCTGCCTCTGGCGCCCGAACCGGCATCGGGCGCTTCGGCAGCCGTCCTCGGCTACCCGGAGAATGGTCCTTACGCCCAGGCTCCAGCCCGGCTGGGAGAAACCCGAGAGACGATCAGCGAGGACTCCTACGGCCAAGGCCCCGTCCGCCGCCCAATCACCTCGCTGCGCGGCAGCGTCCGCAGCGGCAACTCCGGAGGCCCCCTGGTGGACAGCCAGGGCCGGGTCCTGGCCACGGTCTTCGCAGCCACGACAACAGGCCCCCCCGGAGGCTTCGCGATCCCAAACGAAGCAGTGGAAGTCGCCCTAAGAGCAGTAGCCCCCTCCGTAGACACGGGTCCCTGCGCAAGCTGACGACCCCCGACCCGCCACGCCCCACCACTTACATTCAGTAAGCTCCAACCGCTGCATGGAGGCCGGTCCCACGACCCAAGATCAAGCTGTCAGCTCCGTCTGCCCACTTTTTCACGCCGCAATCGAGTTGATCGGCAAGCGCTGGACCGGCGCGATCGTCTGTGCGCTGACCGACCGCCCGATGCGCTTTGGCGAGCTCGCCCGGGCTGTGCCCGGACTGTCCGATCGACTGCTTTCACAGCGCCTGCGCGAGCTCGAGGACGAGGGCTTGGTCGAACGCGAGGTCGAGGCCGCAACGCCGGTGCGCGTCACCTACTCGCTGACCGAGAAGGGGGCGGAGCTGCGGCCAGCGATCGTCGAGTTGAAGCAGTGGGCGCGCCGCTGGGAGCGGGCTGGATAGCCACCGCGTGGACGGCGAGGCGATATCGACGGCTGATTCGGCGGCCAAGCCCGGGCCAGAGTTGCCGGGGCCTTTCGCGGTCGGCCGCTACGCGCGCAAGCTGCAGGAGGAGATGCGGCGGCGGGCTCGGGTACTGCTGATCGGCGAGGTCACCGGAGTTGGCCGCAGCAAGGTCCAGGCCTACTTCGAGCTGCGCGATGGGGAGGGGGCCGTGCCATGTGCGATCTGGCTCGATGACCTAGAAAAGGCGGGGTTGCCCGGTGGAGCCCTCCGCGACGGCGCCGAAGTGGTGATCGCGGGCGGTCCCGACTACTACCCGGGCGGCGGCCAGGCCTCGCCCAGCTTCTCCTTCCGTGCCACTCACGTGCGGCTGGCCGGCGAGGGCGACCTGATGATGCGGCTGGAGGCGCTGCGCAGGCAACTGCAGGCCGAGGGCTTGTTCGAGCTGCAAAAGCAGCTGGCCCGACCCTTGCTGCCGAAGACGATCGGCGTGGTCACGGCGGAGTCCGGCGCTGCCCGCCGTGATCTCTTGGCCGGCCTCGAGCGGCGCGGTTGGCGGGGCACGGTCGCCTGGGCCTTCGCCCCGGTCCAGGACCGCCACGCGGCGCCGAGGATCGCGGCGGCGATCCAGGGCCTCGCCGCGCAGCCACAGGTGGAGGCAATCGTCGTCACCCGTGGCGGCGGCAGCCTGGCCGACCTCTGGGCATTCTGCGATGAGACGCTTTGCCGGACGGTGGCGATGCTGCGCGTGCCGGTGATCAGCGCCGTCGGCCACGAGCGTGACGCGACCCTGATCGACGACGTCGCCGCGGTTGCGTGCTCGACGCCGACCCACGCCGCCGAGGCGGCCGTGCCGCTCGACTGCGTCGCCGCCCGCGGCGAGCTCGAGCGCGGCGTCGCTTCGCTGTGCCGGGCCGCGGAGGGCAGTGTGCGTGCCCGCACGCCCCACCTCGTCGCGCTGGCCCGTGGCCCGGCACGGGCGCTGCGGCGTGAGCGGCTCGCCCTCAACCAGAAGACGCGGGAGATTCGCGCCGCCTCCGAACGGGGCATCAGCGAGCGGCTCGGCTTCCAGCGCCGGCTCGCCAGCGTCGTCTTGGAGCGGGCCCGCCGCCGCGCCGCCGGGGCTGAAATGGAGCGCCGCCGCACGGCGATGCGCCGAGCCGAGGTCGCCCTGCGCGCCCATGAACCGGAGCGGACGCTCGAGCGTGGCTACGCCCTGGTCGAGGCGCGAGAGGGCGAGCCGGTGAGCAGCGCGACGGACGCGGTCGCCGCTGAAAACGTCAAACTGCGCTTCGCCGACGGCAGCGTCGGCGCCAGGATCGAGGAGCGGATTGAGCGAGAAACCTGACACCTACGAGGGCGCGGTCGAGCGCTTGGAGCAGATCATCGATCGCCTCGACTCGGGCCAGGCCGGCCTGCGTGAGACGCTCGACCTCTGCCGCGAAGGCCGCGACCTGGTCACCTTCTGTGGCGCCGAGCTCGACGCGGTTGGCGAGGGCTTGAAGGAGCTCAGGCTCGACGAGCTGGCGAACAAGCTCGCCTCTTCGGCCGAGCCCGGCGCGGCCTGATCTAGCTGGCCGGGCCCGAACAGGTGCGGCCCAACGCTGGGCATCCGCGGCACAGGGCCCAGTCGCGGCGCTCGGGTTCGGCCGCGGGGAAGTCGCCCCTTGCGATGCGCTCGATCGCAGCGGCGAGCCGCTGGCGGCTCGCATCCAGCTGCGCCGGTCCCAGTCTCGTGATCACGGGATCCGCGGGCTGTTCGAGGAAGACATAGGCGACCTCGACCTCGGTGACGCCGCGCGCCTCGGCGACGGCGAGGGCATAGATGTCGCGCTGGGTTTCGTAACCGGCCGCACGCTGCGCCGGGCTGGAGTCGCCGAGGCGGTCGGTCTTGTAGTCGATGACCAGCGGCGGCGTGTCCCTGGCCTCGACCAGGAGGTCGATCGAGCCGCGCAGGACGGTTCCGGCGACGCTGAGCAGAAGCGGCGCCTCGGCACGCACCGTTACGCCGGCTTGGGCAACCCGCTCAGCGAGAAGCTCGGAATCGAGCCAGGCCCGCACCGGGGTCAGCAAGCTCTCTGGCGCCACTTCGGCGATCCCGGCCGCGACGGAATGGCGTTCGAGCAGCTCCAGCGAGGGCTGCTGCCAGCCGCTCCCCTGGCTCCACTGCAACAGCGAGTGCACCGCCGCGCCGTGGGCCGCACGCGTCTCGCGGGCCGTTCCTCCGGAGTGACTTGCGGTCGTCGCGTCCTCCGGATGGCGCAGAGAGGCACGTCGGCTCTCGCCGAGATCCAGGACGCGCTCCATGTAAAAGCGATATGGGCATTCCTCGAAGGCCGCGATCGCCGAGTAGGAGAGGGGACGGCTGGGGACCGCGGGCACCGGCCCCCGGAGCAGCGGCGCCGGTCCGCTCGGGGCCGCGCGGTCGCTCGCAACGTCGCGTCGGGTGCGGAGCAGCTCGGCGGCGCGCGCGGGTGAAGGGGAGTTGACGCGAACGGCGATCTCCGCGGGCCCGAAGCTCGCCTCGAGGCCCTGCCGCGGCTGCGGCGCCGGGACCGTGACGGTCGAGTCGCTCTCGCGGTCGACGTTGAGGCTGTCGAGGATCCGCTCGATCACCGGCGTGTTCGGTTTCGTCGACCCGTTCGGCTCCGGCTTGACGACCCCGCTGAGGATCAGGTGCTCGCGGGCGCGGGTGGCGGCGACATGGAACAGGCGCAGGCCCTCCTCGGCGTCGCGGGCCTTGCTCTCCTCGCAGAGGTCGGCATAGGAATAGAGGCCGATCGCCCCGGCGCCCAGCCGGCGCAGCTGCATGCCGACACGTGGCTCGGGCTCGCGGCCGAGGGCGAGCAGCGGCGGCCGCGAGCCGGCGAGCAGGCTGCGCGCCAGGTCGGGGACGGCGACGACGCCGAACTCCAGGCCCTTGGCGTTGTGCACGGTCATGATTCGCACCCCGTCGTGGCCCTCGACCGCGGTCGCCGCCTGCGCCTCGGCGTCGGTCTCGGCGCGCGAGGCGAGGAAATCGAGCAGGCCGCGCAGGTCGCGCCCCTCGCGCGACTCGAACTCTTCGGCGAGCCGGACCAGCTTGCGGACGTTGGCGAAGCGGGCCTCGCCCGAGGGCCGCATCAGCACCGCCAGGTCATAGCCGGTGGCGGTTACCGCTGCCTCGATCAATCCCGCCAGAGAGAGACGACCACTGGCCGCGCGCAGACTGCTGTGGTTCTCCCTGAATCGGCGCAGCAGCTCGAGCTCCGCGGTCGGGATCTGAGTGAGACGCTCAGGCTCGGCCAGCTCGGCGTCGCCGTCCGCCACCGCTCGCTCGATCGCCGGCCAGACGTGCCTCCGCTTGCCGGCGGCGGCGCGCAGCAGCCAGAGCGTGTCGGGAGCGAGCCCGCAGGCGGGCGAGGCGAGGGCTCCAAACAGCGCCTGGTCGTCGAGTGGGTTGGCGATCGTCGCCAGCAGCGCGCAGACGTCGGCGACCTGTTGCTGGGACCAGTAGCCGCGGCCACCGACCACGTAGGGGCGCAGGCCCGCCCGCTCCAGCGAGTCCTCGTAGACGTCGAGGTGGGTGAAGGCGCGCAGCAGGACCACCATCTCGCCGCGCTCGGCGCCCGCGTCGGCCAGCGCCCGCATGCGCTCGGCGACGGCGCGGGCCTCAGCCAAGCAGTTGGCCGGAGTGCGATCGTCGATCGCGGGCGCCAGGTCGATGCCCTCCTCGTCCCAGCCGTCGCGCGCCGTCAAGAGCAGCTCGACCGCTGGTCCTTCATCGGCTCGCTCCGTCGCCGGCGCGCCCACTCGCAGCGGCTTGTAGGAGGCGCCGAAGAGCCCCTCGCCGAGGGCGTTGATCGCGGCGATGACCTCGGGGCGGGAGCGGAAGTTGCCGCTCAGCTCCATCGTTGCGCCGCGCGGCTGCGCGGCAATCAGGCGGCGCTGCTCGCGGAAGACGTCGAGGTCCGCGTGACGAAAGCCATAGATCGATTGCAGCTCGTCGCCGACCGCGATCATCTCGCTGCCGGGACCGCGCAGCGCCTCGATCAAGCGCAGTTGCAGGCGGTTGGTGTCCTGGAACTCGTCGACCATCAGGTGGCTGAAGCGAGAGCGGTAGGCCTCGCCGATCTCTTCCCGCTCCAGCAGGGCCGCGGCGAGGATCTGCAGGTCCTCGAAATCGATCCCGGTCCGCCGCTCCTTGGCCGCGGCGAAGGACGCCGAAAAGAGCTCCAGCAAGCGCGCCACCTGGCGGTAGGCCTCACCGCCCTCACCGCCCTCGGCGCTGCGGGCGATCGCCGCCTCGAGCGCCTCGTTGTAGGCGCTGAGGCTCTTCGCCTTGCTGCCGCTGCGCAGCGAGCAGAGCTCGTCGAGGCCCGGCGGCTCCGTGGCGCCGAGCCGCTCGGCGGCCTGCTCCAGGAGCTCACGCCTCGGGTCATTCGGCTTGGCCTCCTCCAACGCCTCTGCGGCCGCGGCGGCTGCCCTGGTGAGCGCCCCCGCCAGATCCGGATGCGGCTGTTCCGGCAGCCTCGGCTCGGCGATTCCGCGGCTGCGCAGCTCGGCGTGGAGGCCGCCGATCATCGTCCGCAGCCCGTCGATCTCATAGGTCGCGACCAGATCCTCGCCGGCATCGCCGCCGGCGAGGAGAAACTCACGCAGCGCCTCGTCGAAGGCCTCACGCCCCGCCCGCTCGGCCTCCGCCGCGTCGAGCACCCGGAAACCGGGGTCGATCCCCGCGGCGACGGGATGGCCGGCGAGCAGCCGGTTGCAGAAGCCGTGGATCGTCACGATCCAGGCTGAGCCGATCTGACCGAGCAGCTCGCGGGCGCGCTCGGACCCGGCCGCGGCGCGGCGTGCCAGCTCGCCTCGGATCCGCTGGCGCAGCTCGGCCGCCGCCTTATCCGTGAAGGTGAAGGCCAGCACGGCGTCGGTGGATACGCCCTCGTCGCAGACCAGCCGGCAGTAGCGGTCGACCATCACCCCGGTCTTGCCGGTGCCGGCGCCGGCCTCGAGCAGCACGTCGCGGCCGGCGACCTCGATCGCCTCCTTCTGCTCGGGGGTTGGCGCCCTCCCCGCCGGCATCGTCTCCACCGGTGCGCTCATCGTTCCTCCAGCTCGAATTCCTCGTCGCTGACCGGCGCCCGGTCACGGCGGCAGATCGGCGCGAACTGGCAGAAGGTGGGGCAGACGTCGTGGCCACGCAGGCCCGGTCGCGGGCCGGGGTCGCGGCGAATCTCACCGCCGCGCATCCGCCGCACGATCTCGCCGGCGCGCAGGCGCGCCTGTTCGAGCAGCTCCTCCAGGCCCTCCTCCTCGATCAGGTCCCTGTCGTAGAGGCCGTAGGAGGCGAGCCGGCCAGCGACTCCGTCCAGAACGGCGCCGCGAGGACGGCGCACCGAGGTGCCGCGCAGCGGGTGGTACAGGCCGCCGACCGGGCTCGCCCCCCAGTGCTCGGCGACGGCGAGCAGGTAGAGCTGCAGTTGCAGCTTCGCTTTCTCCTCGAACTTCTCGCGCGGCGTGACGCTGCCCGAGAGCTTGTAGTCGAGCACCAGGGCGCTTCCATCGGGCGCGCGGTCGACGCGGTCGATCGCCCCATGCAGGCCCCAGCCGCCGAGGTCGAGCACGGGTCGGTCGCTGTCCTCGTGCTCGCCGAAGGTCGCCTCGAGCAGCCAGGGCTCGAAGCCGCCGGTCTCACGCCGCGACTCCTCGGCCAGGAAGCGGTTGAGCAGGCGCGCGACACGGCGGGCGATCGCGCGCTCGGCTGGGTGGTCTCCCAGCTCGCGCTCGGCGCAGACCTCGGTGAGCAACTCGTGACCCCGCTCGATCCAGAGCGGCAGCGAAGCCTGGCGGGGGAGCGGATCGCCGCCGGGCCGCTCGCGGTAGAGGCGCTCCAGCACTGCGTGCATGAGGCCGCCCTGGACAAGCGGGTCGGGGGCGGGATCGAGCGGCTGGGGATCGAGCTCATGACCGGCGAACCAGCGGTAGGAGCAGAGATCGAATTCCTCCAGGGTCGTGCCGCCGTAGGCGGCGACCGCGCCCAGCGACTCGATCGCCGCCGGATTTACCAGCGGGCCCGGGGCCCGCGCAGCGCCCTCGGCGGCGCGGGCGGCCGCGATCCTGGCGCCGAGGCGCTCTGTGAGCTCCTCGCTGGCGCCGGCGGCGTGGCTCATCGCAACCGCGTCGACGCTCCGTCCGTGGGCGGCGACCGCGCGCGCCAGCTCATTCTCGGAGGGCGCCTCGCCGACCGGGTGGACCACTTGGGCCAGGTCACGGGTCCGCGAGATCGCCTCCTGCACAGGGTCGGCGCCCCGCTCTGGCGGGGGCGGCGAGAGCAGTGCGCGCACGTCGTCGAGGAAGGAGGAGCGGATTTCGACGGCGCCGTTCTCATCGCTGTCCCGGCAGGAGAGCGCCAGCGTGCGGCGGGCCAGCGAGAGGCTGGCGTAAAAGAGGTAGCGCTCCTCGGCCTCGGTGTCCTGGCGTGGATCGAGTCCCAGCGCGGCACGTTGGGCTTCGGAGAGGAATGGATCGCCGCCGCGGTCGCGGCGCGGGAACTCGCCATCCTGCAACGAGGCGACGAATACGTGGTCGAAGCGAGCGGCGCGAAGCCGGTAGGGGTCGGCGATTCGCACCCGTCCCGCGACCGGACCGCTCCAAGCGCTGAAGCGGAGCTGGGCGATCGTCGCGGCGAGCTCGGCGGGGGCGGGGCAGAGATCGCCCAGCTCGGCGAGCTCGGCCAGCGCGTTGGCGATCTGCGCCGCAGCCCGCAGCTCACTGCCCTCGCCGGCCTCTGGCCGGGCGCCGTCGCCGCGGCTCCGCAGCGGTCGTGAGGCCATCGTCGCGGCGAGGCGACCCACCGTTTCCGCCAACCGCGCGGGCGAGCCGGCCGCCTCCCTGATTCCCCTCAGGTCATGGGGAAGCTCGCGGTCCTCGTTCTGCCACAGCTCCAGGGCCTCGGCGGCGGCCTCGATGCGGTTGCGTCGCAACGCTCGCTCGAACCAGTCGACCGCCTGCGCCGGGACGCCCGACGGGCCACGCAAGAAGCGCAGCAGGTCGCTCGCTCGTCCGGCTCCGAACTCGGCTTCGAGCAGGGCGATCAGCCCGCCACCGATCGCCGTGACGCTGACCGGCAGCTCCGCCTCCAGCGCCGTGGCGACGCCATAGGACTCGAGCACCGAGGAGAGCAGCGGCCCCCGCCTGGCAGGATCGCGCAGGACGACGACGATCTCGGCCGGGTCGGTCCCCGCGTCGATCAGCTTCGCAATCTCGACGCCGATCGCCTCGGCTTCGCCACGAGTGCCGGCCGAACAGAGCAACGCGAGGCCACCCTCGGGCGCTCGCGGGTCGGCGCCGACCGTTCCGAAGCTCCGCTCGAGGCGGAAGAGGAGTGGGTTTGCCGTGTTCTCTGGCTTCGGCTCGGTAGCGGTCTCCTCGGCGACGGCGATCCGACCGCGCAGCTTGCGCAGCAGACCGCTGCGGGCCGCAAGCGCCTCTCGGCCCTCCTCGTAGCTGAGCGCCAGGGTCAGCTCTGTGACCGGCGCGAGCGCCTCGATCAGGTCGAGCTGGTTGCGGGTCAGGTCGTCGAGGCCATAGAAGAAGAGCGGCCGGCCGTTCCAGAACTCCCCGGAGCGGCGCAGCAGCGAGATCGCCTCGCGGGCGATCTCGTGAGAGTCGCAGCGCCCGAGGCGCTCGCGCACCTGCGCGTAGCCGCCGGCCAGCGTCGCCAGGTCACTGAGGTAGGCGGAGCTCTCGAGCGTCTCGGCTCCCGCGCCGAGCTCAGCCGGATCGAGCCCGGCCGCCTGCAGCTCGCCGAGCATGCGCTCGAAGGCGAGCGCGAAGCCGGGTCGTCGCGCCGACCGGCGCAGCGGTCCGAGTTGCCGCCGCCGCTCGGCGATGCCGACCGCGACCGTGCGCTGGCGCTGGGCAGAGGAGAGCTCGCGGCCGGGGGGCGAGCCTCCGGCGCTGGCGATCTCGCGGAAAAGGCCGCCGAAGGTCGTCACCGATCCGCCCAGGGTCGCGCCTCCGGCGCAAAGCTCGCGCTCGAAGTCGAAGACGTCGTCGACGTTGGGCACGACGAGGACGGGATCGCGGTCCAGGGCGGCCGCAAAACGGTCCAGGATGAGCCCTCTCCGGCCGGAGTTGAGCGGTCCGTGGATCAGCTTCAGCGACATGCCTTCACCTTATGTCCGCCCCCGGCGCGTCCAGCCGCAAACTGCGGCATCGCCAGACCATTTTGGCGTCTACCGGCCCCTCTAAATTTCTCCGCAGATGGCTCTCTGCTTCGTAGACCCCGCCGACGCGATCCGCGCGATCTCGGATTCGATCGGCCGCGAGGCCCGCCGCCAGCTGCTCGGCGAGGCAGTGCGCTCCTGGGTCGACGAGATTCCCGACCAGGAGCTCGAGACCCACTACGCCAAGGCGCTCTCCGAGCTCGACGAGCACGACCTCTCGATGCTCGCCGCCTGGCACGGCTCGCTCGAGGTCGGTCACCCGGTGCCCAACCGCGACTTCCTGATGGGCGCCTTCGGCTCTCTCGGCGAGAATCGTCGCGAGGCGATGAAGTTGGCGGCCGGTTTCCGCGGCGAGGAGGCCGTCGACGCCGGAGTCACCGAGGAGGATGCCCTCGAGCTCGTCCTCGGCCTCCTCTCCCCGGCCCGCCAGATGGAGCTGGCCCTGGAGGCCGTGGAGCTCTACATCTGGGACCGCGCCGGTTCCGACAACTGAGAGCCGCAGGACGGGCCTTCCTCGGCGGTCGAGAGAGTCGACTGGGGCCGGTCGGGCCGGTGCCGTGATTTTCTCACGTTTCGGGACGGACTCCCGTTATGAGCAGGATGGATCGCAAGGACGTTCTCTTCCCCTCTGGCGCTCACCTGTGCGCCGCGTGGCTCTATCCAGCCGTGGGGGTGGAGGCGGAGATGCCGGTCATCGTCATGGCCCATGGCCTTTCCGGGACTCGGCGAGACCGCCTCGGCGCATTTGCCGAGCGCTTCTCGGCGGAGGGGATCGCCGCTCTCGTCTTCGATCACAGAGGATTTGGCGATAGCGATGGGGAGGACGATCTCTTCGATCCGGCGCGGCAGCTCGAGGATTGGCGTGCCGCCATCTCGTTCGCGCGCTCGCTTCCTGGAATCGATTCCTCGAAGGTCGCGACGTTCGGGTCCTCGATGGGCGGCGGCAACGCTCTCGCCGCCGCCGCGGCAGACCCCGGCGTGGTGGCCGCGATCAGTCAGGTTCCCTTTCTCGACATCGTCCGCCAGGCACATCGCTCTTCGCCATGGGTAACCGCTCGGATGCTTGCTGCCGCTGCGCGTGGGGCGCACCTGCCGGCGGTCGGCCAGCCAGATGAGCCGGCGTTGATCAACGCGCCCGGCGGGGAGGAGGGCTGGCGTCGCGTCGTCTCGATCGGCGAGGACTCGCGCTGGCGCAACCGCGTTTCCTCCCGCTGGCTGCTCGGCGCTCCCTTCCGGCCCATCAAGCACGCAGCCGGTCTCCACTGCCCCTGGCTCGTCTGCGTCGGCGAGGCCGATCGCGTCGCCAAGCCCGGCCCGGCGGTGGCCGCAGCGAAACGCGCTCCACGGGGCGAGCTACGCACCTACCCCGGGGTCGATCACTTCGATGTCTACGACGGCCCCGCCCATGAGGCGGTCGTGGCCGATCAGGTCGAGTTCCTGCGCCGGCACCTGCTCTAAGCCAGCGCGGCGCGGATCTCGGCGATCGCCTGCTCGTTTTCCTGAAAGTGGACCGCGTTGAGGCCGGCCCTGCGGGCGCCTTCGATGTTGACGAGGACGTCGTCGACGAAGAGGCAGGTCTCGGCGGGCTGGCCGATTCGCTCGAGGGTCAGCTCGTAGATCCGCGATTCGGGCTTGCGGCAGCCGACGAAGCCGGAATCGACCACGGTCTCGAAGATCTCGTCTACGGGCAGCATCGCCCGCCAGAGCGGCTCCCACTCGCGCACGTTGTTGGTCAGCATCGCCATGCGGTAGCCCTCGTCCTTGAGGGCGCGCATCAGCTCGATCATCTCCGGGTTCGGTTCCAGCGCCTCGAAGTAGATCTCTTTGAAGCGGTGCATCTCGGGCCGGTGGCCGAGCAGCGGCTCGAGGCGGTCGGTGAGCTTCTCGAGGAAGGCGACCTCGGTGATCTCGCCGCGCTCCATTTCGAAGAGCGGGTTGTCGCCATTGGCCTCGGTCGCGGCCTGCATCGCCTTGCCCAGCGTCTCGGTCGTGATCCCGGTCTGATCCTGAAAGGCCATGAAGGATTCGATCAGCGGCGTGGTCAGCACGCCGCCGAAGTCGCAGACGATCGCCTCGATCTTTGCCTCAGCCATCGTCGCGCACGACCTCATAGTGACCGAGCCCCTCGCGGCCCTCGAGCGACCAGCGGAAGAAGGCGATCTCTGCTTGCAGGCCGGGATGCTCCACCGAGCTGGCGCTGATCAGCGTCCCGGCCCCGCGCAGCGGCTGGCCCTCGTCGCCGTCGACCCATAGCTCCAGGGTCGCCCGGCGCTGCACGCCGTCGGGCCCGTACTCGGTCGAGAGCAACGTCTCGGCAACCTCCGCCGGCGCCCCGTCCGGCCCGCAGAGCACCGCGGCTACGACCTCCTCGCCGTGGCCCCCGGCGGCCTCGGGTCGAACCGCGCTGAGCGCCAGCAGTCCGCCGTCGGAGAACGCGATCCCGATCGACCGCCGCAAGATTTGTCCATCACGGCCCATAGCGAGCCGCGAGCCTAGCCGAGTACCATGGGCCGATGCCCGACAACGACACAGCGGTCCTCACGGAAGACGACGTGATGGAGGCCCTCGAGGAGGTCATCGATCCCGAGCTGGGGCTCGACTTCGTCTCCCTCGGCCTCGTCTACGACGTCGAGATAGACAAAGAAGAGGTCTTCGTCACCTTCACCCTCACGACCCCCGCCTGCCCGATCGGCCCCCAGGTCTCCGAGCAGATGAAGGAGTTCGTAGGCGACCTCCCCGGCGTCGCAGCCGTCCACCCAAAGATGATCTTCGACCCCCCCTGGTCCCCGGAGATGATGACCGAGGACGCCAAGTTCGCACTCGGGTTCTAGGCACAGTGCCGCGAGTGCGCCGTGCTTCTCATTGACGATCGATTCGGTTCGGGTTGAGGTGGACTGAAGCCGGCGCTCTACGATCTCGAGGACAGAAAGCACCATGCCCTCGTTTCTCGGACAGCTCACTGCCAGAGGCTCACAGTTCGCCAATAAGCGCGGCCTCTATCTCGGGCCACGCTCTGCGAGAATCCACGTTGGGATCTACCGGCGCTCTGGCGGGAGGGTCGGCGGACATCTGCCTGGCTGGCCCGAGGCCCGAATAGCCCTGGTCGACCACACCGGCGCCAAGAGCGGCAAGAAGCGAACGTCCCCGCTGATGTATCAGGAGGAAGGCGACGCGGTCGCCGTGGTGGCCTCGAAGGCCGGCCAGCCTACGCATCCCGCCTGGTTCCACAACCTCAGGGCGAACCCGGATACCACGATTCAAATCGGCTCCGAAATTCGGCAGGTCCGCGCCCGCGTTGCAAACGACGAAGAGCGCGATCGCCTTTGGCCGAAGTTCCTGGCGTTCTACCCCGGATACGACTTCTACCGGCGCAACGCAAAGGGTCGGAGGATCCCAATCGTGATTCTCCAGCCTCGTTAGGAAGCGCCAGGCCCTGGTTCGGCGGCGATGGAGTCGTGTCGCTCGTCACGTCGGTGCCTCGGCGCCCCAGGCCCCTCTCGACCGGGGCGCCCATGACTAAGCTGCCGCTCTATGCCGGGCGGGGAGCAAAAGCGGGTTGAGAAGCCGTGGGGTCACGAGATCTGGTGGGCGCAGACGGAGCACTACGCGGCGAAGATCCTCGCCGTTGAAAAAGGACACGCGCTGTCGCTGCAATTCCACCGCGAGAAGGACGAGACCTCGTATCTGTTCTCGGGCCGCTTGCGGCTGACCGTCGGCGCCAGCGAGGGAGAGCTCGAGACCGAGGTGATCGAGCCGGGCCGCAGCTGGCGCAACGAGCCCGGCCAGGTTCACTCGATCGAGGCTTTGGAGGACTCCGTCGTCTTCGAGGTCTCGACCCCGCAGCTCGACGACGTCATCCGTCTCGGTGACCGGTACGGCCGCGCCTGATCGGGCTCCCGCGCTCTCCGAGCCAACGGCCCACTTGGAAAGTGGCGCCTGACGTTTCCAACCGTGAGTCGTTTGTGGTTCAAATGCTCATGGCCATGGGAGGTTTCTGATGAAGAGGATTGCGATTCTCGGCGTGCTGGGATTGCTGGCGCTGGCTGTTCCTGCGCAGGCGACGACGGAGTACGTGCCAGCCCCGCCACCGCCACCCCCGTACAAACCGAAGCCGCCGCACAAACCCAAAGCCCCCAAGGCCCCGCATAAATGTCGACCGCATTCAGCCGGCTACAACGCCACCGGCGTCCTGGTGAACGCTGCCCTCACTGCGGCTGGCAAAGGTCGCTACGACGGCACGATCGAGGTCAACCTCAAGAGGGCCAATCACCATGCACCGACCGGCGCTCAGACCTTCGCGCTGACGTCCGCCCGGGTCAGGTTCCACCACGGCGTTGACGCCACGGCGCCGGCCCCTGGCAGCAGGGTTAAGTTGCACGGCAAGATCACCCAGCTGTCGCGACATTGCTCAGAGGACGGCTTTACGCCGACGATCACCGTCAAGAAGGTCGACATCCGCCGGGCAGCCTCGAAACCCCAAACGTGATGTGGCAGGCGCCTTCGGCTGAAGCCGCGTGAAGCGGCGCTGGCCGGCCCGCGTCAAATCAAATAGACTTGAGTAATGGGACTCCTCGATTCGCTCCTGTCGAAACGAGGCGCCGTCTATAAGGCCTCTCCAGTGCCGGTTGAGGGCGTGGTCGGCATGTGGCATGGCGCAAAGACGAGTGGCGGCCTTGCCTTGGCGGGAGGTCAGGTCGTGCTGACGCGCGAGTACCTCGTCTTTTCGCCCTGGGACATGGACCAGACACGGGCGTGGCTGGTCAGGTTGTTGAGCATGGCCGGAGTTCCCCACGTCGCCTCCGCCAACGCCTTGCTTACCCGGACCAGGATTCTTGAGCCCGTGGCAATTCCGCTTTCGACGATCGCCGGCGTCCAGATCGTCAACTGGGCTTCCTGGACGAAGCCACCCACCGCTCGGATCCAGCTTCGGGATGGCAACCATTTCGACATGGGGATCCTCGCGGCGCCGCTGTCTCCGAACCCAAGCAAGAAAAACAACACAGCATTCACTCATTGGCTATCGAAGATGCCGGTGGGCTAGCTCGGCAGCCGGGGGTCGTCCACGTCGACCTCGTCAGCAGTGGCGTCGTAGTCGTAGCTGCGACTGTCGGCGGCTTCGCCGACGCGGCTGACTCCCGCGACGACGAATCGCCGGCCCATGTAGCCGCGGAATAGGCGCCTGACGATCGCCCGCGTCGGCGGAATCAGAAAAATCGCCCCGACGATGTCGGTGACGAAGCCGGGGGTCAGCAGCAGGGTGCCACCGACCGCGATCAGCAGGCCGTCGGCGACCTCACGGCCGGGGAAGCGACGCTCGGCGAGTGCGGCGTTGAAGCGGCGCCAGGCGCCGCGGCCCTGATGGCGCAGGAGCAGCGAGCCGAGCAGCGCGTCCGCGAGCAGCAGGGCGATCGTCGGCCAGACCCCGATCAGCGAGCCGATCTGGATGATCACGTAGAGCTCGACGATCGGGACGACGATGAAGAGAGCGACGAGGATGGCCACCCGTCAAGCCTAGACAGGCTCGCTGCCCGGCGGCCCGATCAGGCAGGAGCCGCCGCGGCCGCTGCCTCCTCGAGCTCCTCGAGCGAGCGGTTGAGGCCCGCCGCGAACTCTTCGACGTCCTCCATCGAGTCGTAGTCGGCAAGCAGGCCGAAGCCGATGCGGCCGTTGTAGCTCATGATCGCCACCGCCAATGCGTGGTTCTGAGGCAGGAAGGCGACCGGGAAGACCTCCTGCAGCTCGCGGCCGAGCACGTAGAGGGGAAGCTGCGGTCCCGGCACGTTGGTGACGATCAGGTTGAAGAGCCGGGTCGAGAAGTTGACCCGCGAGGCCTGGGCCAGCAACGTCGGCGGCGCGAAGTCGTTGAAGCGGGAAATCACTTCAGCGCCCAGCGCCTGCTTGGAGCGCTTCAGGCCCTCCATCTGCTCGCTGACCACCCGCAGCCGTCGCACCGGGTCCTCGACGTAGACGGGCAGCGGGCCGCGCATCGCCGCGATCCGGTTGCCGAGGTTGCCACGCTCGTCCTCGCTGCGGATCGAAACCGGCACGAGTGCCCGCAGCTCGAGGCCCTCGGTGCGGATTCCGCGACCGTGCAGCCATTCCCGCAGCGCGCCGGTGACGACCGCCAGGACGACGTCGTTGACGGTGCCGCCCAGCGAGTCCTTGATCCGTTTGAAGGTCGCCAGCTCCGAGCGCGCCCAGGTGAAGCGCCGATGTGGGCCGATCGGCTGGTTCAGCGGCACGTCCGGCGCCGGGTCGGCAAAGGCGCCGACCACCTCGCCCAGTCCCTCCAGGGCGTCGCCGATGCGCTTCGCCGCAGCCTCGGGATGGCGCATGACCTCGACCGCGCGCTCGACCAGCTTCACCGGCGCCGCCGCCGCGTCGACCGCTCCGCGCGCCACCAGCTGGGCGGTGCTTGGCGCCGGCGCGGGAACCCAGCCGTCCTCGCTCGTGGCCGGCGCGGGCACCGGCTCGAGGTCGAACAGCACCGTGCCGATGTCGACGCCGGAGATGCCGTCGACCATCGCGTGGTGGGTCTTGGTCAGCAGGGCGAAGCGGTCCTGCTCGAGGCCCTGCGCCAGCCACAACTCCCAGAGCGGCTTCGAGCGGTCGAGCTGCTGGGAGAAGACGCGCGCGGCGAGTCGCTTCAGCTGCTGCTCGCCGCCCGGCTCCGGCAGCGCCGTGTGGCGGATGTGGTAGGTCAGGTTGAAGTTGACGTCGTCGGCCCAGAGCGGCCGCCCGGCCTCCAGCGGCGGCACGACGAGGCGCTGGCGGAAGCGTGGCACCTGGCTCAGCCGGCCGCGCACGTGCTCGACCAGATCGACGTATTTGGGCGGCGGCCCCTCGAAGATCAGGATCGCGCCGACGTGCATATGGCTCGCCGAGGTCTCGTTGGTCAGGAACGAGGCGTCGACCGCGGTCAGCCGGTCGAGGTGGTGTCCTTGCGTCGCCATTCCCCAAGGCTAGCCACGCCCGCAAGTTGGAGCCGGCCCGCCCCGCCGCCCGCAAGGCCGCCACCGTGGGCGCGCGTGCTCGTGGGATCGCGGGTTCACTACCCTCCGTGTCATGCCTTCCCTCGCCGCAACCGCCCCGAAGCGGGTCCTGCTCGCCGCGCCGCGCGGCTACTGCGCCGGCGTCGACCGCGCCGTGCAGACGGTCGAGCGCGCGCTCGAGCTCCACGGCGCCCCCGTCTACGTGCGTAAGGAGATCGTCCACAACAAGCACGTGGTCGAGGAGCTCTCCAAGCGCGGGGCGATCTTCGTCGAGCAGGAGACCGAGGTGCCGGAGGGCGAGATGGTCGTCTTCTCCGCACACGGTGTCGCCCCAGCCGTCCACGACCACGCTGCCGCCCGGCAGCTGCGCACGATCGACGCCACCTGCCCGCTGGTCACCAAGGTCCATGTCGAGGCGCGCCGCTTCGCCGCCGACGGCTACACGATCGTGATGATCGGCCACGAGGGCCACGAGGAGGTCGAAGGCACGACCGGCGAGGCACCCGGCAGCATCGTCCTGATCGAAACTGCGGAGGAGGTAAAGAGCCTCGAGGTCGCCGACCCCTCGAAGGTCGCCTTCATCACTCAGACAACTCTCTCCGTCGACGAGACAGCGGAGGTGATCGCCGCCCTGCGCGCCAAGTTCCCGGCGATCGTCAGCTCCAAGTCAGACGACATCTGTTACGCGACGACCAACCGCCAGATCGCGGTCAAGCAGCTCGCCCGCGAGTGCGAGCTGGTCCTCGTCATCGGCTCGACCAACTCCTCCAACTCCAACCGCCTGGTCGAGGTCGCGCGCGAACACGGCGCCGATTCCCACCTGATCGACAATCACACCGAAGTCGAGGAGCAGTGGCTGGAGGGAGTCGAGACGGTGGGCATCACCTCCGGCGCAAGCGCTCCCGAGGAGCTGGTTGAGAGCCTGGTCGAGCTGTTTCGCGGGCGGGGCGCTGAGGAGGTCTCCGAGTTGCGGACTGTCCACGAGGACGTGCGGTTCATGCTGCCTAAGGAGATTCGCGAGGCTTCGGCAACGGCATCGGCGTAGGGGACTTGGGGACCTCTCCGCCGAACAAATGCCGGCCTAAATTAGGCCGGCATTTTGAGTATCCGTCCGTCGGAGAGGTCCCCAAGTCCCTTTTACGGGATGCCGGCTGCGAAGCTGATTGACCAGATACGAAGGGCGCCGAAGGGCTCGAGTTTGAGCCGGTGAGCTTGGTGGCTCCCATGCTCGACAAGCTCGTAGAGCCCGGGCCCGTCGATCTGGAGCTGGTTGGGTTCGGCGTCGTCGATGGTGACGGTGAGCACCCCTTCGCCATCGACAGTTGCGTAGGCGGCGCCGGCTTCGTACTCGACCTCTTGCTCGCTGCCGGTCGATGGCTTCTCCCAGGAGCCGCCGGGGAAGAGCTCCGGCGTCGGGGGCATCACCAGGGCGCCTGGGGCGTCGCTGGGGCGCAGCGGATCCATCGGTTGCGGAAGGGACTGCAGCGCGTCGAGCTCGCGCAGCTCTGCCTGGATCGCTTCCTCAGTGCCCCTGTATTCGCCCTCGCCGAAGTGAAACCAGCTCAGCGCGCCACCCGTCGTCCAGAGGAAGAGGCTCGGCCAGCCCTCGCAGCCGTAGGCGTGCCAGAGGTCGCGCTCGGCATCGATCGCGACCGGGAACTCGACCCCCAGCTCCCGCAGGCCGGCCGCGACGTTGGCCGGATCGGCGCCGAAGGGGAAGCGCGGCGACTGAACGCCGATCGTCCTCAGGCCAGCCTCTCCGTAGCGGCGGTCCCACTCGGTCAGGTAGGGCAGCGTGCGCACGCTGTTGAGCTGCGCATAGTCGAAGAAGTGGACCAGCACTGGGCCCGCCGCGGTCAGCACCGGCATCGATCGTGGCTCCTCGCCGATCCAAGCGAGGCCCGCCGGCAGGTCGGGGGCGGCGATGTTGTCCCGCTCCGGACGCATCCGCCGCAACGTTATTCGCTGGGAGCTCGCCCAGCTTTCCGATAGATTTCCAAAGCAATGTTTGAGATCGCGCTGGCGCTGGTTCCGCTGCTGCTGCTCCTCGGCTCCCTGCTCCTCGGCCACTATCCGGGCTTCAACGCGATCGTCAGGCTGGCCGAGCGGTTTGCCCCGCGGCGTCCTCCGCGCGCCGCCAAGAGCCAGCCCCGCCCGCGCGCTCCCCGCTCCTACGCCGCCAGCGGCGGCCTCCTGATCGCCTTCGGCCACGCCCAGCGCCCTCCGCCGCTCGCTCCCTAGATCAGCCAGGGCAAATTTCGGCCCATGGGGCCGTGATCAAAGGAGCGAAACATGAGTTCGAAAACCACACGCCTGGTCGGTGGCCTCGTGGTCATCGCCGTCGCGATCGCGCTGCTTGTCGTGCTGAAGAAGGACGACAGCAGCAGCGACGTCACCAGTAACGCTGGCGGAAAAACACCAACCATCGTCATCGAGCACGGCAAACCGGTGGGCGGCATCAGGGACCTCACCTACAACAAGGGCGAACGGATCCACTTCGTCGTCGACTCTGACGTCAGCGACGAGGTCCACATGCACGGCTACGACATCATGAAGGACGTCAAGGCCGGCGGTTCGGTCAGCTTCGATTTCCCGGCCTCGATCGAAGGCGTGTTCGAGGCCGAGCTGGAGGGTCGCAAGGAACAGATCCTCGAACTGACAGTGAATCCATGAGCTTCGCGCTGCCGCTGGCCCACGCGCTGGTCGCGCGCAAGGACCTGCCGATTCCGGCCTGGCTGTTCGCATGGGGGGCGTCGATCGTCCTGATCGTGTCTTTCTTTGCCCTCTCCGCCGCCTGGCGTGAACCGAGGTTTGAGCAGGAACGTTGGCGCTCGCTGGGGGCCGGGCTCTCGCGGGTGTTGCTCAGCGTGCCGGTGCAAATCCTCTGCGGCGTGGTCGGAGTCCTGCTGCTCGGGTTCTCGATCTACGCTGGCCTGCACGGCACCGAAGCGCCCGATCGCAACTTCGCCCTCACCTTTGTCTTCGTCACCGCCTGGCTCGGCTTTCCGCTGTTGAGCGTGATCTTCGGCGACGTCTTCCGGCCGTTCAATCCGTGGCGGGCGATCGGGCGGGCGATTGGCGGCGCCTTTTCGGCGATCGCGGGCCAGCGGCCGGCCCACCTTGCCTATCCGGAGAAGCTGGGGCGCTGGCCGGCCGCGATCGAGCTGCTCGCCGTTGTCTGGCTGGAGGTCGTCTACGGCTCCAGCGGCGGCGTCGCGGTTGGCCTTTCGCCCGATTCCCTGGGCCTGGCGGCCCTCCTCTACAGCCTCTACACGCTGGCGATGATGACGCTCTTCGGGACCGAGAAGTGGTGCCAGACGGGGGAGATCTTCTCGGTCTACTTCGGCATGTTTTCCCAGCTGGGCAGCTTCGGGGTCAAGGACCGTCGTCTGGGCAGGCGCATGCCGCTCGCCGCGGCGACGCACTGGGCAACGGTGCCGGGGTCGGCCGCTGTGGTCATCGCCTCGATCGCCTCGACCAGCTTCGACGGCGCCCAGGAGGGCGCGTTCAAGGGCGGCATCGAGCAGACCTTCGAATGGCTCTCCGCAGCCGGCCTCAGCCTGACCACCTCGCTGCGCGTCACCGACACGATCTTCATGGCGCTCTGCTTTGCGGGTGTTGGGCTCGTCTACCTGATCGGAGTGCGGGGGATGGCGACGCTCCGCGGAGCGCCACCGTTGAAGAAACTCCGCACCGGCTTCGCCCACACCCTGATCCCGATCGCCTTCGCCTACCTAGTCGCCCACTACTTCAGCCTCTTCGTCTTCCAGGAGCAGGCCCAGTTCACATACCTGCTTTCCGATCCGCTGGGAACGGCGACCACGGATCTCTTCGGCACCGCGTCGGGCGGGATCGACTTCAAGCTGCTCAGCGCCAACGCGATCTGGTACGTACAGGTTGGCGCGCTCGTGATCGGACACGTAGTCGGCCTCACTCTCGCCCACGACAGGGCCACCG
Source organism: Solirubrobacterales bacterium (assembly GCA_036403515.1). Classification (GTDB taxonomy): domain Bacteria; phylum Actinomycetota; class Thermoleophilia; order Solirubrobacterales; family 70-9; genus VRUE01. The sequence goes on from DASWQV010000005.1 coordinate 27,701, forward strand.
CCTACTGGGGCGACTACCGCCAGGCCGCCCGTTCCCAGTACTGGATGCTGGCGGTGATGGTGGCCTTCACCTGCTTCGGCCTCTACCTGCTCTCAGTTGCCAACGCCTGACGATTCCGCTTTTTGCGAAAAGTACGGACGAATGCGTGTTAAGCAGCGGTTTATTACCGATGTAAACGCTTTGAAAACTGGTTTACTAGGGATGAGTCCATTACTTGACTCTCCCTCTCCAATGTTGCGCCGGGGTCGCCGCTCGCAAGGCCGGCGGCCCCGGCGTTTGCTTGGGCATACTTGGATGGATGGCCATCTTGGTTCCCTTCGCTCACGTCGGCCACTGGCTCTGGGCCCTCTACCTGCCACCGATTCTGATCGTCGTCGGCTCGATCGCCCGCGCGAGCTTCTTGGAACGACGCAGAAAACGCGACGACTAGAGGATCTCGGCGAGGCGCCGCTCGAGCGCCGAGGAGATCTCGTCGCGCACCGCGCCCTCGGCCAGCCTTTCGACCAAGGACTCGAGGAAGCCTTCGATGATCAGCGACTTCGCCTCGGCCGGGCCGAGGCCTCGCGAGGTCAGGTAGAAGAGCTGGTCGCGGTCGATCTGCGCGATCGCCGCCGCGTGGGTGCAGCGGACGTCGTCGGCGAGGATCTCCAGCCCGGGAATCGCGTCGGCGTGGGCATCGGTGGAGAGCAGCAGGTTGCGGCTCTCCTGGAAGGCATCGGTCTGCTGAGCGCCGGGATCGACTTTGATCATCCCCCGCCAGACCGCGGTCGAGCCGGCCGCCAAGACCCCGCGGAAGGCGAGATCGGAATTGGTGTTCGGCGCGGCGTGCTCCTGGGTAGTGTCGTAGTCAAGGTGCTGCCCGGGCCCCCCGGCATATCCGCCAGTGACCCGCGCCTCGGAGCCCGGGCCGGCCAGCTTTGTCTCCATCCGCACCTTGCCGCGCGCTGAGCCGAAGCCGAGGGCGGTCCAGTCGAGGCGGGCGTCGCGCTCCACCTGCGCACGCTGGGTGGCGAAGATCCAGGCGGACTCGGAGATGTCCTGGGTGTTGACGTAGCGCAGGGTGGCGGCCTGGCCGACGCTGAGCTCGACCACCGAGTTGACCAGCGCGTCGACGTCATCGCTGGGCGAGGACCAGTGCTCCCAGACCTCGGCCTCGGCGCCCTCCTCGAGCACGACCAGCGTGCGCCAGCCGATCGCGCTGCCAGGCTCGGCGACCGGCACCTCGATCCGGATGGGCTCCACGACCTTGACGCCCGCCGCTACGTGGATCAGGACACCGTCGCTCCAGACCGCGTCGTTGCGGGCGACGAACGGATCGTCGGCAGGCGCCAGCGCGCCCAGTCGCCCCTCGACCAGCTCCGGATGCGAATCGACGGCCTCGGCAAGCGGCAGCACAGTCGCCCCCGTGGCGCCGGAGATCGAAGCATCCACCGATCCCGCCTCGTAGGAGTCGAGATCGAGCGCCGAAAGGTCTGTGAATTCCCACCCCTTCGACTTTTGGGTGGGAAGGGGCGGGAGCGTGGTTGGTTCGGTCATAGTTTTCATGCGTTTGATCGGGTGTTCTGGCGAGGGCGAGGGTGTCGCTGGCAAGGACGCAGGTGGAGACAGTGCTTTTGCACGGCTCCACCGAGGACACCGCCAGCGGCGTCCTCGGGCCGCCAGATCACCCGATCGAGCCCTCCATTTGCAGTTCGATCAACCGGTTGAGCTCGACCGCGTACTCCATCGGCAGCTCCTTGGTGACCGGCTCGATGAAGCCGTTGACGATCATCTTCGAGGCCTCCTCCTCGTCGAGGCCGCGGCTCTGCAGGTAGAAGAGCTGCTCGTCGCCGATCTTCGAGACCGTCGCCTCGTGGCCGACGTCGGCGTCGCTCTCGTCGATCCGGATCGTCGGGTAGGTGTCGGAGCGCGAGTCCTCGTCGAGGAGCAGCGCGTCGCAGACCACCTTCGAGCGGCTTTCCTTCGCCCCGTCGGCGATTTCCATCAGGCCGCGGTAGGTCGCCCGGCCGCCGTCCTTGGAGATCGACTTGGAGAAGATCGAGGACGAGGTGCGCGGGGCGGCGTGGATGATCTTGCCGCCGGCGTCCTGGTGCTGACCCTTGCCGGCGAAGGCGATCGAGAGGATCTCACCGTGAGCTTCCGGGCCCATCAGGTAGATCGCCGGGTACTTCATCGTCAGTTTCGAGCCAAGGTTGCAGTCGACCCACTCCATCGTCGCCTTTTCGTACGCGATGGCGCGCTTGGTGACGAGGTTGAAGACGTTCTGCGACCAGTTCTGGACCGTCGTGTAACGGACCCGCGCGCTCGGGTGGGCGATGATCTCGACCACCGCGGAGTGCAGCGAGTCGCTCGAGTACACCGGCGCCGTGCAGCCCTCGATGTAGTGGACGTCGGAGCCCTCCTCGGCGATGATCAGCGTCCGCTCGAACTGGCCCATGTTCTCGGTGTTGATCCGGAAGTAGGCCTGCAGCGGCATCGCGACCGAGACGCCGGCCGGGACGTAGACGAAGGAGCCGCCCGACCACACGGCCGAGTTGAGGGCGGCGAGCTTGTTGTCGTTCGGCGGAATGATCGTCGCCCAGTACTCGCGGACCAGGTCCTCGTGCTCGCGAAGGGCGGTGTCCATGTCGGTGAAGATCACGCCCTGCTCCTCGAGCTTCTCGTTCACCTGGTGGTAGACGACCTCTGACTCGTACTGCGCGCCGACGCCGGAGAGGAACTTCCGCTCGGCCTCGGGGATGCCGAGGCGATCGAAGGTGTTCTTGATGTCCTCGGGGACCTCGGACCAGTCGCGGCTGTTCTTCTCAGAGGCGCGG
>DASWQV010000006.1:0-1842 GCA_036403515.1 Solirubrobacterales bacterium
GACGGCGCCGACTGCCCGAACCGGATCCCGGCGTCCGGGAGCGGGCAGGCGAGCGCCCTCGATCCGGTGAAGGGCCGCTCGCTCCTGCTCGGCTTCGGCCTGTTCCGGATCTTCCTGCCGGTCCCGGCGGGCGCCGACTACACGCTCTCGATCACACCCCAGAACGATCCCACCACCTGCAATACGACCCCCACCTACGCGCAGGACCCGGCCAACCCGGCGACACGGATCGTCTCGGTCTACCGGCGGCCGCTGATCTCGGCGAACCTCGCCTTCGCGACCGGGACCGAGTTCCCGCCGGCCGACCGGTGGCGTCGCGATCGGTGTTGGAATTGGCGGTCGGGCAGGCCCCGGTAGGATCAGGCTATAGGGTCAGGCGGCCAGGTCAATCGTCCGATCGGTCGCCCTTCGGGCGAGCGTCGGCCAGCCATCAACTTTGCGCATCGTGATCTGACCCGATGCGAGCAGCGCCCAGAACAGCATCGCGGCGGTCTCGGCCGAGGGCAGCACCGTCTGGGTCTTGATCCGGCGCTTGAATTCCTCGTGAAGCCGCTCGATGGCGTTGGTGGTTCGGGCCGACTTCCACTGACTGGCCGGCAATCGGGTGAAGGTGAAGAGCTGCTCGCCGGCCTCCTCCAGGCTGTCGGCGACGGCCCGGCACGTGAGCCGCCACTTGCGCAGGAAGGCCTTGCGGCGCTGCTCGATCTCCTTGGCGGTCGCAGCGTAGATCATGTCCTGGTAGTCGGCGGAGATCTCCTCGTGCAGCTTGTCGGGAGCGTGCGCCAGGAGGTTCCTGTGCTTGTGGACCGTGCACCGTTGCGCCGGCACGGCTGGCCAGAGGGCGGCGAGCGCCTTCCCCAGACCGGGCGCACCATCGACGATGAGCAGCTCGGGCGCTCGCAGCCCGCGAACGACCAGATCGTCGAGCAGCGCCCGCCACGCCGCCTCGCTCTCGCCGCCCATGTTCTTGACCGCCAGCAGCACCTTCTGGCCGTCGGAGCGGACGCCGAGGACGACCAGGAGGGAAATGCTGGTGGCCTTCCGGTCGAGCCTGACGCGGACGACCGTGCCGTCGAGGATCAGCCGCACGATCGGTTCGGCGGCGAGATCACGACCGTTCCAGGCCTCCCAGTCGGTCTTGATCTTGCGCCACGTGCGGCTCACGACGTCCTTGCCGACCGCCCCGCCGAAGAGCGCCGCGAGGGCGCGGCGTACCCGGCGCGTGTTGGTGCCGGCGAGATAGGTCGAGGCGATCAGCGCCTCGGCGGCCTTCGTGCGACGCTGGTAGGCCCTGAGTGCCTTGCTCCTCCACTCGACCGTCCCGCCGCCCTCGGCCGCGATGCGGGCGCGCGGCAGGCTCACCTGTGTCGCCCCGAAGGTGCCTGTCAGGGTGCGCGTCCGGCGGCCGTGCCGGTGACCGACGACCTCGGCCGCGACGCCATTGCCGCCTTCGCCCGCCGGCCGTCGCGCGTAGCGCGGCCGGGCGAGCGCCGCGTCCAGCTCGCTCGAGATCATCGTCTCGATGAACTCGCGAACCCGATCCCGCAAGGCCGTCTCGATCGGGTCGAACCAGTCGGCAAAGAGCGGCCCAGCCTCTTCGGCCTCGGGCTGCAGGGCATCCCGCTTCGTGGTAGGGCTCGTCATGGCGTGGTCTCCAGCCCAGCGCGCCAACGCCGGGATCGAACGGGTTGGACAACCCGGAGACTACGCCACCCCCAATTCCAACCAACCTCGCGACGCCACCATCGGACGGTCACCTGCCGTCCGTATCGCGGCTGAATACGGACTGTAGCGTGAAAGTTGCGGTGGTAAGCACGAAGCTTGCTCGAAAGGCGTACCCCG
>DASWQV010000007.1:0-11430 GCA_036403515.1 Solirubrobacterales bacterium
ATCTCGCGCAGGTGCGGGAAGCGCTCCAGTGAGCTCTCCAAGGACGCCACCAGCGGCTCGTGCGGGCGTCCATCCCCCTCGACCTCCACCGACGCCCCCTCGACAACGGCGGCGTCCACCTGGACGACGCGGTGATCGGAGCCCTCAGGCGGATTGAGTACGCCGTCGGCTCGAGCGCGCGCCTCGGGGTCGCCATCAGTGGCCGCCGCGTATGCCTCCAGATCGAGGCCGGATAGGTCCGTGAACTCCCAGCCGCGAGTCTTCTGCGTCGGCAGCGGCGGTGCCGCAGCCGCCTTAGCCAATCGAGCCCTCCATCTGCAGCTCGATCAGGCGGTTCAGCTCGACCGCGTACTCCATCGGAAGCTCCATGGTGATCGGCTCGATGAAGCCGTTGACGATCATCTTCGAGGCCTCCTCCTCGTCGAGCCCACGGCTCTGCAGGTAGAAGAGCTGCTCGTCGCCGATTTTCGAGACGGTCGCCTCGTGGCCGACGTCGGCGTCGTTCTCGTCGATGCGGATCGTCGGGTAGGTGTCCGAGCGCGAGTCCTCGTCGAGCAGCAGGGCGTCGCAGACGACCTTGGAGCGGGACTCCGTCGCGCCATCGGCGATTTCGAGCAGCCCCCGGTAGGTCGCCCGGCCGCCGTCCTTGGAGATCGACTTGGAGAAGATCGAGGAGGAGGTGCGCGGCGCCGCGTGGATGATCTTGCCGCCTGCGTCCTGGTGCTGGCCGTCGCCGGCGAAGGCGATCGAGAGGATCTCGCCGTGAGCTTCCGGCCCGAGCAGGTAGATCGACGGATACTTCATCGTCAGCTTCGAGCCGAGGTTGCAGTCGACCCACTCCATCGTCGCCTTCTCGTGGGCGACGGCGCGCTTGGTGACGAGGTTGAAGACGTTCTGCGACCAGTTCTGCACGGTCGTGTAGCGGACCCGAGAGCTCGGCTTGGCGCAGATCTCGACCACGGCGGAGTGCAGCGAGTCGCTGGAGTAGACCGGCGCCGTGCAGCCCTCGATGTAGTGGACGTCGGCGCCCTCCTCGCAGATGATCAGGGTGCGCTCGAACTGGCCCATGTTCTCGGTGTTGATCCGGAAGTAGGCCTGCAGCGGCATCTCGACCTTGACCCCGGCAGGCACGTAGACGAAGGAGCCGCCCGACCAGACCGCCGAGTTGAGCGCTGCCAGCTTGTTGTCGTTGGGCGGGATGATCGTCGCCCAGTACTCGCGGACCAGGTCCTCGTGCTCACGCAGAGCCGTGTCCATGTCGGTGAAGATCACGCCCTGCGCCTCGAGCTTCTCGTTGACCTGGTGGTAGACGACCTCGGACTCGTACTGGGCGCCGACTCCGGAGAGGAATTTGCGCTCCGCCTCGGGGATGCCCAGCCGGTCGAAAGTGTTCTTGATGTCCTCCGGCACCTCGCTCCAGTCACGGCTGTTCTTCTCAGAGGCGCGGACGAAGTAATGGATGTCGTCGAAGTCGATCTGGTCGAGGTCGCCGCCCCATTTCGGCGTCGGCCGCGAGTAGAAGTGGTCGAGCGCCTTGAGGCGAAAGTCGCGCATCCACTGCGGCTCGTCCTTGTAGTCGGAGATCGATTCGACCACCTCGCGCGAGAGGCCCTTGGGAGCCTTGTAGGCGTAGCCGGTCTCCGAATCGTGGAAGCCGAACTTCTCCTTGTAGTCGGCATTGATGCCGGCGAGCTCTCTTTTCTCTGCGACGACCTCGGGTGTGGCCATGGACTAGTCGACCTCCAGGGTGATGGTGTCGTCCTCGATGGCTATCGGGAACGTTTGCACCGGGGCGAAGGCTGGGAGTGTCTTCGGCCTGCCGGTGCTCAGGTCGAAGAGGGAGCCGTGACGGGGGCACTCGACGGTACAGGTTGCCGGGTCGAACTCCCCCTCGGCGAGCGGACCGTCGTCGTGCGAGCAGCGATCCTCGATCGCGTAGAACGTGCCCTCGCAGTTGAAGACGCCGATCTTGCGGCCGTCGTGCTCAACCAGGCGCATCGCTCCCGGTGCCAACTCGGCGGCTGGGCAGACCCTGATCTTGTTTGTTGTTGTGCCGTCCGTCACGTTATTCCTAGTTCCGTTGTCGGATTTTAGCGACCTGAGAGGATCGCAGACCACGACCCTCCCTCGCGAGCTGCACCAACTTTCCATCTCGCCGATAGAAAAGTTGGTGCAGCTCGCCAGACGATTGGAGACAGGATGAGCGAGAGGACCAGTTACGCGCCCGGCACACCTTGCTGGGCCGACCTCGGTACGCCCGACATCGACGGTGCCGCCAGCTTCTACGGCGGCCTTTTCGGCTGGAGCATCCCTGAGGGCGAGAACTCCGAGCAGACCGGCGGGTACCGCCAGGCGATGCTGCGTGGCAAGCCGGTCGCCGGCGCGATGCCGCTCATGCAGGAGGGCCAGCCGCCCGCCTGGAGCACCTACATATCGGTAGGGGACGCCGAGGCGACGGCGGCAAAGGTGCGCGAGGCAGGCGGGACGGTGATCGCCGAGCCGATGGACGTGATGGAGCTCGGCAGGATGGCGGTCTTCGCCGATCCGACCGGCGCCGTCTTCGGCATCTGGCAGCCCGGCGCGTTCGTTGGTGCCGAAGTCGTCAACGAGGCGGGCGCGATCGTCTGGAACGAGCTCAATACTCGCGATATCGAGGGAGCCAGGGCCTTCTATGGCGCCGTCTTCGGCTGGGGCTTCACGGAGCGGGAGTTCGAGACCGGCAGCTACACGACCATCAAAGCCGGCGAGGACACGGTTGGCGGCATGATCGACATCAGCGGTCGCGTTCCCGACGAGGTGCCCGCCCATTGGCTCGTCTACTTCGCGGTCGACGACACCGATGCGACGATCGAGAAGGCGAAGGGCTCGGGCGGAGAGGCCGTCTTCGGTCCCGAGGACATCAGCGAAGTGGGACGGATCGCGGTACTGAAAGACCCCTTCGGCGCCGTCCTCGCGCTGATCAAGCCCAACCCGGCGATGGGCGCCGGCAGTTAGCCGCATCTCCCGCGCATCCGACTTTGACCACACCCCAGTGGGGTGAATGTCGGATGCGCGACCGACGCCTAGGCCGAGCCGAGGTCGGCGGCCGCTTCGGAGGGACTGCCGACCTCGCCCTCGTCCTCCCATTCGGCCGGCTCGCCGAGGCTGGCGCTCTTGACGACCTTCAGGCCCAGCATCGCGCACTTCATCCGCGTGGCGGAGATGTCGATCCCGAGCAGGTCGAGGACGAACTCCTTGGGGAGGTGAAGCAGCTCCTCGCGCGTTTTGCCCTCCAGCTCGTCGGTCAACAGCGAGGTCGCCGCGGTGGAGATCGCGCAGCCTTTGCCGTCGAAGGCGATCTCGGCGACCTTGCCGTCCTCGTCGAGGCGGATCGTCACATGCTGTTCGTCGCCGCAGAAGGGGTTGGTGTCCTCGAACTCGAGGTCGGGCTGATCGATCTGGCCGAAGTTATGCGGCCGCTTGTAATGCTCGAGGATCTGGTCGCGGTAGAGCTCGTCCATCAGAGGCCGAAGACCTTGCGGGTGTCGTGGAGGCCGTCGACCAGGCGGTCGATCTCCTCGGGCGTCGTGTAGGCGCCGAAGCTGGCGCGGGCCGTGGCGGAGACGCCGAGGCGGTCCATCAGGATCTGGGCGCAGTGGTGGCCCGCGCGAACGGCAACTCCGTGGCGGTCGAGGATCTCGGAGACGTCGTGGGCATGGACTCCCTCGAGCTCGAAGGAGACCGGGCCGATCCGCTCGGCGCCGCGGGGTGGGCCGAAGATGCGCAATCCCGGCACCTCAGCCAATCGCTCCAGGGCGTGGTCGGTGACCTGGCGCTCGTGCTCCAGCACCGCGTCCATCCCAACCCCGTCGAGCCAGCGCAGCGCCGAGGCCATGCCGATCGCCTGGGCGATCGCCGGCGTCCCCGCCTCGAAGCGGGCCGGCGGGTCGGCGTAGGTCGTCCCCTCCCGGCTCACCTTGCGGATCATCGAGCCGCCGCCCAGGAAGGGCGGCATCGCGCGCAGCAGGTCCAGGTTCGCCCAGAGCGCCCCAATCCCGGTTGGCGCGTAAAGCTTGTGACCGGTGAACGCGTAGAAGTCGACCCCGAGCTCGGCGACGTCGACCGCCATCTTCGGCGCGCCCTGCGCGCCGTCGGCGAGGACCAGCGCGCCGGCCTCGTGTGCCAGCCGCGAGATCTCGGGCAGGGGGTTCTCCGTGCCGAGGACGTTGGATACGTGGGTGACGGCAACGAGCTTGGGTCCTTGCTCGAGCAGCGCAGCGAAGGCGTCCATGTCGAGCAGGCCCTGACCTGTGATCGGCGCCCAGTCGATCTCCGCGCCGACCCGCTCGGCCAGCTGCTGCCAGGGGACGATGTTGGAGTGGTGCTCCATCTCGGTGAGCACGATCCGGTCGCCCGGGCCGATGTTGGCCTCGCCCCAGGCCCGCGCCACCAGGTTGATCGCCTCGGTCGCGTTGCGGACGAAGACCACCTCGCGCCGGTCGGCGGCGCCGAGGTGGTCGGCGACCGTCGCCCGCGCGCCCTCATAGGCCGCCGTCGCCTCGGCCGAGAGCGTGTGCGAGCCGCGGTGGACGTTGGAGTGGTGAGAGCGCTCGTAGCGGTCTACGGCCTGGATCGACGCCAGCACCCGCTGGGAGCTGGCGCCGCTGTCGAGGTAGGCGACCGGCTGCCCGTGCACCTCCCGCTCGAGGGCGGGAAAGGAGGCACGGACCTTCTCGATCGGGAAGGCCGACGGGGGAGAGGAGCTCTTTGTCGTCGTCGGCTCCATGTTCCCTAGGTCAGGCGGTGGCGCCCGCCTCGACCTCCTCGCGGATCCAGCCGTAGCCCTTCTCCTCCAGCACGCCGACCAGCTCCGGTCCGCCCTGCTTGACGATCCGGCCCTCGAACATGACGTGGACGAAGTCGGGTTTCACCATGTGCAGGATGCGCTGGTAGTGGGTGATGATCAGCACGCCCATGTCCGGCCCGGCGAACTGGTTGACGCCCTCGGCGACGGTGCGCAGCGCGTCGATGTCGAGGCCCGAGTCGGTCTCGTCGAGGACGGCGATCTCGGGTCGCAGCAGGGCCAGCTGCAGCAGCTCCATGCGCTTCTTCTCGCCGCCGGAGAAGCCGTCGTTCAGATAGCGGCTGGAGAAGTCTTTGGGGATGTTGGCGAGCGCCATCGCCTCCTGGGCGACCTTGGCGAAGTCTTTGATCTTGATCTGGTCTTCGCCGCGCGCCTCGCGGTGGGCGTTGATCACCATCCGCAGGTACTTGCTGACCGAGACGCCGGGGATCGAGACGGGGTACTGGAAGGCCATGAAGAGGCCGGCGCGCGAGCGCTCGTCGGGATCGGCCTCGGTGATGTCCTCGCCCTTGAAGGTGATCGTGCCCTCGGTCACCTCGAGCGCCGGATGGCCCATGATCACGTTCGCCAGGGTCGACTTGCCCGAGCCGTTCGGGCCCATCAGCGCGTGGACCTTGCCCTTCTCGACGTCGAGGTCGAGGCCGCGGAGGATCTCCTTGCCCTCGACGCTCACGTGCAGGTTGCGTATCTCCAGCTCAGCCAATTTCACTCCTGTTTGTGTGTTTGGAAGGTCTTCGCGCTAGGCGGCCGTGCCGACCGGCGCGGAGCGTTCAGCCCGAGGCTCGGGACCGCCGAACTCCACCAGCTCGGCCAGCGTCGTGCCCGAGAGCGCCTTGGTGACGCCGCCCTGCACCCGCGTCCAGAGCAGCTTCGTCGCGCAGGCATGGTCGCCGTCGTCCTCGTGTGAGCAGAGCACTTTGCCGTCGGGCGCATCGTGGAAGCACTCCATCGGGGCGATCTGCCCTTCCAGCGCCTCGACGACCGCGTCCATGGTGATCTCCTCCGCCGGTTTGGCCAGGCGGTAACCGCCATGGGCTCCGCGGGTCGAGGTCACCAGGCCCGCCTTGCGCAGCTTGGCAACCAGGTGCTCGAGGTAAGAGAGTGGGAGGCGCTCCGCCTCGGCGACGGCGCTCAGCGAGATTGGCAGCGAGCCGGGCTGGCGGCCCAGCTCGACCATCAGGCGGACGCCGTACTCGGCTTTGGTCGAGAACAACATGAATCTAAATCCTACTGAAGCAGTCGGTTATGTGGATTCGGTCGCCGCTTCGCTGCCGAGTTCGACGTGAGCCCGGCTGTCGCTGCCGCGAATCAAGACCAGCGTCAGGACGAAGCCGAGCAGGGCGATCAGCGAGCCGCCGAGGAAGGCCGCCTGAAAGCCGTCGGTCAGGGCGGCGGCCTGATCCGAGCCGGAGGACGCAGCGTCGCTGGTCGCTGAGATCGCCACCGCCGAGAGCACCGCCAGGCCGAGCGCGCCGCCGATCTGCTGGGAGGTGTTGATCAGCCCGCTGGCGAGACCGGCCTCGTTCTCCTCGACGCCCGAGACGGCGGCGATAGTCGTCGTCACGAAGGCAAAGCCTAGACCGGCCGCGGCGAACAATGAAGGGCCGAGTATGTCCGTTAGGAAGCTGCCGCCGACCGAGACGCGGCTGAACCAGGCGAGGCCGATGACGATGAAGAGCAGCCCGGCGGCGAGCACCGGCTTGTAGCCGAGCTTTGTCACGGCCTGGGAGGCGATCCCCGCCGAGGCCATGATCACCAACGCAAGCGGCAGGTATGAGAGGCCGGCGTGAATCGCGCTGTAGCCGAGCACCTGCTGCATATATAGGGAGATGAAGAAGAACATCGAGAAGAGTGAGGCGCCGACCAGGAGTCCGACCACGTTTGCGCCCGTCAGGGTCCGGATTCGGAAGATCGAGAACGGCACCAGTGGCTTGGCGGTGCGGAGCTCGATCGCGACGAAGGCGGCGAGCAGCAGAGCGGAGAGCGCGATCAATCCAATCGTCTGGGTCGACCCCCAGCCAGCGTTGTTGGCGTCGACGAGCGCGTAGACGAGGACCGAGAGCCCGGCGGTGACGGTGACCGCGCCGGCAACGTCGAAGACCCGCTTCTCGCCCTCCATGCGCGTTTCGGCGAGCAGGCGGGGGGAGAGGGCGAAGGCGATCAGGCTGACCGGAACGTTGACCCAGAGCACCCACTCCCAGCCGAGGCCGTCGGTGAGGATGCCGCCGAGCAGGACGCCAGCCGCTCCGCCCGAGCCCGCCACCGCTCCCCAGACGCCGAGCGCCTTGTTGCGCTCGGCGCCGTCGCTAAAGGTTGTGGTGACGATCGAGAGCGCCGCGGGGGAGATGATCGCCGCGCCCAGGCCCTGTGCGGCGCGGGCGGCGATCAACTGCCCCTCCGTCGCGGCGAAGCCGGCGGCGAGCGAGGCGACCGCGACCAGCAGCAGGCCGGCCATGAAGACCTTGCGGCGGCCGACCAGGTCGGCGGTGCGGCCGCCAAGCAACAGGAAGCCACCGAAGGTGAGCACGTAGGCGTTGACCACCCACGGCAGGTTCTCCTGGGAGAAGTCGAGCGCTTTGCCGATCGTGGGCAGCGCCACGTTGACGATTGAGGCGTCGAGGACGACGACGAACTGCGCCGAGCAGAGCAGGATCAGGGCGAGCCAGCGCTTCTCCTGAAAGTTCTGAGGGGCCTCCATCTGGGTCAGTCAATCAAACCGGCGGAGCCGGCTTCAGGGCTCGATCAGGCCGCGGCGAATCGCGTAGCGGACCAGCTCCACCCGGTCACGCATGCCGAGCTTGCGCATCGCGTTGGCGCGGTGGTTCTCGACCGTCTTCTCGGAGAGGTGGAGCACCTCGGCGATCTGCTTTGTGGTGTTCGCCTCGGCGACCAGCTTGACGATCTCCTCCTCGCGTGGGGTCAGCTCCTCCTCGCCGCTGGACCCCCGCTCGAGCACGTCCTTGATCAGCGTCCGCTGGGCCTCGGGGGTGAGGAATGGCTCGCCCCGCTCGACCGCTCGGATCGCCGCAAGCAGGTCGGTGTCGGCCTGCGCCTTCAGCACGTAGCCGGAGGCGCCCGCCTTGAGTGCCTCGAAGAGGTAGCGCTCGTCGTCGTGCATCGAGAGGATCAACACCGAGACCTCGGGCGCCTGCTGGCGGATCTCGCGGGTCGCCTGCAGGCCGGTCAGCTTCGGCATCTTGACGTCGAGGATCGCCAGGTCGGGCCGCTCCCGCACCGCCAGCTCCCGGGCCTCGGCGCCGTCGGCGGCCTCCGCCACCACCTCGATGTCGGCCTGGCGCTCGAGCAGCAGCCGGATCCCGGAGCGCACGATCCCGTGGTCGTCTGCGATCAGCACGCGCAACATGGCCCAAGTCTCCCAGCCTGGCGGGGGGAGATTCCGGGGGGCTTGGCGACTTATCCGTGAAATGGACGGAAAAGTCGCCAAGCCCTGGGTCCTGGTCGCGAAACTCGCCGAGAGCCAACACGGGGTCGTCTCTATCGGCCAGCTGCGTCGTTGCGGGATCAGCGATGACGCAGTCAGGGCGAGAGTCGCCTTGGGGCAGGTTCACCGCGTGCACCGGGGGGTCTATGCCTTGGGACACCTGGCGCTGTCACCGGAGGGCCGCTGGATGGCGGCTGCGCTGGCGCTAGGCGGAGGGCCGCACGGCGCCGGGTCAATCCTCGCGCGCTGGGGTGCGGCCGTGAGCCACCGCAGCGCGCTCTCGCTGTGGAGCTTGCTCCCAGCCAATTCGGCCCCAAGCGACGTCATCGTCAGCGGCGATGGAGGAAGGGCACGGCGTGCCGGGATTCGCGTGCACCGCTCACTTTCTCTTGTGGCCGGCGAGGTAACGCTCCATTGTGGGATCCCCGTTACGACCCCAAGGCGGACGATTGGCGATCTGCGCGAAGCGATCGCAGCTCGCCGCAGCTGGGCGATCTCCGCTCGCGAGCTGCGCAAGGCGATTCGCCAAGCGAACGTGTTCGGCTTGCCGATCGGACCCGGGGACGCCAGGGTCCGGACTCGCAGCGACCTGGAGCGAGACTTCATTCGGCTTTGCCGCCGCCACCAACTGCCGCCACCAGAGGTCAACGTCCGGGTTGGTCCCTACCTGGTCGACTTCCTATGGAGAGAGAGGCGGCTCGTGGTCGAAACCGACGGCTACCTCTATCACCGTGGCGAAGCGGCGTTTCAGGAAGATCGCGCTCGTGAGCTGGGGTTGATGCGCCGCGGCTTCGAGGTCCTGAGACTCTCGGAACTACAGCTGAACGAGGAGCCGGCCCAGGTCGCGGAGGTTCTGGCCGCGAGGCTTGGGCTGGCCGGCGACGCAGCTAGCCGGAGTAAGGCAGCCCGGGGCTAGTGGGGTCGCGCGGCAGGGCCGGGACCAGGAGACGCACGGTGGTGCCGTGCCCCGGCCGGGACTCGATCGTCAGCTCGCCGCCGACCAGCAGGGCTCGCTCCCTCATGCCGCCGATGCCTAGCCCGCCCTCGGACTCGTCGAAGGCGAAGCCGCGGCCGTCGTCGCGGACCTCGAGGTCGACGTCACCGCTTGCGCCGCTGCGCTGCAGCCTCACCGCGACGTGCTCGGCGCCGCTGTGGCGGGTCGCGTTGGAGAGGGCCTCCTGGGCGACGCGGTAGACGACCAGCTGGGCGTCGTCGTCGAGGCTGGAGAAGTCGCCGTGGGCGCTGAACTCGGCGTCGACCTCTCCACGGGAGAGCCGCTCGACTTGTCCCGCGATTGCGGCTTTGAGGCCCAGGTCGTCGAGCGCGGTGGGACGGAGCTGGCGAGCGAGCGAAAGCAGCTCGCGCATCGCCTGATTGGCCAGTGCCTTTGTCTCCGCCAGCTCGGCCTCGAGCTCTGGTGGCGCTGCCTCCCGAGCCGCCTCGAGTCGCAGCAGCAGGCCGGTCAGGGATTGGTTGACCTCGTCATGGAGGTCGCGTGCGAGTCGGGTTCGCTCCTCCTCCTGTGCCTGCAGCGCGGCGCTCCCCGCTCGCCGGCGCTCGGCTTCGAGGCGCCGCATCATCCGCAGGAAGGCAAGCTCGATCCGCTCCACCTCCTCGGTCTCGCCAACGCCATCTATCGAGCGGGGAAGCAGCGGTCCGGGACGACCGAGGTCCACCTTCTCCATCTCCTCGATCAGCCGCTCCAGGGGAGCGCGGCGGCGGCGGGTCATCAGCAGGCCGAAGGCAAGGCCGGCAACGGCCGCAACGAGTACGACGATTGCGACAAGCGTCATCGTGGGGCCGCCTGTTCCATCGGGCAAGCCTAGGTGGTTCCACTATCCCCGACGGGGGTTGTCCCCTATGGCCATCGCGCGGCTCGCGAACGACAATTACGTGACCACGAGACCCGCGAACCGAGGAGCAACGACTTCATGAAGACCACCAAGCAGTCCACTCTCGGCGCCACTTTGCGCACGACGATCCTGCTCGCCGGTCTCTCCGGCCTGCTGGTCGTCATCGGCGCCCTGATCGGGGGACCAAGCACGGCGGCGCTGTTCCTCGGCATCGCCCTGCTGATCAACCTTGGCTCCTATTTCTTCAGCGACAAGATGGCGCTGGCGATGAGCCGCGCCAAGCCGATCGAGGAATCGGAAGCGCCGCGGCTCTACGAGATCGTCCGCGAATTGACCACCCGCGCCGGCCTGCCGATGCCGCGCCTCTACATGATTCCGCAGGATCAGCCCAACGCTTTCGCGACGGGACGCAACCCGAAGCACTCCGCCGTGGCGGTGACCCGCGGGATCACCAAACTGCTGTCTGAGGATGAGCTGCGCGGCGTGCTCGCCCACGAGCTGACCCACATCCGCAACCGCGACATCCTGATCCAGTCGGTTGCCTCGGCGATCGGCGCGGCGATCACCTACCTCGCCTACATGCTGCTCTGGTTTGGCGACGACGACGAGTCGCCGCTCGGCCTGGTCGCCTCACTGGCGATGGTGATGCTGGCGCCGATCGCGGCGAGCATCATCCAGCTGGCGATCTCGCGCCAGCGCGAGTACGCCGCCGACGCCGGTGGAGCGGAAATATGCGGCAACCCGGAGTCCCTCGCCAGTGCCCTGCTGCGCCTCGAGCAGGGTGCGACCGCGATTCCGATGCAGGTCAACCAGGCGGCGGAGCCGCTCTACATCGTCAAGCCCTTCTCGAGCAAGGGCATCGCCGGCCTCTTCTCGACCCACCCGCCGATCGAGGAGCGGGTCAAAAGGCTGCGCCAGATGCGCCCCAGCCTCGGCTGAACGCCAGCTCAAGAACAGAATCACAAGGCCCGCGAAAGCGGGCTTTTTTCTTTGTCGGCCCGGTACGCGGACCCCGGCAAAGGGGCATACCACTCTCGTTCCTTGACAAAGCCAAACTCGTATGTTTATCTTCTCCCTGTCGCTTTAGGAACCTGAGTGTCAGTTAAGGGAACTCAGATGTTTGAAGGGCGGCACTGAACACCACAGGGACAAAACCGAGCCTCGAGGAAGCCGCTAAGGGAAGCGGCGGGCAGAGGGGCTCACGGGACAAGGAGAGAGATCTAGATGTTCTCGACGCTACGCAACCGCTTCGGCATCCCGGGAGTCGTCTCGGTCATCGCCCTGGTCTTCGC
>DASWQV010000008.1:0-25343 GCA_036403515.1 Solirubrobacterales bacterium
CACGCGGCGTTGCTGCGTCACGCTTTCGCGCATTGCGCAAGATTCCCCACTGCTGCCTCCCGTAGGAGTCTGGGCCGTGTCTCAGTCCCAGTGTGGCTGATCGTCCTCTCAGACCAGCTACCCATCGTTGCCTTGGTAGGCCGTTACCCCACCAACAAGCTAATGGGCCGCGAGCCCCTCCCAATGCGGAGGCCGAAGCTTCCTTTAGCGCACAGACTTAAATCTGTGCGCCACATCCGGTATTAGCCCGAGTTTCCTCGGGTTGTCCCGGTCATCGGGGCAGGTTACTCACGTGTTACTCACCCGTTCGCGGCTTTGCCCCAGGGCAAGCCCTGGTTCGTCGCACCACTTGCATGTGTTAAGCACGCCGCCAGCGTTCGTCCTGAGCCAGGATCAAACTCTCCGTGAAAGGTACTTCTTACAGAGAGCTGTCATGCCTGGCAAATTGCAAATCGCCGGGTACACATACTCGGCGACCGGCATGACGGGTAAATCAGACCACCCGGCGCGCTGGCGCACCAGGTGGATCGGGCTCAAACATCCCCACAGACACGAATGTCCGCGGGGTGCACGCTGCTCAGTTTTCAAAGACCGCTGCGCCTTCGAGCGACGGGACTCGCCGCTCTCACGCACGGGCCAGGCACAGCGCCTTGCCCAGAGGGACGAAGGAGTATAGCGCTGTGGCGGCGCTTTGCCTAGAGCCCCGCCCGAAGGCGGCGGAAGCGGCGCTTACCAAGCTGCAAGACGCGCCCATTCAGCGCTTCTGGAGCCAAATCCAGAGTATCGGATGGGATTGTCTCGCCGTCGAGCTTGGCGCCGCCCTGGCGAATCAGGCGGCGCGCTTCACTTGAGCTGATCTCGAATGCGCCGGCGATCAGCTGCGGCAGGTGCACCGTGCCGTCGTTGTCGCCAAGGAAGGGCGTCAGGCCCAGGTCCGCCATCTCCTCCGGAGCCTGGCGCTCCACGAAAAGGCGGTTGAAGTGGTCCTCGGCCGCCCGCGCAGCGGAGGCATCGTGGAAGCGTTCGACGATGCCGCGGGCCAGAGCCCGCTTGGCATCGTTTGGGGACGCGCCGGCGGGCGGCCCAGCGCCGAGCACGAGCCGGTAGTAATCGGGCATCGCCTCGTCGGGGACCCGCATCGCCTTGCCGAACATCTCCTCCGGCGCCTCGGTGACGCCGATGTAGTTGCCCAGCGACTTGCTCATCTTCTGCCTGCCGTCGATGCCGACCAGAATTGGCAGGGTCATGATCGACTGGGGCTTCTGGCCGTAGGCGGACTGGATGTCGCGGCCGAAGAGCAGGTTGAACTTCTGATCGGTCCCGCCCAGCTCGACGTCAGCTTCGACCGCCACCGAGTCGTAGCCCTGCAAGAGCGGGTACAGCAGCTCCAGCGCCGCGATCGGCGCTCCGGCGGCGAGCCGCTTCTGGAAGTCGTCGCGCTCGATCAGCCTCGCGACGGTGGTCTGCGCCAGCAGGCCCAGCAGCTCCTCGGCCGCCATCCGCAGCCACTCGCTGTTGAAGCGAACCTCGGTGCGCTCGCGGTCGAGCAGCTTGAAGGCCTGCTCCTGGTACGTGGTGGCGTTGGCCTCGATCTCCTCGGGCGACGGCATCGGCCGCTGGGCGGAGCGACCGCTGGGATCGCCGACCCGGGCGGTGAAGTCACCGACGATCAGCACGACCTGGTGGCCGGCCTGCTGGAACTCGCGCAGCTTCTCGAGCACCACCGTGTGGCCGAGGTGGATGTCGGGCGTGGTCGGGTCGATCCCGAGCTTGACCCGCAGTGGCTTGCCGCCGGCCAGCTGTTTCTGCAGCATCCCCGCCGGCAGCACGTCGACCGCGTTGCGCGTCAGGTCCGCCACGGGCCCAATGCTAGACTGCCGCCTTCGCTCGGCGGCCCGCGGTGCGCCGAATTGCGACCACCTCGATGGCAATTGGAACCAAGCTCCGACGACGGGGCGACGCAGCCGCGCCGCCAGCGCCGCCGACTCCTTCCCCCAGGGCCGCCAAGCCCCGGCTGAAGAAGTTGCGGATCCTCTTCGTCCTGCTCGGCCTTGCCGTGCTGGCCTTGGTCTCGATGGTCTTCGGAATGATGGCCGCGGTCTCGCAAGACCTGCCGGCGATCTACAACTTCGCCCAGTACAAAGCCTCAAAGAACAGCGAGGTCCTCGACGCATCCGGGGAGCCGATCGGCACGCTGACCAGCGACCAGAACAAGATCCTGCTCACCTCCGGCCAGATCTCGCCGAACATCAAGAACGCCGTGGTTTCGATCGAGGACTCGCGTTTCTACGAACACAACGGCGTCGACTTCGAAGGCATAGCCCGCGCCCTGGTAAAGGACGTGCTCAGCCAGAGCGCTGCTCAGGGCGCCTCGACGATCACCGAGCAGTTCGTCAAGAACGCCCTCGAAGCCGAAGGCAGCCGCACCGTCTTCGAGAAGTTCCGCGAGGCGGCCCTCGCCTACCGCCTCGAGCGGCACTGGACGAAGGACAAAATCCTCACCGAGTACCTGAACACGATCTACTTCGGCGAGGGCGCCTACGGGATAGAGGCCGCGGCCCGCACCTACTTCGGCAACGCGCATCCCGGCTGCGGCACGCCGACCGAGCCCTGCGCCTCGGTCCTGGAGCCCTGGGAGGCAGCGACGCTGGCCGCGATCATCGCCTCGCCCTCGGCCTACGATCCGAAGATCTACCCTGAAAACGCCTTGATGCGGCGCAACATCGTGCTCGAAAAGATGTACGAACAGACCTACATAACGCACGAACAGTTCGACGAAGGGCGGCAGCAGGCTCTGCCCTCCCCCGACGACATCGAGCCGCCCAAGCTGGACTCCAAGGCCCCCTACTTCACCGCCTGGCTGCGCCAGCAGCTGGTCGAACGCTACGGAGCCTCGAAGGCGTTTTTCGGAGGCCTGAAAGTCAAGTCGACCCTCGACCTGCGCCTCCAGGGGGCGGCTGAAGAAGCGGTCAGCTCCTACCTCGGGTACTCCCCAGCAACCGCTTCCGTGGTCGTCCTCGACAACCACAACGGCGGCGTCAAGGCGATGGTCGGCGGGCCCGACTTCGAAGCGAAGCCCTTCAACCTGGCCACACAGGGCCACCGCCAGCCAGGCTCGTCGATCAAGCCCTTCACGCTGATCACGGCGCTCGAGGAGGGCATCTCTCCGTATACGACCTTCGAATCCGCTCCCCAATTCATTCACTTCGGCCGGCACAACGAAGAAGTCTTCGAAGTGAACAACGACGAGGACTCCTATCTTGGCTCGTGCGACATCGTCTGTGCGACGACCTACTCGGACAACTCGATCTACGCGCAGCTCGGACTGGAAGCGCTGAAGGGCAAGACGATCCAGGACCGCACCCACTCGATCGCGGCCACGATCCACAAGGCGGGCTATGGGGACGCGATCTCGACCAATCCCTCGATGGTGCTGGGAGGATTGGAAGTTGGGGTGACCCCCCTGGGATGGACCTATGCGTATTCGACCATCGGCAACGATGGGGACCGGGTCAGCGGCACGCTGGCGCCGCGGCCCGGCGACAGCCCGGTCGCCTACACGCAGGTCACCGACCAGGACGGGCACACGATCAAGGACGGCGACAACGACTCGATCCACACCCAGGTGATCCCGGAAGGGGTCGCCGAAGAAGCGAAGAGCATCCTCGAAACGGTGGTCAGCGGTGGCACCGGCACCAACGCCCAGATCGGCGTCTCGGGGCAGTGGGGGAAGACCGGGACGACCGAGAACAACGGGGACGCCTGGTTTTGCGGCGGCATCGAAGCTGAAGTGACCGCCTGCGTCTGGGTCGGCTACGCCGACACGACGACGCCGATGACGACGCTTTACAACGGCGGCCCGGTCATGGGCGGCACCTTCCCGGCGCTGATCTGGGCCAGCGTAATGTCGGCCTGGCAGGACATCAAGGCCGAACGTGCAGCCGAAGCGAAGGAGGGCGACGAAAGCAAAGGCGGCTCCGATTCATCCTCGGGGTCGACCGGGGCGGCGCCACAACCGTCGGGAGAACCGGAAGTCGAACCCGAAGCGCCGGAAGCGAGCGAACCGGCCGAAGAAGCGCCAGAAGCCCCAGAAGCTGCAGAACCGGCCGTCCCGCAACCGGCCGAACCCGCCGCTCCTTCGGCCGGCGGCGGGGTCACCGCCGGATAGCGGGTTTCGACATGTGGGGGTTGCCGGCGAGTCCGAATCGCCAAGGCCGCTCGACGGCCTTCGTGATCCCCACCCTCGGCCCAGCGATCACCTCTCCCCGCCAGCCGTCCGGCCGGGGCAGCAGGAGAAACGGCTCACGAGTCAGGTCGGCGCCATTCTGGGAGAGGTCGATGCCGAGCGCCTCGGTCAGCTTGCCGGGGCCGGAGCAAAGGTCGCGCTTGGGGCGGTCGCCGCGACGCGCTCGCATCGCCTCGACCTCCGCCGTCGGCTCGAGCGCTCGGATCAGCACCGCCGCCGCCTCGCCCTCGGGTTCGGCCACGAAGTTCAGAAGCGAGTGAATGCCGTAGGAAAGGTAGACGTAGGCGCGTCCCGGAGGACCGAAGAGAACCTCGGTGCGGTCGGTGAGGCCGACGTAGGCGTGGCAGGCCGGATCGTCACGCTCGTAACTCTCGGTCTCGACGATGATGCCGCCGCAACCTTCGTAAAAGAGCCGGCAGCCGATCAGCTGGCGGGCGACGAGGTGAACCGAGCGATCGAAGAAATCCGCTGTAAGCCGGGTCTCGGTCGAAGGGCCTTCGACCGACATCAAAGCTCGCGATCCAATCGCCAGGGACTCGAGCGCCGGGAAGTCACCATCTCGGTTGGAGCATTCACCGCCGCTCTTCGAGCGCCCTCGCCTTGACCGCGGCAAGCGTCTCCACCGCTTGGCCCAGCTGGACGGCGAGCGGCGCGGAACCCGTTCCTCCCTCGATCTGCTTCGACTCAAGCCAGCTGCTGCGCTCCAGCACCTCGTAGAAGGAGCCGTCGAGGTGCTCGGAACGGGCGCTGAGCTCGTCCGGGCTCAGCTCGGAGAGCGACTTGCCCCGCTCGACCGCGTCGCGGACCAGACCGCCGACGATCCCGTGCGCCTCGCGGAAGGGCACGCCGCGGCGGACGAGCAGGTCGGCTACCTCGGTGGCGGCCAGCATCTCATCGCCCGAAGCCTCCTCGAGCCGCTCGCGGTTGAAGGCGATCCCACCGAGCATCCCCTCGGTCGCATCCAGGCAGGACTCAATCGTGTCGATCGCGTCGAAGAGCGGCTCCTTGTCCTCCTGCATGTCCTTGCCGTAGGTCAGCGGCAGGGCGTGCATCGTGCCCAGCAGGGCCGAGTAGCTTGCCGCGACCCGCGGGCTCTTGGCGCGCAACAGCTCGGCCGAATCGGGATTCTTCTTCTGCGGCATGATCGACGAGCCCGAGGAAAACGACTCGTCGAGCTCGCAGAAGCCGAACTCGGTGCTCGACCAGATGACGATCTCCGAGCCGAGGCGCGAGAGGTGCATCGCGCAGGTCGAAGCGGCGGCGAGGTAGTCGAGGACGAAATCGCGGTTGGACGCCCCGTCGATCGAGTTGTGGCTGACGTGTTCGAAGCCGAGGTCGCCGGCGACTGCGTTGCGGTCGATCTCCCAGTTGACACCGGCCAACGCTCCGGAGCCGAGCGGCATCACCGAGGCGCTGTCGAGGGCGAACTGAAAGCGCAGCACGTCGCGGGCCAGCATCCAGAAGTAGGCGAGCAGGTGGTGGCCGAGGTAGACCGGTTGCGCCCGCTGCAGATGGGTGTAGCCCGGCATCGGCCAATCGCTGTGGCGCTCGGCGAGCTCCAACAGCCGCTCCATCGTCGCGCCCGCCAGCTCGATCGCCCGCAGTGAGTGCGCCTGCACGACCATCGCCACGTCGGTGGCGACCTGGTCGTTGCGCGAGCGCCCCGTATGGAGCTTGCCGGCAAGCGGCCCGACCTCCTCGCCAAGCAGGCGCTCGACCGCCATGTGGATGTCCTCGTCTGAGTCCTCGAACTGGAAGCCGTGCTCGCCGATGCGGGCACGGACGCGCTCCAGCCCGGCGTCGATCCGCTCCAGCTCGGCGGCATCGAGCACGCCGATCTCACAGAGCCCGCGGGCGTGGGCCTGGGACTGGTCGATGTCGTAGGGCGCCAGCCGCCAATCGAACTCGATCGAGCGGTTGATTCGCCAGAAGCGAGGGTCGGGGTCTTTGCGAAAGCGCGACATCAGCGGATGGATTGGGCGAGAGCCTCGCATACCCGCGCCACCTGAGACTCGCTCATCGCCGGGAAGAAGGGCAGTGCCAAGGAGCACGCCGAGGCAGCTTCGGCGACCGGGAACTGGCCCTCGCGGTAACCGAGCTCGCGCAGGTGGGGAAAGAGGTGGATGCAGGGCAGGTAAGCCTTGCTGGCGATGCCGCGCTCGGCGAGACGGGCGATGACCGCGTCCCGGTCGATCTCCTTGTCGAGCCGGACCGGGTAGACGAACCAGCTCCGCCGCTCCTTCCCCCGCGCAGAGATCGGCGCCGTCACAGCACCAGCACCCCCGCGGTGAGCTCGCGTTTTGTCTCGATACTCGAGACGAGACACGAAGTCAGCCTGGGACAGGGCGTCCTCGTAGAGGGCGGCGACGCGGTTTCGGCCCGCCAGCATCGTGCCGAGCCGCTCGAGCTGGGCGACGCCCAGCGCCGCGGCGACGTCGGAGAGGCGGTAGTTGAAGCCGATGCCACCGTGGTCGAGCCAACCCATGTCGGCGGCGCGCCCCTGGTTGCGCTCGCTGCGAAGCCGTGCCGCGATCGCGCCATCTCCCGGCACGATCATGCCGCCCTCCCCCGTGGTCATCTGCTTGTTGGCGTAGAAGGCGAAGGTGGCGAGGTTGCCGCGGGCGCCGACCTTCCCGCCCTCGAAGTTGACCGCGCCGAGCGCCTCGCAGGCATCCTCGAGCAGGCCGAGGCCGTGCTTCGCGGCCAATGCCTCCAGCTCTGCCATCGCCGCGGGGTAGCCGAAGATGTGGATCGGCAGGACGCCGGCGGTGCGCTCGCCAACCGCGGCGGCGGCCGCGGCCGGGTCGAGGTTGAGGGTGACCGGGTCGACGTCGCAGAAGACGGGCTTTGCGCCCTCGTAGAGCAGGCAGTTGGTGGAGGCGACGAAGCTGAAAGGGCTGGTCAGGACCTCGTCTCCCGGGCCCCAGCCGAGCGCCCGCACGCCGAGGTGCAGGCCGGCCGTGCCGCTCGACACCGCGACCGCGTCCTCGACCCCGAGCCAGGCGGCGAACTCGCGCTCGAAGCGCTCTCCCATCGGGCCCAGGGAGAGCTGACCAGAGCGCAGCACCTCCAGCACCAGCTCCTCCTCGCGGGGGCCGAGCTCGGGCCGGGCCAACGGAATCGATTGACTGTCAGATGGGCCGCTCATCTGCGGCGGACCCTACCCGGCGGGCGCGTCGGCGCCGCGGGGCTGGAAGGCATATGCCAGCGAGTCGACCAATGCCTCCCAGGAGGCCTCGATGATGTTCTCCGAGACCCCGATCGTGCCCCACTCGTGCTTGCCGTCGGTTGAGTCGAGCAGGACGCGCGTGACGGCGCCGGTGCCGTGCGCCTCATCGAGGATGCGCACCTTGTAATTGGTCAGCTCGATCTCGCGCAGATGGGGGTGGCGGGCGCCGATCGCGGCGCGCAGGGCCGTGTCGAGCGCGTTGACGGGGCCATTGCCCTCGGCGACCTCGACGTAGCGCTCTCCGTCGACGACGACCTTGATCGTCGCCTCAGTCTCAACCGCGCCGCCCTCGCGCTTCTCCGTGGTGACACGAAAGCTCTCCAGCTCGAAGAGCGGCTCGTAGACGCCGGCCTCGCGGCGCAGCAGCAGCTCGAAGGAGGCCTGGGCCGCCTCGTAGTGGTAGCCGCGGTGCTCGCGCTCCTTCAGCCGCTCGACGGCCTCTGTCGCGGCCGTGTCATCGAGCTGCAGCCCGGCGCGCTCGGCTTGGCTTCGGATCGTCGCCTTGCCCGAGAGCTCGGAGGCGAGGATGTCGCGCTCGTTTCCCACCCGGGCCGGATCGAGGTGCTCGAAGGTGCTCGCATCGGCGGCGACCCCCGCGGCGTGCATCCCAGCCTTATGGGCGAAGGCGTTGCGGCCGACGTAGGCGCGGTCAGGATTCGGCGTCATGTTGCAGAGCTCGTCCAGGTAGTGGGAGGTCGGCGTCAGGCTCGACAGCTGCTCCTCGCTGACCGCCGTGAAGCCCATCTTCAATTGCAGCGCCGGCAGGATCGAGGCCAGGTTGGCATTTCCGCAGCGCTCGCCGTAGCCGTTGACGCAGCCCTGCACGAGGCGCGCGCCGGCGCCGACGGCGGCCAGCGAGTTGGCTACGGCGCACTCGGCATCGTTATGGGTGTGGATGCCGACCTCCACCGCGCCGTCCAGGTCGGCGACGACCGCCGCCGTCGTCTCGGCGACGAACCCCGGCAGACTGCCGCCGTTGGTGTCGCAGAGGGTGACGTTCTCAGCCCCGGCCTCGGCGGCGGCGCGAACGCATTCCAGCGCGTAAGGAGCGTCGTCACGGTAGCCATCGAAGAAGTGCTCGGCGTCGAAGACAGGCCGCTTGCCCTGCTCCCGGCAGAAGGCGATCGAGTCGGCGATCATCGCCAGGTTCTCCTCGTCGGAGACACGAGTCACCTTCTCGAGGTGCAGGCGCCAGCTCTTGCCGACCAGGCAGACGACCGGTGCGAAGGAGCTGACCAGCACCGCGAGCGCCTCGTCGTCCTGCGCCTTGCGGTCCCGCCGCCGGGTCATGCCGAAGGCGGCGATCGTCGCCTGCTTCAGCTCCAGGTTGGAGAGCAGCTCGAAGAGCTCGGCCTCCTTGGGATTGGAGCTGGGAAAGCCGGCCTCGATGAATTGAATGCCGAGCTCGTCGAGGGCCTTTACGACCTTGAGCTTCTCGCCCACCGAGAGCGACATGCCCTGCCCGCCCATGCCGTCCCGCAAGGTGGTGTCATAGAGCTTTACCTGTTCCATCTGATGCCTTTCGCTTCGAGAAGATCGGGGGCCCTTCCAAAGGCCGGGTGCGCGGCTGTTATGAACGCCACGCCAGCCGCTAGGCGGCTGCGGTAATTCGCCCGATTGCCTCGTAACGGCGCTGCATCAGGAACTGACCTTACTTGGTGCGTCCGCCCCGCTCTGCACCTCGACGAAGTCGAGCCACTCGAGGTACTCCTCGGCACGGCCGTAGAGCGCGTCGACGAACTTCGCCTGCACGTGGCGGGTGATCTCGCCCGGCTCGCCGATCGGGTGGTCGTCGATCTCACGCACCGGGACCAGCTCGGCGGCCGTTCCGGTGAGGAAGATCTCCTCGGCCAGGTAGAGCTCGGCGCGGGCGATGTCGCGCTCGACCACCGTGTAGCCGAGGTCGCGGGCGATCTGGATCACCGACTTGCGGTTGATCCCGTCGAGGATCGAGGCGACGTGCGGCGGCGTGACGATCTGGCCGTCGCGGACGACGAAGATGTTCTCGCCGGAGCCCTCGCAGACGAAGCCCCGCTCGTCGAGCAGGATCGCCTCCTCGTAGCCGGCGTTGGTCGACTCGGTCTTGGCCAGGATCGAGTTCAGGTACTGGCCCGAGGCCTTGGCGTGCGGGATCAGGCCACCGGGACCGATCCGGCGCCAGCTCGAGACCTTGGCGCGGATGCCGTGCTTCTGGCCCTCCTCGCCGAGGTAGGCGCCCCACGGGAAGGCGGCAATGACCAGGTCGACCGGGGCATCGGTGGCGTAGAGGCCGAGGCTGCCGTAACCGCGGAAGGCGAGCGGGCGGATATAGCAGGAGCCGAGGCCGTTGCGGCGGATCAACTCCCGCGTCGCCTCGCCGATCTGCTCGGTCGAGTAGGGCAGGCCGAGGTAGTAGAGCTCGGCAGACTTGGCAAGCCGTTCGAGGTGATCGGTGTGCCTGAAAACGGCCGGGCCACGCTCCGTCTCATAGCAGCGGACACCCTCGAATACGCCGGTCCCGTAATGCAGGCCGTGACTGAGCACGTGCACCTTGGCCTCGTCCCAGGGAACGAACTCGCCGTTGTGCCAAATCAACTCCGCCGTATCCATGTTCGGGGAAGTATGCCCGATCGCGCAAGGTCATTCGAGCCAAGTCGAGAAGAGGACCGGGCCAACCCAAAGGAGACGACTTAATGATCGACGCAGTTCGCAAGAGAGTCAGCTATTCGAACGTGATCGCCACGATGGCGCTCTTCATCGCCCTCGGTGGCGTCGCCGTCGCCGCCGGCCTGCCACGCCACAGCGTCGGCGCCAAGCAGCTCAAGCGCGGCGCGGTCACGACCGCGGCCCTGCGCAAGCAGGCGGTGACCAGCGGCAAGCTGGCCCCCAAGTCGGTGATCAACGGCAAGCTCGGCCCCAATTCGGTCGGCCCCGGCAACATCGGTAACGGCGCCGTGACCACGGCGAAGCTGGCTGCCGGCTCGGTGATCGCCTCGACGATCAAGAACGGCGTGATCACCACCAGCAAGCTCAACAACGAAGTCGTGACGACCGGGAAGCTGGGCAAAGAATCGGTCGCGACCGCCAAGCTCGACAACGAATCGGTTACCAGCGCCAAGTTGGGCAAAGGCTCGGTGACCGCGGCGAAGCTGAGCGACGAAATCGGCCCCCTGATCGGCACGCTAAAGACCGGCCAAACGCTGCGGGGCGTCTTTGACGTCGGTGGAGAAAAAATGGCGCGCGGGGCGATCAGCTACCAGTTCCCGCTGCTCGCGGCGCCCGCCGTCACGGTGCTGAAAAAAAGCGAAACGAGCGCGAATTGCGGCGGGCTCGGCGGCGGGCAGACTCCCCAAGCGACGGCCGGGAACCTCTGCATATACACAACCGAAGACGGTGGCTCGGCCACCTTGACGGCGGAGAACAACACCAGGCTCGGCTTCGGCCTCGAAGTCAAAGGCGCGGGCGAAGTCTCCGCCTACGGCCAGTGGGCGGTGACGGCGCCCTGAGGCTTGGCAGACCGGCTCCGGTGCGCTTTTATGCGCTTCAGGCGCGCATCAGGCGCACCGGAAACTAGGAGCCCAGCTCCGCCAGCACGGCCTCGGTCACCTCGTCGGTGCCAACCGCGGCCTCCCCCTCGCCCGCAAGGTCCGGGGTGCGGAGGCCGCGGTCGAGCACCGCGTCGACGGCGGCATCGATCCGAGCTGCGTCGTCTGGCCGGCCGAGGCCGTGGCGCAGCATCATTGCCGCGGAGAGGAAGGTGGCGAGCGGATTGGCGACTCCCTGGCCGGCGATGTCCGGCGCGGAGCCATGCACGGGCTCGAAGAGCCCGGGCTCGCCCTCGGCGCCGAGGCTTGCCGAGGGCAGCATCCCGAGCGAGCCGGTCAGCATCGCCGACTCGTCGCTGAGGATGTCGCCGAAGAGGTTCTCGGTGACGATCACGTCGAAGTCGGCCGGTCGCGAGACCAGCTGCATCGCCGCGTTGTCGACCAGCAGGTGATCCAGCTGGACGTCGGGGTAGTCGGGGGCGACGCGGCCGACGACCTCGCGCCAGAGGCGGGACGTCTCAAGAACGTTGGCCTTGTCGACCGAGGTGACGCGTGGCTTGCGGCCGGAGCCCTCGGCACGACGCTGAGCGGCCTCGAAGCCGACCCGGGCGATCCGCTCGATTTCAGCTGCCGAGTACTCGCAGGTGTCGTGCGCGGAGTCACCGTCGCGACCGGAATCCCCGAAGTAGATGCCCCCGGTCAGCTCGCGGACGACCAGCAGGTCCGTGCCGGCGATGCGGTCGGGGCGTAGTGGACTGGCATCGACCAGCGCCGGGCTCGGACGTACGGGCCGCAGGTTTGCGTAGAGGCCCATGCCCTTGCGGAGGCCGAGCAGGCCCTGCTCGGGACGTGGCGCGCTTGGGTCTGTCGTGTCCCATTTCGGTCCGCCGACGGCGCCGAGGAGAACCGCATCGGCGCCCTTGCAGGCCGCGAGCACTTCATCCGTGAGAGCGGTGCCATGGGCATCGATCGAGCAGCCGCCCATCAAGCGTTCGTCGAACTCGAACACACCGAGGGACTCGAGCAGGCGCCGGGCCGCGCCGACGATCTCAGGCCCGATTCCATCGCCGGGCAAAAGGACTATTCGAGGCGTGCTCATCGGCGTCGCACTCTAGTCACGTCGGCCCGCTGAGGTGCAACGTGTTCTCCCTCTCCAGGGGAGAAAGCATTGCGGCTGCTCATCGGCCTAGACGCCGGCCTCGATGTTGAGGCGCACGTAACCGAGCGTCAGCGGTTCCGGTGATTGCGCCAGGACCGCTTCGGCAAATGGTTGGCGCTTCTCCTCCGGCAGCCGGGCCAAGTGCGGTCCGAGCGTCACCGTCATCGTGAAGCGAAGCGGATCGGCAGGAGTCACGGGCTTTGGCTCCAGCCAGCAGCGCGCCGTGGCGAAGCCGGCCCCCCGCAGGCGCGATTCCGTCTCCTCCGGACCGGCGAAGTTCCACATCAGCGTCATGCCTTCGAAATGGCGGGCGTACTCATCGCGCGTAGCGACCGCCGCAATCGCCTGGGCATGCTCGGCGACGTTGCCCCGTCCGCCGCACTGGGCCACCAGGCGCCCGCCGGGCCGCAGGGTCGCGCGAAGACGGGCGAACAGCGGCTCGTGATCGAGGATCCAATGGAAGGTCGCGGTCGAGAAGACCAGGTCGACCCGCTCGGAGACCCGCAGCTCCGCGAGGTCGGCGACGAGATAGGAGGCGCGCTCGCCCAAGCGCTCCCGCGCCTTGGTCACCATCGCCTCGGAAGCGTCGACGGCGAGGAGGCTGCCCTTCGGCAGGCGCGCCAGCAGCTGCTCGGCGACGCGACCGGACCCGCAGCCGGCATCGATCACCTCCTCGTCGCCACGCAGCTCGAGGCGGTCGAGAACCTCCATGCCCCAGCTGAACTGGGGATCGGAGATCGCGTCGTAGGTCTCGGCGTCCCACTCGCGCGGGCCGCTGTTCATCGGGACGGCCAAGCCGAGCCCCTCAGAGCGCCGTCGTCACGGGGCCACGCTCGGCGGCGCCGGACTGCTCGAAGCTGTCGATCGCGCCCGCATTCTCCAGCGTGATGCCGATGTCGTCCAAACCGTTGAGCAGCCGGTGCTTGACGTCGGGCTCGACCTCGAATTTGAAGACGCCGGCGGCGCAGGTGATTGTCTCGTCATCGACGTCGATCCGCGCCTCGCCAGCCTCGGCGACCGCCCGGCAGTGCTCCTCGTCGAGGATCGCCGGCAACAGGCCGACCTTTGTGCAGTTCGAATAGAAGATGTCGGCGAAGGACGGGGCGACGATCGCCTCGAAGCCGAAGTCCTCCAGCGCCCAGGGGGCGTGCTCGCGCGAGGAGCCGCAGCCGAAGTTGGCGCCGGTGAGGAGGATCGGGTTCGGCTCCAGCTCGATCTCGCCGTCCCGGATCCAGTCGTAGAAGAGGAACTCGCCGAAGCCGGTT
Organism: Solirubrobacterales bacterium; assembly: GCA_036403515.1. Lineage (GTDB taxonomy): Bacteria > Actinomycetota > Thermoleophilia > Solirubrobacterales > 70-9 > VRUE01. The sequence continues at coordinate 13,424 of DASWQV010000008.1, forward strand.
CGCTCGACCCGCTTGAGGAACTGCTTGGGGATGATCTGATCGGTATCGACGTCGGCGCGGTCCAGCACCGACACCCTGCCCTCGATCACGTCTATCGGCCTCATCTCTAGCTCCAATCCCTGATGTCGACGAAGTGGCCCTCGATCGCCGCCGCCGCGGCCATCTTCGGGCTGACCAGGTGTGTCCTGCCGCCCTTGCCCTGGCGGCCCTCGAAGTTTCGGTTCGAGGTCGAGGCGCAGCGCTCGCCCTCGATCAGGATGTCGGGGTTCATGCCGAGGCACATCGAGCATCCCGCCTCGCGCCATTCGAAGCCGGCCGAGCGGAAGACGTCGTGGAGGCCCTCGGCTTCGGCGTCCGCCTTGACCTGCTGCGAGCCGGGCACGACCATCGCCCGCACCGAGCCGGCGACCTTGCGACCGTCGACGATCTCGGCGGCCTCGCGCAGATCCTCGATCCGCGAGTTGGTGCAGGAGCCGATGAAGACTCGTTCGGGGGCGACCTCGGTTATCGGGGTGCCAGCCTCCAGGCCCATGTAGGCGAGGGCGCGTTCGGCCGACTCGCGGTCGGCGGGCGAGTCCATCTGCGCCGGATCGGGGACCGCATCGGTCACCTGGACGACCATCCCGGGGTTGGTGCCCCAGGTCACCATCGGCGAGATCGCGCCTGCGTCGACCTCCACCTCGGTGCCGAAGCTCGCACCTTCGTCGGTCGGCAGCTGGCGCCAGCGCTCGACGGCGGCGGCGAAGTCCGCCGGCGCGGCGGGCCGGCCCCGCACCCACTCGAAGGTGGTCTCGTCGGGAGCGATCATGCCGGCCCGGCCGCCGCCCTCGATCGTCATGTTGCAGACGGTCATCCGCCCTGGCATCGAGAGCGCCTCGATCGCCGGTCCGGCGTACTCGACCGCGTGGCCGACCATGCCGCCGGTGCCGAGCTTGCCGATCGTCGCCAGAATCAGATCCTTGGGCGTGACGCCGGCGCCGAGCTCGCCGTTGTAGGAGATCCGCATTGTCTTCGGCCGCTTCTGCACCAGGCACTGAGTCGCCAGCACGTGCTCGACCTCCGAGGTGCCGATGCCGAAGGCCAGCGAGCCGAAGGCGCCGTGGGTCGAGGTGTGGCTGTCACCGCAGACGATCGTGATGCCCGGCTGGGTCACTCCCAGCTCAGGCCCGATCACGTGGACGATGCCCTGGCGCTCGGAGCCCAGCGAATAGATCGGGATGCCGAACTCCTCGCAGTTGCGTTCGAGGGTCTCGACCTGGACGCGGGAGAGTTGGTCGGCGATCAGCCGTGCCGCCATCGTGCCGTCGGTAGGCACGTTGTGGTCCGCCGTGGCGATCGTCTTGTCGGGACGGCGGACGGCGCGACCGGCCAGGCGCAACCCATCGAAGGCCTGCGGCGAGGTGACCTCGTGGACTAGGTGCAGGTCGATGTAAATCAGGTTCTCGGAGACCTCGTGGGCTTCCCAGAGCTTGTCGAACATGGTTTGCGGCATCGGGCCTCCTCCTAGCTCCGGCGCAGGCCGGCGGCAATCACGGCGAGGAAGCTGGTCGGCTCCTCGCCTTCGTTCTCGAAATGGTGGGGAAGATCGGCATCAAAGGTGACGCTGTCGCCGTCGCTCAGCTCGTGGCGGGCGCCGTCGACGATCAGCACCAAGGTGCCGGCGAGCACGACCGCCGTCTCGCGGCTGCCCGGCTCGTGCATCGGAGGGTCATCGCGGCCTCCGGTGGTCGCCCCGCCGTCGAGCATGTGCAGGGAGACGTCGGCGCGCTGGCCGGGCAAAGGCGGTGTCAGCTCCTCGAAACGATGGCCACCATGCTCGAGCAGGCGGCGCTCACCGGCGCGGCTGACGGCGACGTGCTCACCCTCGTCGAGGCGCAGCAACTGCGAGAGCGTCAACTCCAGCCCGGCAGCGATCTTCGCCGCCACGGCCAGGGTTGGACTGGTCTCTCCCCGCTCCACCTGGGAGAGCATCGGCGCGCTGACGCCCGAGCGCTCGCCCAGGTCGCGCAGAGAAAGTCCCATCGCCTCGCGCAGCGCGCGAACTCGGTCGCCGACGGCGGGTGCCTCGTTGACGACAGTCCCTTCAAGGGCCCCGGCCTTCGATGACGCGGTCGCGCTTATGGATTTGACTTTGGATGCGGTCGCCACGATCTGCGTACGTTATCGCATACGCTTGTACATAGACACAGAACAAGCCCGCTTGGCATCCCTATCGAGACCCCCTGGGGCCAAGCAATTGGCGCAGATCTGATGCGATTGCCCCGGGTTCGTCGTCGAGCTGCCTCCAGGAGATCCGCGTTACCTCGTAGCCGGCCGTGCGGAGGACGCGGTCGCGAACGCGGTCTTCCTGAAAAGCGGATCGCGACCCATGTGCTTGCCAGCTGTCCAGCTCGACCACCTGACCGGTGCCGGGCCAGTGGCAGTCCACCTGGTATCGCCTCTCCCCCAGGATGATCCAGTCGTTGAGGCGTGGGCGGGGCAGCTGATGGCGTCGAAGAAATGGAAGGAACTTCGTCTCGAGCGGGCTCCGCACACGCCCGGTGGGCAAGGCTTCGATGCGGACCAGTGCAGTCTTGACTCGGGCGGTCCCACGTCGGGCCGGGTAGCGCTCGATCAGATCAAGCAACGACAACTTGTCATGGAGCCGCAAAAATTCGACCTGCCTGATGGCGACCTCAACCTCATCGATCGTCGCGGTTGAAGCGAGGTCGAGAACCGTGCGCGGCACCGTGGTCACCGGGATCCCTTCATGAATCGTCACCTCGTCGTCGGGCAAATCCAGGTGATGACGTCGAACGAGCTTCGTGGAAGTGCTCTTGCTCGGAACCGTCACATCGATCGCTCCGGCTCGCGGATCCCGTATACCCCAAAGCGCCGCGGCCGAACGGTGGCTGAGGACCGCCCCAGCTCCCGAGGAAAGCACCGCCGCCATCGATCTGCCAAGCGGCGGAAGGCGCCGCTGCCCGACCGCGTATGTCTTCGGCATCACGATCCAGAGGCGGCCGACCTTGAGCCGGTAGCTGATCGCATGCTTCCTCAGCCCGAGCGTCGTCAATTGCCTTCGCGCAACAACTCCGTGCTGCGCCTCGGCCAGCCGAGCGATGGCCCTATCCGGCCCCCCATCCCCGTCCGCTCGACCGCGAAACCGTCCCGCGTCGCCAATACTGCGGCTGGGGACGGTTTCGCGGGGCATGCGACGACGGTGCCATCTGTTACCTCGCGGGTGGCGCGCGGCGTCTAAAGAATGTGTGACGGCTTAGGGGCCTGGGGTGCGCTCTATCGCTGCCTCGGACGTCAGGGCCTCGGCCTCACGAATTGCCGCGCCCTCCAACGCATTCGACAATGCCCTCACGTAGGCACGGGCGGAGGCCTCGAGGATGTCCGTCGCCACGCCCTGGCCCGTGGCCAGGCGGCCCGCGGCTCGCAGCATCACGGTCACCTGGCCAAGGGCGTCCTCTCCCCCGGTCACGGCCTCGACTGTGTACTGGCGCAGCTCGCACTCGGTCCCAGCCGCGCCCTGGATCGCGCGGAAGATCGCGTCGACGGGTCCGTCGCCGCTCGACTCCCCCACCGCCTCCTCACCGGAGGGCATCTTGACCGCGACACGAGCGAGCGGCTCGCGTCGCGAACCGGCCTCGACCTCGAACCAGGCCAGCTCGTGAGCGTCGTCCTTCTCGCGCATCTCGTCGGAGACGATCGCCTCCAGGTCCAGCGCGGTCACCTGCTTCTTGCGATCGGCAACCTCCTTGAAGCGCTTGAAGGCGGCGTTGAGGGCGTTGCCCTCGACCTTGAAGCCCAGCTGGTCCAGGGCGTCGCGCAGGGCGTGGCGGCCCGAGTGCTTGCCCAGCACGATCGAGTTCGACTCCAGGCCCACCTCGGTCGCGTCCATGATCTCGTAGGTGGTGCGCTCCTTCAGCACGCCGTCCTGGTGGATGCCGGACTCGTGGGCGAAGGCGTTGCGGCCGACGATCGCCTTGTTGGGCTGGATCGCGTAGCCGGTCAGGCGCGAGACCATGCGGCTGGTCCGGGCCAGCTCTCGGGTGTTGATCCAGGTCCGCAGGCCATGGACGTCCTCGCGGGTGCGAATCAGCATGACGATCTCCTCCAGTGAACAGTTGCCGGCTCGCTCGCCGAGCCCATTCACCGCGCACTCAACCTGCCGCGCGCCCGCCAGCACGCCGGCGTAGGAGTTGGCGACGGCCAGGCCCAGATCGTCATGACAGTGCACCGACAGCTCGACGTCACGCAGAGCCGGCACCAGCTCGTACAGGCGCCGGAAGTAGCTCGCGTACTCCTCTGGCGTGGTGTAGCCGACCGTGTCAGGGATGTTGATCACGGTGGCGCCCTCCTCGACCGCGATCGCGCAAACCTCGGCGGTGTACTCGATGTCGGCGCGAGTCGCGTCCATCGGCGAGAACTCGACGTCCTCGCAGAAGGACTTGGCCAGGGTCACCGCGGCGCGGGCCTGCCCCTTGACGTCGTCGCGGTCGGTCTGCAGCTGATGCTCGATATGAATGTCAGAGGTCGAGATGAAGGTGTGGATTCGCGGGCGGGCCGCGTCCTTGACCGCTCCCCAGGCGGCGTCGATATCGGCCTTGTGGGTGCGAGCCAGGCCGCAGATCACCGGGCCCTCGACGCCTCGCGCGATCGCCTCGACCGCCTCGAAGTCGCCGGGCGAGGTGATCGGGAAGCCGGCCTCGATCACGTCAACCCCCAGGCGGGCGAGCTGCTGGGCGATCTCGACCTTCTCGGCGGTGTTCAGCGAAATGCCGGGCGACTGCTCGCCATCGCGCAGTGTGGTGTCGAAGATGTGGACGCGGTTTGCGTCGTCTGCTTGTGCCACTGGGTCCTCCTCCTTCTCTACTTCGCTCGAATGACCTTGTCTCTCGCGGCTAACGCGCCGCCCAGCGCTATTCCCCCCGAGGGGGGAGGAGAAGGAGAAACGCGAGGCTGTCGATCCGATGCGTCATTCGGTCGCTTGAGCTTAGCGTAGGCTGCCCGCATCGCAAGGGAAACATCCTCAGCCGCGATCCCGCGCTCGACCCGGTTTGCCCTCTTCTCGATGGGCATTGCCGTGGTGGTGATCGCCAACGACTTCTCCGCGATCAACGTCGCCCTGCCGACGATGGAGAAGGACTTCCACACCAATATCAACACGATCCAGTGGGTGATCAACGCCTACGCGCTGACCTTCGGAGTGATGATCGTCACCGGCGGGCGACTGGCCGACATGTTCGGCCGCCGCAACGCCTTCTTCCTCGGCACAGCGATCTTCGCCTCGATGTCGGCGCTGGGCGGCGCGGCGCAGACCGAGACCTGGCTGATCGCGACGCGGGCGCTGATGGGAATCGGCGGGGCGCTGATGTGGCCGGCGATCCTCGGCATGACCTACGCGCTGCTGCCCGAAGACAAGGCCGGGCTGGCGGGCGGCATCATCATCGGCGCCGCCGGCCTCGGCAACGCGATCGGGCCGCTGATCGGCGGCGTGCTCACCGACGCCCTCAGCTGGCGCTGGATCTTCTTCCTCAACGTGCCGATCTCCGCCTTTGCGGTGCTCGTCACCTACCGCTTGGTCAAAGTCGCCGAGCCCGATCCCGGCGAGCAGCGAATCGACTACCCGGGGATCGCCGCGATCTCGGTCGGCCTGGTTTCGCTGCTGGTCGCACTCGACCAGATCGACGACTGGGGCTTCGGCGACCCCCGCGTGATCGGGCTCCTGGCCCTGTCGGCGGTCCTGCTCATCGCCTTCGTGCCGATCGAGCGGCGCGCCGGCTCCCATGCCCTCGTGCCGCGAGCGGTGATGGCCAATGAGAGCTTTCGGGCCTCCTGCGTGGCGATCCTGCTGATGTCGGCGACCTTCTTCGCGGCGCTGCTCTACCTGCCGCAGTTCATGCAGCACCAGCTCGACTACTCGCCGCTCGGGGCGGGGCTCGGCATGCTGCCCTTCCTGGCGACCTTCGCCTTCGTCTCCTTCGTCGCCGGCCCGCTTTACGAGCGGCTCGGCGCCAAGCTGCTGGCCTCTGTGGGCGCCGCCTGCATCACGATCGCGCCCTTCGCCTTCTCGCTGGTCGGGTCGGGCTCGGGATTCGGCTCGCTGATCCCGGGGATGGTCGTGCTCGGCATCGGAATCGGCAGCTTCTACCCGACCGCGACCACGGCCGGCGTCACCTCTGTCGACGAATCGCAGACCAGCCTCGCCGGGGGGATCGTCTACATGTTCCAGATCGCCGGCGGCTCGATCGGGCTGGGACTGACGACGACGATCTTCTCGGCGCAGGCATCGTTCATCGACGGCATCCAGGCCGCGTTCCGGCTCGACGCGGCGCTGTCGCTGGTCGGCTTCCTCGTCGCTCTCTTCTTCGTCGGCGGCCGATTGCTGCGTCGGCCGGCCGCTGAAAGGGCCTCCGCCTAGACCTGAGGACGCATGTCCTGGCGGATGCTGTTGACGCCGGAACCGCCATTCAAGGCGTCGCTGCCGGGCCCGCCGCGCAATGCGTCTTCGCCGGACCCGCCATAGATGGTGTCGTTGCCCGGCCCGCCGAAGATCAGGTCGTCACCGCCCCTGCCGACCAGACGATCGTTGCCCGGGCCCCCGATCAGCTTGTCAGGGCCGCCGCCACCGACGAGCGTGTCGCTGCCCGCCCCGCCCCTCATCGTCACCGGAATCATCACTTCACTGGAGACGACCACGGAGTCGCTTCCGGTGCCGGCGTTGACCTCGAAGCCGGCGACAAGGGGCGCTTGGCAGACCAGCTCGTCGGCGTTGCCGACGGTGTGTTCGCAGATCGTGCCGCCCACTTCGAGCGGGGCGACCGAGTCGATCACGTAACTGCGGCCGTCGGGGGTGAGCCAGATGTGGATCATGCTCAGTTCCGCCCCGCCGGCCAGGACGACGGTGTAGGAGGTCGTTTCGGCACGCGCGACCCCCCCGGCCTGGGCGGCAAACATCACAAGCATGATCAGGATCGCCCTCTTCATCGCAATTCCCCCGCCCCGTCCGGAACGAGCAACTAGCTTGGAAACAGCACGACCTTGCCGACGTTGCGGCGCTCGGCTATGAATTTGTGCGCGTCGCCGGCTCGCTCGAAGGGAAAGGCCTCGGCGACGACCGGCTCCAGGCGCCCGGCCTCCAGGTCGGCCATGAGCGGCTCGGTAACGCGATCGAGGCTTCCCTCGCGTTCCCACCACTTGAGCATGTTGAGCCCGAAGACGCCCTTGTTCTCGTTCATCATCATCAGGCTCTTCCACCAGGGGACCGTCGCCAACGGCATCTTGGCGAGGCCCTTCAACATCGCCGGGATGTTGCGGCCGCCTTCGCTGGTCGCCTCGGAAAGTCCGTACATGACCATCCGCCCACCGGGGCGGAGCAGGCGATAGTCCTTGCGGAACGACGTCGGCCCAATCGCGTCGATGATCAGGTCGACGCCCTCGCCACCGGTGAGGCGCATCGTCTCGGCCTCGAAGTCCTGGTTGCGGTAGTCGATCGCGTGCCTGACCCCTTGGGCGCGGATTGCCTCGTGCTTGGACGGCGAGGCCGTGCCGTAGATCTCGGCGCCGACGTTGCGGGCGATCTGGGTGGCCGCGATCCCGACCCCGCCGGCGGCGGCGTGGATGAGGAGGCGGTTGCCCTCGCGCAGGCTTCCCATCACGATCAGGGCCGCGTAGGCGGTGCCATAGTTGACCGGGAACGCCGCTCCCTGCTCGAAGCTGAGTCGCTCCGGCAGCGGCAGCACCTGGATCTCGGGGACGGTGACGAGCTCGGCCTGGCCGCCGAAGCGGGTGCCGGCGATGACCCGGTCGCCGATCGCGTGAGCGCTCACGCCCTCCCCCACCGACTCGACCGTGCCGGCGACCTCGTAGCCCATCACGCAGGGCGTTTTCGGCGCGTCCGGGTAGAGGCCAAGACGCGCCATCGTGTCGGCGAAGTTGATCCCGGCCGCCTTGACCGCGATCCGCACCTCGCCGGGGCCTACGGGAGGATCGGGACGCTCGAGGACCTGGAGGACGTCATAGCCACCGTTCCCTGTCTGCACCAGCGCCTTCACCGCGCCAGCGTACTCGACCGGTGGCCCTAGAGATCGACCGAGCGGCCCACGGCAAAGCCGTCAAGCTCGAGGATCTTGGCGATCGTCTCTTCGTTGACGGCGGCATCGGTGGTCAACGCCATCACCGCGTGCTCTCCGCCGGACTCGGCGCCGACGGCGGCGGAGACGATGTTGACTCCCTCCTCGCCGAAGGTCGTCCCGACCCGGCCGATCATCCCCGGCCGGTCGGCATAGCGAAAGACGGCAATGTGCTCGGCGAAGGGCAGGTAGAAGCTCTCGCCCCAAGCTGAGACGAGGTACGGCTCATTACGTGGGCCGACGCCCGTCCCCGCCACCTCGACGTCTTCCTCGGCGGAGCGAAGGCGAACGGTGACCAGCTCGGTGAAGTCCTCGGAGCTGGAGTCCTTGGTCTCGACCAGCTCGAGGCCTCGCTCCTCCGCCATCTGCGGCGCGTTGACGAGGTTGACGGGAGCCTCGGTGTGGCCGGAGAGAATCCCGACCAGGACCGCGATGCCGAGCAGGCGGGTGTCGTGTTGGGCGAGTTTGCCCCGGAACTCGACGGCGACCCGGTCAACGGAACCCTCCGCGAGGCCCTCGGCGAGGCGGCCGAGCTTTTCGCAGAGCGGCACGAACGGCGCCAGCGCCTCCATTTCCTCTGGGCGCACGGCGGCGATGTTGACCGCGTTGGTGACGACGCCGCCCTTCAGCGCCGCGGTCACCTGTTCGGCGGTGACGACGCCGGCACGGTCCTGCGCCTCCGCGGTCGAGGCGCCGAGGTGGGGGGTGACGACGACGTTCTCGCGGGAGAAGATCGCGTGCTCGGTGAACGGCTCGGAGGGAAAGACGTCGAGGGCGGCGCCGCCGACCTTGCCCGACTCCAGGCCGGCATCGAGGGCATCCAGGTCGACCAGCTCGCCGCGGGCGCAGTTGACGATACGCACGCCGGGTTTCATCGCGGCAATCGCCTCGGCCCCGATCAGGCCGATCGTCTCAGGCGTCTTCGGCACGTGCACCGTGACCACGTCGGCCTGCTCGAAGAGCTCCTCGAGGTCGGCGGCGCCCCGCACCCCAAGCTCGCGAAAGCGCTCGGCGGTGACGAACTTGTCGAAGGCGACCACCTCCATCTCGAAAGCCTGAGCCCGCCTGGCGACAAGCTGGCCGATGCGACCGAAGCCGACGATCCCAATCGTCTTGCCGTACAGCTCGGCCCCCTTGTACTTGGCGCGGTCCCAGCGACCTGCGACGAGGGCGCCGTGGGCCTGGGGAACGTTGCGGAAGAGGCCGAGGGCGAGGGCGAGGGTGTGCTCGGCGGCAGCCACGGAGTTCGATTCGGGCGCATTGGCGACGACGATGCCGCGGCGGGTGGCAGCCGGGATGTCGACGTTGTCGACTCCGGTGCCGGCGCGGCCGATCACCTTGAGGTTGTCGGCCCGCGCGATCAGCTCCGGCGTCATCGTGGTCGCCGAGCGGATCAGGATCGCGTCGTAGCCGCCGATCGCCTCGGCCAGCTCCTCGTCGGACATGTCGACCCCGAGGTCGACGTCGAAGTTCTGCCGCAGCAGATCGACGCCCGAGTCGGCGATCTTCTCCTTGACGAGAACCCTCACAAGGACACCTTTCGTTCACGCGCCGATCGCCACGGACTCGAAGGGCCGGAGATCACCGTGACAATCGGCGCGCTCACCTGGCCTCCCCCACGTTCTCGACCACCCAATCGATGCAGGCGGTCAAAGCCTCCACATCGGCTGGATCGACGGCCGGGAACATGCCCACCCGCAGCTGGTTGCGGCCCAGCTTGCGGTAGGGCTCGACATCGACGATGCCGTTGGCGCGCAAGGTTGCGGCGATCACGGCGGCGTCGACGGAGTCCTCGAAGTCGATCGTGCCGACGACCAGCGAGCGCTTGGCTGGATCGGCGACGAAGGGCATCGCGAAGCCGGAGTCCTCGGCCCAGCCGTAGAGATGTCCCGATGAGGCCGAGGTCCGCTCCACACACCAATCGAGGCCACCGCCGGCCAGCATCCACTCGATCTGGTCGGCGAGCAGGATCAAGGTGGCGAGCGCAGGCGTGTTGTAGGTCTGCTCCTTGCGGGAGTTGTCGAGCGCCGTTTTCAGCGAAAGGAAGCCGGGCTGCCAGCGGTTCGGGGCGCCGTCGAGCTGCTCGATCCGCTCGATCGCGGCGGGGCTGAGCAGGGCCAGCCAGAGGCCGCCGTCCGAGGCGAAGCCCTTCTGCGGGGCGAAGTAGTAGGCATCAGCCTGGGAGACGTCGACGGGCAGGCCGGCGGCACCCGACGTGGCGTCGATGAGTACGAGGGCGTCGCCGGCGCCCTCGGGCCGAGCGACCGGAACCATCACCCCGGTCGATGTCTCGTTGTGGGCCCAGGCGATCGCGTCGGCGGCGGGGTCCGCAATCGGCGCCGGGGCGTCGCCGGGGTCGGCCTCGACCAGGATCGGCTCGGCCAGGAAAGGCGCCCCGGCCGTCGCCTTGGCGAACTTCTGCGAGAACTCGCCGTAGGTCAGGTGCAGGGCGCGCTCGCGCACCAGCCAGGCGGCGGCGGCGTCCCAGAAGGCCGTGGTGCCGCCGTTGCCAAGCACGACCTCGTAGCCCTCGGCCGCCCCGAAAAGCTCGACGAGCCCCGCCCGCACCCGACCGACGAGGTCGCGGACCGGCGCCTGCCGATGCGAAGTGCCCATCAACTCCGACTGCTCGGCGAGCTTCGCCAGGGCCTCCGGCCGAACCTTCGAGGGGCCGCAGCCGAAGCGACCGTCGGCGGGCTTGAGCTCGGCGGGGATCTGGACGGTGGCGGTTGAGGGAGTCACGGGAGGCGACAGGTTATTGACCGCCGCGGGTGGACCTCGCGCAGGGTCGCCGCATAAGCTCCTGGCCATGAACGAGACCACAACGCAGGCGACGAAAGGCGACGGCTACGCCGTCGCGAATCTCAGCGACCTCGGCGACGGCCCGGGATTTCGCAAGATCCGCAAGGAGCTGGGCGTCACCGCGTTCGGCGTCAACGCGATCGTGCTGCCTCCCTCCTACTCGACCGGCAGCCATTACCACGACGAACAGGAGGAGCTCTACTTCCTGCACAGCGGCAAGGTGGCGATCGAGTTCGGCGACGGCACCAAGCACGAGCTCGAGCCGGGCGGCCTCGCCTGGGTCGATGCGTCGACCGTCCGCAAGCTGCACAACCTCAGCGACTCAGAGGACGCGGTCTACGTGATCGTCGGCGGCAAGGACGGCTACGTCGGGCGGGACGGCAAGCTCGCCGAGGGTGAGACGCACCGCTAAAGCTTCAGGCGCAAGAGAGTCGGGTCCCCCTTCCCCGGAGACCGTCGCGCAGCTGGATCGTCCCGGCGCTTCGGATTGTGGTCGCCAAGCCTCCGGGGGAGGGGGACCCGACTCCCCGACCGTGCTCAGCGCTGCTCTTAAGCTTCGGAAAGGAGGTCCGGAGCCCCTCTCCATGAGGCTTGGGGCCCACAATCCGGGCTCCGGCCCCGATCTGCTGCGCAACGGCCTCATGGAGAGGGGCTCCGGACCTCCCACGACCCAGCTGCGCGACGGCTTCATGGAGAGGGGCTGCCGGACCTCCTACCGCTCAGAGTGGAGCTCAGAACTCCTGGTCGACCCAGGGCATCATGTCGCGGAGGTCCTTGCCGACCTTCTCGACCTGGTGTCCCTTGCCCTCCTCGCGCATTCGCGAGAGGTTCTCGCCGCCGGCCCGGTTCTCGGCGATCCACTCGCGGGCGAACTCACCCGACTGGATCTCACCGAGGATCTCCTTCATCGCCGCGCGGGACTCCTCGCCGATCACCCGTTTGCCGCGGGTCATGTCGCCGTACTCGGCCGTGTTGGAGATCGAGTAGCGCATCCC
>DASWQV010000009.1:0-4231 GCA_036403515.1 Solirubrobacterales bacterium
GAGATCGACGTCGATCTCGACTCCGGCGAGCCGATGCAGCGGCTGCTGATGGGGGAGGTCGGGTCCGGGAAGACCGTCGTCGCGCTCTACTCGATGCTGCGGGCGCTGGAAGCCGGCTTCCAGGCCGTGCTGATGGCGCCGACCGAGACGCTTGCCGAGCAGCATGCCGTGACGCTGGGCAAGCTCCTGGCCGAAGAGGCAACTCCTTTCGCGCTGATCACCGGGGCAACCCCGGCGGGGCGGCGCAAAGAATCGCTGGAGCGGCTCGCGACCGGGGAGCTGGGACTCCTCGTCGGGACCCACGCGCTGATCGAGCCCTCGGTGAGGTTCGCTCGCCTCGGCCTCGTCGTCGTCGACGAGCAGCACCGTTTTGGAGTCGAGCAGCGCAAGGCGCTCGATTCGAAGGGAGTCGAGGGGATGGCGCCGCACGTCCTGCACATGACCGCAACGCCGATTCCCCGCACGCTCTCCCTCACTGCCTACGGCGACCTCGATACGACCGCGCTTCGCCAGCTCCCCTCGGGCCGCAAGCCGGTGAAGACGCGGATCGTCGAGGGAGACGACCGCGCCGGCGCCTACGAGTTCCTTCGCGCCCAGCTCCGCGAGGGACGGCAGGCGTTCGTCGTCTGTCCGCTGGTCGAGGAGTCGGAGAAAATGCAGGGGCGCGCGGCGGAGGTGGAGGCCAAGCGGCTGGCGGCCGGCGAGCTGCGTGACTTCTCGGTCGGCGTGATCCACGGGCAGATGCGTTCGACCGAGAAGGCGAAGGCGATGGAGGCGTTTGCTTCGGGCGAAACCGCCGTGCTCGTGGCGACCACCGTGATCGAGGTTGGGATCGACGTATCCAACGCGACGGTGATGGTGATCGAGGGCGCCGAGCGCTATGGCGTCTCGCAGCTGCACCAGCTGCGCGGTCGGGTCGGTCGTGGCGAGCATGAGTCGATCTGCCTGCTCTTCCCGGAAGACGCCGGTGCGCTGGCGCGGCGCAGGCTGAAGGCTGTGGAGCGCGAGAGCGACGGCTTCAAGCTCGCCGAGGTGGACCTCAGCCTGCGCGGCGAGGGGGAGGTGCTCGGTACCCGCCAGCACGGCCTGCCGCGCTTCGCCGTCGCCGAGCTGCCCGAGGACACCCCCGCGCTGGTTGCCGCCCGCGATGAGGTGCTGGCGCTGTTGAGCCAACATGGCTCCCTGGAGGCTCCCGAGCTAGGGCCGCTGCTCGAGGCCGCGCGACGCCGCTTCGGCGCCGGCGCCGCCGACCCGATTCCGCTATGAGGGATCGGCACCCTCCCTGAAAACGCGCTTCGCGCTGGAGTGTTTTCAGGGAGGGTGCCGATCCCTCCCGTAGACGTTTGCTGCTGGCCATTTAGGTTTGCGGTGTGCGCGTTATCGCTGGCGACCTCAAAGGACAGCGGCTGGTCGCGCCGCGGGGCTGGAAGGTGCGGCCGACGTCGGACCGGGTGCGAGAGGCGATCTTCTCCGCCCTCGGCCCCCGGGTGACCGGCGCCAGCATCCTCGATCTCTACTGCGGCACCGGCGCCCTCGCGATCGAGGCGCTCTCGCGCGGCGCGAAAGAGGCCACCCTGGTCGACCGCGACACCCGCGCCGCACTCGGAAACATCGAGCACCTTGGCCTCGGCGAGCGGGTCGAGCTGGTGCGAGCAGACGTCTCCCGCTGGCTTGCCGGCCGGCCCAAGGGTCCCGACGCACTTGTCTTCGACCTCGTCTTCGTCGATGCCCCCTATAGACTCGCCGACCGCGTGGGGCAGGAACTGGATACTCATCTTCCCCGCCTGCTCAGCGAAGGCGGGCGGGCCATTGTCGAGAGCGGCGCGCGCCGGCCCCTGCGCATCGAGTCCTTGCCGCGGCTCCGTCAGCGCCGCTACGGCGCCGCCGACGTCGCCTTCTACGGCGAGGACGACTGATGGCCGAGCGCGATGGCACCGTCGTGTGCCCAGGGAGCTACGACCCGGTGACCAACGGCCACATCGACATCATCACGCGCAGCTCCGAGGTTTTCGAGCGCGTCGTGGTCGGGATCGTCAACAACCCGATGCGCAAGGACAAGACCCTCTTCACGGCCGAGGAGCGCCGCGACCTGATCGAAGAAGCGACCGCCGGCCTCGGCAACGTCGAGGCGAGGATCTTCTCCAACCTCTTGGTCGAGTTCGCGCGGGAATCGGGGGCGCGGGCGATCGTCAAGGGGCTGCGGGCGATCTCCGACTTCGAGTATGAGTTCGAGATGGCCCAGCTCAACCGCAAGCTGGACCCCGGGATCGAGAGCATTTACATGATCGCTTCCCCGCAGTACAGCTTCCTTTCCTCGACCGGCGTGAAGGAAATGGCGACCTTCGGAGGCGACGTCTCCGACCTCGTTCCGGGCCCGGTTGCCCTCGCGATGACACAGCGCCTTGGCGACAGGTAGGCTTTTCCAACAGGGAAGCGGTGTGGGAGAGAGCTTGCAAAAAGGCGAGGAAATAACCGCTTCTTCACCGAAGATGCCGCTGACACGTAGGCTTACGACCTGCTGATGGACGTTCTCGTTCTCATAGACAAGCTGGACGACGTTGTCCACAACGCCCGACCCGTCCCCCTGACGGATCAGGTTCGCGTGGACCGCGAGGAGATCTACGACCTCCTCGATCAGATGCGGGCGACGATCCCCGAGGAGATCAAGCAGGCGCGCTGGATCGTCAAGGAGCGCCAGGAGATGCTGGCCGAGGCCAAGCGCGAGGCCGAGCGGATCGTCCGCGAGGCGCGCGAGCAGCAGGCCCGCCTGATCTCCGACGAGGAGGTCACCAAGCAGGCTGAGCGGGCCGCCGACGAGATCGTCGAGGACGCCCGCTCACGCGAGCGTGAGATCCGCCTTGGCGCCGAGGACTACGCCGACGAGATCCTCAACACGCTCGAGGTCAACCTTCAGAAGTTCCTCGCCGCCGTGCAGCGGGGGCGGGATCGCCTGGCTGGCCGGGACGAAGAGCAGCAGGCCGTTCCAGAGCTGGACGAGCAGGCTTAGCGATGGCGGGGAGGGTGACCCCTCCTCAAAACGCGCTTCGCGCTTGAGTGTCTTGAGGAGGGGTCACCCTCCCCGCTCAATACATGGCGGCTACTACGGCCAGGTCTTCGGCCTGCCAGGTAATTTGGCCGGCTGAGCTGGCGAGGAGGTGTTGGAGCTTGTTTGGCTCGAAGAGGTCGCCTACTACGAACGCGCGGGAGTGCTCGCGGACTCGGCGGCACAGGGCTTGGGTCTGGTCGTCGGTCAGCTGGTTCAGGGAGAGGACGGCTATGACCAGGTCCCAGGGGCCGTCGGGAAGAGGATCCTCCATGCGGGCCAGCTGGACGTCGTCGTAGGACTGGCGGGCGCGGAAGACCATGTCGGGGCTGGCGTCGAGGCCGATGACCCAGGCGTCGGGGTAGGCCTCGATCAGGCGGCGAGTGGTCTCGCCGGTCCCCATGCCCAGCTCGAGCACCCGCTCGGGCGCGAACGGGATCGCCGCTATCGCCTGCTCCTGGAGCTCGTCGTAGCGGGGGATCTGCGAGCGGATTCGCTCGAGGTAGACCTCTGGTGTCCAGTCGAATTGACCCATTCCGTAATCTCGTCGGAAGGCCATCGTAAGCCCGGCTCAAGCGGAGGGAGAGTCCATGGCAAACGCAACGACCAACATCGACCTCGGGCGCCTGTCGCTGTCCCACGGCGAAGGGCGCCGACTTGAGCTTCCTGTGCGCTTGGAGCCGCTCGAATTGGCGGGCCAGGCTTATGCGGTCTCGCCGGAGTCGGTCGCCGCCCGCCTCGACGTCTCGCGCCCCAGCGGTGGCTACGCTTTCCGGCTCCGCTTTCCGCTCCGCCTCGAAGGGCCGTGCATGCGGTGCCTGGAGGGCGCTGCCCTGGAGACCGAGGTCGACGCCCGCGAGGTCGCCCAGGACAACACCGACGACGAGGACCTGCTCAGCCCTTACGTCGAGAACGAGGAGCTCGACCTCGGCCGCTGGGCCCACGACGCGGCGGTGCTCACGATCCCCACCCGCTTCCTCTGTCGCCCCGACTGCGCCGGCCTCTGCCCGGACTGCGGAGAATCCCTCAACGATTCGGACCCTTCGGAGCATCAGCATGAAAAGACTCCGGACCCGCGTTGGGCCAAGCTCACCGAGCTCGAGCTGGAGTAGGTATCGAGAGGGAGAGAGTCGGGCGCCCCTCCCAAAACGCGCGGCAGGAGCCGCTCTTGAGTGTTTTGGGAGGGGC
>DASWQV010000010.1:0-12262 GCA_036403515.1 Solirubrobacterales bacterium
GACTCCGACAAGATCCGCAACGAGGTAATCCGCATGCTCTCCGGCCCCGGCGGCCGTCGCCAGGGCGGCGGCGCTGGCGGTGCAGGCGAGGGCAAAAAGTCTTCGAAACTGCTCGACCAGTTCGGTCGCAACCTGACCCGCCTCGCCGAGGAGGGCAAGCTCGACCCGGTGATCGGTCGCGAGACCGAGATCGAGCGGATCATGCAGATCCTCTCCCGCCGCACCAAGAACAACCCGGTGCTGCTGGGCGAGCCCGGCGTCGGCAAGACCGCTGTGGTCGAGGGGCTGGCCGCCCGCATCAACAAAGGCGAGGTCCCGGAGCTGCTCAAGAACAAACAGATCTACACGCTCGACCTGGCCGCCCTGGTCGCCGGCTCGAAGTACCGCGGCGAGTTCGAGGAGCGGCTCAAGAAGGTGATGAAAGAGATCACCCAGCGCGGCGACATCATCCTTTTCATCGACGAGCTCCACAACCTGGTTGGCGCCGGCGCCGCCGAGGGCGCGATCGACGCAGCCTCGATCCTCAAGCCCGCCCTTGCCCGTGGCGAGCTGCAGACGATCGGCGCGACCACGCTCGACGAGTACCGCAAGTACCTCGAGCGCGACTCGGCCCTGGAGCGTCGCTTCGCCCAGATCAAAGTTGACCAGCCCTCGGTCGAGGACACGGTCAAGATCCTCGAAGGCCTGCGCGAGCGCTACGAGCAGCACCACCGCGTCAACATCACCGACGACGCCCTGGGCGCCGCCGCCGAGCTCGCCGACCGCTACATCTCCGACCGCTTCCTGCCCGACAAGGCGATCGACCTGATCGACGAGGCCGCTTCGCGGATGCGGATCAAGTCGATGAGCGCGCCGCCTGTCTACCGCGACCTCGAGGAGGAAATCGAGACGACACGGCGCGACAAGGAGGCCGCGATCGAAGCGCAGGAGTTTGAGAAAGCGGCCAACTTGCGCGACATGGAGCGTCAGCTGACCACCCGCAAGCGCCAGCTCGAGGACGAGTGGGCCGAGGGTGAGAACGGCGAGCGGCCCGACGTCGGCGAAGAGGAGATCGCAGACATCGTCTCGATGTGGACCGGGATCCCGGTCTTCAAACTGACCGAGGCCGAGACCCAGAAGCTGATCCGCATGGAGGAGGAGCTGCACAAGCGGGTGATCGGCCAGGAGGTCGCGATCACCGCCGTCTCCAAGGCGATTCGCCGCTCACGCGCCGGAATCAAGGATCCCAAGCGCCCTGCCGGCTCGTTCATCTTCCTCGGCCCCTCCGGGGTCGGCAAGACCGAGCTCGCCCGCACCCTGGCCGAGTTCCTCTTCGGCGACGAGGAGTCGCTGATCCGGATCGACATGTCCGAGTACATGGAGAAGCACGCGGTCAGCCGCCTGGTCGGCTCGCCGCCGGGCTACATCGGCTACGACGAGGGCGGCCAGCTGACCGAGGCCGTGCGCCGCAAGCCGTACAGCGTGCTGCTGCTCGACGAGATCGAGAAGGCTCACCCCGACGTCTTCAACATCCTCCTGCAGATCCTCGAGGACGGGCGGCTCACCGATGCCCAGGGGCGCACGGTCGATTTCCGCAACGCGATCGTGATCATGACCTCGAACATCGGCGCCTCGGAGATAGCCAAGAACACCTCGATCGGCTTCACTGTCGCCGACGAGACCGGAATGTCCTACGGGGACATGAAGAACCGGATCATGAGCGATCTGAAGAAAGTCTTCCGGCCCGAGTTCCTCAACCGGATCGACGAGGTGATCGTCTTCCACAAGCTGGCCAAGGAAGAGGTCAAGGAGATCGTCGACCTGATGATCAACCGCGTCCGCGTCCAGGTCGCCGAGCACGAGCTGCAGCTTGATCTGACCGACGAGGCCAAGGACCTGCTGGTCGAGAAAGGTTGGGACCCCTCGATGGGCGCCCGGCCGCTGCGCCGGGCGATCCAGCGCTACATCGAGGACCCGCTCGCCGACGAAGTTCTGCGCCAGGGCGAGATGGCCCCAGGCTCGACCGTGATGGTCAAGCGCGATCCTTCCGGTGATGAGGATGACCGTCCGCTCAGCCTGACGATCGTCAAACCGAAGAAGCCGGCGCGGCCGAAGAAGTCCAAGCCCGAGCCCGAGAAGGTCGGCGTCGGGGCGAAGAAGGACGAGGAGCCCGGCGACCAAGGGTCCGACGAGGGCGAGCCCAAGCCGGAGTCCGACCAGCCCTAGTCGGCGGCGCGCGGGTCCTGTCGCGGCGGCCCTCCCCCATGGCGCGCGGGTCCTGTCGCAGTGGCCCTCGCCCATGTGCTCGGGTGCCGCTGGCACCCTGCGCTATGGGGGACCCCCGCCACTGCGCCACCCGCGCGAGCTGCCGCTTTATGGTTCACGCTGATGCGTGAGCCAGCCAGTACAGCGATCGGTGCTTGGAGCGGCGGACGCTTCTTGCACTTCGGCGAAGCTGTCGCGGAGGAGCGGCTCGAAGACCTGTTGAAGCCCGGAGAGGCGATCGACACGGTTCTGACGGCGGACACCTATGGGCAGGGCGAGGCTGACTCGCTGCTCGGGCGGGCGCTGAAGGGGGTCCCCCGACATGAGTACTGCCTGGTCGGCGCGGTCGGCCACGATTTCTACGCGGGTGAGCGCGACGGGCCGCGCGGCTTTCCGCGCTTCACCGATCCCCGGCTGCGTGGCGAGGGCGAGTACGCCGGTTACCTGCGAATGGCGGCTGAGCGCAGTCTCGAGCGGCTGGGCGCCGGCTCCTTCGATCTCCTCCTCCTCCACAACCCCGATCGGATCGGCTACTCGAGCCAGGCGGTCTGGGATGGGATGGTGGCGCTCCGCGAAGCAGGCCTCACCGGCCAGATCGGCATCGCCCCAGGGCCGGCCAACGGTTTCACCCTCGACTTGATCGCCTGCCTCGAGCGCTTCGGCGAGCGGATCGACTGGGCGATGATCATCCTCAACCCCCTCGAGCCCTGGCCCGGCGAGCTCTGTCTCGATGCAGCTGCGCGTCACGGGGTGAAGGTGATCACCCGGGTCGTCGACTACGGCGGCCTCTTCTGGGGGGACCTGCACGCGGGGATGGAGCTGGCCAGGGGCGATCACCGAGCCTTCCGGCCGGAGGGTTGGATCGAGGCGGGGCTGGAAAAGCTCGAGCGCTTCGGGCCGCTGCGCGAGCGCCTCGGTCTCAGCCCCATGCACCTCGCCTGCCAGTGGAACCTTGCCCACCCCGCGGTCGAGTGCGTGGCGCCAACCCTGATCCAGGAGGCCGGCGAAAGGGCACGGCCGATCGAGGACAAGCGCGCCGAGTTGGCTGCCCTAAGCGCCGAGAACCCCTTGAGCGATGCCGACGTCGCCGAGGTCCGCAGGATCGGCGACAACACCGGCTGCATGGCTCTCAAGGGCGCCAACGCCGAGCACGAGGGCGACGAGCGCCCCGACCGCTGGCCCCTGAGCGATGAGCTGATCGAGGTCGGGCAACGCTGGGGAATCGACCCCGCCCGCGACATGGTCGCGCTTCGCTGAGGAGGCGGAGTCTGGGGCCGTCCTCCGGAGGCTTGGCGACCACAAGCCGAATCAGCCTCCGCGATCTGCTGCGCAACGGCCTCCGGAGGATGGCCCCAGACTCCGCCTCCACCCGCCGCGACCTGCTGCGCAACGGCCTCTGGAGGAGGGGTCCCCGGCCCCTCTCGGCCTCATAGTCTGTGCCGCCGATGCTGACGATCGACGAGCACAACCGCCGCTGGTGGACCCTGATCGGCGCCTGCTCGGGCCTCTTCATCCTGATGCTCGATTCGACAGTGGTGGCGCTGGCGCTGTCGTCGATCCGGGCCGACCTCGGGGCCGGCGCCGAGGCGCTTCAGTGGGTGATGAACGGCTATCTGCTGACGATCGCCGTCCTGGTCGTCACCGCCGGCCGGCTCGGCGACATGTTCGGCCGCAAGCGCCTCTTCCTCGCCGGCATGGCGCTCTTCGCCGCCGGTTCGATCCTTTCCGGCGCCGCCCAGGGCCCCGCCATGCTGATCGGTGGTCGCGTCCTGCAGGGCGTCGGCGCGGCGCCGATGCTCTCGCTCTCGCTGGCAATCGTCTGTAACGCCTTTCCGGCCTCCGAGCAGCCACGCGCCCTCGGCATCTGGGCGGCGGTCTCGGCCATTGCGCTGGCGGTCGGGCCGGTGGTCGGCGGGGCGCTGATCGCGCTCGACTGGCGGCTGATCTTCTGGGTCAACCTGCCGATCATCGCGATTGGCGGGGCGATCATGCATGCCGCGGCGACGGAGTCAACCGATCCCGGTGCAGGGACCCGCATCGACCTGCGCGGTCTGTTCGCTCTGAGCATCGGTCTCACCGCCGTCGTCCTGGCGATGGTGCAGGCGCGGGCATTGGGAGCGGGCCTGACCGTCGCCCTGGCGGTTGGGGGAGTTGCGGCGCTCGCCCTGTTCGCCTGGATCGAGCAGCGGGTGCGCAATCCGATCGTCGAATTCACCCTTTTTCGCAACGGCCCGTATTTCGGCGCCAGCGCCGCTGCCTTTGCTGTTGTGGGCTCCTACTGGGCGGTGATGTTCTTCCAGCCGCAGTACCTGCAGGACGCGCGCGGGCACTCGGCTTTGCTCAGCGGCCTCCTGATTCTGCCGGTGACCGCGCCGATGGTCTTCATCTCGCCGTTCTCCGGCCGTCTGATCGGCCGCTTTGGCGCCCGTCGCCTGATGAGCGCCGGGATGGTCTTCGGCACCGCCGGCCTCCTCGTCCTCACCCAGGTGGGAGCCGGCAGCGCCTACCCGATGGTGCTGGCCGGCTACCTGCTCTTCGGGATTGCGATCGGCCTCGTCTACGCGCCGATGTCGACCGCGGCGATGGCGGTGATGCCCGCCGAGAAGGTTGGCATTGCTTCCGGCGTCCTGGCGATGGACCGCATCGTCGCCGGCTCGCTGGCGCTGGCGGCGACCGGCGCGGTCTTCCACGCCCTGCATGCTGGAGGCGACTCATTCACCGATTCGATTGCCGGCTCGACCTGGGTTTCCGTCGGCCTCTGCGCCATCGGCGGTGTGCTCACATGGATCTTCGTGCGCGATCCGCAGCGGCGAGGCCCTGATCCCGCCGTCGCCGGAAAGCCGTCGCTCGGTGCCTTGCGGCACCACACGCACCATCGTCGTTTTCACCTTTGACCAGCGCCAGCACGGAAACTGCGTCGTCTTTTTGAGCTTTGGCGGGCCGGTGAGTTGACGGATTGCCGGGTTTAGGGGGATAGATAGGCCCTTGGGTGATCGGTTTCCTTGACAATGACCATTCCGACCTGTCCACTTGGGATTGCCCACACCGCATTCCAAAGCGGTTTTTGCCATCCTAAGAAGCGATGTCAGCGCCTGGTGATGAGCTTCATGAGTTGTCCGAACGTCAAGATCCCAGGCTACTGAGGGCTCTCGATGTCGTCGCGCCCGGCGGCGCGCTGCGCGAGGGCCTCGACAACATCGTCCACTCGCGCACCGGGGGCCTGATCGTCGTCGGCGATCCCGGCGATATCTCGCACCTGCTCTCCGGCGGGATCAGGCTCGACATCGACTACACGCCGGCGATGCTCTATCAGGTGGCAAAGATGGACGGGGCGATCGTGCTCAACGCGGAGGCGACGAAGATCACCTGGGCCAACGTGCAGCTGATGCCGGACCCGACGATCCTCTCCTCGGAGACCGGCACTCGCCACCGCACCGCCGAGCGCGTCTCCAAGCAGACCGAGGCGCTGGTGATCGCGATCTCCCAGCGTCGCGACGTCGTCTCCCTCTACGTCGAGGGGACGAAGTACATCCTCCAGGACATCCCGGCTGTGCTGGCCAAGGCCAATCAGGGCCTGGCGACGCTCGACAAGTACCGCGCCCGCCTGGATCAGGTTTCCAACCGGCTCACCGTGCTCGAGTTCGAGGGGGGCGGCGTGCTCTACGACGCGCTCGCCGTCCTGCAGCGCTCCGAGCTGGTCACCAGGATGGCGGTCGAGGTCGAGCGCTACATCGTCGAGCTCGGCACCGAGGGACGCCTGATCGAGATGCAGCTGGAGGAGACGATGGTCGGCGTCGCCGCCGACAAGACGGCGCTGATCCGCGATTACTCGGTCGAGGACTCCGAGCAGAACCTGGCCACCGTGGTTCAGTCACTGGCCCGGCTGCCGCACCAGGACGTGCTCGACTTCGGTCGTCTCGCCGAGCTGCTCGGCTACGACCGCAAGCTCAACACCCTTGACTTTCCGGTCGCCCCGCGGGGCTACCGCGTGCTCGGCCGCGTGCCGCGCATCCCCAAGCTTGTCGTCCAGAAGATCATCCATGAGCTGGGTGGGTTGGAGGAGGTGCTCGCTGCCTCCGACGCTGACCTCGAGGCTGTCGACGGCGTGGGGTCCACCCGCGCCAAGGACATCCGCGAGGGCCTGCGCAGGCTCCAGGAGGTCGATCTGGTTGACCGGTACCTACAGAGCTAGACGGCAAATGACGCCGTCGAGAAGAGAAAGGAGCACGCGATTTCTGAGCTAGCTGAGGAGGTCATGGAGGTGGGCCTCGAGGCAGACGCCCCGTACGTCTGCGATTTCGAGGAGGGTGACAAGGTCGTCTACCCCCACCACGGTGCAGGCCTCGTGCTGAAGAAGGAGTCCCGTGAGCTGATGGGTGAGGAGCGGGAATACCTGACGATCAAGATCCTCCATAACGAGCTGACGGTGATGGTCCCCTGCGAAAACGCCGGCGTTGCGGGCCTGCGGCGGGTGATCGACGAGGAGGAAATCAAGAAGGTGACTGGCGTCCTCACCGACGACGTGTCAGACATGCCGAAGAACTGGAACCGGCGCTTCAAGTACAACCGCGAGAAGATCAAGACCGGCGATGTGTTCGAGCTGGCCGAGGTCGTCCGCAACCTCGCGATCCGCGAGATGGAAAAGGGCCTCTCCACCGGCGAGAAGCAGATGTACACGCGGGCGAAGAAGATCCTCGCCTCCGAGTTCATGTACGCGCTCGACAAAGACGAGGACGGCGCGGAGGAATACCTCGACGGTCTGTTGGAGGAGCGCTACGCCGCCACGGCGACCGCCTAGTTCCAACAGCGTCACAGCGGTCATCGCGGCCGCCGGCTCCGGGCAGAGGCTCGGAGCCGGCGGCCCGAAGGCCTTCGTGCCGCTCGCCGGCAGGCCGATGGTCGAGTGGTCGATCGAGGCCTTTCGGACCTGCGCAGCGGTCCGCTCAATCGTGGTCGCCTGTCCGCCGGGCCATGGTCACGAGCTGACCGGGCATGGTCTCGACGTAGTGGAAGGCGGCGCCACGCGTGCTCAGTCGGTCGCCTGCGCGCTGCGGACGGTGGGCACCGACCTCGTCGCGATCCACGACGCGGCGCGGCCGCTGGTCACGCCGGAGCTAATCGAGGAGGTAGTTGCGACTCTGGCCGCCGACCCCGCGGCCGCCGGCGTGATCGCGGCGACCCCGGTCACCGACACGATCAAGCGGGTCAGGGAAGCGACGAAGGATGCATTTGCCACGCAGGACGGGGGAAATGCATCCCTCGTCATTGAATCGACCTTGGACCGAGACCAATTGTGGGCGGCGCAGACACCGCAGGTCTTCCGCGCCGCGGCATTGCGCGAGGCGCTGGAGGCGGATGATGGGCGTGTCGCCACCGCCACCGACGAGGCAATCTTGATCGAGGCGTCGGGAGGGAAGGTTCTTATCCACCCGTCGCCCGCCGAGAACCTCAAGGTGACAACGCCGCTGGACCTAGGGCTGGCCGAGGCGCTGCTCGCCGATCGAGTCCATTGACCACATCACGTTGAGGGCGTATGTCGCCCCGAGGCGACTCACTCGAGCAAAACCCAGGCCAGGGCGGCGGCGAAACAGATCTGACCGACGCCGAGGGCGACCCCGAAGCTGACGGCACCGAGGGCTGCGGCGATGGCCGTGCCGCCGGCGAAGGCCGCCAGCAGGATCGAGAGCTGGCGGATCATCGAGGCGGCCCCACTCCGCGCCGGTCGCTCGGCAGGCCGGCGACCGCGCGTACGCCGTCGTCCATGTGCCGTTGTCGCCGCCGCTCGTAGAGCTTGCGTTGGATGGAGAGCGTGGTCACGCCGGCGATCACGATCCCTGTCAGGTTGACCGCCAGCTGGGCCATCGCCCCGCGCCATTCGGACCAGTCGGTATCCGCCGCGGCGACGCCGATGTTGGCGGCGGCGGGGATTGTTGTGACCGAGATCAGCACCCCGATCAGCGCGCCTGACTTGGCCGAGGTCAGCGAGAGCAGGCCGGCGGCGCCGGCGAAGCAGGCGACGAGGAAGGAGAAGTCATCGGGCTTGGAGATGAATTGGGTGAGCGGATGCATCGAGCCGCTGAAGTCCGCGTCGAGCATGCCGGTCCCCTTGGCGAGGAGAGTGAAGAGGAAGGCGGCGCTGATCCCGACCGGAAAGCCGAGTGCGAGGGCGGCGAGCGAGCGCAGGGCAACGCTCCGCCGCCTCTCGACGACCGCGACGCAGAAGCCCGCGAGCGGTCCGAACTCGGGCCCGACGACCATCGCGCCGACGATCAGGATTGGCGAGCCGAGGAAGATCCCGACCGAGGCGATCAGGCAGGCCAGCACCATGAAGATCAGGAAATTGCCGCCGAGCTCGGTGGTCTCCGAGGTGCGTGTCTCAACCTCCTCCCAGACGACCGCGTCGGAGGGCCTGCCGCGGGCCGCGCGCTCTGCCCGACTCGCCGCCTCCGAGAGCTGCGAGTCGATCTGCTCGAGCGAGATCGAGCCGTCGCGGGCGACACCCAGCTCCTTCAGGTCGCCGATCAGCACGCTGGCTTCCTCGCGGGCGATGTCGCAGAGGACAACGTCGCCCTTTGGCTGGCGAGCGGCGCCGGCAAGGAAGATGAGATTGCAGACAGACGGGGCCGCTTCGAGCAGGTCGAGGACCTTCGCGCAGCGGTCTTCCGGGACGACGATCCGCAGGTGGACCATGGCCTCAGCGTATCCGCGGCCCGGGTCGCCTAATCTCGCCTCTCCATGCTCACCGATTACCACCTGCACCTGCGTCCGGACGAGCCCGGCACGACCACGGAGCGCTACTTCACCGCCGAGAACGTCGAGCGTTACCTCGCCGCCGCGGCGGAGGCGGGCATTGGCGAGCTGGGCGTTTCCGAGCACGTCTACCGCTTCACGCAAGCTCTCGACCTCTGGCGCCATCCGCTCTGGGAGGAACAGGCTCGCGACGATCTCGACGCCTACTGCGACTTCGTCCGCGGCACGCCGCTGCGGCTGGGGATCGAGTGCGACTTCATCCCGGCCGCCGAGGACCGCACCGCGGCGCTGCTCGAGGCACGTGACTTCGACTACGTGGTCGGCTCGGTCCACTTCCTCGGCGATGCCGCGGTCGATCACCCTGGCTGGGACGTCTGGGAAAGCAAGGGCGATCCGGATGAGGTCTGGCGTCGCTACTTCGCCGCCGTCGCGGAGTGCGCCCGCTCCGGCCTCTTCGACATCCTCGCCCACCCCGATCTCGTCAAGGTCTGGGGCGGCGCCAGGCCGCTGCCCGAGCGCGATCCGCGCCACTACTACGAGCCGGCGGTCGAAGCGATCGCCGAGAGCGGCATCGCGGTTGAGCTCTCGACCGCGGGGCTGCGCAAGCCGGTTGGCGAGATCTACCCCGCCCTTGGCTTTGCCGAGATGTGCGTCGAGGCGGGCGCGTCCTTCGCGCTCTCCTCCGACGCCCACCTGCCCGAGCAGGTCGGCTTCGCTTACGACCGGGCGCTCGAGTTCCTCGCCGACCTCGAAGTCGAGGAGATCTGTGTTTTCGAGCGCCGCCAGCGCCGGCTGGAGCCCCTGCCAAGCCCGGTGCCTGGAGATCCGAAGCGATGAGTGTCGGCATCGGCTACGACAGCCACCGCTTCGCCGACGGCCGGCGGCTGGTCCTCGGCGGGGTTGAGGTCGAGCACCCACGCGGCCTCTCGGGGCACTCCGACGCCGACGTGCTCACCCATGCAGTGATCGACGCGCTGCTCGGCGCCGCCGGGCAGGGTGACATCGGGGCGCTCTTCCCCGACGATGAGGAGGTATGGCGCGACGCCGACTCGATCGACCTGCTGCGCACCGCCGTCGGCACCGTCTCGGGCCGGATCGTCAACATCGACGCGACCTTGGTCTGCGAGGAGCCGCGGATCGGACCGCTGCGCGCAGAGATGGAGCGCATCCTCGCCGAGGCGACCTCGGCCCGGGTCACCGTCAAGGCGACGACCAACGAGGGGATGGGATGGATCGGTCGTGGCGAGGGGATCGCCTGCATCGCCGTCGCCTCGGTGGATAGCGACTAGGCTTCGCGGTCCGTGGGAGCTCTCGGTTCCATAGCTGCCGGCGTCCGCCAGTCGGTCTCCGACTCGGCCTTCGAGGCGAAGGTTCTGCGCGAGGCCGGGATAGTCGGTTTGATCCGACCCGACAAGGCCGCCAAGGTTGCCGCCACGTTCCTGCGTTGGGGCGCCTCGCCGGCGACCGGCGTCGCCACTGCGGCGCACAAATATCCGCACGAGACGATGCTGATCGACGAACGCGGCTCGCTCAGTTTCGAGCGCGTCCACCAGCGCTCCAACGCGCTCGCCCATTCCTTCGCCGAGATGGGAATCGGTCCCGGCGACGGAATCGGAGTGATGTGCCGCAACCATCGCGGCTTCGTCGAGACGACCCTCGCCGCGGCCAAGCTCGGCGCCAGCGCGCTCTACCTCAACACGATGTTCGCCGGGCCCCAGCTGGTCGAGGTGATGCGGCGCGAGGAGCCCAAGGCACTGGTCTACGACGAGGAGTTCGCCGGGCTGCTGGAGGGCGTGGACGATGGCATCGAGCGCGTGGTCGCCTGGCACGACGCCGAGGTCGACGGCGTCTCGCTCGACTCGCTGATCGCCGCCGGCGACGGCTCAAACCTCAAGCCACCGCCCGACAAACCGCGCTTCGTCATCCTCACCTCGGGCACGACGGGCACCCCGAAGGGCGCCCAACGCTCCAACCCCGACGGCCTGCTGGCGATCGCCGCCTTGATCGACAAGATTCCGTACCGGGCACGCCAGACGATGATGATCGCGGCGCCCCTCTTTCACTCCTGGGGCTTCTTTCACTTCGTGATGAGCCTGCCGACCGCCTCGACGATGGTCCTGCGCCGGCGCTTCGACGAGGAGGAAACGCTGCGCGCCGTGCAGGATTACCGCGCCGACGTGCTGGCGGTCGTGCCAGTGATGCTGCAGCGCATCCTGCGGCTCCCCGAGGAGACCCTCAACGCCTACGACCTGTCCTCGCTGCGGATCACCTCTGCCTCCGGCTCGGCGCTGCCCGGCGAGCTGGCGATCGAGTGGATGGACCGCTTCGGCGACAACATCTACAACCTCTACGGCTCCACCGAGGTCGCCTACGCGACCGTCGCCACACCTGAGGATCTGCGCGCTGCGCCGGGCACGGCGGGACGCCCGCCTCGTGGCACGGTGGTCCGGCTCTACGACGAGGCCGGGCGGCAGGTGCCCACCGGTGAGGTCGGGCGGATCTTCGTCGGCAACGAGATGTCCTTCGAGGGCTATACCGGCGGCGGTGGCAAGGAGGTGATCGATGGCCTGCTCAGCAGCGGCGACGTCGGCCATCTCGACGTCGACGGACGCCTCTTCATCGACGGTCGTGACGACGAGATGATCGTCTCCGGTGGCGAGAACGTCTTCCCGCGCGAGGTGGAGGACCTGCTCGCCGATCACAACGCCGTTGTCGAGGTTGCCGTGATCGGAGTCGACGACGAGGAGTTCGGCCAGCGCCTCAAGGCCTTTGTCGTCGCCGCGGCGGACGCCGAGGTCTCCGAAAAAGAGCTGAGAGCCCACATCAAGGCCAACCTCGCCTCATACAAGGCGCCGCGAGAGATTGAGTTCCTCGACGAGCTGCCGCGCAACGCCACCGGGAAGGTGCTCAAGCGGGAACTGCACGCGCGTGAGGCTGAGAAGTCGGCTTAGGATCTTGACCGATCCCGGTAGGGGTTTCACTTAACTTTTTGGATGGAGCGACCCTGCTGACGCCTCAAGGTGGGCGCCCAAAAAGTACAAGACGTTCCACCCCTACCGGGATCGGTCAAGAGTTCATCTCGCTAGTCCGCTAAATGCGCGTTTTAGCGTTGAGCTGGGTAGATAGGCCTCCGGTGCGGATAGTAGGTTGGCGCTCATGGGGGAACCTGGGGTTCAGCTGAGAGCGGTTGGGGCGGCTACTGAGGAGCTGCACGAGACCGCCAAGCAGGCGCTCGAGTGGGTGCGGGTCAGCGAGGAGCGCGTCGCCA
>DASWQV010000011.1:0-9692 GCA_036403515.1 Solirubrobacterales bacterium
ATCCGGGTTCTCGACAGGGAAACGGGTGAGCTGATTCGCCAGCTGGTCCTCGATCCCAGTCGCGACTATCAACCGATCGGAGGGGGTTGAGGTGTCTACGATGTCCCGCGACATCTGTCTCCGATGTCGCGACACATCACACTTATCGGGGAGACAGGATTTGAACCTGCGACCGCTCGGCCCCCAGCCGAGTGCGCTACCAGACTGCGCCACTCCCCGTGGCTGCCGTACATTCTGACGAATCCGTGCGGCGGTAGCTCAACGGTAGAGCCTCAGCCTTCCAAGCTGATGACGCGAGTTCGATTCTCGTCCGCCGCTCTCCTTTCCACGGCGCGGCACGGCTCAAGTTCCCGCCCTGAACGTCGATGCAGATCGGATCATGGGCAGCCGGTCCGGAAGATGCATCGCCTCCTTTCTCGCCCTCCTAGTCGGGACGCTCGCGCTTGGCGGCTGCGGCGGCTCTTCCAGCGATGAGAATGGCTCCCATGCTTCGGCAGCCGCCTCCCCCCTCGTCTCCTGGCCCCTTTTTGGCCGCGTGCCGGAGCGCACCCACTACCTGCCGGCCCCGCCGCGGCGAGCGCTCGATCCGCCGCTGCGCGAGGCGTGGTCGATCAACACCCATGCCCTGATCGAGTTCCCTCCCCCCGTCGCCAATGGCGTTGCCTACGTCGTCAACAAGTACGGCAACGCCAAGGCGGTACGGCTCAGCGATCGCAAGATCCTCTGGGAGAGGAACACCGACCCGAAGGACTCGGGAACGCCGACTGACGTGACCGCGCCCGTCTACCACCAGGGCAAGGTCTTCTTCGCTTACGTCGACGGCAATCTCGTCGCGGTCGACGCCAGGACCGGCAAGCGGGCCTGGAAGCGCAAACTCGCCGGCCATCTCGAATCCTCCCCGATGGCCGTCGGCAACAGACTCTACCTCGGCACCGACAAGACGAACGTGGTCGCGCTGCGCGCCTCCGACGGCAAGATCCTCTGGCAGTTCAACTCTCCGGGCGCGATCAAAGCCAGCCCCAGCTTCCACGACGGTCGCCTCTTCGTCGCCGACTACGAGAGCGGCATGTTCTGCCTCGACGCCAAGGACGGCAAGCTGCTTTGGCGCACCAACACGTCGCAGGCGCCACCGTTCGGCAAGGGGGGCTTCTACTCTTCCCCCGCGATTGCCTTCGGCCGCGTCTACGCGGGCCGCGACGACGGCACGATCTTTGCCTTCGACGAAAGGAACGGCAAGGTCGCCTGGTCCTTCCCGACCGGCAACTTCGTCTACGGCTCGCCCGCCGTCGCCAGGGTCCCGGGCACTCCTCCAACCGTGTACATCGGATCCTACGACGAGCACCTCTACGCCATCGACGCCCTGAGCGGCAAAAAGGAGTGGCGCTATGACGTCGGCGGCCCGGTGCCGGGGACGGCGACCGTGATCGGCCACACCGTCTACACCTCGAGCTTCAAGACCCGCGACGCGCTCGGCATCGACGTCCGCACACACCGCAGGACCTTCCAGCTCGAGCAGGCCGGCTACACGCCGATGGTCTCCGACGGCCGCCGCCTCTACCTGATCGGTTATTACGAGCTGATCGGCCTGCGGCCGGCGCCGCGCTGAAGTGCGCTAGGCGGAGCTCAGGGTGACCTCCACCGGCCTTTTGACCGCCGGAGGGCCGTCGTAGATCTTGCGGTGCGGATCCTCCTGATTGGCTTTGCGCACCCCCTCTATGGCCGGTTTTGGAGACCGGTGCCTTAGCCGTTAACTCGCTCCCCAGGGGCACTACAGAGCCAAATCCTAGTCGACGTTGTCGCCAGGGAATTCGTAGGGGAATGAAGCGATCTGCGGATTGTCAGCCGAGGAGGGCGATCTCGCAGGTGATGCCCCTCGCCCGCTCGATCCGCCCATCGGCAGTTCCGAACGAACTGCTTGCCCGCAAGGCGGCAAACGGTGACGAGCGTGCCTTGGCGGCGCTTTTAAGGCGCTACCAACAAGAGCTCTATCGTGTCTCTGCCGGGTTGCCTTTGAGGAGTCACTGGAACTCCTGAATATTGTGGCGCGGCGCGGGCAATTGACCCGGAATGCCTGGCAGGCCCTCGCTCTACCCCTTCGAGAGGGCCGAACAGGGGGAGCGCCTCCAGGGCCACCTCGCCGAGGTCAGCGGGCTGCCCGCGCGCCAGCGCGCCGCGCTGCTCATGCGAGAGTTGGCGGCGCTCAACTTCAAGGAGATCGCCAGCGCTCGAGAAATAGGCCCCCCGCGGCCGCTGAACAGTTGGTCTATGAAGCGCGCGTGAGACTTCGCCAGAGCTAGGGCAACCTGGGTGACACTGCCTCTGGGGTCGTCGCTACGGTCGCCAGCCGAGGCCGATCAGCCCCGCGCCCCAGCCCAGCGCCCGATCGCAGTAACTGCCGAGCCAGTCCGAGAGGGCGTCGATCCTGGCTCGCAGCGGCGGCGGCCGAAGGACGAGCGCAGCGGCGGCGCCGAGCGCGGCTCCGGCGAGGACGTCGCTGGGGAAGTGGATGCCGATCGCGACGCGCCCGATCGAGAGGAGCGCGGCGGCAAACAGCGCGACGACTCCCCAACTGCGGTGGCGGAGGAAGATCGCCGTCGCGATCGCGAAGGAGGCGGTCGCGTGGTCACTCGGGAAACCTGGGTCGGGAGCGTGAGCCGAGAAGAGGTGGACGCCGCCCGAGTCGACGACAAAGGGACGCGACCGATCGACAATTTCGGAGATCACCTTGCCGATTGCGAGGGCCAGACCCGCGCTCAGCACCGCAGCCACCGCCGCCCGCCGCCAGGCAAGGTGCCGGGTGCCGCTGGCAGCGATGAAGATCACAGCCAGGGTGGCGATGAAGAGCGCCTCGGATACGTTGACGTAGAAGAGCAGGGGGTCCTCGACGCCGTCGTGGTGGTAGAGAAAGTCGTTTAGCGAGTGGAGGATCGACCAGTCCATTTCCCGCGCAGGCTTTCACATCTTTGTTAGGAGACAGCAACCCGAGCCTTCCGGTGGGCACCATTCAGTCCATGGCGATGAACGGCGCCCAAGCGGGGCTCGCGATCTCGGTCTTCCTGGCCAGCGCGGTCGAGGTGGTGGAGG
Organism: Solirubrobacterales bacterium; assembly: GCA_036403515.1. Taxonomy (GTDB): domain Bacteria; phylum Actinomycetota; class Thermoleophilia; order Solirubrobacterales; family 70-9; genus VRUE01. Next base: position 3,085 of record DASWQV010000011.1, read on the forward strand.
CGTTCACGATCGTGCTCGCCGTCGGCTCCACCCGACACTGGTCCTCCGCCCTCGCCGGCGTCGGCGCGGCGCTGGCGGCCCTTGCGGTGATCGTCGCCGTCGCCGGACAGTCGCTGCCGTCGTGCTCGGCGGGCTGGCTGCGCGGGCGCCCCTTGCTCGCGTGCCAGAGAACGCGATGAAGTTCGCGGTCGGCGTCCTGCTGACCACTTTCGGCGTCTTCTGGAGCGTTGAGGGAGCCGGGGTCGCCTGGCCGGGCGGCGACGTCGCGCTGGCGCCGCTCTTTCCGGCCTGGGTGCTGCCGCCGGTTCTGGTCCTGGCGATCCTCCTACCGCTCGGTCCGCGCCGGCAACCGCTTGGCCTTCAGCCGGGCTCCACACAGCGGCCGAGGGCGAGACAGATGAAGCACGCCGCACGGCGAGCGGCGATCTAAGAGTTCGCTGAAAAGTCCGCGACTCTCATCTTGGATTTAGCCGCGTGCTCCACCCTGCCACGCCATGACCTCGGCCACGATGTCCCCAGTCGCCCCGGCGTCGGAGCGCTCCGCCAAGTGGTGGGCGCGAAAGATGCTCAACAAGGTGCCCGAGATCACCGTCTACTTCTGGGTGATCAAGGTTCTCTGCACGACCGTCGGCGAGACCTTCGCCGACAACTTGAACGAAAACCTCGGCCTCGGCCTCAGCGGCACCAGCTACGTCATGGGGGCGCTGCTGATCGCCGTCCTCGTCTTCCAGTTCCGGGCGCGGAAGTACGTGCCGGGCATCTATTGGCTGGCGGTCGTCCTGATCAGCGTCGTCGGCACCTTGGTCAGCGACAACCTGGTCGATAACTACGGCGTCACCCTGGAAACGACGACGATCGCCTTCGGCGCGATCCTGATCTGCGTCTTCGCAAGCTGGTACGCGGTCGAGCGCACCCTCTCGGTCCACACGATCTTCACCACCCGCCGCGAGGCGTTCTACTGGCTGGCGATCCTCTTCACCTTCGCTCTCGGCACCTCGGCCGGCGACTTCCTCTCCGAGCAGCTCGAACTCGGCTACCTCGCCGCGCTGGGGATCTTCGCCGGTGCGATCGTCGTCGTCGCCGTCCTGCACTTCGGCCTGCGGATGAACGCGATCCTCTCCTTCTGGCTCGCCTACATCCTCACCCGACCGCTTGGTGCCTCGATCGGCGACTACCTCGCCTCGCCGACCGGAGAAGGTGGGCTCGGGCTGGGGACCAACCTGACCAGCATCATCTTCCTCTCGACGATCCTCGCCCTGGTCGTCTTCCTGGCGATCTCCAAGCGAGACGTGATCCGGTCCGGGCCTCTTCCTGCCCCAGCGGCGTCGGGGCGAGATGGGACTCCGGCGGTCCTCATCGTGCTCAACAAGGTCGAGGCGACCGCGGAGCTGCTGGAGGCGGTGCGAGAGCGGGCGGCCAAGGGTGCTGCTCGCTTCTTTGTCCTGGTCCCCAATCCCGACCACCTGGCCTTCGATCGCAACAGGCCGGACACCGGCGAGGGAGAGGCACTGTTGGCGAAGGCGCTCCCACAGATCCAAGGACCCGCGGGCGGCGCTGTGTCGGGGCGCGTCGCGAACAGCCCCAACGCCTATGACGACGTCGTCGAAGAGCTCAAGTCCCGCTCTTACGGCGAGATCATCATCGAGACGCCCCCGAGCCACATCTCGCACTGGCTCCATGTTGACCTGCCGCATCGGATCGCCGAGCTTGGGTACGCGACGCTGGCAGTTGCGCCGGCGCAGTAGGAGCGCTAAACGCCGAAGCGGGGGCCAACACCAACTGAGACGAGGAGGACAGCATGAAGTCGATCAACCGTCTCTTCACCGGGAAGGCGATCCTGGCACTCGCGGTGTGCTGGAGCCTGATCGGCGGCGGGGCCGTCGGATCGAGCGCCGCCGACGCCGCTCCGGCCGCAGGGGCGATCCCCTCCGGCGCCGGGCCGGGCTGGCCGCCGACGATCAGCCAGGGCGACTTCGTCCGGGAAGTGACCAATCCCTGGTTTCCGCTGAAGCCGGGCAGCGTCTGGCGCTACAAGGGCGTCAAGGAAGGCGTGAACACGACCGACGTCGTCACGGCCACCCATCGGACGAAGAAGATCCTCGGCGTCACCATGACCGTCGTCCACGACATCGTGTCGGTGAAGGACAAGCCCGAGGAGGTGACGGACGACTTCTATGCGCAAGACCGCCACGGGAACGTCTGGTACTTCGGTGAGGAAACCGAAGAGCTGAACGCGCATGGCAAGACGACCAGCACCGAAGGCTCCTTCGAGGCCGGAGTCGAAGGCGCTCGGCCCGGAGTCCTGATCCCGGGACACCCGAAGGTCGGACTCGTCGGCCGCCAGGAGTTCCTCAAAGACCAAGCCGAAGACCATTTCCGGGTCCTCGACCTGGAGGCGAGCGTGTCGGTGCCCTTCGTCTCAACCCGGAAGGCGCTGCGGACGAGGGAGTGGACGCCGCTCGAGCCAGCCGCCGTTGACAACAAGTACTACGTGCGGGGGGTCGGAACCGTCCGCGAGGTCGCCGTCAAAGGCCCGGTCGAGAAGCTGGAGTTGGTCTCCTACAGCGCCGGGCTGAGTCAGCCTTCATCGGAGGCCGGGCACAGCTAGCATTAGGGTGCCCTAATGTCCTTTGCGGAAACGGCACTCCTCGGCGCCCTCGCGGGCTTCACGATCTACCTCGGCCTTCCATTCGGTCGCTTGCAGCTGCTCGGCGATCGCGCCCGGGTTGCGCTTGCGATGTTCTCGGTCGGCGTCCTCGCCTTCATCTTCGTCGACGTCATGGAGCACGCATTCGGAATTGTCGAGGGCGCAGTCGAGGGCTTCAAGAACGATTCCACGAGTCTCGGCCACGCGCTCTTCCTGGCGGCACTGCTGGGCACCGGCTTTGCGCTCGGTTCCGCGGGCCTGGCGACGATCGAGCGCCGGCTGCGCTCGATGAGGCCCTTGCCGCCGATCTCAGGCGGGGCGACCGACGTGCTGAGTGCCGAGCAGGTCGCCCAACGGGATTCGGCCGCGCGGGCGCGGGCTTTGGGGATCGGGATGACGATCGCGGTCGCGATCGGGCTCCACAACTTCGCCGAGGGACTTGCCATCGGGGTGTCGGCCAGCGCCGGAGACATCAGCCTCGCCACCGTGCTGATCGTCGGCTTCGCTCTCCACAATGCCACCGAGGGCTTCGGCATCGTCGGACCGCTCGGGGACGTACGACCCACCTGGGGATGGCTCGGACTGGTCGGGCTGATCGGCGGGGCGCCGACCTTCCTCGGCGCAATGCTCGGCTACAGCGTCACCTCCGAACCGCTCGAACTCGCCTTCTACGCGATCGCAGGCGGCGCGATCCTCTACGTCATCGGAGAGATCAGGAACGGTATGCGCCGCTACGGGCATCGCGAGCTGGGGCTCTGGCTAGTGGCCTTCGGCTTCTTCGTCGGAGTGGCCACTGACCTCGTCGTCGCCTACGGCGGCGGTTGATCCGCGGAGCCCCAAGAGGCTCCTCATCTTCCCTTCATCTTCAGCGTTGATCGTCCTGCCATGCACGTCTTGATCGTCGAGGACGAGGTGAAGATGGCGGCGTTGATCCGCCGCGGCTTGAAAGAGGATGGCCTCACCGTCGATGTCGCCGGCACCGGGGAGGAGGCTCTGGCGATGGTGCGGACCTCCGCCTACGATGCGATCGTCCTCGACGTGGTCCTGCCGGGGATCGACGGCTTCGAGACCTGCCGCCGGCTGCGCGTGGACGGAGTCTGGTCCCCGGTTCTCATGTTGACGGCGCGAGGAGCGCTCGAAGACCGCATCTCGGGGCTCGACGGCGGCGCCGACGACTACCTGACCAAGCCGTTCTCCTTCGCCGAGCTGCTCGCCCGCCTGCGGGCGCTGGCGCGCCGCGGCCAGGCCGAGCGGCCCACCGTCGTCGAGGTCGGCGACCTGCGCCTCGATTCCGCGACCCGCCAGGTCTGGCGGGGTGAGGCCGAGATCGAGCTCTCGGCAAAGGAGTTCACGCTGCTCGAGGTCTTCATGCACAACCCCGGCCACGTCCTCACCAGGACCCAGCTGCTCGAGCACGCTTGGGAGTACGACTACGAGCACCGCTCAAACGTGATCGAGGTCTACGTCCGGTATCTGCGCCAAAAGATCGACCAGCCCTTCGGCGTCAAGACGCTGGAGACGGTCCGCGGCGCCGGCTACCGGCTGCGCAAGGACGGGGGCCGTTGAGCCGCCAGCCTTTCAACCGGGCCTCGATCCGCCTGCGCGTCACCCTCGTCTTCGCCGCGGTGATGGCGCTCGTGCTCGGCGCCACCGGCGTCTTCGTCTACCTGCGCTTCGCTTCAGAGCTGGGCAACGCTCAGAAACGGAGCGAGTCGCTGGAAGACCTGCTGCAGCTGCTCCTGCTGAGCGGGCCGGTGGCACTGGTACTGGCCTCGCTCGCGGCCTATTGGGTCGCCGCAGCGGCCCTACGCCCGGTCGAGGCGATGCGCGCGCGGGCCGCGACTATCTCCGCCGCCGAGCCCGATGAGCGACTGCCAGTGCCGCCGACTCACGACGAGGTCGCTCGCCTTGGGATGACGCTGAACGAAATGCTGCAGCGACTGGGCGAGGCTCTTGAGCACGAGCGCACCTTCGTCGCCGACGCCAGCCACGAGCTGCGAACGCCGCTGGCGATCCTTCGCACCGAGCTCGAGCTCGCGCTCGCCGAGGGCCGCTCTGCGGCCGAGCTGCGGGCGGCGCTCACCTCGGCAGCCGAGGAGACCGACCGCCTCAGCCAGCTCGCCGAAGATCTGCTGACGATCGCCCAGACCGAGCGTGGCGAGCTGCCGTTGCGGCTGGCCCGCGTCGATCTCCGCGAGGTGCTGGAGGGGGTGTGGCGGCGCTTTGCCCGGCGCGCGGAGGAAGAGGGGCGAGCTATCGTGCTGCAGGGAGAGCCGCTCGAAGCCCGTGTCGACCGGCTACGGATCGACCAGGCCGTCGGCAATGTCATCGACAATGCCCTTCGCCACGGCAGCGGCGGAGTCGATATCTCACTCGCTGCGCTCGCCAATGAGGTGGTCGAGATCCGCGTCCGGGACCACGGCCCCGGGTTCCCGCCGGACTTTCTGCCACGAGCCTTCGAGCGGTTTAGCCGCCCCAGCTCCGGCCGGCGCGACGGCGGCAGCGGCCTCGGGTTGGCGATCGTGCGCACCGTCGCCCGCGCCCACGGCGGCGAGGCTCATGCTGCGAATGCAGACGGCGGCGGCGCCGACGTGTGGCTCTCATTGCCACGTTCGGGCCGCAAGGCCGTTAATTAGCCCAGGGCTTTGACCTCACGCCAGGTCAGCAAGCGGCCGCTCTGGCGGTCGATCACCTTGAGGCCGATCGCCCGCAGGCCGTCCTTCACGCCGAGCACCGGAACACTGTGGAAGATCGAGCTCTCGTCGTGGGCGCGCTGGAGGTTGTAGTTGGGGATCTTGGCGCTGAGATGGTGAACGTGGTGGAGGCCGATGTTGCCGGTGAAGAACTGGAGGAGCTTCGGCAGCTTCAGATAGGAGCTTCCCTGCAGGGCGGCGTCCGCGTAGCTCCACCGATCCGACGTCTCCCAGTAGACGTCCTCGAACTGGTGCTGGACGTAGAACATGAAGACGCCGAGGGTGCCGGCGAGGATCGCGGTCGGCATCTGCACCAGCAGCCATGCCTGCAGGCCGACGATCGAGATGATCGCCCCGATCACGATCGCCAGGACGATGTTCGTTGCGATCACGCTTCGGCGCTGGCGCGGGCGCATCCTGCTCGACCACAGACGGGGACCGATCATCAGCGACCAGATCGGTCCGATCCCGAACATCACGAGCGGGCTACGGAAGAGCCGGTAGCCAAGCCGCGACTTCCAGGGACGGGCCAGGTACTCGTCGACCGTCAGGGTCGCGACGTCGCCGGTGCCGCGGCGGTCGAGATCGCCGGAGCTGCCGTGGTGGACGGCGTGGTTGTGGCGCCAGTTGGAAAAGGGCTGAAACACGAGCAGGCCGGCGAACCGGCCGACCCACAGGTTCGCCCGCCGGTTCGGCAGGAAGGAGCCATGGGCGCAGTCGTGGAAGACGATGAAGGTGCGCAGCAGGAAGCCGGCCGCCGGAAGCGAGAGGGCAAGGGTGATCCAGACCGAGACCTGAAGGCTCGCGTACATGGCTACGCTCAGAACGAGGTAGGGCACGACCGAGGTGGCCAGATCGAACAGGCTGCGGCGAACGGAGGGTCGCTCGTAGCGAGCGACCGCCTCGCGCCAGTAGAGACGGGCGGGCATCAGAAGTCCTGGGATGAGCCGAGAACAGTGACCGAAGCCCGCCGCAGCATCCACATCGCCGTGGCGCCGGCCGCTAGGGCCAACACGAGCGTCAACAAGGCGCAGAGAAGCACGGCGAGCGGGACCAGCAGAAGGGTTGAGATCCCCGGGTCGATCGCGGCGAGGGTCGTGGAAATCACCTTTGGATCTTCTCCCATCTCAGTAAAGCCAGCATGAAACCGCGGCTGCGGCCCACGGAAAAGGCTGAGACCCGCGCGCCATGCGGGGTTGCACCATGTAAAGCCAAAGAGTCCGAGCGGGGCAGCCAGGACTCGAACCTGGAATCGCCGGTTTTGGAGA
>DASWQV010000012.1:0-6879 GCA_036403515.1 Solirubrobacterales bacterium
TCACTCATTGAGGGTCCCCTTCGTCGAGGGCACGCCGCTCTCCGCCGGGTCGATCGAGACGGCGACGCGAAGGGCGCGGGCGAAGGCCTTGAAGGCGGCCTCGATCATGTGGTGGGCGTTGGTCCCGTAGCGGACCGAGACGTGCAGAGTCAGCTTGGCGCTGTTGGCGACGGCGCGGAAGAACTCCTCCGCCAGCTCGGTGTCGAAGCCGGCGATCGAGGTGGTCGGCAGGTCGGCATCGAAGACGCAGAGCGGCCGGCCCGAGATGTCGATCGCGCACTCAGCCAGCGACTCGTCCATCGGCACGACAGCGGAGCCGTAGCGCCTGATCCCCGCCCGGTCGCCGAGCGCCTCGTCGAGCGCCTGTCCGAGCACGATGCCGACATCCTCGACCGTGTGGTGGGCGCCGGTCTCGAGATCTCCATTCGCCTCGACCTCGAGGCCGAGCCTGCCGTGGCGGGCGAGCAGGTCGAGCATGTGGTCGAGGAAGCCGACCCCGGTGGCCGCGCTCGACTCTCCCCCATCGAGGTCGAGCGAGAGCTTGATCTGGGTCTCGGCGGTGCTGCGCTCTCTGCTGGCTGTGCGGCTCATTGCTTGGCTCTAATCATCGCCGACTCGCCGTGAACGGGGAATCCCTCGGCGCGGGCGAGGACCTCGACGTGCGGGGCAAGCTTCGCCGCCGCCTCGGCGGAGACCTCTACGGTTGAGATCTTGCGACGGAACGTGCCAGGACCCAGCGGGCCGGAGAAGCGACCGGCGCCGGTTGTCGGAAGCACGTGGTTTGAGCCGGCGGCGTAGTCGCCGAAGGCGGTGGCGCCGTAGCGGCCCACGAAAACGCAACCTGCGGTCGTGACGCGATCAGCGAGCAGCCCGGCATCCTCCTCGATCAGCTCGAGGTGCTCGGGGGCATAGGCATTGGCGAGCTCAATCGCCGCATCGGCATCGGGAACCTGGACGAGCGCCAACGGCGCATCGGCGACGTCGCGCGACCCGGCGAGTTGCGTCGCTGCAACCTCAACCGAGTCGAGGACGTGCTCCTCGACCGCCACGACGATCAGCGGGCTATCGGCTCCATGCTCAGCCTGGGCACAGAGATCGAACGCGATCCACTCTGGATTCGCGTCGTGACCCGCGATCACCATCAGCTCGGAGGGGCCAGCGTAGGAATCGATCCCGACGAGTCCGCTGGCTATTCGCTTGGCCTCCTGCACCCAGGGGTTACCGGGACCCGCGATGACATTGACCCGGCCGACAGTCTCGGTGCCGTGGGCGAGCGCGAAGATCGCCTGCGCTCCTCCCATCGCGTAGATCTCGTCGACCTCGCAGAAAGCAGCGGCCGCCAAGACCATGGGGTCAACGTGACCGCTGGGACCCGGAGGAGAGGCAAGCGCGACCCGCTCGACCCCTGCGACCCGGGCCGGAATCGCGCACATCAGGACACTCGAGGGATAGGCGGCCCGACCGCCCGGCGCATAGATCCCGGCCGCGCCCACCGGCACCTCACGAATCGTCACGGCCTGACCCTGCGCAAGGTTGACGACCCGGGACCCCTCCTCGACCTGTGCCTCGGCGACCATGCGTATGTTTGCCGCCGCCACCGCCATCGCCTCCTTTAAAGAGGCGCCGAGACCGCTCAAGGACCTGCTGGCCTCCTCTGGATCCACCCGAAGCGAATCGAGCTCGACGCCGTCGAAACGCTTCGTCAGCTCAAGCACTGCGGCATCGCCGTTCCTCCGGACCTTTTGCCAGATCCTGAGGACTTCGTCGTTGACCGTTATCTCTGACTCCTCGGCCCAACTTCGGGTCGTGGATGCGGTCCTCGCAGCCCCCTCCCACTCAAAGCGCTCGATCTTCATCGCGCCATCGCCTCGCGCAGCTTCGCGGTCAGCCCGTCGACCTCGCGGGCGCGCAGCTTGTGGGCGACTCGGTTGGCGACGAAGCGGGCCGTGCACTCGACGATCTCCTCGCGGACCTCGAGGTCGTTCTCCTCGAGGGTGCGGCCGGTGGCGACCAGGTCGACGATGCCGTCGGCGAGGCCGATCAGCGGCGCCAGCTCAATCGAGCCCTTGACCTCGATCACCTCGACCTGGCGGCCGGTCTGCTCGAAGTGGCGTTCTGCGGTGCGCGGGTACTTGGTCGCAATCCGCATCATCCCGAGGCGGCGCTGGGATTCGCCCAAGCGCTCGTCCCCCTTGCGACCGGCGAGGACCATGCGGCAACGGCCGTAGCCGAGGTCGAGCAGCTCGTAGACGACCCGGCCGTGCTGCTCGAGCAGGACGTCCTTGCCGGTGATGCCGACGTCGGCGGCGCCCGCCTCGACGTAGGTGGGCACGTCGGAGGGCCGCATCGTGACCAGGGTGAGGCCCTCCGTCTCAAAGATCAGCGAGCGCGACTCGCCACGCACCTCGTTGGTGTCGACGCCGATCGCGTCCAGCGCGTCGAGCGTCTCGCCGAGCAGCGCGCCGCGCGGGACCGCGAGGCGCAGCGGCCCCTGACCCCTTGCCTGTCCCATGCCGGCGACGCTCATCGGCCGCCTCCAGCCACGGATTCCTCCTCCATCTGAGCGACGTGCACGCGCTCCAGATAAAGGGCGAACCCGGCGGCGGGCAGGTTGACGCCAAAGCGCTTGAGCAGCTCGTCGTAGCGGCCACCCCCGCCAAGCACATGCCCGAGCGCCGGGTCGTAGACCTCGAGAATCGCGCCGCTGTAGTAGCCGAGGTCGCGCAGCAGCCCGAGGTCGATCTGGACCCGATCGGCGACCCCGCGCGCCTCGAGCGCCTCGAGAGTCTCCCCAAGCCGCGCCGTCGCCCGCTCGACCGCGGCGCCGCCCAGCGATCGCGCCTCGTCGAGCACCTCTTTGCCGCCGCGCAGCTGCGAGAGGGCGATGCAGGTCGCGACCTGCTCGTCGCCGATGCCGTCGAGTGAGGAGAGCTCGACCTCGAGGCCGACCAGGTCGTGGGCAGCGAGGCGGCCGAGGATCGCATCCCGCGCATCGCCCTCGATCCCGAACTCATTGAGCAGCTGGCGATAGAGGTCCGCATCGCCGAGGCCGATCACGGCGCGGTCGAGGCCGGCCGCATCGAGCGTCGCCTCGAGCACCTCGACGACCTCCGCAGTCCCATCCGGAGCCGGAGCGCCGATCAGCTCCACCCCGGCCTGGCCGAACTCGCGCATCTGGCCGCGCTGGGGACGGACGGCGCGGAAGGCGTTCGCCAGGTAACAGAGCCGCAGCGGCTGCTCCGCCCCGGCGAAGCGGCTGGCAACGAGGCGGGCGATCGGGATCGTCATGTCGGAGCGCAGGGCGAGCAGGTCGCCACGCTCGTCGAAGAATCGGTAGGCGGAGTCGGCGGTGCGGCCGTCGCCGCGGGCGAGCACCTCGTCGTACTCGATCGCTGGCGTCGAGACCTCGCCATAACCGCGGCTCTCGAAGACTTCGATCATCGCCAGGTGCAGGCGTCGTAGCTCCCGCATCTCGTCGGGCAGGACGTCGCGCGTTCCAGGAGGAATCCGATGAATCACAATGCCCGCCGCCTCCTCTGCTTTTGCTCGCTCGCACTCATCATTACCGGCGATCTTGCTGACTCGCGCCCGCGTCCGGGGGCGGCGGGGTCTCGCTGGGACGCCCTATGCAGGGACTTCCGTCGAGACCCGTTCGATCTGGGCGCCGAGGCCGCGCAGGCGTTCGTCGATCTGCTCGTAGCCTCGGTCGATCTGGCGGATATTGCCGATCTCCGAGACGCCGTCCGCGGCCAGGGCCGCGATGAGCATCGCCATTCCGGCCCTGATGTCGGGGCTCTCGACGCGTTCGCCGTGAAGCCGGCTCGGACCGCTGACGATCGCCCTGTGGGGATCGCACAGCGTGATCCGAGCGCCCATCGCGACCAACTTGTCGACGAAGAAGAGGCGGTTCTCAAACATCTTCTCGAAGATCAGGATCTCGCCATCGGCCTGGGTCGCCAGCGCCAGCGCGATCGAGGTCAGGTCGGCGGGAAAGGCGGGCCAGGGCCCGTCCTCGATCTTCGGGATCGCGTCGCCGAGGTCGGACTGAATGCGCAGCGGCTGACCCGGCGGAACCAGAACGTCGCTCCCCTCGATCTCCGAGCGCAGGCCGAGGCGCCGGAACTGGCGGCGGACCATCAGCAGGTCGGCCGGCTCGACGTCGCGGATGCGCAGCTCGCCGCCGGTAGCCGCCGCCAGCGCCATGAAGCTGCCGACCTCGATGTGGTCGGCGGAGATCGTGTGCTCGGCGCCAGCCAGCTTGTCGCGACCGTGCACGGTCATCACGTTGGAGCCGATGCCGTCGACCTGGGCGCCCATCGCGCAGAGCAGCCGCGCGAGGTCCTGCACGTGGGGCTCGCAAGCGGCATTGGAGATGGTCGTCGGCCCGGGCGTCAGCGCCGCCGCCATCAGGGCGTTCTCGGTCCCCATCACCGAGGGCTCGTCCATGAAAATCGCGCAGGGAGAGAGGCCATCCGACGGCGCGCTGAGCTCTATCCAGCGCTCGCCGTCGACGCGCGCGCCGAGGTCCTTGAAGGCATCGAGGTGGGCATCGAGCCGGCGCCGGCCGATGAAGTCCCCGCCCGGGGGCGGCATTCGCGCCTCGCCGAAGCGTGCCAGCAGCGGGCCGGCGAGCAGGAACGAGGCCCGAATCTGCTTCGAGAGGTCCTCGTCCACGGAAACGTCGGAGACCGCGGCGGCACAGAGCCGGACGCTGTTATCGGCAATCCAGGCGACCTCGACGCCTAGCTGCTCGAGCAAGGCGAGCTGGGCTTCGGTGTCTCGAATCCGCGGCACGCGATGCAACAGCAGCTCCTCGTCGGTGAGCAGGCAGGCGGCGAGAATCGGCAGCGCCGCGTTCTTGTTGCCGGCGACGGTCAGCTCCCCGGAGAGCGGCACGCCGCCTTTGATTACGAATTTCTCCATCGGTTCCGGCTAGGGTAACGACCAGCATGGGGAGAGGCTGGAAGATCGTGGTTGGCGTCGTCGTCGCACTGATCGTGCTGCTCGGCCTCAATTTCGTGATCGTTGACCACGAAACCAAGCCGGCGAGCGTCACCGAACCCGCCGGGCGTCTCCTGAAGCTTCCGGACGGCGAACTGGAGGCCGTCGAAAAGGGCCCTCGAAGCGCCAGGCCCATCGTCCTCATCCACTGCTTCAGCTGTGCGATCAACTGGTGGGACGGGATGATGCCGAGGCTGGACCACGACCACCGCGTCATCGCCCTCGACCTGCTTGGCCACGGCGGCTCGGAAAAGCCCGCATCCGGCTACACGATTCCTAACCAGGCGGACCTCGTGGCAGAGGCATTGAGCAGCCTGGGGGTCCGCAATGCCGTGGTGGTCGGCCACTCACTTGGAGGCTCGGTCGCGGTCGGTCTGGCGGAACGCTCGCCACGACTGGTCAGGAAGGTGATGATCATCGATACCGCACCGGATCACTCCGGCGGCAGCCTCGGACTGATCGCGAAGCTGGGCTTCGCGCCGGTCATAGGTGAGTTCTTCTGGCGCGTCAAGCCTGACTTCGCGGTAAAGAAGGGCCTCGAGGTCGCTTTCGCCCCGGGATTCGACGTCCCTGACGAATTTGTCGAAGACGTCAACCGAATGACCTACAGCTCCTACCACGACTCACCAGAGGGCTCTGACGACTACACCAAGGAAGAGCCACTCGACCAACGGATGCGGGACACCGGCAAGCCACTGATGGTGATCATGGGCTCCGAAGAGCAGATCATCGACGAACCCACGAGGCGCCTGGCCGAATACCGCCAGACCTACCCAGGGACCAAGACCAAGCTGATCGCCGGCGCCGGACACTCGCCCAACGTCGAGAAACCGGCCCGGACCGCGGCCCTCGTGCTTGGCTTCGCCGCTCCTCCGGCAAGGTCGAAAAGGGCTGCCGCCAGGCACGAATTGCAAGGCAAGCTGCAGAAACCGGAAGCCGTCCGAGGGCGTCCTTAGATTACGAACCTATGTTCGATTCTAAGCAAACACTCACAGAACGCCTCACCGATACCGTCGACCTGCTGATCGACTTCGCGACGCTCGGCGAGTACGGGCTCGAGCCGGCTCGAACGCCGGCGGCGAGCTGTCAGTCTCGCGGGCGCCCGCGCCCACCGCGCAGCGAATGCAGAGCAGCCGATCGCGAAGTCGCGGCTCACCACTGAGCCGGAGGAGCCCTGCTGGCGGCGACGATTGAACGTCTCCCCCGGCCGATCGCCGTCAGCACAGTTTTTTCCTGCAAGTGGCGCCTAAAACGCAACGAGCCCGACCGGCTGGGTCGGGCTCGAACGAATAAGAAACCGGCGGCGACCTACTCTCCCAGGGGGTTGCCCCCCAAGTACCATCGGCGCTGAAAGGCTTAACTGCTCTGTTCGGAATGGGAAGAGGTGTTTCCCTTTCGCTATGCACCACCGGAAATTTTGCGAGACCGCCCCCCCGGTGGAGCTTGAAAACCGCACAAGGCCGCACATGTAAATAATTAAAATATCCGTCAAGCCCTCGACCCATTAGTACCAGTCGGCTGAGCACATCACTGCGCTTGCACCGCTGGCCTATCAACCTGGTGGTCTACCAGGGGTCTTACTCCCTCAAGGGGATGGGAGAATTCATCTCGAGGACGGCTTCCCGCTTAGATGCCTTCAGCGGTTATCCGTTCCGTGCGTAGCTAACCTGCGATGCCCCTGGCGGGACAACAGATACACCAGCGGCACGTTCATCCCGGTCCTCTCGTACTAGGGATGACTCCTCTCAATTCTCCAACGCCCACGGCAGATAGGGACCGAACTGTCTCACGACGTTCTGAACCCAGCTCGCGTACCGCTTTAATGGGCGAACAGCCCAACCCTTGGGACCTACTCCAGCCCCAGGATGCGACGAGCCG
>DASWQV010000013.1:0-14568 GCA_036403515.1 Solirubrobacterales bacterium
CCCGCGGGCGCGACGAGCGGCGGCGACGTCGCGCTCGAGGTCGGTTCGCTCAGCCGCCCGCTCACGCCTGCCGGCGGCAAGCTGCTCAGTCCTTTTCGAAGCCCCACCCCTCATCGCGCGGACTCGATCGAGCTCTTGACGAAGTTGTAGGGCGGCCAAGGCCCGGTCAGCTCGACCGACGCGCCGAGCGGTCGGTACTCATCCGCGAGGCGCTCGACGAGCGCGCTGAAATTCGGGACTGCCCTCTCCTCGATGAGATAGACGCCGTTGAGGAGCATGTCCCCATCGTGGCCGCTCACATCAGGGTCCTGCAGCGGATTCAGAAGCGCCTCGGAAGCGGCATCGGCGAGCCGATCGTGAATCGCCGACGCCCACTCGTCCGCGATCTGCATCTCCTCCTCGCGGGCCTGGGCCTCGCGACGCTTGCGGTTCATGTACGCGGTGCCGCGCGAGGCGTCGCCCTCCTCCGAGCCCTCGCCGGCGCGCTGCGCCGCTGCGCGCTCGAGCGCCCGAGGCTCGGCGATCGCCTTCACCCCCCACTCTGCCTTGCCGTCGAGGCGCTCGAGGGCCTCCGTCATCACGGCGCGCTCCCGAGCGAGCATCTCCCGGACCTGCTCCTCACCGCTGTAGATAGTGCAGAGGCGGAGCGGAACGACCGTCCCACGCTGAACAGCGACGTCGAGCACGTGCTCATGGGCCCGCGCCTTCTCCTCCAGCCAACCCACGTCGTTGAGGTTCTCGTGCAGTGGCTCCTCTCCGAACTCGGCAAGGGAAACGCGGCTGACGAGCGCGGCCAGGCCTTCCTCCTCGAGCAGGGAAACCTCGTAGCGAGGGTCGATGCCGGCGAGGTCCCGCGGGAACTCCGTTCGCGCAGGCACGACGCCATATACGTAGTGCGCAACCTCAGCCTCCTCTTGCGATCGGGCGCCCCCACCCGCCTCAGGCCTGGCAGCCGAGCGCAAAGGCGGGCCGGCCGCCCCGGAATGCGGCCGCGTTTCCTCCGGCGTCGAGCGGCGCTCGGACGAAGGTCCGCTCGCCACCTCTCGCTTTGGCTCCAGGGCTTGCCGTGAGTGGGCCAGAAGTGACTCGGACATCGTCTCCGCCAACACCCTCCTGACCTTGGCGAGCGCCTCAGCCCGAGCTTCCTCGACCAGCTCGGGGGCGCGATCGGCGGCGAAGGCATCGATCGCCTCGTGCAACCCTCGGATCGCGTCGTCCCTGCTCACGGTCCCTCTTCCTCTGCCTCGGCGACCGCGCGCGCGAGTTCGTCCTTGTCCATGGTCGAGCGGCCGGACACGTCGAGCTCCTGTGCTCGTCGCAGGAGGTCATCCCGGGTCATCTGCGCGCCATGCACGTCCTCGTGCTCCTCCTGGACCACCTCCCTCTTGCGTTCTTCGCCGTCCTCTTCCTCGACGACCTCGCGGCGGCGCGTCTCGACGACCACCTCTTCGCCCGGCTTGGGCGCGGGCAGGCCGGCCGCCTCCTCGAGCCGCTCGAGACGGGCGCGAAGATCCTCGTTCTCCTCCTCCAGCTCATGCGCTTTGCTGCTCAGCGTCGGATCGGACTCCCACCAGTTGATCCCCATCTCCTGGGCGCGCTCGACCGAGGCGACGAGAAGCCGCAGCTTGATCGTCAACAGCTCGATGTCGAGCAGGTTGATCTGGATGTCCCCGGCGATGACGATGCCCTTGTCGAGGACCCGCTCGAGTATGTCTGCCAGGTTCGCCGGTCCACCCGGTCGCTGAACGTCCATCCGGCGGGTGTCGGGCTGGCGGCGGTTGTAGACGCCGCTCGGTGACTCGCGGTCGCTGGCCATGGCTACACCTCGCCCGCTTCGGCGCGGGGGTAGCGGCGCGTTCGCTGTGTGCCGGTCAGCTCGCCGTCTTTGTCCAGTGTCACCTCGTACTTGCCGAGCACGTCGGTCGTCGTCGGCACACGCTCGAGCTCGAGGACCTCCAGGGTCACGATCCACTCGTCACCGTCGCGTTCTATCCCCGTGATCGACTCGACCGGGCGACCGATCAGGTCGTGGACCTGCTCGACCGCGCTTTCAGCGATTTCGCGCGTCGACGGATGCGAGTTGCGCGATCCCGACGACGAGCTTTTTTTCGTCTCGCGGGATTTGGACTCAGCCATCTTCGATTTCCTCCATCTCGGCCCGCAACAGCTCCTGTTCTTCGAGCTGTCGCCGGCGGGTGACGGCGAGGCGCTCGAGCAGCTCGTCCTCCTTGGCCGCCCGTTCCTTCGGGGCGACCCTGCCCTCCTCAGCGTCGATTTCGAGCTGCACCAACTCCCGCTTGATGTTGTCCTCGTCGTAGAGCTGTCGATCCGCCTCCTCGGCGATCTGCTCGGCGACCCAGGCGGTGCCACGCACGGGAGCCAACGGCAGCAGGACTATCTCCCTGAACAGGCCCATCAGGCGGCCATCTCCAGCTCGACGAAGCTATGCGGGGGCAGCGGTCCGGTGTAGCGCAGGCGAATCCGCCCCCCCTGTTCCTCGCCCAGCTCGTCGACGGCCTTGTCGAAGCGCTCCAGGTCCTTCCGCTCGACCAGGAAGGAGGCGTTCAACGCCATGCGCTCGTGGGCCGGGTCGCCGACCTGCACCGCGACCGCATACGGCGAGAGGCGATCGATGATCGCGGGGCCCGTCTGCTCGCGCTTGTCGTCAAGCGCCTGAGCGATGATCTCGCCCAGGCGGATGCGCTCGTAATAGGTCGCGTCCTCTGGCTTGCCCTGGATCGAATCCCGCAGCTCCGCCGCCTCGGGAATCTCCGTGAGCACCTCGCGCAGGATCGTCTCTTCGTCGTGGAGAGCCTTGAGGTTGATCTCGACCTTGCCGTCCATCTCGCGAAGCTGCGCTTCGAGCTCATCGCTGTGGGGAGCGAGGAGCTCATCGCGCACGGATTGCTCGTCCGGCAAGACGACGCCGAAGCGCATCGGCAAGACGGTTCCATTCTCCAGCGCCTGCTCCAGCACCCGAGAGTGGGTGAGCAGCTCATCGCGCCCCGCCTCGAGGAGCTCGTCGGGAACGTCGCTGGCCAGCGCGGCAAGCCCGTCCGAGGTCACCGGGCCGACCGGCTCATCATTGATGCCGGTCAGCTTCAACGACGAAGCATCGTCGGCACGGACCACGCCGTAGACGTACTTGGCGGCTGTTTTCTTCGCTTTCGGCATGGCAATCGTTTGGCCGGCGCCGCTCAGCGGGAGCTCCGCCTTTTCGAGCCGCCGCCCGACTGTGCTTTCGCGCCCGCCGTCGAGCGACGTTTGCTCGTCGTGCTCGTAGAGGTGGAGCGGCGGCGAGAGCTGGCGCCTTCGCCTTCGCCGTCCTCTTCACCCTCCTCTTCATCGCCGAACAGGGCCTCTTTGGCGCCCTGCAGCATGCCTTTGGTCTTTTTCGAGGCTCCGCCTTCGGTGATGCCCTCCATCAGCTCCGGCAGGCCCTGGGTCTCGGTGCCCATCAGGTCGAGCCGGTTGACGGCCTCGGCGAAGCGCAGATAGGTATCCACGCTCGCGATCACGATCCGCGCATCTATCGTGAGGATCTCGATCCCAATCAGGGAGACGCGCACGAAGACGTCGATGACGAGCCCCTTGTCGAGAATCAACTCCAGGACGTCGTAGAGACCGCTCGAGGAAGAGCGCGCGACATACCCACTTCCCCCTCGGTACGGCTGCCCTCCGGATCTGCTTTGCATAGCGGTTGCCATCTGACCTTCCTTTCAAGCTCGTTTTCCCGGCAAGCCGGGCTCATCCCCGCTCAAGCGGGCTCGAGTTCTTCCTCCTCGACCTGTCCCTCGTCGAGTTCTTCCGGCTCCTCGTCGAGTGGCTCGTCCTCTGCCTCCTCGTCGAGAGGCTCGTCTTCTGGCTCCTCGCCCTCTTCTTCGGGCGGTGCTTCCTCCTCGGAAGGAATCTCGTCCCCGGTCGCGACCTGCGGCACGTACTCCTCGAAGTCTTCGTCGAGGAGCTCGGCATGGGCCTTGAACCGATGCAGCTCCGCCTGGATCACCCGGCCCGCTAGGCGGGTTTGCCGGGCCAGGCGCTCGGGCAGGGTCTCCGGCACACGCTCGATGGTCAGCTCGATTCGAGTAAGCCGCGGTGCCAGCGGGTGGAAGGTGAGCACGCCAGAATGAGCGAGCTCGTCGGCGCACTCCCAATCGATGCGCTCGTCCGCGCGTTCGTCGACGATCTCCACCTCCAGCTTGCGAAGGCGCCGGCCGATTTTGGCGACGAAGACGAAGTGACTGTCATCTTCTTCTTCGACCTCAGCAACTCGATCGAGGTACTCCGGGAAGTCGAGGAATCGCGAACACAGCGTGAACGTCCCGCCCAGCGGAACCGCTACGTCGATCGACTCCTGAATAGGGGATGGCACCGCCGCGCCTGACGGGCCACCGTTTTCACGGCCGGAAGCGCCGGCGTCAGCTCCATCGCCGACGCTGCCTCGCAGGCGCTCCACGATGCGGCTGCCAAGGCTGACCTTGGAAGCGAGCTCGCCGGGCTTCCCGAACCGGGCGAGGGCCGTATCGGCCGCATCGCCGACCCGGCCACCCTTCTCCGTCTTGGAGGGATCGAGCCTCTCCCGCAGCGGACGCCGATCCGTTGACGGCCCTTCGCGCTCGTACAGCGTCGCAGCAATCGCCCGCCCGCCATAGCGGGCTGCATTGGCCCATTGCGAGAGCGCCTCTCGGCCGTACGCAGCGACGCCTTTTTCTTGTCCTTGGCTCCTGGCCATTTTCCGTTCGGGATAGCTCACGCAGCGGCCGTGGGCCACCTAGCTCTTCTTCGCGGCCTCACTCGCCGTTTCTCCGACATTGCGAACCGAGCTAGCAACCCGGCTAACTCCTTGGCCGAATCGATCCGCTCGCTTCGCGGCGTCCACGACAGTGCCACTGATCTTCTTTGCGTCCGGTTTCATGCCGTTCAGCTTGGGCATAGAAACACCCTTGGGGATAGAGATCCCCATGACCTTGTGGCGCCTGCCTGTGCGCGTGGCCACGATTGCCCCCGCGACCCCCGCAAGCGCCGCGCCCGAGGCGAGCAATGGAACCTTCGCCTTGCGCGCCAGCGGCGCAACCTCGCCTGCGCCGTGCTTGATCGAGTCAGCAACGCCGTTTGACGTAGAGGCCGCTTTCGGACTTGAGGCCGCTTTCGGACTTGCTTTGCTTTTTGCCCCCGATCGGCTCGAGCCGTTGGACTTCGGGCTCGAGGATCGCGATCCGCCCGAGTTCGAAGCTGATCGTCGAGCTTTGGATTTCGTTTTCGTCTGGGCCACTGCCCTTTCCTTTCTTCCCACGACAGCCAGGGCGGCTGCCGCCTCCTGAAAGGACCTGCTACCCGTTGTTGGATGAGATAATCAATCGAAACGGGGACGCTCGCTGCCGATCGCCGGGCGGCTCCAATCTCGTCGACATGCCCGAACGCCGTCTCGGGTGTCCCCCCTGACAGATCGGGTATCTGGCCGTCCGTAGTGACGTAAGGACGGCTTGCCAGTCCTGAGCTTGGTCTACCTCGATGGAGGACTCGAGATCAAGCGTGCTTCCTTCCAGGGCTTTATGAGACCTGGTTCAAGCTCGCCGCTTCGAGGTCGCCTTTTCGGCTGCGCTGATGGCTGGAGAACGACCCGAAGCCCTTGCCGCAGGGAGGATATTTCTCTTAGCGCATCCGATTCTGTGGTCGATCCACGGGTAATAACCAGATCAAGATCCCTATCCAAAAGGAGAGGACTGCATGGCACGCAAAGAAGAACAGGAAGACGTTGAGCAACAAGAGGACGAGGGTCAGGACGTCGAAGAAGAGGAGAGCGGCATCTCGATCAACATCACCGAAGAAGCGATCACGATCGACCTCCCGCGCGACGGGAATGAGGGAGAGACCCTAGGCCAGCTCGCCAAAATGGTGGAGGGGATGAGCCAGTAGCCGTCTAGGCGGTAATCCTCACCACGCTGTCATCCGGGCCTCCTTGAAGCTGGGGGTCTGGGGCTGCAAGCAGCCCCAGACAAGGAGGCACACCGGATGAGGATCGTGGCTGTCGGCATTCCATCTCACCCAGGTGGCGAGCGTCAAAAACCGAGAACGGGCCCCGAACCGAAGGAACCGGCGCTGCGACGCCTAGTACCGCGGTTCGCGTGGTGGGCGACGATCTTCGACGGGAATCTCCCGTGCTTCGATCGGGCCCTCGTGTGCGCGCCTCGTCCACATGGCCTGTTGAATCAGACCGAGGACGACGCCAGCACCCCCGGCAAACATCAGGATGATGCCGACGATATCGATGTCCACGTGTGCGACGCGAAGGTTTAGCGCGAAATAGAGGATCGCCCCTACCGCAATCAGGAATATTGATCCGGCAATGGTCATGGTCCTCCTTTGGAAGCGTTTGCGGACGCCCTGCCAATCAACGCTTGAACAAGTCGCGCAAGTGACCTTTCTTCTTGCGTGCCTCGCCCTTTGCCTGGCGGGCCTGGCCCTTGGTCTTTGCCTCGGGGTCGCCTCTCAGCGCTCCAGCGGCCTCGCGGGCCCGGCCGCGGGCCTTGTCCAGGGCGCCGCCGCTCTTATCCCTCGTCTTGCTTTTCATCTTTGCTCTCCTCCGCTACGTTTTTGAGCTGTCCGAAGACCGACCCCCCGCATGTGCTGCTCGATCTTGAAGAAGATCCCAGCAGTTCCTTGGTTCACAATCCTTGTCTGGCTACCGGTACCCGGGCCAAATGGGGGCAAACCGTTGGGCGGCCGTGAGGGGTCACGCTACGGGCCGTTTGCTTCTGCCAGGGCGGCGAAGGCTTCGAGCCCCGGCGTTGTGCGTTCGATCAGGTCCGGCTCGGCGGCTTCCGCATCTTCAGGGAGGGTGTGGGCGCCGGCGCCGCTGAGGACTTTGCTCGCTTCGCGGACCATCTCTGGCACCGCCAGCCACGCCTCGAGCAGGGCCAGGTCTGCCTCGGGGTGGAAGAGGGCGCCCCAGGCGTTGCCGTGGCGAAAGGCCTGATGCTCGGTTTGAGCCGAGCGGGCGAGGGACCTGGCTCCATCGGGTAGGTCGAAGACTTCGCCGTGCCAGTGCAGGACGGTCGTGCTTGGCGCCAGGGCGCCGAGAACAGGATCAACCGGGTCGAGGATCTCGACCGGAGCCCAGCCGATCTCAGCTCCCTCCCCCGGCTTCACCTCCGCCCCCAGCGCATGAGCGAGCAACTGCGCGCCCAGGCAAATGCCGAGCAGCGGCAGATCGCGGCGCAACGCCTCTTCCAGCCACTCGCGCTCCATGGCAAGCTCTGGGTGGCGGTCGGTTTCGTCGACTCCCATCGGACCGCCCATCACGACCGCACCGCTCACCTCGTCGTGGTCGGGCAGCGCTTGGCCGGCCAGCGGTTTGATCGTGCGTACGTCAAGACCGCCGCAGGCGTCGAGGATCCGGTGCGGCGTCTCCCACGGCACATGCTGGATCGCCAGCAGGGTGGGACGGTCGTCCATGTTCATGGCCGCCCAGGCTAGCCGCGCTACGGTTGGCGGGATGCGCAGGCCAAGCTTCGCCACTTTCCTCGCCGGCGCCATCCTCACGACCACTCTGGCCGTCGCGGCGGCCATGGGCGTCACCTCAGCAGGCGCGGTCGGCCCCTATCCCGACCTCGGCGGCTGCCCGATCTTCCCCGACCCGCCCGCCGGTCTCCCGGCTCACGCTCCATCCCTCCCCAACGAGGCGGCCTGGAACCAGGACGTCTCCAAGGCTCCCGTCGCCGCCAACTCCGCCGCCACGATCGCCTACATCGACTCCCACGGCGGCACCCTCCTCCACCCCGACTTCGGCTCGCCGCGCGCCTACGGCTTCCCCTACGCAGTCGTCGGCGCCGGCCAACGCAAGCTGCCGATTCACTACACCGCCTACGGCGAGGAGAGCGACCCCGGCCCTTTCCCGGTTCCTCCCAACGCGCCGGTCGAGGGCGGCAGGAGCAGCGACGGCGACCGCCACGTGCTCACCGTTGACCGCGCAAGCTGCACCCTCTACGAGCTCTACCGAGCCTTCCCGGCGCACGACGGCGGCGCCCACTGGAACGCCGACTCCGGGACGCGCTGGGACCTGCGCTCGAGCGCCCTCCGCCCTGACTCATGGACGTCGGCAGACGCCGCCGGCCTGCCGATCTTCCCCGGGCTCGTCCGCTATGACGAGGTCGCCTCCGGGCGCCTGGAACACGCAATCCGTGTCACCTTCGACAGCACCCGCAACGCCTGGGCCCACCCCGCATCGCACTGCGCCGGCGACACCTCCAACCCGAACGCGCCGGCGATGGGAACGCGGCTGCGCCTCAAGAAGGGTTACGGGCTCGGCGGCGTCAGCGGCGGCGCCCGGGTGATCGCCGAAGCGCTCAAGCGCTACGGGATGATCGTCGCCGACAACGGCTCCAACTGGTACTTCAGCGGCAGCAGCGACCGCCGCTGGGACGATGAAAATCTCGACCAGCTGAAGCGGATCCCGGGCAGCGCCTTCCAGGTCGTGCGCAGCGCCGCGTCCCCGCACCCCTGCTGAACGCCAACAGCCACCACGGCTCAGCGCTCCCGTGCTTCCTCGGCGAGCGCCCGCCGCAGGCTCTCGTCGAACGACTCTGGCCTGACACCGAACGGCTCGGCGCCGGAGGGATCGGTGACGACGGTCGGCGTGGTCAGGCCCTCGACCAGCGGCCGCGCCACCTTGGTGTCCACAGGCGTGACCAGGCCAAGCCAAAGCGCCGAAAGCCAGGGGGTGATGAAGGGGACCGGGACGCGGACCGGTTCGCGCTTGCCCATCGCCACAGCCATGCGGTCGAGCATGGCGTCGTAGGAGAGCACCTGCGGACCGCCGATCTGCACCTCGCGGCCGGCGGACTCGGCAACGTCCGGCGCCAGCCGCAGGTACTCGATCGTCGCATCGACGCCGATCGGCTGGGTCATGGTCCGCAGCCAGCTCGGCGTGACCATCACCGGCAGCCGGCCGACCAGATAGCGCAGGGTGCGGAACGACTCGCTGCCCACGCCGACCACCATTGCCGCCCGGAAGTAGGTGAGCGGCGGGCCCTCTGATTCGAGCACCTTGGCCACCTCGTGGCGGCTGCGCAGGTGCTCGGAGACGCTGTCGTCGCCGAGCCCGCCGAGGTAAACCACCCGCTCGACGCCCTCGCGCTTGGCCATCCGGGCGAAGTTGCGCGCCCCCTGCCGCTCGCGCTCGGCAAAGCCCGCCCCGCTCGCCATCGCGTGGACGAGAAAGTAGGCGACGTCGACGCCGTCCCCCGCCCCCGTCAGCGTCGCCGCGTCGGTGACGTCGCCGACGTGCAGGCTGGCGCCGCTCGCCTCCAGGTCGCTCGCTTTAGCGGGATCGCGGACCAGGCAACGGACAGACGCTCCGCTGTCGCGCAAGGCCGCGGTCAGACGGGCCCCGATGAACCCAGTCGCTCCGGCGATCAACGCGTTGGTGGCGATAGGACAGGCTAGTCCCCGGCTCGATCGGCCTCGACGCCTCTGTCCCCTGCGCCGAGCCGCACCTCATGGAAGCGCGCCTCGAGCCGGGATCGCAGTTCGGCCGCCGCTGCGTCGACTCCCCCTTCATCGCCTCCCCCAACGAGCACCACCTCGGTTGCGGGAAAGCTCTGCAGCTGGTCTTCGGTGGCCTGGACGATGTCCTCGTCGCCGACCCGGGCCTCGGCGGCGACGCCTGCCTTGGCCAGCGCCGCGACCGTTACGACCAGGCGCTCCTGGGCGGTGTGGCGCGCCGACTCGACATCAGAGGCCCAGCGGTCCAGGAAGCCGATCCGGGCGGGGATCAGCACGAGCACGTCGGGCGCCTCGTGGGCGCCGTTGAATTCGGCCGCAGCGACGACCCGACTGACGTCGCCGGGATCCTCGATCGCCGTCGCGGCGACGATCAAGACGTGCCGCCGGGCATCTTCGGCCCGCGCGGAGAGGATCGGCCCGCGCGGCTTCTGGCTGACCGCAACGACGACCAGCGCGAGTACGGCGAGCGCCCCCAAGCCAAGCCCGACCCCGCCGCCGCCGACGAAGAAGCCGGCCACGATCGGAACCGCAATCGCCGCGACAATCAGTGGGAGCTTCCAGGGCGCCATCGCACAAGGCTGACAGGGCCTGACCCGAACCGGGCGCCGGGTGAGAGGTACCGGCGCCCGGTCCGGGCTATGCCCGCCGTGTGCCCAGCCGTGGAAGCAGCAGCATCGCCAAACCGATGAGAATGACGATGATTCCTAGGATGTAGTTGACAAGGATCGCTAGGACGATCCCCACGATTATCAGCAGTATCGATAGCTCCATGACACCCGCTGTACCCGACGGTTGAAACCGTCAAACCGTGTGACACTTCGACCTGAATGACACGGGCGCTTCTACTTCGCCACGGCGAGTCACTCTCCAACGCCGATCCGCGGGCAATCGCCTTGCCCGAAGGGTCGGGGGATCGGCTCAGCAAGGTCGGGCGAGAACAGGCGCGCGCCGCGGCCGATGCGCTGAAGGGCGCCGGCATCACTCACCTGCTCAGCAGCCCGATGCGCCGCGCGGCCGAAACCGCAGAGCCGCTCAGCGAAGTGCTCGGGCTGCCGGTAACGGTCCTGCCCTACGCGCACGAGCTGCGAGAGGCAACCGGCTACGGCGAGCTGAGCCCCGAAGAGCAGAAGCTGCGCCGCTGGTCGGCGAGGATGTCGGCGCACCCGGACGACCCGGACCATGCGGACGTGGGAGCGGAATCCTTCAACGACGTGCGCGCCCGCGTCAAGCGCCTGAAGGCGGAGCTGGAGTCCCAGCCGATCGAGGCGAGGACGGCGATCGTCACCCACGGCATCTTCTCGAGGTTCTTCTTCTTCGACTCGCTGCTCGGTGAAGAATTCACGCCGAGGCTGGCGGCGCGACTGTGGAACCTGCGAACCCGCAACTGCGGCCTCAGCGTCTTCGAGCACGGCGGGCGCTGGCACCCCGCCGACGCCGCGACGCCCGGCTGGACCTGCGTCACGTGGATGGCACAGCCGTGGGATCTGCCTCGACGATCCGGATCGGATCGTCCGGCGAAACCTGCCACTGCTCGTTGACCGCCACCCCCGGCGGCGGCGCAATCGGGCCATCGAGCAGCGGGTCCTCGGTCTCCACCATCCACGCCCCGAGGCGCTTGCGCAGTTCCTCCAGCACCTCCTGGTTGGCGGCCTCGCCGGCGAGGTTGTTCCCCTCGGCGGGGTCGAGAACCAGGTCATACAGCTGCTCCTCCGGGACCACCTGATCATCCCAGCCAGCCTCGATCAGGAGCTGCTTGCTGTCGCTGTCATCGCAGTTGGCGAGCACCTGGTGGTCGTAATCGTCGAAGCGCCGAATGTACTTCCAGCGCTCGGTGCGGATCGCGCGGAGAGGTTGGTAAGCGGCGTGGTAGGTGGTCTCAGCGAATATCGCCTCGTGCAGGCGCTCCGTCTCGCCGCGTACGAGCGGCATCAGCGAGGAGCCCTGCAGCCACGGCGGCGCATCGGTGCCGGCGAGCTCACAGAGCGTCGGGTAGACGTCGAGGTGGCTGACCGGAGCGTCGATCACCTTGCCACCGGCGAAGCCGCCCGGGCCGCGGACGATCATCAGGACGCCGATCCCACGGTCGAAAAGGGTTGCCTTGGCGCCGGGAAAAGCGATGCCGTGATCGGTGGTGCAGATGACCAGTGTGTTGTCGACCAAGCCGAAGTCGTGAAGGGCGTGCAGCACCGCGCCGATCCCCTGGTCCAGCGAACGCGCGCTGGTCTTGAAGGCGGCGACGTCGCGGCGGGTCGCGATCACGTCGGGAAGGTTGGCCGGCGGCAGCGAGTAGAGGGTGTCGCGCACCGACGTCGGCTCGAAGAAGCTGCGATGGGTCTCGAAGAACCCGACCGACATGAACCACGGCTCAGAGGGAGCTGACCTCAGCCTCTCGATCGTCAGCGGCGCAACGTCCGTCGCCCGGCTGGAGCCGACCTCGACCAACTCGTCGTAGCCGATCACTCCAGGGTCGACGGAGATGTGCTGTTCGCCGATCATCGTCGAGTGGTATCCGGCCCTGCGCAGAGTGTGGACCCAGTGCTGGCCGTAGTCGTTGAGCCGCCATCCCCGGTGGGCGAGGCCGAGCATCCCGTTGTTGTGGCAGTAGAGGCCGGTGAGCAGGCTGGCGCGACTTCCCGAGCAGGTCGGCGCCGCGCAGAAGGCCTCCCGGAAGAGGACCCCCTGGTCGGCAAGCAGCTGAAGGTTCGGCGTTGGGACCTGGAAGCCATAGGGCTGGACGAAGCGCCCGGTGTCGTGGGAGTGGATGTAAAGGATGTTCGGCGGTGAGTCCAAGGTGGTGCTTTCTCCTCGTACGGGTACAGGAGGAAGACTAGCGAGCTTGTCCTTTTACCTTCCTTGTTGATAAACATACTTGGCAAAGCTCCCTGGCATGCAACCTCAGCGCTCTTACATCGTCTGCGCCACACCCCGAAGCGGCAGCACCCTGGTCTGCCATGCGCTGGCCGACACGGGCGTCGCCGGGCGCCCCGAGGAGTACTTCGAGGCGCTTCGCCACAGCGGCCGCCCGCGGCGCCCCGAGGAGTACTTCCTGGGAGTCGAGGACCAGTCGATTCGCGACCACCTGGGCGAGCGCGCGATCGGCAGCGAGCCGCCGCCCCGCTCGCCACTGTGGAGCCGCGCCGCCTACGACCGCTACCTCGAGTGGGCTTTCGAGACTGGCACCACGCCCAACGGCGTCTTCGGGGCAAAGCTGATGTGGGGGTATTTCGGCGACTTCGTCAGCCTGCTGCGCAACGTACCCAGCTATCGCGACCTGGCCCTCGCCGACCTTCTGCCCGAGGTCTTTCCGGACCTCACCTTCGTGCGGGTAATCCGGGCCAACAAGCTGCGCCAGGCCGTCTCCCTCTGGAAGGCGGTGCAAACCGCGACCTGGCGCGAGGACCAGGCAAAGGCCAAGGCCACATCGGTCGAGGAAGACGGCTCGCCGCCCTACAAGAGCTTCATCGAGGAGCATCGGCCGCAGCTGCGCTTCCACTACCGGGCGATCGGCCACCTGCTCGACCAGATCCTCGTCGAAGAGGCCTCCTGGGATGCCTTCTTCGAGCACTCCAGGATCAAGCCGGTGCGGATCCTCTACGAGAACTTCGAGGCTGATTACGAGACCAGCACCCTGCACCTGCTCGAGCGCCTCGGCCTCTCTCCACCGGAGGACTTTGCCTTCGAGCCACAGATGAAACGCCAGTCCGACAGCCTCAACGACGACTGGACGAGGCGCTACAGCGAACTGCGCCTGGGAACCGAGTTCGACCTGGTGCCAGCGGTGCCCGAGCCCGCCAGATGACGGCGCGGCCGTCCGGGCCTAGCTCGTTCTCCCGATCAACAGAATCCCCGCAATCGAAACGCTGGCTAGCACGGCAAGCGCAATATCCGTTCGACGCTCCAAGTCCCTCATCGCACCTACTGAAACACGCCTGAACCGCGGACGATGCTGCATCGCGCATAGGGCTCATCAAGAACCGTCCCACCGCTCGGGCTCACTACGAAGTCGGTCTCTCCGAAGTGCGCGACGGAGTCCGCTCGGCAGGGTCACCCACCCTTGTTGCTCCTGCTTCCACGCTCACCTACGACGCGATAGTTCGAACCGCCACGATCCATCCTCCGGCCCCATTTTCGGGGAGCGCGCCCGCAATAGCCGGCCGCGCCGCCGGTCCAACTGGTACGGACCAGCGGCTCGGGCGGCTGGAGTCAGGCCTATGACTCAGTCGGCTGCGGGACGATCCGGATGTATGGCTTCGGCTCCTTCCACTCGCCGAAGGTCTCCTTCGCTTCATCGTTGGAGACCGAGCCGGCGATGATCACGTCCTCGCCCTTCTGCCAGTTGACCGGTGTCGAGACCTTGTGCTTGGCGGTCAGTTGCAGTGAGTCGATTACCCGCAACACCTCGTCGAAGTTGCGCCCCGTCGTCATCGGGTAGACCAGGATCAGCTTGACCTTCTTGTCCGGGCCGATCACGAAGACGTTGCGCACCGTCTGGTTGTCAGCCGGAGTGCGCCCACCGGCATCGCCGGAAGCGTCGGACGGCAGCATCCCGTAGAGCTTCGAGACGTTGAAGTCGGCGTCGCCGATGATCGGGTAGTTCGGCGCGTGGCCCTGGGTCTCCTCGATGTCGCGTGCCCAGCCCTCGTGGTCCTCGGCCGGGTCGACCGAGAGGCCGATGATCTTGACGCCGCGCCTGTCGAACTCCGGCTTGATCTTGGCCATGTAGCCGAGCTCGGTCGTACAGACCGGCGTGAAGTCCTTGGGGTGCGAGAAGAGCACCGCCCATGAATCGCCAATCCACTCGTGAAAACTGATCCTGCCCTCACTGGTGTCCGCCTCGAAATCCGGGGCGGTGTCTCCAAGCTGCAATGCCACGTCGTTCCTCCTTGGTTGGTGCTGCGCGGAGAATGCTTATCACGCCCCAGGCAGTGTCCGGTTTCAGTAGATAGGCGACACCTGTGTCGAGACATAGGAGACACCCAACGAAGGGAGCTCTCCTGTGGCAAAGGCGCGGTACCTGGTCGAGGCGCATCTGGTCGAAGGCCGCTCGGTCTCAGAGCTGGCAGC
>DASWQV010000014.1:0-3453 GCA_036403515.1 Solirubrobacterales bacterium
GCCGATACGTAGGAAAGATCAGGAAAAAAGGCGGCTGGAAGAAAACCCTCCGCCACCGGAGCCGCCAAAAAAGGTATGTGAGAAGCGCTTGGGTTGCGTAACCGTCAGCTGTGGTGATGCCGCGAGCGCCAAACCGGAGGACCCCACGGGCGAGGAAAAAGCGAAGGCCGATGAAACCGGCGGCCTGATGGGAATCGTCATCAACGTGCTGGGCGCTATCGCGACCGGCATCGGCGTCACCGGCGCCGTGGTGGTGGTCGGCGGCGCCATCTTCTGGGCCCGCTTCGACGCGATCGGGGTGCCTCCCACGCAGGCCGTGACCGCTATCCCAAGAACTGAGCTGCTGGCTCAGGGCGCCCAGGAAATGGTCCTTTTCGTGCTGGCCGGGCTGGGCGCGACCCTTTTCATCGCGCTCGCCGATTCCAAAGGACTGATCACGCGCGGAACGGTGTTTGTGCTCGGGCTGCTGGTGTCCGGCGCAGGCGCCTACGCAATATCCACGGAGCTCAGCTGGGGATGGGTGTTGGGCCTGATCGGCCTGGCGTCGGCCTTTGCCGGAATCGCTGTCCTGATCGGCTTCACCACCAAGCAGCGCCTGGTGCCGCTGCTGGTGAGCGTGTTCGTCGGCGCCTTCGTCTTCTCAGCCACCAGCGCGTTCCTCGTCGTCGAGAAGCAGAGGTTCGCCCAGGCGATCGCGATCCAATTCGGATCGGCGGCAGAAGTGAAAGACGGCATAACCGGGATTTACGTCACCGCAACCGAAAAAACGATCTTCTTCGCTCGCTCAGACGCCGACGGAGGGTCTGACGCCGGGCTCTACGAGGTTCCCCGCGGCGAAGCCACCACCTATGCGGTCGGCCCGCTCGAACCGATCGTTGAGGACAAAGAAAAACCGGTGCAGGAACACGCCAAAGAGCTGCTCCACAGTTTGAAGAAAGACGCCGAAGAGCTGCCGACTACGAATGTGGCGGCGGCGGCCGCCACGGCGGCGGCGGCAGGCAAACAGGCCGAAAGCCCTTAGAACGCGCCGCTGGTCCCGGCAGCGCGTAGCGCCAGGAAGAGGATCACGCCACAGCTCACCGCCATGATCCCCATCTCGCGGCGGACGATTGCCAGGGCGAGGGACTGTTGGGAGTCGGCGGGGAGGGATTGGAAGTCGACATCGCCGAGCTCGCGCTCGGCGGCGCCGGTGCGGGCGGCCTCGGCGATCAGCGAAACGACGAGCGGGAGGATCCCGTAGAGGTAGTGCAGGCTGTCATCGGGCTTGTGCCCGGTGAAGACCAACAGCCCGCCGAGCATCACCTGAAAGAAGACCGCCACCTGGGCCGCCCGCAGCAGGTACCAGAAGGGCACGGAGGAGCGATCGCGATACCAGGCGGCGCCGCCGAGGGCGAAGGCAGCGAGGTTGAGGGCGATGACTGCACAGCCGACTACGAGGTGTACCGGCGCCACGGATCTATTTCCTCCCAAGAGGGTCGGGATTCGGCTTACTGATGCGGAAAAGCACTATGTAGCAATGTGTTACAAAGTGGGTATATAACTCGTCGTGCAGGCGGTCGGGCGTGGTGACAGCACCCCCGGGAACCGTTCCCGCGACAAACGACCTACCAGTGCTGAAGAGCTACCTGCCGATTCTCGTCTTCGCCTTCCTCGGCGTCACCGTTGGGGGGGCTTTCGCGATGCTCAATCACGTCATCGGGCCGAAGCGGTCGAAGCGCTCGACGGCGGCGAGCCTACGCCAGTCAGAGCCATATGAGTCCGGCATCCCGGTCGAGGCGTCGCATGGCCTGCGCTTCGGAATCAGCTTCTACCTGATCGCGATGCTCTTCATCCTCTTCGACATCGAGGTCGTCTTCCTCTACCCGATCGGCGTGATCCTCAAGGGCGCCGACAGCGTCTTCGTCCTCGGTGAGCTGGTCACCTTCATCGCCTTGCTGCTCGTCGCCTTCGTCTACGTATGGCGAAAGGGTGCGCTGGATTGGAAGTAGAGCGACAGACGATGCGCGAGCGTCAGCTACGCGCTCGCGACATGCTGCGCGGCGACCTCGAGGGTGAGGAGCTGGAGCGCCACGTCGAGGAGAAGGTCGTGATGACCAACTTCGAGAAAGTGCTCGGCTGGGCGCGTTCGAACTCGATCTTTCCGCTCACCTTCGGCCTCGCCTGCTGCGCGATCGAGGCGCCGATCTCGATCGTCACCGCCCGCTACGACCTCGCTCGCTTCGGCGCCGAGGCCCTGCGCGCCTCGCCGCGCCAGGCCGACATGATCATCCTCTCCGGCCGCGTCTCGATCAAGATGGCGCCGGTCGTCCGCCGCCTCTACGACCAGATGCTGGAGCCGAAGTGGGTGATGGCGATGGGCGCCTGCTCTTCCTCGGCCGGGATGTTCTCCAACTACGCCGTGGTCCAGGGCGCCGACAAGTTCATGCCGGTCGACATCTACGTTCCGGGCTGCCCGCCACGCCCGGAGGCTGTCCTCTACGGCTTCACCAAGCTGCAGCGCAAGATCCAGGGCAACCCCGACCCGGGCTGGCGACGGCGGTACAACGCTCTCGGCAGCGAGGAGTGGGCACGGGGCGGCCCGCGCAGCGAACCCGGCCCCGGCGACAGCGAGGCCTACGAGCGGGTCAGGGAGCTGACCGGTGCCTGACGCCCCCGGGCTCGAGCTGATCCGCGGCGAGATCGAGGTGGACCACGCAGGTGCCGTGCTCGATACCGCCTTCGAGCACGGGCGCGCCGTGCTGGTCATCCGCTCGGAGAGCATCCTCGCCGTGCTCAACTGGCTCCGCGACGCGCCGGGACAGGGCTACCGCTTCCTCTCCAGCCTCCACGCGGCCGACTACCTGCCGGCCGAGCCGCGCTTCGCGGTGCACTACGAGCTGCTCAATCGCGATCGCGTGGAGCGGTTGCGCGTCAAGGCACTTCTTGGCGATCCGGCTGCGGGTCTGGCCGATCCGGCTGCGGTCGTCGCGGAGCCGGGCGGGCCTGCGGGCGGTGCAGTGGCTCCGTTCTCGGCCCCCCCGACTCCACGCCAACCGCAGAGCAACGGGGACGAGGGACAACCACTCCCCGAAATCGACTCTTGCTGTGAGCTTTTTCCTACGGCGGAGTTCCAGGAGCGCGAGGCCTATGACTTCTTCGGGATCGTCTTCCGCGGGCATCCCGACCTGCGGCGGATCTTGCTTCCCGATGACTACGTTGGCTGGCCCCAGCGCCGGGACTTCCCGGTTGGCGGCGAGCCGGTCACCTTCACCTACAGCGAGCGCCGGTATGGCTGAGGCCCGGATTAAAGCTTCAAGAGAAGGCGCCTCACCCGCGGGTGGCGTGGTCTCGGGGGGGCCGAGAACGGCGCCACTGCACCGCCCGCCGGCCCGCCCGGCTCCGCGACGACCGCAGCCGGATCGGCCAGACCCGCAGCCGGATCGCCAAGAAGTGCCTTGACGCGCAACCGCTCCA
>DASWQV010000015.1:0-4245 GCA_036403515.1 Solirubrobacterales bacterium
CGGAAGAACGAGCCGGGGATCTTGCCCGCGGCGTACATCCGCTCCTCGACGTCGACGGTGAGGGGAAGGAAGTCCACGTCGCGAAGGTTGCCGACGGTTGCGGTGCAGAGCACCATCGTGTCGCCGGCCTGAACCACGACCGCGCCACCCGCCTGCTTCGCGAGTTTTCCGGTCTCGAAGGAAATCTGGCTGTCGCCGATGTCCGCCGAAACGCGGGTTACGTCAAACATGCTCATTTAGTTGTCCTACCTCCGGCCACCCGGATGGTGGCCATCTGCATTCAGAACTCTCGTTCTCTTTCGTGAAAGAGAGTACATGGCGCAGCGCGGCGGGTGCGGGCCGCCAAATTCGGTGGGCGCAACGTTTTCTCCATCCACGCGGGGGACGAAGCGTTGCACCGATCTAGGGAGAAAAGACCGCTGGGGTGGCGGTGACTCCAGCGCGGATTCCCGACTCGAAGTCGCGGCGGACCCTGCTGGCGACTGCCTCGGAGCGACGGTCGGACTCGAAGCGCTCGAGGTCCAATCCGAGGCGCTCGGCTCGCTGCCAAAGGTGTGGATCGTCGACATGGGCGCGGTCTGCGTACAGCGAGTCGACCATCTCGAAGAAACGGCCCTGAAGGCCGGCTGCCTCTGCCGCCGCGTGCAGGGCAGGCGCTCGGGAGTGCTTGCTCGCTACCGGGAAGTGGCGGAAGACGATTGTCGCCTCGCGCTGGGAGATTTCTGTCCAGGCCGAGGCGCAGTGCGGGCAGCCGAGGTCGGCGTAGACGATCAGCTGGAGCCCTTGCCCCATGCGGTGGTCGTCCGGCCCGGCCGGCGGCACGGCGGCGCTGGTCAGCTCAGGAGGCAGTGCTCAGCGCGTCGAAGATCAGGTTGGCGCCGGGAATCTCCAGCGGCGTCGGGGACTCGTGCGCCCACTCGACCCTCCCCTCCTCATCGACGAGGACCAGCGAGCGGTTGGCGTGGCCGGTCTGCTCGATGTAGGCGCCGTAGGCGCGGGCGACCTCCCCCTTGGGCTCGAAATCCGCCAGCAACTGCGTGTCGATGCCGAGCTTCTCCTGGAAGGCCTTGTGGGCGAAGCCGCTGTCGACGCTGATCCCGACCATCTGCACTCCCTTGGCCTCGATCTCGGGCTTGACCTCCTGGTAGATCGAGAGCTGGTCGCTGCAGACCGGGCTGAAGTCGAGCGGGTAGAAGACGATCAGGACCTTCTTGCCCCGGAAGTCGGCAAGGGAGACCTCTTCCCCGTCCTGGTCGCGCAGGGTGAAATCGGGAGCCGGCTCGCCGGCGGCGATCATCGGCGCAGGCCGAGTTCGGCGACCAGCGAACGGTAGCGCTCGAGATCGTGGCGCTCGAGGTAGCGCAGCATGCGGCGGCGCTTGCCGACCAGCATCAGCAGGCCACGGCGCGAGTGGTGATCCTTGGCATGGGTGCGCAGATGCTCGGTGAGTTCGTTGATCCGCTCGGTGAGCAGGGCGACCTGGACCTCGGCTGAGCCGGTATCGCCATCGGCGCGACCGAATTTGCCGATCAGCTCGTTTTTTTTCTCCTTGGTCAGGCCCATTTCGTAAAAAGTGCCGCGCTCCTGGCGGAGCTCACGGCCGCTGGAAGCTAGCACAGACCCGCTTTGCGTCCTCGACATCGATCCGCATCTGGGCGATCAGCTCCTCGACGCTGGCGAAGCGTTTCTCGCCGCGCAAGCGGGCGACGAAGGCAACCCGCAGGTCGCTGCCGTAGAGATCGCCCTCGTAGTCGATCAGGTAGGTCTCGATCAGGACGCCGCGGCCGCTCTCGAAGGTCGGCCGAACGCCGACGTTGACGGCGGCGGGAACGCCGTTTGCAAAAGCCGCGTAAACGCCGTGACCGGGAATCGCCAGGCGGTCGTCGGGGACGACGTTGGCGGTCGGGAAGCCCAGCTCACGGCCGCGTTGGTCGCCGCTGACCACCTCGCCCTCGACCATGAAGGGAGCGCCGAGGCAGTGCCGGGCGCCCTCCATGTCGCCGGCTGCGACCAGGGCCCTGATCCGTGTCGAGGAGACGGTCTCGCCGTCGACCTCGACCAGCGGCACGACGCGGGTCTCGAACTCTTCGCGGCTCGACAGCATGGCTGGATCGCCCTTTGCCTTTGCGCCGAAGCGGAAGTTCTCGCCGACCGAGACCCGCTCGGCGCCGAGCCGCTCGACCAGCACGGCGTCGATGAATTCCTCGGCGCTGCGCTGGGCAAACTCGCGATCGAAGGGAATCACGACCAGCTCACGCACACCGAGTCCCTCGATCACGTCCCGCTTGACCCCGAAGGGCATGATCAGCTTCGGCAGGGCCGCCGGGTGCAGGATCTCCAGCGGGTGGGGGTCGAAGGTGAGGACCGTGTCGGCGTCGTCGATCACCGCCTGGTGGCCGCGATGGACGCCGTCGAAGGTGCCGATCGCGACGTGGCGTGGCCGCGGCTGCGCATCGGGGAGAGATGTGACCTGAATGCTCACCGCAAGCCCTTCCGGTGCGCTTTATCCCCGAATAGGGCGGAAAAGGCGCACCGGAAGCTCATCGGAGCGCCTCCGCGACCGCGGGCACCAGCTCGGCGATCCGCTCCAGCCCGACTTCCTCGCCTGCGTCCTCAACCCTGAAGGGGCCGATTGCGGTGCGGCGCAGCTGCGCGCAGTAGGCATCCTCGAGCGTCTCGACCAGGGTGCGGATGTAGGTGCCGGTCGAGCACTCGATTTCGTATTCGGCGCTTTCGCTGTCGCTGCGCAGCAGATCGGCGCGGTAGACCTCGATCTCGCGTTCGGGCGTCGCAACCACCTCGCCACGGTGCGCCTTGCGGTACAGGCGCTCGCCGCCCACCCGCACCGCCGAGGTCATCGGCACGCTTTGTCGCACCCGGCCGGTCGGCAGCTGCAGTGAGCCCGGCAGGCGGCCGGTCTCACTCAACGCGCCGTCTGGATCGCCGGTGCTGGAGCGCCAGCCAAGCCGCGCTTGGGCGACGTAGGTCTTCGGCAGTCCGGTGAGGAAGCGCTGCAGGCGGGTCGCCCGGTCGAGCAGGACGAGGAGCAGCCCGGTGGCGAAGGGGTCGAGCGTGCCGGCGTGACCAGCCTTGCATCCGCGCTCTCGCCGAATCCGCTGCACCATGTCGTGGGAGGTTATCCCCGCCGGCTTGTCGCAGAGCAGCACCGTGCCCTCGCCGCCGTGCGCCATCTCAGGGGCCAAGCTGGGCGGTGACCTCAGCGCAGAGGAAGCTGACCAGCTGCTCCAGCTCGAGGTCCGTGGAGAAGCCGGCGGCGCGTTTGTGCCCCCCTCCCCCGTGCACGCGTGCCACTGCCGAGACGTCGATCTCACCGCCGCTGGAGCGCAGGCTCACCTTGCGAGCGGCGCGGCCACGGTCGCCCTGGTCGCGGATCAGCGCCGCCACCTTGGCTCCCTCGATCGAGCGCAGGTGGTCGATGATCCCCTCGGTCATCTCGGCGCCTGCTCCGCTTGCCTCGTAGTCCGCGGCGGTGATGTAGGAGACGATCAGCCTCTCGTCGCAGTAGCGCCGGATGCCGTCGAGGGCACGGGAGAGCAGCCGCAGCTTCTCGATCGGAACGTGCTCGTAGAGGCGCCGGTAGGTCTCGTCGACGGCGACGCCGGCGTCGATCAGCTCGGCGGCAATGCGGTGCGTCCGCGCGTTGGTGTTCTCGTACATGAACTTGCCCGTATCGGTGATCAGGCCGACGTAGAGAGCGGACGCCATCTGGGGCGTGATCTCGGCGCCGAGCGCGAGGGCAAGGCCGTGCACGATCTCCGCCGTGGAGGAGGCGCTGGTTTCGACCAGGTTGACGTCGCCGAAAAGCGTGTTGTCGTGGTGGTGGTCGATGTTGATCCGGAAGTTGTTCCCTTCGCCGAGGAACTCGACCGGCATGCGGTCGATGTTGCCGCAGTCGAGGAAGATCACGGTGCGGTCGGCCATGTCAGCGGGCGGCTCGTGGAAGACCTCCTCCAAGGGCAGGAAGCGATACTCGATCGGCAGCGGGAACTCCTTCGCGGCGAGGAACATCACCGAGTCCTTGCCGAGCTTCTGGAGCAGCTGGTGCATCCCGAGCAGCGAGCCGAGCGCGTCGCCGTCGGGGCCCTCGTGGGCGGTCAGGATGAAGCGCTCGCGCGAGCGCAGCTCACCCAGCACCTGCTCGATTCCCGCGGTAGCCAGCCCTGCGCCGTCGCCGCTCACGGTTCCTCCTCGTCGAGCAGGCGGGAAATACGCATGCCCTGCTCG
>DASWQV010000016.1:0-86918 GCA_036403515.1 Solirubrobacterales bacterium
GTGCGCGACTACGCCGAGGTCCGCCACGGCGGCCTTGTCACCGAGCCCGTGGCCGCCGCGGCCCTGGACCTGCTCGAGGTCGACGAGGAGGGCCTGGACCGGCTCGACCGGGAGA
The DNA here is from genome assembly GCA_036403515.1 of Solirubrobacterales bacterium. GTDB lineage: Bacteria > Actinomycetota > Thermoleophilia > Solirubrobacterales > 70-9 > VRUE01. Next base: position 116 of record DASWQV010000016.1, read on the forward strand.
TCCTGCGGGCCATCTGCGAGAAGTTCGGCGGCGGGCCGGTGGGCCTGTCGACGCTGGCGGTGGCGGTTCACGAGGAGCAGGACACGATCGAGGACGTCTATGAGCCCTACCTGCTCCGGCGCGGCTTCATCCAGCGCACGCCGCGGGGACGGGTGGCGACGCCGCACGCGTTCGCCCACCTCGGCCTCGAGCCCCCGGCGACCGGCCCGAGCCTCTTCTAGGCCGATGTCCATAGCGGTCCTTTAGCCCGGGGGCTACCCTCACGGTTCGTATGGCCCATCTGTTCATCTGCCCGAATTGCGGCAACCGGACCTCTCAGACCGAGCGGACCGCCGGCTTCCGCAACGTTCCCAAGGGTTGCTCGAAGTGCGGGTTCGGCTTCTTGTTCGAACTGCTGGACGACTACTACCCGGCGCCCAACGCGGCCTTCTTCGTCTGTGATCAGAAAGCCCGCGTGATCGACGCCGGTCGCGGCAGCTTCGAGCTGACCGGCCTCACCGACGAGGACGTGATCGGCAGGCCGGTGCAGGACGTCCTTGGCCTGCAGTGGCGCGATCCCGGCGACGGCGACGAGTCGGCCGACGTCAACGGCGACGGCGCCACCGATCCGATCGAGACCTCGCTGGAGTGGGGAGTGCGTTCGCTGGGCAAGCGCGTCTCGGTCAACGCCGAGGGTGACCTTCCCGCCGAGGCGGTCGCCGACGTCTTCCCCGCCTACGACGACGATGGGGGACTCTTGATCGTCCTCACCCCGGAGAGTTGAGGGGAGGATGGGCAAACGGCGCAAACACATCTTCGTCCTGCTCTTCGTCCTCGGCCTGATCGCCGTCTCGGCGCTGGTCATCGCCAACAAGCCGACCAAGCTCGGCCTCGACCTCAAGGGCGGCGTCGAGCTCGTCTACCAGGGCACGCCGACGGGAGAATCGAAAGAAGTCAGCGGCGAAGACATCGACCACTCGATCGAAATCATCCGCGAGCGGATCGACCAGCTCGGCGTCTCCGAGCCCGAAGTCGCTCGGCTTGGCACGTCGGAGATCTCGGTCAGCCTGCCCGACGTCACCAACGCCCAGCGGGCGATCGACCAGGTCGGCACCACCGCCCAGCTCTTCTTCTACGACTGGGAACCGAACCTGATCGGCCAGGAGAAGGCGATCGGCGGCCATCCCGGCAAAGAACCACCCAAAGGCGCGATCACCAAGGCGACCGAAGAATGGAAAGAAGCGGGGCGGACCACCACCAAACAATCGGATCAGCAGTTGCTCTTCGCCGGCGCCTTCCCGGCCGCCTATAACGCGGTCAAACTCGCCGCCGAACAGGAGCCGGTCGCCGATTGCACGACCTGCTCGACCAGCCGGCCGCGCTTCTATCTCTTCTCGAAAAAAGAACCGCACGAACTGCTCGCCGGTCCGGAGTTCAGCAAAAAGGACCTCTTCATCAGCGCCACTGGGGTCGAACGCTCGCACGACGGGATAGTCCTCAAGGTTCCCGCCGGCACCGTCGTCGTCTCGGAAAAGCCCAGCGACTCGAAAGGGCAGGTGCTTGAAAACGCCGAACCGGGCTGGTACGCGCTGAAGGACCGGCCCTCGCTCTCGGGGACCGACATCACCAATCCCAAGCAGGGCTTCGGCGAATTCCAGGAACCGAACGTCACCTTCGAATTCACCGACAAAGGCCGCCAGGCCTTCCAGGAAGTCACCCGCACGATCGCCCAGCGGGGCGCCGCCTCGGCGATCGGCCCGAGCAGCGAAGAATCTGCCGAAGCGACTTCGGGCCACTTCGCGGTCGTCCTCGACAACGAAGTCAAGACCCGCCCGATCATCAATTACGCGCAGAACCCAGACGGGATCGACGGCCGCACCGGGGCGCAGATCTCCGGCGGGTTCACCAGCATCACCGACGCGCAGGACCTGGCGACGATCCTGCAGATCGGCGCCCTGCCGATCAACCTGAAGCTGATCAGCCAGACCCAGGTCTCGGCAACCCTCGGCACCCAGGCGCTGCACGACGGGATCAAGGCGGGCGTGATCGGGCTGATCCTGGTCGTCCTCTTCCTGCTCGTCTTCTACCGCTTCCTCGGCTTCATCGCGACCCTCGCCCTCGGCGCCTATGGGGTGATCTTCTTCGCCCTGATCAAACTGATCCCGATCACCCTGACCCTGCCGGGGATCGCGGGCCTGATCCTGACGATCGGGATCGCGGCCGACTCCAACATCGTCATCTTCGAGCGAATAAAGGAGGAGGTGCGGGCGGGCCGCTCGATGTCGAGCGCGATCGCGGCCGGTTACCGGCGTGGGATCGCGACGATCATCGACGCAAACGTCGTCACCCTGCTGACCGCCTTCATCCTCTTCGTGCTTGCCACGGCTGGGGTCAAGGGCTTCGCCTTCACACTCGGTGTCGGCACGATCGTCACCCTGCTGACCGCGGTCGTCTTCACCCAGGCGCTGCTCGGCTCGATGAGCCGCTCGCGGCTGCTGCGCTCGCCCAGCGCCCTCGGGGCGACCCGCCAGGGCATGCGCTGGCACTTCGACTTCATGGGCGCCAGCCGTTGGTTCTTCTCGATGTCGGGCATCATCCTGCTCGTCGGCGCCCTCGCCCTCGCCACGCAACAACTGAACTTCGGCATCGACTTCAAGGCGGGGACGAGGATCAAGGTCGCGCTCGTCAAGTCCACCGACGAGGAAGGCGTGCGCACCGCGCTCGACACGGTAGGGGTCAGCGGCGAGGAGATCCAGCAGGTTTCCGACCCTGTCTTCGGCGAAAACGTCTTCCAGATCCAGACCCGCGAGCTGGTGCCGAGCACGGTCCACGAGGCCCAGTCGACCCTGCAAGACAAATTCGGCATCGCCCAAGATGGGTTCGACAGCACCAGCGTCGGGCCGACCTTCGGCGAACAGGTTGCCAATAGCGCGCTCAAGGCGCTGATCTTCTCGCTGCTGGTGATCTGCGCCTACATCGCCTTCCGTTTCGACCCGAAGTTCGCCGTGCCGGTGCTGATCGCGATCTTCCACGACATCCTGATCACCGCGGGCGTCTACTCACTGACCGGTAGGGAGGTGACGAGCGGTACGGTCGCCGCCTTCCTGACCATCCTTGGCTATTCGCTCTACGACACGATCATCGTCTTCGACCGGATACGCGAGAACATGCCGCGGATGCCGCGGGCTGCCTTCTCGCAGATCGTCAATCGCTCGATGAGCGAGGTGCTGACCCGTTCGTTGGCGACAAGCTTCACGACCCTGCTGGCCGTGGCCTCGCTGCTGGTCTTCGGCGGCGCGACGCTGCAGGACTTCGCCTTCGCGATGCTGGTCGGGATCATCTCCGGTACCTACTCGTCGATCTTCATCGCCTCGCCGGTGCTGACCGCCTGGAAGGAACGTGAGCCAGGCTTCACCCGCCGCCGCGAGCGGATCGCCTCGATCGACGGCACGGTGCCGGCCTTTGCCGATGACGTCGAGCTGGCGAAGATCGGTGGCGAGGAGGAGAGCGACGCCGAGATCGAGGCCGAGATCGCCTCGCAACGCGAAGCGCAGCCAAAGGCCGGCGCGGTCGCGACGGTCGAGCCGCCGGTCTCAGGGGATGGCGGCAAACCTTCGAGCAACGGCGAGCCGCCCGCTGTCGATCCTGCCGCCGCGGTGCGCCGCGAACGCGACGAGCGTCGCCGCGAACGCCGTAAACAGAGGCGCAAACACGGGAGGAGTCGCTGATGAGCGCCCCCACAAACACGCATGCGGCCATGAAGGCGGTCATCTGATGGCGCTGCTCGTCTGGTTCACGATGGGAATTGCCCTCTGGCACTTCACCGTCTTCCTGCCCGACCGCTTCTGGCAGGGCATCGTCGGCGCCTTCCTCGGCGCGGTGATCGGCGCGATCGTCTTTGGGGCAATCGTCGAGATCATCAGCGACAAAGGCCTCGGCAATACGGATCTGGCGACCGCCCTGACGGCGGTCCCGGGTGTTGCGATCGGGCTTGCCGTGGTCTACGCCATCGGCATCCGCTCAGAACAGGCCTCGGCGGACTGAGCCAAGGTCGCACTGCATCAACCTCTACCCCTGCTGGGTGGAAAGTTGATGCAGTTCGCGAAGAATTGCGGGCGAAAATCCAGCCGGCACGCTTCTTAGCCTGCTGGAGTGGCTGAGACCCTGCATGCCTATGAGGCAGAGCCCTACTCTTACGCGGAGGCGAGGGAGCTTTCGGCCGAGCTGGGGCTGAGCGATCCGGTCGCAATCGCGTTGGTGCGGCGCGGATACCGCACGCCGGACGAAGCCCGCGCCTTCCTCGAGGCCGACGAGTCCCACGATCCGGGCGAGTTCCGCTCGATGGCAGATGTGGTGGAGCGAGTCCTTGGCGCGATCGAGGCGGGGCGGCGGATCACCGTCCACGGCGACTTCGACGTCGACGGGGTCTGCGCTACGGCGCTTCTCGTCGGCGCGCTGCGCGAGCTCGGCGCCGACTGCGACTGGCTGATTCCCGACCGGATGGCTGACGGTTATGGGCTCAGCGAGGGCAATGTGCGCAAGCTGGCCGAGCGGGGCACCTCGATGATCATCACGGTCGACTGTGGGGTGACCGCTGTGGCCGAGGTTGCGCTTGCTCAAGAGCTGGGGATGGAGATCGTCGTCACCGACCACCACCAGGCGGGGGCCGAGCTGCCTGATTGTCCGATTCTTCACCCAGCGCTCGACGGCTACCCATTCGAGGAGCTGTGTGGGACCGGGGTTGCTTGGAAGCTCGCTTCTGCGTTGCGTGAGGCGTCCGGGGCGGGGCCCCCAAAACGCGCGGCAGGAGCCGCGCTTGAGTGTTTTGGGGACCCCGCCTCGGACGCCTCCTCCTACGCCGATCTCGATCTGGTTGCGCTTGCGACGGTGGCTGATGTGGTTCCGCTGGTTGGGGAGAACCGGGCGCTTGTGAAGAGGGGACTCGAGGAGGTGCGCCGGGCTCAGCGGCCTGGGATGCGAGCGCTGCTGGCTGCGGCTAAATGCGATCCCAGCAGGTTGGACGAGAGTGACCTGGGTTTCCGACTCGGGCCGCGGATCAATGCTGCAGGGCGGCTCTATCGGGCTGATGCGGGAGTTGAGCTTTTTCTGACTGAGGACGAGGGGCGAGCGGAAGAGATTGCTCTTGAGCTGAATCGGGCCAATAGTGAGCGGCGGGCTACTGAGCGGGAGGTTGCTAGTGCAGCCGAGGCCGCGTTGCGGGATTTGCCCGAGCACTTGCGAGAAGCTCCGGGGCTGGTCGTTGCTGGGCACGACTGGCATCCAGGTGTCGTTGGGATCGTCGCCTCGCGGATGGTCGAGCGCTACCACCGGCCCGTAATTGTCATTTCGCTGGATGGGGAGGGCTCCGGCCGGGGTTCGGGACGGAGTATCAGCGGCTTTGACTTGCTCGCTGGCCTCGATGCGTGCTCTGAGCATCTGGGCAGCTTTGGAGGGCATCGTGCCGCCGCTGGCTTGGAGCTGGAGGAGGCGAGCGTCGATGCGTTTCGCGAGGCCTTTGCGGCTCATGCCGTCAGCGTGCTCGGGTCTGACGATCTGAGGCGGACCGAGCGGATCGATGCGATGGTTGGCGGCGCCTCGCTGGGGCTTGACCTGGCTGAGGAGCTGCGGCAGCTGGCGCCGTTTGGGATGGGGAATCCCGGCGTGCGGCTGCTCGTGCCCTCGGCGCGAGTCCGCGACGTTCGGACGATGGGGGAGGGCAAGCACGCTCGTTTCAGCTTGCACAGCGGATCTCATCGAGCGCTCGGAGTTGCCTTCGGGCGGCCGAGCCTCGGCGTAGGCGAGGACGACCTGGTCGACGTCGCCGTGCGACTCGAGGTCAACCACTGGAACGGAGCAGTTGAGCCGCAGGTGATCTTGCGCGAGCTGTACCGGCGCCACGGGGGAGAGGCGACGCTGGAGGCCACGGCTTGGTGGCAGCGCTTTGAAGCGGAGCTGGCGCGGGACCCCGACGAGCGGCCGCAGCTTGAACGGGCTCTGACGGAGGGATCTGCGCGCCGCACCCTGAGCAGCTCCAACGCCCCCGCGGCCGTCGTCGGCGAGCTTGCCTCCTGTGGGTCGAGCGTGCTTGCGCTCACGGCCGATGCGGAGCTGCGTGCCGGAATGGCGAGCGAGGGTGTGCCCCTCGCGGACTACGCGGAGCTCGAACGCTCGCCCGAGCTGGCCCTCTGCGTCGAGCACGTGGTTCTCGTCGATCCGCCGCCCTTCGCCGACCTCGAGCGGCTTGCATCTCGCTCACAGGAGGAGGGTGGCTATCTGCATCGGGTCTGGGGGGATGCAGAGTGGCGCCTCTCGCTCAGCGTCGTGGCCGAGCAGCTGGCGCAGCGGCCGACACTGATCGCGACCTTCCGCGATCTCCGCGACGCCGGCGATGTGAGTGGTGAGGCTTTGCGCCAAGCGCTGCTCGGCAGCGGCCGGCATCCGCGCAGCGCCGAGACTGCCGCCCGCTGCTTTCGGGTCCTGACCGAGCTCGGCCTGGTGCGAGGAGCGCCGCGCGGCGGCGACGGTGAGGTCGGGGTCGTATCCTCAGATGGAACCGATCTGCAGCGCTCGGCGGCATTTCGCGCCTACAGCGCTCGCCACGAGGAGGCACGGCAATACCTCGAATCACACAAACATCCGTAGCGAACCAGGGCCTTCTGGCCGACCTCTTTGCCGTGGTCGAGGAGTTTGACTCCTCATCGAACTCTGATCGAGCCGCCAAGGGAAGCCCGGCCACCGCCAATGGCGATGCCTCCGCCGGCAATGTCGCGCTCTCTACGGGAGGGATCGACCGCACCGCGCTAGAGCGCGCCTTTGACTTCGCCTGCGACCGTCACGCCGACCAGCTTCGTCACTCGGGCGATGAGTTCATCACCCACCCGGTTGGGGTGGCACAGATATGCGCGGGAATGCGACTCGACACGGCGACGCTCTGCGCCGCGCTGCTGCACGACACGGTCGAGGACACCAGCGCCAGCCTCGACGAGGTCCGCGCCGAGTTCGGCGAGGAGATCGCCCAGCTCGTCGACGGGGTCACCAAGCTGACCGGGATCACCTTCGAGAGCCGTGACGAGCGCCAGGCCGAGAACTACCGAAAGATGATGGTGGCGATGGCCACCGACGTCAGGGTGATCCTGATCAAGCTGGCCGACCGGCTGCACAACATGCGAACGCTTGGCGCCTTGCCCAAGCAAAAGCAGACGGCGAAGGCCCGCGAGACGCTGGAAATCTACGCGCCCCTGGCTCACCGCCTGGGGATCCACGCCCTCAAGTGGGAGCTCGAGGACCTTGCCTTCGCGACCCTGCACCCGCGCAAGTACGCCGAGATCAAGCAGCTCGTCGCCCAGCAGCGCAACGAGCGCGAGGTCTACGTCACCGAGGCCGGCGAGTTCCTCGCCGGCGAGCTGAGCCAGGTCGGGATCGAGGCCGAGATCTCCGGCCGCGCCAAGCACTTCTACTCGATCTACACAAAGATGACCAAGAAGGGCCGCGAGTTCAACGAGATCTTCGACCTGACCGCGATGCGGGTGATCGTCGGCTCGGTCAAGGACTGCTACGGCGCGATCGGCGTGATCCACTCGCTCTGGAAGCCGCTGCCGGGGCGCTTCAAGGACTGGGTCGCGATGCCCAAGGCCAATATGTACCAGGCGCTGCACACGACGGTGATCGGTCCCGAGGGCAAGCCGCTGGAGATCCAGATCCGCACTGACGAGATGCACAAGCTGGCCGAGTACGGGATCGCCGCCCACGTCGCCTACAAGGAGGGCGCTGCAGCCGATCCGCAACGCGAGAAGATGACCTGGCTGCGCCAGCTCGTCGAGGCCGAGGGCGATCAGGACCCGGCCGAGTTTCTCGAGTCACTCAAGGTCGACCTCTTCGAGGACGAAGTTTTCGTCTTCACGCCGAAGGGAGAAGTGAAGAATCTCTCGGCCGGCTCGACCCCGCTCGACTTTGCCTACGCGGTGCACACCGACGTCGGCCACGCTTGCGTCGGCGCAAAGGTCAACGGCTCGATCGTGCCGCTGCACTACCAGCTGCGTTCTGGGGACATCGTCGAGGTGCTGACCGCGAAACAGAAGCGCGGCCCCTCGCGCGACTGGCTGAAGCTGGTGCGGACCAGTCGCGCCCGCAACAAGATTCGCGCCTTCTTCAAGGAGGAGAGCCGCGAGGACGCCGAGCGCAAGGGCCGTGAGGGCCTCGAGGCGGCGCTGCGCAAGCACGGGCTACCGATGCAGAAGGTCGCCTCCTCGCCGCTGCTGGTCGACGTGATCCGCGAGATGGGCTTCCGCAAGGCGACCGATTTCTATATCGCCCTGGGCCAGGGAAAGGTGCCGACCAAGGCGGTCGCGAACAAGCTGATGCAGCGGCTGAAGGCCGGCGATGCGGTCGAGGAGACCGACCCCCTGGGTCTGTCGGGAGGGCCCCGCGAGGACAAGGCCCGTCGCACCAAGGACGCCTCCAACTACGGGATCAGCGTCAAGGGGGCAGCCAACGTCGCCGTGCGGCTGGCGAAGTGCTGCCGGCCGGTGCCGGGCGACGAGATCGCCGGCTATGTATCGCTGGGCCGAGGGATCACAATTCATCGCAGCGATTGCAAGAACATGAAGGCGCTGAAGCGGGCGCCGGAAAGGTTTGTCGAGGTGAGCTGGGACGGCGAGAACGAGTCCTCATACCGGGTCGAGCTGCAGATCGACGCTCACGACCGCACCCGACTGCTCGAGGATCTCTCGCGCACCTTCTCCGAGGCTGGGATCAACATCCTCGGCGCCAGTTGCACGACCAACCATCCCATGGTGAAAAACAAGTTCGTGATCGAGGTCGGCGACACCGAGCAGCTGAAGCAGTGCATCGCCCGCCTGCGCAACGTCGAGTCGGTCTTCGACGCCTACCGGATCACCCCGGCCGCGTAGTTCCTTAGCAAAGTTGTGGATGAGAATTCACTAATTCCGCCGATGCCTCGGCTCATATACGATGGATCGTGTGGATCGGCGCCGTGCCGATCCAGAAGAGGGAGTGCTTCTAATGAAGATCGTGACCGTCGAATGCCCTGGTTTTGGCGAGGCCTTGCCGGAGGGTGCCCGGTGACGCGCCTGGTCACGGTCCAGCTCAGTGAGTTCGCCTGTTCCGCGGTCGGCGGCGAGGCGGCAAGCGGGGGCGAGCAGCTCTCGGCCAGGATCGTCGCGGCAATTCGCTGTTACCTCAACGACAAGGGCTCAGGTGGACTGCGTTGGGCCTATCCGAATTTCCTCGCCGATGAGGAGCAGGCGGGCGGAGAGGTCACCCTGCGACTGGCGATCGACGATCGGCTCTGGAGCTCACTGGAGCAGGAGGCCGAGTGCCAGGGTGTCACACCGAAGAAGATGGTCACCCACGCGGCCCTCTACGTTGCCGCGGAGGTCGATGCCGGGAGGGTTACCCGCCGCATCCTCGATGACCTGGCCCAGACCGGCTAGAGGTAGGGCTAGCCTGCCGAGGGCGCGACGACCGGGGCAGCGCCCAGCTCGGTCAGCTTGGCCTGCAGGGAGCGACGGCCGCGATGATGGAGGCCGTGGACGGAGCTCTCGGACTTTTTCAGCGTGGCGGCGATCTCCACCGGGGTCAGCCCGGCGATGTGCCTGAGGATCAATACCTCGCGCTGGTCGTCGGGAAGGTGTTCCAGGGCATCGCGAAGGTCGTGGCCACGATCGAGGCTGACCTGGGCGCGGCCGGTGTCGGCGAGCCTGACTTCCTCGGTCGGAATCGCCCGGCGGACGCGCATGTGATCCAGCGCCGCGTTGCGAGCGACGCGCATGATCCAGGCGGCGAAGGGAACCTCGCGCTGCTCGTACTTCTTTATCGCCTTCATCAGCTTGGCGAAGATGTTCTGGGTGATGTCCTCGGCCTCGTGGTGGTCTTTCACGAAGCTGGCGACGTAGCGTTGAACGTCAGGCGCGTAACGGACGTAGAGGAAATGCAGGCCCTCGGAGTCACCGGCCTTGGCGCGCTCGATGGCAACCTGGACGAGCCGACCGTTGTCGGACGCTGCCGCAGCATTACCGAGGCTCTTGGCGCCCAGGCCATGCGGGTTGGGGTCCGGCTTTTGACTGGTCACGGCTCTCCTCCTGGAAAAAAGTCGATGGACTTTGCGGAAACTTTCGCATTGAAGGCTTCCCATCTGAGGCCAGAAGGAATAGTGGCCCTTCGTTTGAAAGTCAATGCCCAATATTCGTCTAAATTTCATCCCCTAGCCTCAAGTGGGCTGCAAATGCACAGGTATTGGGGCTGAAGTTAGGAGGATTCGAGGCCAACAAGTGAAAATCTTGGGCATCTCCCAGTAGTTACTGGAGTGAAAGAACGATGAAAATTTCTCTTGGGACATTTGCGTGCATGGGAGTCGAGGCTCACTTGGGCTCTGACCTCTCTGTCGGGGTTCGCGCGGCGCTCGCTGACTACACGCGTCGACTGGGCTCGGCCTCGCCCCCGCTGGAGATCCCGCGCTTCGCCAATCAGGCCGTTTCGCCGGCCAGAACCCTCGACCTTTCGGTAAGCGAAGAGACTTCGGCGACGCTCGAGCGTGAGGCGATGCGGCAGAGCACCACCGTAAGCGCGCTGGCCGCCCATTCGGTACTGGTCTACCTCGCTGAGGTCGACCGCTTGACACCGCTCAACGCCGCTTAGGACGCCGCTGAGGCCTACCAGTGCACTCCTGCGGGGCTCACGCGCCGTCCGTGCACGCCATTCACCCATTCACTTACTCACAGGTGAAACTATTAGGTATCAGCGCGGCAGAGTATTAGGCGGGCTGACGGGCGCCGGCGAGCACATCGTCAACGGCGGGCACCGCGACCGGTTCACCCTGCGCGTGCAGTGACTGCTCCAACGCCTCGAGGCCGAGCACGATCTCCACTCCGAGCCTGGCGTTGGAGACGGGTGTGGAGCCGTTCCGGATCGCCTCGGCGAAGTCTTTCAGCTCCTGGCCAAGCGGCTCCAGCGCCTCGAGCCGCGGGGCGACCATGTCGCCGGTGCGGTAGGTCAGCCGGTACTCGCCGAAGTTGGCGGGTGGCTCGGCGAAGTCGAGGCCACGGTCATAGATGCGAACCGAGTCGTCGGAGGCGGTGTCCTCGTACTGGACCATCTTCTGGCTGCCGACGACGACCATCTGGCGCAGCTTGCGTGGCGCCAGCCAGGAAAGCTGGACGTTGGCCTGGGCGCCGCCCTCGAATCGCAGGGTGAGGAAGGCGGTCTCGTGGACGCCCTCCTGAAAGACGCTGCGGCCGTTGGCGCTGACCTCGACCAGCGGCTTGCCGAGCCAGTGCAGGAGGATCGAGAGGTCGTGGGGGGCGAGGTCGAGGACCACGCCGTCTTGCTGGTAGAGGCCGAGGTTCATCCGCGAGGAGGTGACGAAGTAGATCTCACCCAGCTCGTCGCCGCGGATCATCTCGCGGACCTTGTTGACCGCCGGGCTGTAGAGGAAGGTGTGGCCGGGCATCAGCGTCAGGCCACGGTCCTCGGCGATCGCGACGAGCTTTGCCGCCTCATCGGATGAGCGCGCCAGAGGCTTCTCGACCATCACGTGCTTGCCGGCTTCCAGGGCCCTGCTGACGAGGGCGAAGTGGGTGTGAGGCGGGGTTGCGATCGCCACCGCCTCGACCCGTGGGTCGGCCAGCGCGGTATCGAGGTCGCGCTCGATCCAGACGCCCGGGTGGCGCCGGCGGAAGTCTTCGATTCTGCCCTCGTCGAGCTCGCACAGCCCCATCAGGCGGAACTCGGGGCGGTCGACCACGTTGCGGACGATGTTCGGGCCCCAGTAGCCGTAGCCGACGACCATCGTTCCGATTGCACCTGCTGGGTTCATGCGGCACCTCTCCTTGCGAGCACTGTGAGTGGGGTTCGGGCGAGAATCGAGAGATCGAGCGGCAGCGAGCGCCTTTCGGCGTAGTCGATGTCGAGCCGCACCATTTCCTCGTAGGTGCGCTCGTTGCGACCGCTGACCTGCCAGAGGCCGGTCAGGCCCGGCTTTACTGAGAAGCGTTTGAGGTACCAGCTCGGGTACTCGGCGACCTCGTAGGCGATCGCTGGGCGCGGCCCGACCAGGGCCATGTCGCCGGCGATGACGTTGAAGAGCTGCGGCAGCTCATCGAGGCTCCACTTGCGGATCCAGCGACCGACCGGCGTGATGCGGTCGTCGACGGCGAGCTTGTAGAGGTCTTTGCGACCGCCATCGGCGGCCTGGCCGTTGATCAGCGCGGTGACGTACTCGCGGTGACCGCGGGGGTCGGCGTCGACCCGCATGCTGCGGAACTTGTAGAGGGTGAACTCGTGCTGCCCATAGCCGACCCTGCGCTGGCGAAAGAGCGCTGGGCCGCGGCTGTCGAGGCGGATCGCGATCGTCAGGGCAAGGAGCAGCGGAGAGAGCACGATCACTATCGAGGTGGCGAGAATCAGATCGACGGTGCGCCTGACCAGCGCTTGCCAATCCGGCCCGCGGGCGCTGCGATTGACCGGCTGCTTGCTTGTCAGTTGGTGTGCCTCCATCTCGCTCACCGGATAAACGGCGCCGACCTGGGAAGGCTTGCATCGGGAGATGACCCGAAGGCTGAAAAAGGTCGGGTTGTCCTGTCCGACACCGCCGTGCCGAAAATCTCTTCGCCGGCGCAAAAAGACCGGCCGCTCGGCTGCGTTGATTCAGCGTGGCCCCCCGAATCGCCTCAATCATCGGCTCCCGGCCTGAGATCGTTCAGGCGGCGCCGCTCTCGCTGGCTTTCGCGAACTGCGTCGAGGAGATCCTCGTGCACACCGGCCAGCACTACGACCCGGCGCTCTCGGACCTGCAGATCGCCGACCTCAAGCTTCCCTTGCCAGCGCACAACCTCGGTGTCGGCTCGCTCCCCAATGCGGAGAGCGTCGCCGTGGCCGAGGATCGGATCGCCCGCGTGATCGAGACCGAGAGGCCCGACGCCGTTCTCGTCCGCGGCGATACCAACGCGACCGTCGCCGGCGCGAGGGCCGCTGTGGCCGCGGGTGTTCCACTGCTTCACGTCGAGGCCGGCCTGCGCAGCTACCGCGACGACATGCCCGAGGAGGCAAACCGGATCGAGACCGACCGGCTCTCCGAGTTTCTCTTCGCTCCTTGCGAGCACGCCCGCGAGGTGCTCCTCCAAGAGGAAGTGCCCGGGACCGTGCGGGTCACTGGCGACGTTCTCGCCGATGTCCTGCTCTCGACCCGCGATCGCCTGCCCGAGGGTGGCGAGCAGGGCGAGTACGTGCTCGCGACCGCCCACCGCAACTACAACACCGATTCCCCGGAGCGCCTGGGCGCGGTTCTGGCCTGCCTCGAGGCTGCCGAGCAGCGCGTGATCTTTCCCCTGCACCCGCGCACCCGCAAGAGTCTCGAGGCATGGGGGCTGGCGGTGCCGCCCAACGTCGAGGTCCGTGACGCAGTCACCTACACCGAGATGCTGACCCTCGAGCGTGGCGCCGCGGCGATCGCCACCGATTCAGGTGGCGTGCAGCGCGAGGCCTACCTCTGGGGCGTGCCCTGCATCACGATGCGCGAGGAGACCGAGTGGATCGAGACCGTCTCGACCGGCTGGAACACTCTGGTCGGCGTTGACGCCGAGCAGTTCCGCGCGGCCCTCTCCAAGCCTTCCCCACAATCGCGGCCGCCGATCTTCGGCGACGGCAACGCGGCCGAGCGAATCGCCGAGCTGACCGTCTCGCACCTCGACCGAGCCCTGGAGAGGTCAGTTGTCTGAACAGCTGAGAATCGGCGTCGTCGGCTGCGGCCGGATGGGGGCTTTCCACATTCGCAACTACGGCCAGCTCGATTGCGCCCGCCTGGTCGCCGTCGCGGATCCCAGCCGCGAGGCGCGCCGCAAGGTGCTCGGCGAGACGCGCGTCCTCGAGTACTCCGACTGGCGCGACATGATCGAGCACGGCGAAGACGAGCTCGACGCGATCTCGATCGCCTCCCCTTCGGAGCTGCACGCGACGATCGCGCTCGAGGCGCTTGCCGCCGGCCTCCACGTCCTGGTCGAGAAGCCGATTGCGACGACCCTTCCCGACGCGTTGCGGATGCGCGGCGCAGCGATGGAGGCCGACCGCAAGCTGATGGTCGGTCACGTCGAGCGCTTCAACCCCGCAGTGGCGAAGCTCCGCGAGCTGGTCGCCGACGGCCGTCTCGGCACGATCTACCGCGCCCATGCGACTCGCGTCGGGCCGCTGCCGACGCGGATCCAGGACACCGGCGTGGCGATCGACCTCGCCACCCACGACCTCGACGTGATGCAGCACATCCTCGGCCAGTCGATCAGCGAGATCTACGCCGACGGAGGCCGCTTTCTGCACAGCTCCCAGGAGGATCTGCTGACCTGCCTGGTTCGCTTCAGCGCCGAGGGCGAGGGTGACACGCTCGGCCTTCTCGACGTCAACTGGCTGACCCCGGAGAAGACCCGCGAGATCGTCCTGATCGGTGAGAACGGGCTGCTGCGGGCGAGCTACATCACTCAGGACGTCTGGTTCGTCGAGTCGCCCAGCGCGCCGCTGCACTGGGACGGCCTCTCGATGCTGCGCGGCGACGGCGAGGGCGCCGCGGTGCGCTTCTCGCTTGCCAAGGCGGAGCCGCTGCGGGCGGAGCTCGAAGCGTTCTGCCGCTGTGTGCTGGACGACACGCCCGAGCCGGTCAGCGCCCACGATGGCGTCAAGGCGCTCGCCGCGGCGCTGGCGGTCCGCGAGTCGGCGGCTGTTCGCCGCCCGGTCGAGCTGCTGGCCATTCCCGAGCCCCGACCGCTGGAGGTACTGGTGTGATCCGCTTCGTCATCCCGGCCTATAACGAGGCCGAAAACATCCCCAGGCTGCTTGCCGACCTGGCCCCGGTGGCGCGTGAGCTCGGCGCCCGCGTGATCATCGTCGACGACGGCTCCACCGACGGCACCGCCGACGTGATCCGGGCCCACGCCCGCGACATGCACCTGGCAATCGTCAGCCATACGAAAAATCGCGGCCTCGGAACGGCAATCAACACCGGCATCCGCTCGGCGCTCGGCGAGTCCTCCGACGAGGATGCGATTGTGACCCTCGAGGCCGATACGACCTCCGACCTCTCCGACCTACCACGCATGCTCGAGCTCTTCGAAGAGGGCACCGACGTGGTCCTCGCCTCGGTCTACGCGCCCGGCGGCAAGATCATCGGCGTCGAGGGCTGGCGCCTGGCGGCGAGCAAGTCCGTCTCCAACACCTTCCGCTACCTAGGTGGCCTGCGGGACATGCACACGCTTTCCTCGCTCTACCGCGTCTACCGCGCCGGAACCCTGCGCCGCGCCGCCGACACCTACGGCTACCTGCTCGTCCGCGAGCCCGGCTTCGCGGCGAACGTCGAGTTGCTGCTCAAGCTCTACAACGCCGGCGCCAGCGTCGCCGAGGTCCCGACGACGAACGACTGGACCACCCGCAAGGGCCAATCGAAGATGCAACTGAAGCCGACCGTGCTCGCCTACCTCAGGGTGATGGCGGCCCACATGGTCGGGCGGATCCAGCCACCGGCGGTTTCGCCGCTGGCCGAGGTGACCGCTCCGCAACATGTTCTCAACGCACCAGCACCGCTGGCCAAGGCGATCGAGCCGGACCGCCAGCCGCTGCCGCAGACAGGATGAGCGCTTCGGCCCCCCGGGTCGGCATCGTCGGCGGCGGAGTCCTCGGCATCTCGCTTGCCCTGCGCCTGGCGCAGGCTGGCGCCGGCGTGACCGTGATCGAGCGTGGCCCGAGGCTCGGCGGCCTGGCCGGGACGATGGATTTCGGCGGCCACCAGGTCGACCGCTTCTACCACGTAATCACCCCTGCCGATTCGCGGATGATCGCGATGGCCGAGGAGGTCGGTCTCGGCGACCAGTTGCGCTACACGCCGGTCGGCGCGGGCTTCTTCGCCGACGGCGAGATGCACGATTTCAACGGCATCGGTGATCTGCTTCGCTTCTCACCGCTGAGCCCCGTGGCTCGGCTGCGGCTCGGCTGGTTCGTCGCCCAGTGCCAGCTGCGCAGCTCATACGACGGGCTGGAGAACCTGCAGCTGGAGACCTGGCTGCGCCGCCACTGCGGCAGGCAGGTGGTCGAGCGAATTTGGAAGCCGCTGCTCGACTCGCGCTTCGACAGCGACCCATCGGGTCTGCCGGCGACCTACCTCTGGGCGCGGACACGGCGCATGTCGGGCGCTCGCGGCAAGGGCGGAGGGGAGGAAATGGGCCACATCGTCGGTGGCCATCAGCGGCTGATCGATGCGATGGTCGAGAAGGCGGCGGCGCTTGGCGTCGAGGCCCATACCGACGCGCCGGTAAGCGGCTTGGCTACGGGCCCCGACGGCGAGGTGACCGGCGTCGAGCTCGAGGGCGAGACGCTCGAGTTCGATCTGACGATCCCCACCCTGCAGCCGCCGGCGTTGAAATTCCTGCTGCCCGAGCGCCACCAAGGACTGCTCGCTC
Organism: Solirubrobacterales bacterium; assembly: GCA_036403515.1. Classification (GTDB taxonomy): domain Bacteria; phylum Actinomycetota; class Thermoleophilia; order Solirubrobacterales; family 70-9; genus VRUE01. The sequence continues at coordinate 16,546 of DASWQV010000016.1, forward strand.
CGTACCCGCAGCGCTGGCTCGGCTGCGTCTGCGTGATCATCAAGGTGCCTCGCTCGCTGCTGCCCTACTACGCCGTCAACATCACCGAGCCGACGCCGGTGACGAGCGCGATCGAGACCACCCAGGTGCTGGGGACCGATCACACCGACGGCCACCACCTCGTCTACCTGCCGAAGTACTGCGACCCTGGAGCGCCGGAGCAGAGCGAGGACGACGAGTCCATATATAGGCGCTTCACCGACTACCTGGCCCGGCTCTCGCCCGGCTTCAGCCGCGACGAGGTGCTCGACTGGACCGTGCAGCGGGCCAAGCTGGTTGAGCCGGTGCACACGCTGCGTCCCACCGGCGAGCCGCGCATTGCGCCGATCTGGCCTGGTGTGGACGGCCTGGCGCTGGCCTCGAACGCCCAGATCTACCCCTATCTCTTGAACGGCGACTCGGTGATGGGCTTCGCCGAAGGCGTGGCCGGCGAAGTCGCCGAGCACCTCGGTCTGCCGGGAGAGCCCATCGCTAGTGCGAGAAAAGGACTAGCGGGCACGTTGCATAGCTGAGGGCGCGGAACCAAGCGGTTACTCCGCCCTGACTGAGCAGCTATGTACCAAGTCGAAGCCTCCAAAGCCCTACTCAAGCCACGCCTCTGGGCGCGGACGCCGGCGCGGCTCAATGTGCCGCGCAACGTCGTCATGCTCGGCCTGGTCAGCCTGCTCACTGACGTCTCCTCGGAGATGGTCGCGACGGTGCTGCCGCTCTATCTCGTCTTCACGCTTGGCGCTAGCCCGCTGGCGCTGGGGGCGATCGACGGCGCCTACCGCGGCGCCGCGGCGCTGGTCCAGGTCGCCAGCGGCTTCGCCTCCGATCGCTTCCGCCGCCCCAAGGAGGTGGCGGGGCTTGGCTACGGGATCTCGGCGGTCGGCAAGGTGGCGCTGGTCGCGGCCGGCAACACGATTGGCGGGATCGGCGCGATCGTCACCTTCGATCGCGTCGGCAAGGGGATCCGCACGGCGCCGCGCGACGCGCTGATCTCGCTTTCGAGCAGCAAAGCCGGTCTCGCCACAGCCTTCGGCGTGCACCGGGCGATGGACTCGGCCGGCGCCATGCTCGGGCCGCTGATTGCCTTCGGCATCCTGCTTGCCGCGCCGGCTCGCTTCGACGCGGTCTTCGTCGTCAGCACTCTCTTCGCCGTCCTCGGCCTAGCCGTGCTGGTGCTGACCGTGCAGGGCAAGCCCAAACGCGCCTCGCGCGACCCGAACGCCCCATCGCTGCGCTCCGCGGCGGGGCTGATCCGCGACCCGCGCTTCGCCTTCCTGCTGGTCGCAGCGGCCGGGCTCTCGATCGCCAGCGTCTCCGATGCGCTGATCTACGTCGGCCTGCAGCGCAAGATCGACTTCGAGCCGGCGGTCTTCCCGCTCCTCTACGTGATCACCGCTGTGATCTTCATGGCCTTCGCGATTCCGGTCGGGCAGCTCGCCGACCGCATTGGCAGGGTGCCGGTGCTGCTGAGCGGCTACGCGCTGCTCTTCGTCGTCTACGGCACGCTGCTGATCGGCTCGCTCGGCTATTTCGAGCTGATCCTCTGTCTGGTCGCCCTCGGCGGCTTCTTCGCCGCCACCGAAGGGGTGATGACCGCGCTTGCGGGGGCGATATTGCCGGAGAAGCTGCAGGCGAGCGGAATCGGCATGCTGACCACTGTGGTCAGCATTGGCAGCCTGCTCTCCTCGCTGACCTTCGGCGCGCTTTGGTTCGCGATCGGCCTGCAAGGCGCGGTCCTGGCCTTCGCCGCCGCTCTCACGGTGGCAATCGCCGTGGCCGTGCCGCTGCTGGTCCGCTCTCAGCGCACCCCTGTATATGGATAGGCGCAGCAGGAAGATCCTCGCCGCGATCGTCGTGCTCTGCGCCGTCGGCGCCATCGGCTACATCGCGGTTGCGGCGCTGGGCCCCAACCAGACGACGACCGAGGCGCAGCCGCGCGCCGGCGCCGTGCTTTTCCACGCCGACCTGATGGTGCGGGCGGTCGACCCAAAGGCGCCGACGCTCAACGGCCGCGTTTACGTGCTCGACGATGGGCGCCTGCGCAAGGAGCCGGGGGACCTCGCCTGCGAGCGGGTCTACTTCGCGGCCGGCCACGGGATCTGCATGGGCGTGGCGCCTTCCGGGGTCGAATACACCGCCTCGACCTTCAACTCGAAGCTGCAGCGCGAACACACGATTACCCTGACCGGGCTGCCCTCGCGGACGCGGGTCTCGCCCGACGGTCGCTACGGCGCGATGACCGTCTTCGTCACCGGTGACTCCTACCTCTCCTCGCCGACCGCCTTCTCGACTCGCACGACGATCCTCGAGATGGCAAGCGGCAAAGAGGTCGGTCAGCTCGAGCAGTTCAAGGTCAAAAAGGACGGCAAGGCATTCGACGCGGCCGACTTCAACTTCTGGGGCGTCAGCTTCGACCCACGCGACTCCGATCGCTTCTACGCGACCCTCGGCACGGGCGGCGATCACTACCTGATCGAAGGCAGCGTCACCGGCGAATCGATGGTGGTCCTGCGCGAAGGGGTCGAGTGCCCGTCGCTGTCCCCAGACGGCAAGCAGATCGCCTACAAGAGCCGGATCGGCGACGAGGCGCGCTGGCGCCTGCGGGTGCTCGACGTGGCGACCCTGGAAGACCATGCGGTTGCCGAGGAACGCTCGATCGATGATCAGGTCGAGTGGCTGGACGACGACACGCTCGTCTACTCCGACGGCCGCAACGTCTACACGGCGCCCGCGGACGGCAGCGGCGCCGCTGCGGTGCTCGTCCGCGACGCGACTTCGCCAGTGCGCCTCGACGAATCCGGGCAAGAATTGGCCGCTTCACGGCGTTGATGGGTATGGGCGCAATCACAGCCCCGTCCCCGCGTGCCGCCGAGCCGGAAGCCGCCTCGGACGGCTCCAGCCTGCGTGCGAAGCACGCCCACGCCGGCGTGGCAATGGCGATCGCGACGCTCGCGATGGGCGCCACCTCGGGGATTCAGGCGCTTCTCTATCTCAGCTCCTTCGGCATCAACGGCCGCACCGACGGCTTCTTCATCGCCTTCGCGCTCTACACGAGCTTCGGCGTCTTCAGTCAGAGCATCCGGGTCACCTCGGCGCCACTCCTGGTCGGCCGGCGGCCGCGCCTGACGCCGACCGAGCTGTCCGTGGCGCTCGTGGCGATCTCGATCCCGGTTGCGATCGCGACGATTCCGCTGGCCGGACCGCTTGCCGCCTTGCTGGCCCCAGGCCTGGGTGGGGCAGGACGGGGCGTGACGGAGTCAGCGCTGCCGATTCTCGGCCTGGCGATGATCCTGCAGCTCTGGGCCGCCGGGGGCGCAACGCTGCTCGCCGTCCGCGACCGCTTCGACCGCATCGCCGGCGCCTACATCGCCGGCGCGATCGCGGGCTTGATCGTCTACCTGGCCGTCTCGCGGGTCGCCGGTGAGCTCTCGCTCGGCTGGTCGATGCTGGCGATGGCGGTGGTGACCTCCGCGATGATGCTCGACGGCGTCCGCGCCAGCCGCCCCAGCGGTGCAGCCGGTGGAATCAGGATCGCGATCGCCGGGGGGCTCGGCCGCATGGCGCGGTGTGTCTGGATGGTCCTGAGCAGCACCGCCGTCTACCTGGCCTTCAACTGTCTCTATGTGATCACCCTCGCCTTCGCCAGCAAGTACGGAGCGGGAGGGGCGACCGTGCTCTCCTACGCGTACCTGTTCGCCAGCTACCTGGTCGCGGCGACTGGTTTCGCGCTCGGCATGTCGCGAATCGCCGACATGAGCCGCGGCGCGGTGGCCGACTGGCGCGAGGTGATCGCCGCGACGGTGCCGGCCGGCTTCCGTTACGCGATGCTGCTCGTCGCTCCGGCGCTGGCGGCGTTGATCGCGGGTGGCGCCACCCTGATCGGCGACGTGCTGCCAAAGAGCTTTGACGCCTCCCAGGTTCACCAGCTGCGCGTCTTCGCGGCTTTGCTCTGTGCCTGGACCCTCGCCGCGCTCCTGGTCAACCTCCTGCTTCCGGCCCTGTTCGCCCTCGGCCGCACGAAACTGGTCAATTGGATGGCGCCGGCAGTGGTCGCCGCCCACGCGGGGGTCACGGCCCTGGCCGGAACCCTCTTCGGCGTCAACGGCGTAGTCGGCGCCTTCTGCATAGTCCCGACAGCCTTCGCCGCAGTGCTTCTAGTAGCGGGCGCCGGCCGAGGTTGGGCCCCGATAGCCCGAGAGCTGGCCCAAGACGGCCTTCGCTTCGTGGCCGCGGCAGCCGTCTCCTTCGGCGTAGGAGCGGCGATAGGCGAGAGCGTAGCCACCGGCCTGGCGGCCCCACTCATAGCGGTAGCAATAGGCGGCATCCTCTACGGCCTAACTACGTCGCAACTGGCACCCCGCCAGGTCCGCCTTCTCCTCGGCGCCGTCCGCCCGGCTTCCGCCGAGGCCTAGAAGGCATCGCCTGGCTGGTCCAAGTCTTTTCGCCGACGTCTAACGTCCCGCGAAATCCGCCGATGGCTAACGTAGAGTCATCACGACAGACATGCACAAGGAGATCGCGGATGGCAAATACGCGCTACGTGAAGCAGGCGAATAACGGCGGTTGGGACGTAGTCAAGGAGGGCCATTGTCGCCCAACTGCTCACGGTGCGACGAAGACGGATGCGGTCAAAGTGGCTCGCAAGCTGATCCTCCATGAAGGCGGCGGTGAGATTCGAATCATGAATCGGACGGGCAAGATGACCGAGGCTCAAACGATTCCTCGGCCCAAGAAGCGCTCAGCGGCATAGCGCATCACTCTACGTCAGCGGGACCGTCAAGCTGACATCACCCAGCGGGTGAGTTTTTGCGTTGAAAAACAGAAGAGGCTTGGCCTTGAGTCGGCCGTAGATATCAACTTGTTTCGCGAGTAGATCTTCTTTGGAGCCTGGCAGCATCGAAACCGCCACCGCCCGATTTGGGTTCTCGCTCAGCGCTTCTGCTAGATGAGCGTCGTGCTGACTCAGGCCGCTGCCGAAAACGACGACCGGCAAATCCCGCTGGTACAGGCGTTCCAACGCGTGGGATAGATAGTCGTTGTCCTCAATCGCCGAAAGCTTGTCCGCGGCGGAGCCCTCCGTGACAAGAAGAGGCCGTGCTTTTGGATCACCGGCGATCGGCTTGCCGAACTGGTCCAGGAGGGTGTCGAGATTCCGCTGGGTGAGCTTCCATGTTGTGCCCGATCCCCCCACCACAAGATGAAGCGCGCCATGAAGGAAATAGACCGGGATGGCGCTGGGTGGCACGACCGCTCGCGCCGGGTCGAAAGCGCAGCGGCCGCCATAGCGGAAGTGATCCATGAAGGGCGTGAAGCCTTCGCAGCCCATCGACCAGTAGAGCAACAGGTCATAACTGGTCGTGAACACCCACTCGAATTTGAGCATCGCTGACCGGATTTTCCGACGAGTGGAAAGCGGTACCCTTTCCCTGTTGACGTGGACAGCCTGAACGGCGTGCACAAGGGCACGTTGGATATTTTGGTAACGCTCTAGCGCTGGTACCGTCGGGATCCCGATCGCCTCGTTGACTCTAATTGCCGTCAGCAAATCTGCCAGGACACGCTCAAAATTCGGAGTCGCCTCGAACAGCTTGCGATCAGCGTTCGAAAGGTCTTCAGATTTCGCATGGTCGTACAGCGCGCGATATTTGAATGGCTCCCAGACGTTGATGCTCATGCCGTTGCCGAGCAGCAGAGTGTCCCACTTATGCTCCCCTGCGATGCTCCTCCAATCGAGCAGTGTTCCGTTGGGCTCCGACCCCATCGCGATATCTAATACCTCGCACCGGCGGGAGCAACGGTGGCTAGGTGACTATAGAGAGCATTGAGAGCAGAGATTCCGGTGGTCCGGCGCGGCGAGAGGACGCCGCTCGAAGAGTGCGCCTAGGCCGAGAAGGCGTTGACTACCGAAGCGATGCGCTCGAGCTCCTCGTCGGTTATCGACGGGAAGATGGGGAGGGAGCAGCTTTCCCTGGCCAGGCGTTCGCTGACCGGGAGGTCGCCTTTGCGTGGCGCGTAGGCAGGCTGCACATGGATCGGGGTGGGGTAGTGGATCGCGCTGGCCACTCCGTGCTTGCTCAGGTGGCTGCGGAGGGCATCGCGGTCGGGTGTGCGGACTACGAAGAGGTGGAAGACGTGATCGCCGTCGACCCCCGCCGGCGCAGGGAGGATCAGGTCTGTGTCGGCAAGAGCTTCGCTCAGAGCCGCGCCGGCCTGGCGGCGCTGCTCGTTCCATTCGCTCAGTCGCTTCAGCTTGACGCTGAGGATGGCGGCCTGGATCGAGTGGAGGCGGTGTGTGCCCGCTGCCAGCTCGTGATGGTGGCGGGTTCCCTCGCCGTGGGAGCGGATCAGCCTGATTCGCTCGGCCAGGTCGGCGTCTGCCGTCACCACCGCGCCGCCGTCACCCCAGCCGCCGAGGTTCTTGGTCGGGTAGAAGCTGAAGCAGCCGGCGTCGCCATGCGTTCCGGCCGGCCGGCCCCGGTAACGGGAGCCGTGGGCCTGGCAGGCGTCCTCGACCACACGCAGGCCGCGGGCCCGGCAGAGCGCCATCAGCGGCTCCATCTCGACCGAGCGGCCGTAGAGGTGGACCGGGATCACGCAGCGGGTTCGCTCGCTCAGGGCGGCCTCGACGATCTCGGCGGTGATCAGCGCCGAGTCCTCGTCGACGTCGACGAGGACCGGCGTCGCTCCCGTCGCGGTCACCGCCTCGGCGGTGGCAATGAAGCTGTTGGTGGGCACGATGACCTCGTCACCGGGGCCGATTCCCAGCGCCCGCAGGGTCAGCTCAAGCGCGCTGGTGCCGGAGGAGACTCCGATTGCGTGGTCTGTCTCGCACCATGCGGCGAACTCACCCTCGAAGGCCTCGAGTTCCTCGCCGAGCGTGAAGGCGGCGGTGCCGGCGATTCGCTCGATTGCGGCGAAGATATCCGCGGTGAGCAGCGGGTCGGCTGAGTCGAGGCGTACGAAGGGCACGCCGGTCGCCGCCTGTGGGGGCGGCGCGGCTTGTGCGAGGGCAGGATTCACGCGATCGGCTGCGGCTCGATCTCACGAGTCAAGATCGAGCCGTTGGTATCCGCGGCCGGAGTCCGGGCGCCGATCAGGCCGACGGCTTGCGCCTGCTCGGGGTCGAGCAGAAGGGCGGTGACCTCCTTGCGCGAGCGGATGCCGAGCTTCGTGAAGGCTGAAGAGAGGTGGCTCTTGACCGTGCTCTGCGCGAGCAGGAGGCGTTCGGCGATCTCGCTGTTGGTCAGGCCCCTGGAGACGAGGGCGAGGACCTGACGCTCGCGGTGAGAGAAGGCGGGTCTTTCGACGCTGGCGCGCAGCTTGCGCGGCACGACCGATTGGCCGCTGGCGACGGCCAGCGCGGTCACGGCAAGGGTGGTCTCGATCTCAGGCTCGAAGACGATTGCGTCGGCGCCGGCGTCAAGTGCGCGGCGGACGCCGGTGCCGGTCACCGGGGGCGAGATCACGATGATCGCCAGCTTGGGCTGTTCGCGTCGCAGGCGCCGCAGGGCCGCCATGCCGGCGGCCTCGTCGACGTCGCAGACGAGGACAAAGATCGTCGCCGCATCGATCGCCGTCTCATCGATCTCTTCGTGCGCGGAGATCGGCTCTGCGACGGCGAGGCCTCGCTCGCCGAAGGTCGCGACGATGCGTTGCGAAACGACCTCGTTGCCACTCAGAACCTGAAGCCGTGGCTTGACCGGAGCGGTCCGGCCGTTGCCTTGTTTTTGATCTGCCTTCACCTGAAAAGAACGGCTAGGGGGGGTTGGCACTTCCACCGCGGAGGCGGAATTTCGTGCCTAGGGCGTCGCCGCTTTGAAGTGCGCGGCGATTTCGGCGGCGCTCAGCGCCCGGTTGTAGATAGCGACCTCATCGAGGCTCCCCCTGCCAAACAGGGAGGAGGCGGCTCGCGACATGAAGTAGAGGGTCGAGTTGGCGAAGTTTCCGGCCCCGGTGCCGCTGTTCACCTTGGTGTAGCTCACAGGCAGGCCGTCGACGTAGGGGGTGACCTGCTGGGCGGCCGTTGCAGCGCTGTCGAAGACGATGGCGTAGTGGTGCCAGACGTTGGCGGACGGGCGGGTGAAGTAGGAGGTATTGCGAGCGGTCAAACGGCCGATCCCGACCCCGAAGCGGCCACCCAGTTCGGAAGAGTTGGGGTCGATGAAGAAGCCGCCGTTGGTGTTGCTTGAGTTGGGGGTCAGCTCGAAGGCGAGGTCGTCGTTGCTGGCGTAACTGGTCCATTTCAACCAGAACTCAACGGTGAGCCTGTTGGTCGCCGAGAGGTTGACCGCAGCGCTGGCGGCGTCGTTGGCGCCATCGAAGGAGACGGCCGTGTTGGAATCGGCGCCGCCGGCGAGCGCGCCGGCCGCCCCCAGCGTCGCGCCGTTCAGCGCCGTGGCGGTGCGGCCACCGATGCTGTCGGCCAGGCTCGTGCCCGAGGTCTCCGCCAGGCGCCAGTAGTCGAGTAGGCCGGGGGTCGAGCTGACAACGCCGCTGTAGGTGCTCTGCACTTTGAGGACGACGGTGGCGGTCCCGGTTGCGCCATTGTTATCGGTGACCCTCAGGCCGATTGTCCGATTGCCAGAGGTGGTGAAGGTTTTGGTCGTGGTTGCAGTGGCGCCGGTATTGGTCTCGTAGGTGCCGTTGGCGTCCAGATCCCATTCGTATTTGGCGACGGTGCCATCCGGGTCCGCAGATGCGGAGGCGTTGAAGCTGGCGCTCGTGTTGACCGTCACCGGGTTTGGCGTGGCGGTGAAGGAGGCGACCGGAGCGCGGTTCTGCACCGTGACGGTTTTGGTCGAGGTCGCCGTGGCGCCGAGATTGTCGGTGACGCGCAGGCCGACCGTTACGACGGCCGTGGTCGCATAGGTTTTGGTCGTGGTCGCAGTGGCGCCCGTGCTGGTCTCGTACGTCCCGTTGCCGTCGAGGTCCCATTCGTATTTCGCGATCGTGCCGTCGGGATCGCTCGATGCCGAGGCGCTGAAGCTAACCGCGGTGCCGGTCGGCACCGGGTTGGGCGTCGCCGTGAAGGAAGCCGTCGGAGCGCGGTTGGAGACCGTCAGCACGCGCGTCGTGGTCGCCGTGGCGCCGTTGTTGTCGGTGACGCGCAGGCCGACGGTCACGTTGCCGGCTGTGGCAAAGGCTTTCGTCGCCGTTGCCGTTGAGCCTGTGCTGGTCTCGTAGGTGCCGTTGCCGTCGAAGTCCCATTCGTATTTGGCGATCGTTCCGTCTGGGTCAGACGAGGCCGAGGCATTGAAGCTGACCGAGGATCCGCTCACCACCGGGTTGGGGGTGGCGGTGAAGGAGGCGGTCGGCGGCTGGTTTTGCACGGTCAGGACACGCGTCGTGGTCGCGGTCGCCCCGTTGTCGTCGGTGACGCGCAGGCCGATGGTCGGCGTGCTGGCGCTGGCATAGGTTTTGGTCGTGGTCGCAGTCGAGCCGGTGTTCGTCTCGTACGTCCCGTTGCCGTCCAGATCCCACTCGTATTTCGCGACGATGCCGTCGGGGTCGGAGGAGCCCGTAGCGTCGAAGCTCACGGGGCCCCCGGTTGCGACGGGGTTGGGGGAGACGGTGAAGGACGCCTGTGGGCTTCTGTTCTGGACCGTGAGGGCGCGCGTCGTGGTTGCCGCGTCGCCGCTGTTGTCGGTGACGCGCAGGCTGACGGTCACATTGCTCGCGACGTTGTAAGTGCTCGTCGCTGTCGCAGTCGAGCCGGTGTTCGTCTCGTAGCTGCCGTTCCCGTCGAGGTCCCACTCATATTTGGTGACGGCCCCGTCGGGGTCAGAAGAGCCGGCTGCGTTGAAGGTGACCTGGGTGCCGGTCGGTACCGGGTTGGGGGTCGCGGTAAAGGAAGCGAGCGGAACCTGGTTCTGAACCGTCACGGTACGCGTGGCGGTCGCTGCCGCGCCGTCGTCGTCGCTGACGCGCAGGCCGACTTCATGGTCGCCGGGCGCTTCGAAGGTGCGCGAGGCGGTCGCGGTCGTGCCCGTGTTTGTCTCATAGGTCCCATTGCCGTCGAGGTCCCATTCGTATTTGGTGACGGTGCCATCGGAATCCGAAGAAGCCGACGCATCGAGGATCACCTGGCTGAGAGTCGGAACGGGGTTTGGCGACACCGTGAACGAAGCGGAAGGAGCTTTGTTTTGAACCGTCAAGCCGACCGTGGTCGTGGCGGTGGCGCCATCGCCGTCGGTCACCCGAAGGCCGACGGTCACGCCGCCTTTGCCCGGATAGCTCTTGGTCGTGGTCGCGGTTGCGCCGGTGTCGGTCTCATAGGTCCCGTTGCCGTCGAGGTCCCACTCGTATTTGGCGATCGGGCCCTCGGGATCGGATGAGCCGGAGGCGTCGAAGCCGACCTGGTCACCGGTTGAGGCGGGATTGGGGGTCGCCGTGAAGGACGCCGTGGGGAGCGTGCCCTGCACCGTGACGGCACGGCTCGTGGTGGCGGTTTCAGCCGCGTCGTCGGTGACCCGCAGGCCGACCGTTACTTCGCCTGAGGTCGCGTAGCTCTTCGTCGCGCTTGGTGTTGCGCCGGTGTCGGTCTCATAGGTCCCGTTCCCGTCGAGGTCCCATTCGTATCTGGTGACGGCTCCGTCCGGGTCGGCAGAGCCCGCGGCGTTGAAGTTGGCCTGGATCCCCGCCGCGACTGGATTGGGAGTGGCCGTGAAGGAGGCGACGGGCGGCTTGTTGATGCTCGAGTCGAAATGCGCGCCGACTTCGGCGGCGCTGAGGGCACGGTTGTAGAGAGCAACCTCGTCGAGGCTGCCTTTGCCGAACAGCGTCGTGGCGTTGCGCGACATGAAGAAGAGCAGCGAGTTGGCGAAGTTGCCCGCGCCGGTGCCGTTGGCGGTCTTTTCGTAGGCGATTGGTTTGCCATCGACGTAGGGGATGATCTCTTCGGAGGCCGGCGCCTGGGTGTCAAGGACGAGCGCGTAGTGGTGCCAGATGCCTGCGCTGGGTCGTTCGAAGTAGGCGTTGTTGCGCGATTCGCCGCGACCGATGCCGATTCCGAACTTGCCGCCGAGCTCGCCCGCGTTGGGGTCGACCAGGAAGCCTCCGTCGGTTTCGTTGAAGTTCGGGGTGAACTCGAAGGCCAGGTGGTCGTCGTTGGCGTAAGCGGCCCAGTTGAGCCAGAATTCGACCGTCAGCTGGGAGGTGCTGGAGAGATTGAGTTTTGCGCTCGCGGCGGCGTTGTTGCCGTCGAAGCCGGCCGCCCTGTTCGGGTCGCCGGCGAGGGCCCCCGGGATCCCGAAACCGACGCCACCCTGGGCGGCCGCCGTATTGCCGCCGACACCATCGGCGAAGCTAGTTCCCGACTGCTCGCCCAGGCGCCAGTAGTCGATCAGCCCGGGGGTCGAGCGGACCGCGCCGTAATAGGAACCGACGACGCTGACCAGGTGGCTGGCGGTCGCGATTTCGCCGCTGTTGTCGGTCACCCTCAGGCCAACGGCCACGTCGCCGTTGCTGAAGTAGCTCTTGGTCGTAGCCGGGGTCGAGCCGCTGTTGGTCTCATAAGTCCCGTTGCCGTCGAGGTCCCATTCGTATTTCGCGATCGTGCCGTCGGGGTCAGAGGAGCCGGAGGCGTCGAAGCTGACCGCGCTGCCGATCGGGGCCGGGCTCGGCGTCAAGGTGAAGGAGGCTTTGGGCGGCTGGTTCTGGACCGCCAGGCCGACGCTGCTCGTCGCGGTTCCACCTTTGTTGTCGGTTACCTTGAGACCGACTTTGTATTCGCCGGGTGTCGCGTAGCTCCGGCTCGTCGTCGGGGTCGAGCCGGTGTCGGTCTCATAGCTCCCGTCGCCGTCGAGGTCCCATTCGTATTTCGCGATCGTGCCGTCGACGTCGGAGGAGCCGGTGCCGTCGAAGCTGACCGCCGTGTTGGTTTCGACCGGGTTTGGCGTCGCCGTGAACGACGCCTGCGGGGCGTTGTTGAGCACCCTGGCGAGGTAGTGCGAGTTGATCTCGGCCGGGGTCAGGGCGCGGTTGTAGAGCGCAAGCTCGTCAAGGCTGCCCTTGCCGAAGAGGGCGGACGCGTTGCGCGACATGAAGGAGAGAACTGAGCTGGCGAATTTTCCAGCGCCGGTGCCGCTGTTGAGCTTTTCGTAGGCGATCGGTTTGCCGTCCACGTAGGGGATGATCTGCTGCGCGGCCGGCGCCGCTGTGTCGAGGACCAGTGCGTAGTGGTGCCATGCGCCGGCGCTGGGCCTGGCGAAGTAGGCGTTGTTGCGGGATTCGCCACGACCGATTGCGACGCCGAACTTGCCGCCCAAGTCGCCGGCATTGGGGTCGATCAGAAAGCCACCTTCGTTTTCGTTGAAGTTGGGCGTCAGCTCGAGCGCCAGAGCGTCGTCGTTGGCGTAGGCGGCCCAGTTGAGCCAGAATTCAACCGTCAGCTGGGAAGTTGCGGAGAGGTTCACCGCGGCGCTCGCGCCGCCGCTCGTGCCGTCGAACGTCGCGGCCGTGTTCGGATCGCCTTCGAGCACTCCAGGAGTGCCGAGAGTCACGCCTCCTTTGAGGGTCGCCGGGCTGGAGCCGGCGACATTGGCGAAGGTCGTCCCCGACTGCTCGCCAAGGCGCCAGTAGTCGACCAGGCCGGGCGTTGAGCCGATTGCGGCGCTGTACGTCCCGCCGACGGTGACGACACGGCTCGCGGTCGCGGTGGCGCCGGTTCCGTCGCTGACCCTGAGGCCGACTTTGTAGTCGCCGGCGCTCGGGTAGGAACTGGCCGCGGTGGGGGTCGAGCCCGTGTTGGTCTCGTAGCTGCCATTGCCGTCGAGGTCCCACTCGTATTTGACGACGGCGCCTTCGGGCGCCGAGGAGGCCGAGGCGTTGAAGTTGACCTGAGCGTTTGCCGCAACCGGGTTTGGCGTGACCGTGAAAGAGGCCTGGGGCGCGTTGTGTTGAATCGAAACCGCACGGGTCGCTGTCCCGATGGCACCGCTGTTGTCGGTCACACGGAGGCCGGCCTGGCGGGTTCCTTCGGTTGCGTAGGAAGTGGTCGTAGCCGGGGTCGAGCCGGTGTTGGTCTCATAAGTCCCGTTGCCGTCGAGGTCCCATTCGTATTTCGCGATCGTGCCGTCGGGGTCCGAGGAAGCCGATGCGTCGAAGCTCACCTGGGCATTGGTCGCAGCCGGGTTGGGCGTTGCCGTGAAGGAGGCCAGAGGCGCTTTATTGGTGCGGCTGGCCTGGTAATGCGAGCTGATCTCCGGCGCGCTGAGGGCGCGGCTGTAGAGCGAAAGCTCGTCGAGGCTGCCCTTGCCGAAGAGGGCGGACGCGTTGCGCGACATGAAGTAGAGGTTCGAGCTGGCGAATTTCCCTGCACCGATGCCGGTGTTGAGCTTTTCGTAGGCGATCGGCTGGCCGTCGACGTAGGGGACGATCTGCTGCGCCGCCGGCGCCGTGGTGTCGAAGACGATCGCGTAGTGGTGCCAGACGCCCGCGCTGGGCCGTGTGAAGTAGGCGTTGTTGCGCGATTCGTTACGACCGATACCGATACCGAACTTGCCGCCGAGCTCGCCGGCGTTGGGGTCGACCAGAAAGCCACCGTTGGTGTTGTTGAAGTTGGGCGTGAACTCGAGCGCGAGGTCGTCGTCGTTGGCGTAGGCAGACCAGTTGAGCCAGAATTCGACCGTCAGTTGGGAGGTTGCCGAGAGGTCGACCGCGGCGCTGGCGGCCCCGGTCGATCCGTCGAAGGTAGCGGCCGTGTCGAGGTCGCCTTCCAGTGGCCCGATGGTCCCGAGCGAGAATCCGCCCTGAGCGGTTGCCGGGCTGCCGCCAACCGCGTCGGCGAAAGTGCTGCCAGATTTCTCGCCGAGGCGCCAGTAGTTGTGCAGTCCCGGCGTGCCGAGGATTTCAGAGTGGTAGGCGCTGCCGTGGCCGACGACCAGCGCGTGGCTGACCGTGGCGGTGCCGCCGCTGTTGTCGGTGACGCGCAGGCCGATCTGGCGATCGCCTTCGCTCGAGTAGGAGCGAGTGGCAGTGGCGACCGAGCCGGTATTCGTCTCGTAGGTCCCGTTGCCGTCGAGGTCCCATTCGTATTTGACGATCGTGCCGTCCGGATCCGAGGAGCCCGCGGCGTTGAAGGTGACCAGGGTTTCCAGCGAGGCCGGGTTGGGGGAGATCGTGAAGGCCGCTTTGGGGGCAAGGTTGCCGGGGGTGCCACTGCTGATCACGACAGTGCGGACCGCCTGGTCGGTGGCGCCGCCGCTGTCGGTGACCCGCAGCCTGACGGTCACTTCTTCGGCGTCCGGGTACGTCTTCGACGTGGTCGCCGTCGAGCCGGTATTCGTCTCGTAGGTCCCGTTGCCGTCGAGGTCCCATTCGTATTTGACGATCGTGCCGTCCGAGTCGGTCGAGCCAGCGGCGTTGAAGCTGATCAGGCTGCCGGTCGAGGCGGGGTTCGGCGTGGCCGTGAAGGAGGCCTGCGGCGGGTCGTTGCCGTCGATGACGATGCCGGCCGGCGTCTGCGGTTGCACCCCACCGTCGGCAAAGATGTTGTAGGTCGCCTGCTGTATCCGCGGGTCACTCGAATCGACGGATGGGTCTTCGTAGCTTTCGCTCGGTTTGTCGAGGTAGTGCGGAGCGAGTCCCCAGGACCACTGGATGGTGCCGGCGTGAAAGACGAGGGCGCCGCTTGGCGCCACGTACTTGACCGCGGAAACGGTTGTCGGCTGGCCGGGCGGGGGGGTCGACGAGTAGAGCAGGCCCTCGTCCTGGATCCACTCTGGCGGGCTCGGCGCGGTTGCCATGTCGCTCGAGCTGATCCGCTTGACGCCGGCCGGCTGTTTGCTCAGGTACTGAGCTTGGGTCGGGATCGAATCCCACTCCCAACCGTTGAGACTGGTGCCGATCGTCGTGCTGGAAGTCTGGGATACGCCCGTGTTGCGCCAGATCCGGTCGCCGGCAAATTCGTTTTGGGCGTTGGTGGCCGGCACGGTCAGCGGATAGTCGAAGTTGTCGTTGTCGCCAACGTACATCGACCCCAGCAGGGAGTTCTCCGGCTGATTGGGGCCGACGCGGCCTCCCGCCGGAGCGTTTGGATTGCCCGGAAGCGCCCCATCGTCGCGCCAGGTCGTCGTCGCGTTCTGGGGGTTGTCGTCAGCCGTCCCGGCTTTGCCGTCGAGGCCGAGCGCGTCGTCTTTGGTGCCTTTGACCCCGTCGGGGCCCCAGTCGTTGACCCCCTTGGAGCCGTCGGGAACGTTGCCTTCCTTGGTTCCCTCGATCGCCTTGTAGCAGACGAGGGTGCGACCGCCGTTCTCGTAGCGCACCTTCCAGTAGGCGGTGTTGCCGCTGAAGGAGGCAATGTTGACGCCGGCGTCGCGCGCCGCCTTGTAGCCTTTCATCTCGGCTTCTGACCAGTACTCGTCGTGGCCGGAGATCACCAGGGTTTTGTGGTTGAGCAGCTGCCCTGGGTTCGAATCGACCGAGACGTTGTCCGTGTAGTCGACTTCGTAGCCCTCGCGCTCGAGCCAGGAAACCATCGGGAAGTCGGCTTTGAGGAACCAGTTGGCGTCGTTGTCGTCGTTGACGTAGGGACGTTCGAAGGAGACCTTGACCGCCCGAGAGGTGCCGGTGATCGTCTGGAACCCTGCTGAGTTGAAGCGATAGAGCGAGTGGCCGTTGAAGGAGTTGTAGGCCTGGTATGTGGCGATCGGCAGCTTGTAGAGCAGCGCCGAGTGGCGGGCGTCGTTGCGGACCGTGAAGATGATCTGGTTGTCCTGGCTGTTGGCCAGGTCCTTGATTCGCACCATGTATATGCCCGACGCCGGAAGCGAGCTGCCCGGCACGGTCAGGCTGGTTTCCCAGTCGCCGCACGACCAGTAGCCGGTCGTTTCGTCGGGTGATTCGCAGTTGCGGTCATTGGTGATCGCAACTTTTTTGTTCTGGTAGACGAGACGGCCGCCGGTCCCGCCGTACCAGCCCATGCGGAAGACGCTCACTTCCGCATTGCCGGAGCCGCTCGGCACGGCGATCCGCAGCGGCACACCTTCACCGAGGTTGACGCTGGTCTTCGTCGCGTAGCCGGTTATGCCACTGGGGTCGTAGTTATTGAGTCGCCAGGCGGTGGATCCCGCGCCCATGCAGTTGTTCTCATTGACCACAGGGTTCGAGCTCGGGCAGCTGACCGCTGCCCCGGCGGGGGCGGGCAAGGCCAGCAGAGCTCCGAGCAGAAGCAGGAAAAGTGGGAGGCGAGTACGCATCGTCAGGGGAGCAACGCGGAACCCTGTCATTCCCTGTCGCGGGCCCAGGATGAAATTCGGCTGATCTTCGAATCGAACTTGGCCAGATCGACGCCGCAAGTCTGGATGAGACCCGTCCGTTCCTGATGTGTGCGCACCGCCCTGGCCGTCTTCTCACTGCTGCTCGTCGCCGCCATGTCGATGGCGTCGCACTGGGGCGGGCCTGTTTCATGGGAGACCGACGCGCTCTTCTACCAATCGAAGAGCGAGGAGATCGGTGGCGCCGACGCGGCGGCTGCCCGCCAGGAGGTCTTCGGCGGTCCGCTCTCTGCTTATGAGCGCGGCATCGAAGCCGACCATCCCGACGAACCGGCGCGGGTCAGCGACCCCGCCTGGGTCGAATACAGCTCGACCTTCTACGCGCGGCGGCTTCTGCTGCCGGCACTCGCCGTGGTCATCAAGCCGATCTTCGGCCTGCGCTCGCTGCAGATTCTCTCGCTGCTCGGCTTCGTCCTCGTCCCGGCCCTGCTCTTCTTGCTGCTGCGCCGGCGGCTCCCGTTCGCGATCAGCATCGGGGTTGCCGCCGCGGTGATCCTCTGGCCGCCGCTGCGTGCCTGGGCCGTCTTTCCGTTGACCGACAGCAGCGGCCTGGCCCTGCTGATCGCGGCGCTGCTCTGCGCCCTGCTGACGATCGAGCGTGGCCGGCGCTGGCTGGCGCCATGGTTTGCCTGCGTCCTCGCGCTGGCGTTCACCCGCGACATCGCCTTCATTCCCGTCATTGCCGCCCTCAGCCTGCTCGTGGCGCGGCGCGACCGAGCCAGTTTGGGCCTCGCCGGCATCGGCATCCTGGCGGCGCTGCCGGCCCTCTTCGTCCACGGCGTCTCGGAGTCCAAGGAGCTCGCCTACGTCTTCTCCAACCACACGATCCCGACCGACACCAGCTGGGCGGCAGTGCTACCCAAGTACCCGTCGAACTTCGCTCAGATGCTCGGCCGCTACGGCGACTACGCGGCGGCCAACCCGCTGGTCGTCCTGATTGCCCTCGGCGGCATCGTCGCCTCTTTCGCCCTGGCGCCGCGCCGCGACACGCTGACGATCCTGCTCTGGTCGACGGTTCCGGGCTACATGCTGCTGATGGCTGTCGGCCCCGCCTTCTCGGGCTTCCGCTATGAGCTCGTCCTGGTCCCGTTGATCGCCTATGGCTACGGCCACCTCGCCGAGCGAGTGCTCCGCCGGGTCGGCGAGACGAGGGGCAACCGCGAGCTCGCCGGCGGCGCGGTTCGGTCGTGAGCTCGCCGGCGGTGACGCCCGGCCGCCTGGAGGCCCCGGCGGTTCTGCTGATTGCGGTCCACAGCGCAGCCCCCGGCGGCGCGCAGGCGATGGCCCTGGCCCAGGCGGAATGCTTCGCCCGACGCTGCTCGATCATCGCCGCCGTGCCAGAGGGCCCGCTTCGTGAGCGCTTCGCCGCCTGCGGGGCGACGATCGCCCCGGCTCCGTCGCTGCCCACCTGGGAGGTCTCCGTGGGTCGCTGGGCACTGCAACTGCTGCGCAGCTGTGCCGACGCCTTTCGCCTGGCGCGCGTAATCCGGCGTGGCGAGGTCGATGCGGTGCTGACCAGCAGCACCGTTCTGCTTGCCCCGGTACTGGCTGCCAGGCTCGCCCGCATCCCGTCCTTTTCCCACGCCCGCGAGTGGCCGACGACCCGGTCCGGCAAGGCGGTCTTCTGGCTGCAGCGGCGCTGTGCCGATGTCGTCGTGGCCATATCTGACGGCGTCGCGGCCCGGTTTTCCGGCGGCGGCCGGGCTCGAGTCGTCTGTATCCCCGACGGGATAACGGCGGGTGAGCGCCCGCCGGCACCCGCCGCTCTGGGGCGCCCGCTGCGGCTGTGCGTCATTGGCAGCCTTACCGGGGGGGACGGAAAGGGCCAGCATCGAGCCGTTGAGACACTTGCCAACCTCGTCGACCTAGGGCTCGACTCGACCTTGAGTGTTGTCGGCCCCACGCTCGACGAGGCCTATGCCGAGCGAGTTCGCGACACAGCTCGCCGCCTCGGCGTGAGGGGGCGCGTCGAGCTGACCGGTTCGGTCGACGACGTGCCGGCGCTGCTGCGCGATCACGACGCCCTGCTTTTCTGTTCGAGCCAGGGCGCCGACGTGACTCCGCTGGTCCTGATGGAGGCCCTGGTTGAGGAGCGCCCGGTCGTCGCGGCGGACGTCGGCAGCGTCGCCGAGGTTCTGCTCGACGGCGAATGCGGCGCTGTCGTCCCTGCTGAGGACCCGGGCGCGATGGCCGCCGCCGTGGTCGCCCTCGCGGCCGATCCAAAGGTGGCGAGGGAGCAGGCGCGCCGTGGCGCCGAGCGAGTCAGGCGCGCCTACGATCGCCAGGCGGGACTCGAGCGCCTGTGGGGTGAGATCGTCGCCGAAAAGGCCGCTCGCGGCCCCGCACAAGTTCCTCCATCTCTCATCCGTTTCTCCGACGATCACTCCCGTGACTCCATCGCCCACGTCGATCGCTAGGACCGCGTGAAATTCATCTACTTCCTCAAAGAGCTCTGGCAGCGACGCCTTGCCGTCATCCTCGCCGCGATCGTCGCGGCCGCGGTCGCCGTGCTGGTCGTCTACAGCGTCAGCCTCTTGCCGCCTTCGCTTGGCAAGCGCGATCACGTCGAAGCGCGCGGCTCGATCGAGATCCTGATCGACTCGGCCAGGTCGCCGATCGCCGACGTGGGGCGGAACTTGGAACCGCTGACGGCACGGGCGGGCGTCTTTGCCCGCTACATCGCCGGCGGCAACGTGATCGAGCAGATTTCCAAGGCGACGGGCATCCCGATCGGGCAGATCGAAGTGGCCGGGCCGGCGCCGTTGCCGGGTGAGGCGATCGGCGCCACCGCGCCGCCGGCCAACATACGCCCGTACGGCATGCAGATCGTCCAGCGCGACGAGCTGCCAATCGTCAACGTCGAAACCCGAGCTCCGACAGTTGACGAGGCTCGCGAACTTGCCGCGGCGACGCCGGCTGCGGTGCGCGACATCGTCGCGAAGATTCAGCGGGCGGAAAACGTCCCGGATTCCAAGCGGGTCACCTTCCGCGTGCTCGGGCCGGCCCAGGCCGTCACCGCCACGGAAGCGCTTGGCGCCAAGGTGGCGATCGGGGTCTTCATCGCCGTCTTCGGCCTTGGGCTGTTGCTGATCTTTGGCCTGCCTCGCCTGATCGATGCCTGGCGCTCGGTCGATGCCGAGCCGCCCGCCCACGAGCAGTTCGGAGTGTTCCCCCATATTCCCCCGGCCCTACCGGGAGAACCGGCCGCACCGCCGGCTCTCGCCCCTGCGGAGACAATCGCTGAGCGAGCGCAGTTGGAGATGCGCCGCGGCGGCGATGGCTGACGAGCCACAGGTTTCGCGCCGCGAGCTTCGCGAGGCGACGCTCGAGGGGGTGCGCTGGATCTCGGCGACGCGGCTCGCCTTTGAGGTCGTCGCCGTCGCCGGAGCGGTGGTGCTGGCGCACCTCGTGCCTCCCGCCGCCTACGGGCGTTTTGCGATCGCCCTGGTCATCCCCGAGATCGCCCTCTCGCTCGTCAACGAGGGGCTCGGCACGCCGCTGGTGCGCCACCAGGCGGTCACCCACCGCCATACCGAGGGCACGATGGCAATCGGCGTCGCCGGCGGGCTGGCGCTGACGGCGCTGACCTATTTCGTCGCGCCACTGCTGACAACCCCGCTGTTCGGCGCCGACACGACCGAGCTGATCCAGCTCTACTCGCCGGTCTTCACGATCGCCGGGGTAATGATCGTGCCGCTGGCGATGCTGCAGCGGCGGCTCGAGTTCAACCGCATCGGTATCTCTGAAGTGGCCTCGGCCGCCGTCACGACGGTGGTCTCGATCGCCCTGGCCCTGGCCGGGCTCGACGCGGAGGCCTTCGTGCTGGGCAGTATCGCCGGCATCTTTGCCTGGGCAGTGGTCCTGCTGCTCTTGGCCGGGGCGACGCCACTGCCTTTCTGGCGCGGCGCCGAGATGCGCGAGATCGCCGCGACCGGGGCTCCGGCGGCCGGCGCCGGGCTCGCCGGGATCGGCAGCCGCAACGTCGACTACGCGATTCTCGGTGCCCGGCTGACGCCTTCCGCGGTCGGCTTCTACTACCGCGCCTTCACGCTGGGCGTCGAATACGAGCGAAAGGTCAGCGGAATCGTCTCGCGGATCGCCTTCCCGGTCTATTCGCGGACCAAGGACATGGTCCACCTGCGCTCGGTGCGGCGGCGGATCGTCCGTCTCAACGCGACCCTGATCTTTCCGCTGATGGTCTTCTTCATCGTCGTCGCCCCGGTCCTCGTACCGTGGCTGTTCGGCGCCCGCTGGGAGCCCGCCGTCGTGCTGGCTCAGATCCTCGCGGTCGCTGGCATGGCGGGGACGCTGAAGAACACGATCGACCCGCTCGTCCTCGCGGCGGGAAAGCCGCGCTCGCTGATGGTCTTCAACGTCTGCGAAGTCGCGCTCTACGCCGGCATGCTCTTCCTCGTCTCCTCGGGGGGCGATCTGGTCCTGGTCTGCGCCGCGGTGGCCGGCTTCAGGGTGGCGGCGTTGATCGGCTCCTACGCCCTCCTGCTCGGCCCGGTCCTCGAAAGCTCGGTGTTCGAGCTCCTCGACGACGCCGGCCCGGCCCTGCTCGGCTGCCTCGCTCTCGCCGCCGCGGCGCTGCCGCTGCGACTCTTCCTCGACGTCCCGGTTGTGCCGTTGCTGGCCGCCTGTGCGGCAGCCGGGTTCACCGCCTACGCCATCGTGCTGCGCCTCGCCAGCCCGGCCTCCTGGGCCGACATCCTGCTGATCGTCAGCCGCCTCGTCCCCTGGCTGGGAGTCGAGAGCCCCCGTCGGGCGATCAATGGCGACCTCGCGGTCGGTATGCCCGCCGCTGTCGTCGAATAGCCCGATATTCCCTCATAGGTGGGGAGGAGCCTGGTTGCCCTCCAGGCGAATTGACACCCCAAGAGCTTTGCTCTGGGGGTGAATGAGGAGCGCGGCCTGCGGCCGCGCAATGGCCGGATTGCATTTCCGCCGCTTCGCGACATTCGCCTGGAGGGCAACCAGACTCCTCGCTACGGGCTCGGATAAGCCGAGCTTCGAAAGCAGCAGCGTGAGACCAGAAGCTTCGAACCCAGCGCCGCGAAAGCAAGGTTTGGAAAAGCTTCGGGTGAAGAAGCGCTGCGGGCACGCCCTTTGAAGCTTGCGGCACTGCCCGCCCCAACGACTTGGGACATAGCCTCTGCCCGAGTTGCGGTCTTGCGAGCAATGACGATGAACTCGTGGTTATTGGTCTCGGTTGCGACGACCTCGAAGGGCAGTCCGTAGGCCTCGCGGGCGCGAAGCATCAGGGCCAGGAACGAGGTCAGCGTGAAGGTGTGGAAGTGGATCGAGTAGTCCTGCCGCTCGAGCGCCGACGCGTGTTCGGCGACGTCGCCCTCGGGGACCTTGATCGCGAGGCGGCTCCATTCCTCGTAGTGCAGAGATCGCGAGCCCTCGGGCCCCTGCTCGTGGTCGCGCAGGAGGTGCTCGAGCGAGGTCTCCTCGCGCTCGCGATCGAAGTCGGTGCGGCGACGATCCGGCGCCGCAAGGTAGAGGACGCCTCCCTCGCGCAGGACGCGTGCGTGCGAGAGCAGGGCACCGATCGGGTCCTGGCAGTGCTCGATCAGGTGGTTGACGATGACGAAGTCCATCGAGGCATCGGGAACCGAGGTGAGCGCCTCGCCGTCGTCTATGAAGTCGGGGTTGACCAGCTCGTACTCGTCGAGCTCGGGGTAGTGGGCGCGCAGGTCAGCGACGCTCATCCGGTCGACGTAACGGGCGCGGGCGCCGCGGGGCAGCGACAGCGGCAGGTGCAGGGCGCCGACCTCGAGCCCGTCCCCCTCCAGGTAGCGCCCGGCGAGGTGGCGGCGCACGGCGATGTGACGGCGCTCGGATGCGAAGACAAGCCGTCGAGTCGCGTCCTTCGCCCGCCTCACCTTTCGCCGCAGCGCGGTTTGCATGCTGAGATAACGGCCGGCCGTGGTCGCCTCTTTCGTGCGCAAGCGCAGGCCTCCATGACCCGTTTCTTGCAGTGGATGCCCGAACACCGCCTGCTGATCATCACCCCGGTGCGCAACGAGGCCGCTCACATCGAGCGGGTGGCCCGCGGCCTGGCCGAGCAGACGCGGCGACCCGAGCACTGGCTCGTGGTCGACGACGGCTCCGACGACGAGACGCCGCAGATTCTCCATCGCCTCGCCAACGAGCTCGATTTCATGCACGTCGTCTCAACGCCGCAAGGCTTCACCGCCGCTTCCAACGACCGGCTCAAGGTCGCCGCCGCCCCGAGGGCTTTCAACTACGGCCTGCACACGATCGACCCTAGGGAGCTTTCGCTCTTCACCCATCTCGGCAAGCTCGACGGCGACATCGAGCTGCGCCTCGACTACTTCGCCACTCTGCTCGCCGAGTTCGACCGCAACCCGCGGCTCGGCATCGGCGGCGGCGTCGTGCTCGAGGAGCACGACGGCGAGTGGGCGCCGACTTCGAGTGCCCCCGAACACGTGCGCGGCGCCCTCAAGCTCTACACACGCGAGTGCTTCGCCGCGATCGGCGGCGTTTGGGAGCGCCTCGGCTGGGATGGGATCGACGAGGTGACGGCGCGGATGCACGGCTTCGAGACCCGCTCCTTCGGTTGCTGCGAGGCGCTTCACCATCGTCACACCGGCAGCGCCGACGGCCGTCTGCGCGGCCATGTCCGCTGGGGCGAAGCCCACTGGATCCTTTATCACGGCCTGCCCTGGACGGCGCTGCGGGCGGCCAAGGTGGCGCGGATCAAGCCACGCGGCGCATCCGGCGCCGCCTACCTCTACGGCTATCTTCGCGCGGCCGTCAGCCGCGTGCCGCGGGTCGACGTCGAGGGGTACCGAAAGTTCGTTCGCGCTGAGCAATACCGCCGCATCGCCGCTCGCCTGCGACGCCCAAGCGCTCCAGGCGGCGCGGTCCCCTTCGCGGGGGGATGAAAGAAGGCCACTCCGCGGCCCGTTTCTAGTTCGCGGTGTAAGCACGCCGAGCTCAAACCATGGAACTGGCGCGAACCCTCAAGACCCTCTGGATCCGGCGCCGGCTGGTTGCCCTCGGCGCCGTGATCGCGGCGCTTGCCGCGCTGCTCAGCGTCTACAGCGTCGGCCTCCTGCCGCCCTCGATGACCAGCCGCACCAATGTCTTCGCGACGGCCTCTACCCAGCTTCTGGTCGACGCCCCCGACTCCGCCTTCGCCGATCTCGAAAACGACCTGACGCCGCTGGAGACGAGGGCCAGCGTCTTCGCCCGCTTCCTGGCAAGCCCGGTGGCGCTGCAGCTGATCGCCCAGGAAGCCAAGGTGCCGCTCAGCTCGATCGAGGCAGAGGGACCGTACGACATCAACCTGCCGGTGATCCAGCAGGAGCCGACCGCCGGCCAGCGCAGCTCGCAGATCATCGGCGAGGGCGCCCTCTACAGGCTGCGCTTCGAGAACAACCCGGTGCTCCCCGTCGTCTCGGTCTTCGCCCAGGCGCCGACGGAAACCGAGGCGATCGACCTCGCCAACGCCGCGCCGGGAGCCCTGCGCACCTATATCAACGGGATCCAGCAGCAGCAGCACACCCCGGATAGCCGCCGGGTGGTGATTCGCAAGCTCGGCGAAGCGACCGGCGGGGTGGTGAACGCGGGAGCCAATGTCCAGATCGGCATGCTCGTCTTCGTCATCGTCTTCGGCGCCTGGTGCATGCTGCTGATCCCCGCCCAGACGATCGCCCGCGGTTGGCGCGAAGCCAATCCCTACGGCGACGTCGAGTCGAGCAGGGCGCATCGGCCTGGCGGTTACGAGCGCGAACCTCAGGATGGATTCGGTCACTCGGGCGGCGAGCACGAGCGGGTGCGCTGATGAGGGCCGTAACGCGGTCCCTGCCGATGATGCATGGGGAGGATGCCTGGCCGCACACCCGGCGTCCCCTGCCCTGGCTGTTCGCGGCGCTGCTGGCGATGATCTTCCTCGTCCCCTTCGACGCGATGCAGCTCAAGGTGAGCATGCCGGTCAGCTCTGACTTCGATCGCTTCCTGGTCATCGCGATCGTGGTCACCTGGGGGATGGGTACGGCTTTCGGCAAGCCGCGGATGGTCGAACGGCTGCGGCCGGCGGGCTGGGCGGTCGGGATGATCGCCTTTCTCCTCGTCGCGGTCGCCAGCATCGCCTTCAACGTCGAGCGGATCACCAACCTGGGTGAATGGGACGACGCGCAGAAGCACCTCGCCGTGCTCTTCTCGCTTGCCGCGGTCTTCGCGATCGTCACCCTGCACCTACGCGCCTCCGAGCTGCGCGCCTTCTCGATCCTGATCGTGATCCTCGCCGTGATCACGGCAACAGGGACGATCTACGAGAAGAAGACCGGCTACAACGTCTTCTACGAAACCTCCGCGGTCGTCTTCTTGCCGATCGCCGATGTCGAACCATCGCCGACCGACGTCAACCCGGACCCGAGCACGACGCCGCGCCCGACGATCACCGGCCCAACCCGGCACGCGCTCTCGGTCACCTCGATCCTCGGCATGGCGCTGCCCTTTGCCGTCGTGTTGGCGGCGATGACGCCGATCCGCCGGCGCCGCATCCTCTGGGGCCTCGCCGCCTGCGTGATCATCGCCGGGGCGTTGATCACGCAGCGAAAGTCGGGGGCGGTCGTACCCGCGATGGCGCTCCTCGTCCTCTTCGTCCTGCGCCCGCGCCAGCTCCTGCGCCTGGCGCCGTACGGGGTGGTCGCGCTTGCCGTCGCGCTTGTCCTCACGCCGGGAATCTTCAGCACCGTGCGCGAGCTGGGCCAAACCCAGAACCAGGACTCGACCGAGGGGCGGACCTCCGACTACCCGGCGGTCGTGCCCGACGTTCTCACCCGGCCGATCATCGGTCGCGGCTTCGGCACCCTCGACTCAGAACGCGTCGATACCTACCGGATCTTCGACAACGAGTACCTGGGACAGCTCTTCCAGATCGGCGCCCTCGGCCTGCTCGCCTTCATCGCCCTGATCGTGACGCCGCTCTTCGTCGCTCGCTCGGTGCTGCGCTCCGACGACCCGGTGCGCGGCCCCCCGGCGCTGGCCGCCGGCGCCGCCTGCCTTGCCTTCGGCGTCGCCTGCTCGCTCTACGACATCCTCACCTTCCCACAGGCGCCGTACCTGTTCCTCTTCATGGCGGCGATGTGCACCTGCGCGGCCTCGGTCGAGGTTCCGGCGGGCTGGACGGCACGGGTGCCACCGGTGATGCGCCGTGCGGTGACGGCATGAGCGAGGGCAGGCCAGATCTCAGTGTCGTCATCGTCACCCACAACGGGCGCGAGATGGCGCTGCGCACGCTGCGCTCGGCGCGCGCCTCGCTCGGCGACCTCGAGGCGGAGTGGATCGTCGCCGACAGTGCCTCGACCGACGGCACCCCGGAGGCGATCGAGCGCGAGTTTGAGGACGTCGAGGTGCTGCACGTGCCGAACCGCGGCTTCGCCGCCGGCAACAACGTCGGCATCGGCTGGGCGCAGGGCCGCTACGTCCTCCTGCTCAACCCCGACGTCGAGGTGCTCGAGGGCAGCTTCGCCGACCTGGTTACGGCACTCGACTCGCGCCCCGACGTCGGGATTGCCAGCGTCGTTCAGCGGGGCAGCGACGGCGAGCTGCAGTACTCGATGCGGCGCTTTCCGTCACCGGGCCGGGACCTCGGGGAGTCGCTCTTCGCGGCCCGCTGGCCGTTCTTCAAGTCGATGCAAGAGCTCGAGACGCGATCCGGCCTCTACCGGCTCGAGACCTCCTCGGACTGGGTGGTCGGCGCCTTTCTGTGCGCCCGCGCCGAAGCAGTTGCCTCGATCGGGCCGATGGACGAGCGTTTCTTTCTCTACTCGGAGGAGATCGATTGGTGCCTGCGCGCCCACCAGGCCGGATGGGACGTTCGCCACTTGCCGGTGATGACGGTGACCCACCACGCCGGTCGGCGCGACAGCGGCGACCTGATGGCCCAGCTTGCCTTCTCTCGTTCGCTCTTCGCCCGCAAGCACCATGGCCTGCTCGGCGCGCTCGGCATCCGGGGAGCGCTGGCGGTCGGTCACCTCCTGCGCATCGGGCTGCGAACGCCGCAGGCGCTGTACAAGGCTGCGGCACGCGAGCGGCTCGGAGCCGAGGCAAGGGCCCTGCGCGTCCTGCTCGGCCTTGGCAAGCCGCCGTTGCGGGCCGAAGCTGCGGCTCCGGCCAACGCCTCCGCCACCGTCCTCGACGAAGCGAGGTAGGCGATCTGCGGCATCGTCGGACAGGCGCGTAGCGACAGCAGCCGGGTGGACGGCGAGCTGGTGGCGGCGATGTGCGCCGGCCTCGAGCACCGCGGGCCCGATTCGCGCGGCATCCACCTCGACGGCCCGGTCGGCCTGGGGATCCAGCGGCTGCGCGTGATCGACCTTGCCACAGGGGACCAGCCGGTCTACAACGAGGATCGCTCTGTTGCGGTCGTCCTCAACGGCGAGATCTACAACTACCGCGAGCTGCGCCAGCGCCTCAGCGCCAAGGGACACCGCTTTGCCAGCGACGGCGACACCGAGGTGATCGCCCACCTCTACGAGGAGGAGGGGCCGGGCTTCGTCAAATCGCTGGCCGGGATGTTCGGCCTGGCGCTCTGGGACGCGCGGCGGCGGGAGCTCTTCCTCGCCCGCGACCGGATCGGCAAGAAGCCGCTCTTCTACGCCGAGCGGGGCGGCACGATCTCCTTCGCCTCGGAGCTCTGGGCGCTGCTTGCCGATGAGGAGATCTCGCGCGAGGTGGATCCCGCCGCGCTCGACCGCTTCTTCACCTACACCTACGTGCCGAGCCCGTTCTGCGCCTTCCGGGCGGTTCGAAAGCTGCCGCCCGCCTCGCTGCTGCGCTGGCGCGCCGGCAAGGCCCGGATCGAGCGCTACTGGGAGGCCGACTTCACAGCGAAGATCGAGGTCGGCAGCGAGGCCGAGGCCGGCGAGCTGGTCCGCGACGGCGTCCGCGACGCGGTCCGCCGCCGCATGGTCGCCGACGTGCCGCTCGGCGCCTTTCTCTCCGGCGGGGTCGACTCGACCGCGGTGGTCGCGGCGATGGCCGAGCTCTCCAGCGAGCCGGTCAAGACCTTCTCGATCGGTTTCGAGCAAAGCGGCTTCGACGAGTTGCCCTACGCCCGCGACGTCGCCGAGCGCTTCGGTGCCGAGCACCACGAGCTGGTGGTGAGGCCCGATGCGGTCGAGCTGTTGCCGAAACTGGCCCGCCATTACGGCGAGCCCTTCGCCGACCACTCTGCGATCCCGAGCTTCTATTTGGCCGAGATGACCCGCCGCGAGGTTACGGTCGCCCTGACCGGCGACGGCGGCGACGAGGTCTTCGGCGGTTACGAGCGCTACGCGCACGGAGCGATCATGCAGCGCCTCGACGGCGTCCCGGTCGGACTGCGCCGCACGGTCGCCGCGCTGGCCGGCCGGATCCGCCCCAGCGGCGATCTCAACAGCCCCCGCAACCGCCTGCGCCGCGCCGCGGCCCTGCTGCCGCTGGCGCCGGGGGACCGCTACCTGCGGGCGATGTCGCGCTTCGGCCTCGATCTGCGCGAGAGCGTCTACACGCCGGAGTTCCGCGCCTCGCTCGAGGGATCTGCCGCGGAGACGATCGCCGAGCCGTGGGCGTCTTCGACCGCGTTGGAGCCGATCGATCGCATGCTCGACGTCGACCAGCAGACCTACCTGCCCGGCGACCTGCTGACCAAGGTGGACATCGCAACGATGGCCTACGGGCTGGAGGCGCGCTCGCCACTGCTCGACCAGGAGCTGATCGCCCTCGGCGCCTCCCTGCCCGCTCGCTTCAAGGTCCGTGGGCGCGAGAAGAAGATCGCCCTGCGGGCGGCCCTGCGCGGGGTTGTGCCCGACCAGCACATCGACCGTGCCAAGCAGGGCTTCCAGGTGCCGATGGCGGAGTGGTTCCGCACCGACCTGCGCGATCTGGCGCGGGAGACCCTGCTAGGCAGCGCCGCGGAAGGCCGCGGCTACCTGCGCCAGGACGTCGTCGCCGGCCTGCTGGCGCGCCACCTCGCTCGCGAGGAGGACAACTCCTCGCTGCTATGGAGCATGCTCAGCTTTGAGCTTTGGCACGAGCAGGTGGTCGAGGGGCGATCGAGCCCACGGAGGGCGCATGCCCTCGCTTGAGCGGGGACTCCGCATCCTGATCCTCGTTCCGGGGAAGCTCGGCGAGCGGCTCAGCGGTCCTGAGATCCGCGCCGTGCGCTTGGGCCAGGCGCTCTCGGCGGAGCACCGGGTCACCCTGATGGCGCCGGGCGGGGACAGGCGGCAGCACGAAGGCCTTGCGGTCGTGCCCTTTTCGCGGCGGCGATTGCTGCGCGAGGCGCGCCGCCACGACGCCCTGATGGCCTCGACCGTGCCGCCCTTCGCGCTGGCGCTAAAGCGCAGCCTGCGTATCATCGCGATCTCCGACCAGTACGACCCGGTCGAGCTCGAGCTTGGCACCCTCGGCAAGGGAGCTGATCGGGCCCGCCTGACCGCTCGGGCCGCGCGCCAGCTGCAACTGCGCAGCGCCGACCTCGTTCTGTGTGCCGGCCGCCGCCAGCGCCAGCTGCTCGAGGCTGAGATCGAGACCTTCGAGAGCGCCGCGCGGCCGCCGCTGTGCAACGTGCCCTTCGGCATTGACGGTGAGCTGCCGTCCGGCGAGGGCCATCCCCTGCGCGATCACTTCCCCCAGATCGAACCGGACGACGAGGTCGTGCTCTGGTGGGGCAGCCTCTGGCGCTGGCTCGACGCCGAGACGGCGATCCGCGCCGTTGCCCTCCTCGCCGCCTCCCGTCCGGAGATCAAGTTGGTCTTCACCGCCGGCCGGGCACCCAACGGCGACGCCGAGCGCCACTCCGTGCTCGCCGAGGCGAAGGGCCTGGCCGCCGAGCTCGGGGTTCTGGACGGCTCGGTCCTCTTCCTCGAGGAGTGGGTGCCGTTTGCGCGGCGCGGTGACTACCTCAGGGACGCCGACGTCGGCCTGACCCTCCACCGCGACGCGGAGGAGGCCTCGCTGGCAGCCCGCGCCCGGTACATGGACTATCTCTCGGGCGGATTGCCCTGCGTGCTCGGCCGCGGCGACGAGACCGCCGAGCGCTTCGAGGAAGCCGGCTTCGCGACGCTGGTCGAGGCTGGCTCGACCGCGGCGACCGCCGCCGCGATCGTTGCGCTGCTGGATCATCCAGCGCGGGAGAGGGCCGCGGCGGCCGGCCGCCAGCTGGTCGATGAGTTCCGCTGGCAGCGGCTGGCGGCGCCGCTGCTGGTCGCGCTGCGTGAGATCGAGCCGCAGCCGAGCGCCTCGGCCGGGTCGCGCCAGCTCAGCCGCACGACCTCGTACTACGCCCGGCGCCTGGTCGACCGGGTATTGCCTTCGCACTGAGCCGAGAAGCGGCTCAGCGAGCCACATAGCCGGCGGCGAACGGCAGGCCCAGCGGGGCGTAGGTGGTTGCGCTCGACCAGCGTGGCGACCAGCGGCGCAGCGAGTGCGCCCCCGCGGCAGAGGAATCGCTGGAGACGTTGTAGTCGTAGGTTCCCCAGCCGGCGGCGCGGCCCTCGGTCGAGACGTCGCCGCCGTCCCGAGTGTCGGCGAAGACGTTGTTCACGATCCGGTAGCCGCTCCCCGGTGGACTGCCCGCCTGATCCCGAAAGAGGCACCCCCAGCGACTTCCCACGATCGTGTTGTGACTGAAGCGGAGGCCGTCGGACTGGTAGATCTGGCAGGTGTAGCCGCGGCTGTCATGGTCGAAGAGGTTGTTCTCGACGACGACCTTGCGGAAAGCGCCTTCCTGGAAGAGCAGGCTCTCCTGGGTGCCGGTGTGCCGGGCGACGTTGTTGGTGAAGGCAATGTCCCTGCCGCCGCCGAAGATCTGCCAGAGGTCCTGGTGGTCTTCGTGGTTGCCAAGGAGGCTGGGGCCCAAAAAGGTGTTGTGGTCGACGACCCAGTGCACGGGTGTTGCCGACTGCAGGTAGTCGGATGCCGTGCTCTGAATCGTGTTGTCGCGAATCAGCACGTGGCGGACGTCGCCGACTCCCTCGATCCCGTAGCCGTATCCCGTTTCCTGCTCGCCGCTGTAGTCGATGTCATGGATGTTGTTGCCCTCGATCAGCACCCTGTCGATCTGCTTGCCGATCCGGTAGTCACCGAACATGTAGATGCCGCTGGGGCCAGTGATGTCGTTGTCGATGAACTGGATGTCGGCGGCGGACGGGGAGATGCTGACCCCGCCCGTGAGGTCGAGGGCGACGAAGCGCAGCCCCGCCGGGTCGATCAGGTCGATTCCCTTAAGGGTGGCCCGCGCGCCGGGGGTCGAACGAACCGTTACCGGGTGGGCATTTTTCACCCCGGTCGCTTCGATCGCGTCGTAGGCGCCGCTTCGCAAGCAGAGCGTCGTGCCGCCCGCAGCGACCGAGATCGCGCGAGAGAGGTTCGCTCCACTGCCGAGCGTCTTGGTGCAGCGGATGCGCGAGCCCGGTTTGGCGTTGGCAGGGGAAAAATTCGGTAGCGAGGGCGAGATCTGCAATCCAGCTGCCGCCAGGAGCAGGATCACGGGAAGCCACCAGACGCGCACGGCGCCATTGTGGCACGGGTGAGCGGCGCGGCTGTGGCCGCCTAAGGGCGAAATCCAGCTGCAAACGGCAGCCCAAGCGGGCTGTAGTTAGTTGTGTCCGACCAGGAAGGAGACCAATTTCGTACTGAGTGCAGACCTTCGGCTGAACCGTCGGTGGAAACGTTGTAGTCGTAGGTGCCCCAATCTCCGGCGCGGCCCTCTTCGGAAACGTCGACGCTGGCCTCGGTTTCGGCAAAGACGTTGTGGTCCACTTCATAGCCGCTGCCCGGGGGACTGCTCGCGAGGTCGCGGAAGAGACACCCCCAGTGGCTGCCGATGATCGTGTTGTCGCGGAAGGTCAGGCCATTGGATTGGTAGATCTGGCAGGTGTAGCCGCGGGAGTCGTGATCGAAGAGGTTGTTCTCGATGTCGACGTTCCTGAAAGCGCCCTCCTGGAAGAGCAGGCTCTCCTGCGTTTCTGTGTTTCGAGCGACGTTGTTGGTGAAGGCGATGTCTTCGCCGCCGCCGAAGATCTGCCAGAGGTCCTGGTGGTCTTCGTGGTCGCCGAGCAGGCTGGGCCCGAGAAAGGTGTTGTGGTCGACGACCCAGTCCACAGGGCTCGCCGCCTGGATGTAGTCGGAAGCAGGGCTCTTGATCGTGTTATTGGTGAGAATGAAGCGCGAGACGCCGTTGGACCCAGTGATCCCGTATCCGTTCGCCGTTCCCTGGTCACCGGTGTAATCGAGGTCGTGCAGATAGTTGCCGTCGATCCGAACGTCGGTTACTTCGGTGTGGTTGCTCTGCTGCTGGCCATTGGCGTGGATGCCGAAGGGCCCGACGAATTCGTTGTCAATGAACTCGAGCCTGCTGGCGGGTCCCAGCACCTCTATCCCTCCCGTGAACTTCAGGTCCTGGAAGCGCAGGTTGGTCGCCTGGTTCAGCAGCGAGTAGCCGAGGCTGGGGGCGGCGCCGGCGGCCGGCCTGATCGTCACCGTGCTCGCCTTGCTGGCGTCGGTGACGTTGACGTTGTAAATGCCCGTGCTGAGGCAGATCACGGCTCCGCCAGCGGCATCCGAGACCGCGTCGGAGGCGCTTGCCCCCGGCGGCAGGGTCGTCGTGCACTCAACCGGCGCTTCCGGTTCCGTCACCGTCCACATGCGCGTAGCCGGGGAAGCATCGGTGTTACCGGCGGCGTCTGTTGCGATGACCGAAAAAACATGCGGGCCGAGGCTCAGCGAGCTGTATGACGTCGGCGAACCGCAACTGCTCGAAGCGGCCGAGTCGAGCGAGCACTGAAAGGTCGAGCCACTCTCGCTGGAGCTGAAGCCAAAGCTGGCGTCGGTTGAGGTTGTACTGCTCGGCGGCGAGGAGCTGATCGAGGTATTTGGCGGCGTCGTGTCAGGGGTCGCTTCCACCGTCCACATGCGCGTAGCCGGGGAAGCGTCGGTGTTACCGGCGGCGTCTGTGCCCCGGACCGAGAAGCTGTGCGGGCCGAGGCCAAGTGAGCCGTAGGCCTTGGGCGAGGAACAGGAGCTCCAGGCCGCGCTATCGAGCGCGCATTGGAAGGTTGATCCTGCCTCGTTCGACGAAAAGCCAAAGCTGGCTTTGGTGGAGCCGGAGATTCCGGATGGCCCCGAATCGATCGCGGTATTCGGCGGCGTCGTGTCGGCTGGGGATTGTGGTTGCGTCGCCGGGGGCGCGGCTGGGACCGGTGATTGCAGCGATCTCGCGGCCGGGGGAGTGGGCGGTCCAATCGGGGTGCTGGCAGGATCGCGGGGATCCGAATCGGCGATTGACTCGGCGCCATCGCCAAAACCGTCGCCGTCGCTATCGAAGCCGCGCGGGTTCGTCTTCGTGCGGTGCATCTCGGTCCAGTTGGTCAGCCCGTCCTTGTCGCTGTCGGCGCCGGGCAGAAGCCTGGGACGCTCGACCACACGGGCGGCTCTAACACCAAACTTGCTCTGCGACGACGCCGTGGTCGGAAGGGTCATCGCCGCGCAGAGAACGAGCAGCAGAGGCAGCGAGGCGCGCACGTGGCGATTGTTGCAGGTGGCCGCGGGGCGGGGGCGGGCCTCAGGCGCGTCTCAGGGGCGATACCCGGCGGCAAACGGCAGCCCAAGCGGGGTGTAGCTTGTGGTGTCCGACCAGGAAGGAGACCAATTTCGTACTGAATGCGATCCGCCCGCCGAGCCATCTTCGGAAACGTTGTAGTCGTAGACGCCCCAGCCGCCGGCACGGCCCTCGGTCGAGACGTCAGAGCCTTCGGCCGTATTGGTGAAGATGTTGTGGTCGACCTGGTAGCCGCTTCCGGCCGCGCTCGAGGCGAGATCCCGGAAGAGGCATCCCCAGTGACTGCCGACGACGGTGTTGTTGCGGAAGATCATCCCGCTCGATTGATAGAGCTGGCAGGTGTACCCGCGGGAATCGTGATCGAAGAGGTTGTTTTCGATCACGACATTGCTGAAGGCGCCCTCCTGGAAGAGCAGGCTCTCCTGCGTTTCGGTGTTCCGGGCGACGTTGTTGGTGAAGGTAACGTTTTTGCCGCCGCCGAAGATCTGGACGAGGTCCTGGTGGTCGGCGTGGCTGCCCAGCAGGCTGGGGCCGAGGAACGTGTTGTGATCGATCGTCACCGTGTTGGGCGAGGCGAACTGAAGGTAGTCCGAGGCGGTGCTCTTGATCGTATTGTTGGTCACCGTGAAGCGGGAGACGCCGTTGGACGCGGTGAGGCCGTATCCGTTGGCGGTTCCCTGGGTGCCGGTGTAGTCGAGGTTGTGCAGGTAGTTGCCGTCGAACAGGACATCGGTCACTTCGGTGCCGTTGCTCTGTGCTTGGCCGTTGCCGTGGAAGCCGAACGGGCCGACGAATTCGTTGTTGACGAACTGCAGCTTGCTGGCCGGCCCCAGCGCCTCGATCCCACCGGTGAACTTGAGTTCCTGGAAGCGCAGGTTCGTTGCCTGGTTGAGCATTGAGTAGTCGAGGCTGGGAGCGGCGCCGGTGGCCGGCTTGATCGTCACCATGCTCGACTTGTTGGCTTTCGTCACGTTGAGGCTGTAAGGGCCGCTGCTGAGGCAGATGACGGCTCCTCCGGCGGCAGAGGAGACCGCGCTCGAGAGGTTGGCGCCGGCGGGCAGGGTCTGGCTGCAGCCGGCTCCGGGAGCTTCGCTTTCTACTGTCCAGCTGCGGGAGGCGGGCGTGGGATCGGTGTTGCCAGCCGCGTCGGCGGCCTTGACCAAAAAGGTGTGCGCGCCGACCGCGAGCGCGCTGTAGCCCTTGGGTGAGGCGCAGGTTTCCCAAACGCTCGAGTCGAGCGAGCATTGAAAGGTCGAGCCACCCTCGCTGGACGCGAAGGAGAGGCTGGCGCTGGCCGAGGTGGTCGTGCTGGAGGGGCCCGAGCTGATCGTGGTCGCGGGAGGCGTCGTGTCGACCGCTGGCAGTTCCGCTTCTATGGCCCAGCTGCGGGAGGCGGGTGTCGCGTCGGTGTTGCCGGCCGCATCGGTGGCCTTCACCGAGAAGCTGTGGGGGCCCGCGGCGAGGCCGCTATAGGACTTCGGCGAAGCGCAGCTCCCCCAGGCGCCCGAGTCAAACGAACATGTATAGGTCGAACCGCTCTCGGTAGAGGTGAAGCCGAAGCTGGCGCTGGTCGAAGCAACCGTGCCGGAGGGGCCGGAGCTGATCGTCGTTTCAGGTGGCGTCGTGTCGACGGGCGGCGCTTTCACCACTTCCACTGCCCAGCTGCGGGAGGCGGGTGTCGCGTCGGTGTTGCCGGCCGCATCGGTGGCCTTCACCGAGAAGCTGTGGGGCCCTACCGCCAGTGAGCTGTAGGCCTTTGGAGAGAGGCAATTGCTCCAGGCGCCAGCGTCGAGCGAGCACTGGAAAGTCGAGCCGCTCTCGGTGGAGGCGAAGGACAGGCTGGCGCTGGTCGCGGTCGTCGCGCTCTGCGGTCCAAAGGTGATCGTGGTGTCAGGAGCCGTCGTGTCAGCCGGAGGCGGGGGGGTGTCGGCCGGAGGCGGTGTGGGCGCCGGCGGGCCAGTCGGCGTGCTGGCGGGATTGAGCGGGTCCGTTCCCGCAAGCACCTCGGCGCCATCGCCAAAACCGTCGCCGTCGGTATCGAACTCGTAAGGATTGGTTTGCGTTCTGCGTTGCTCGGTCCAACTGGTCAGTCCGTCGCGGTCGGGGTCGGAGTAGCGCGCTGTCGTCGTCCTCGCGCGCGTTGTCACCACTTGAGCTGACTTCACGTCCCTATCCAGCTTGCCTCTGCGGGCGCTGGCTGCGGCCGGCGCCAACACCAGGGCAATCAAGCCGAGGAGCGCGACAAAAAGAGACCAGGACGGGGAAATTGTATTGGGGAACTTGCGCATTGGACCCGTTATCGGTGAACATGTCCGCCTCTCCATTCCGAGAAGTGACAGGCTGGACGAAGGTCCGAGCATGTCTCTGGACTACCCGCATCTCTAGGAGTTATGTGGCTCGCTGCTTTCGGGCGTGCACGCCTCTGTCTTTGGGGCGACGAACAGCAGAAGTTCGGCATCAGGCCGATCGTTTCTCAGGGAGATGCGCCGACACGTTCATCGTCTCCGCAGGCTGCTGCCGCTTTCTCTGCGCTGCGCGCTTCAGGAGCGTTCGCCAAGCCGTTCGCGACGTTGGGGCGAAATCCCCGGGATCGAACGCGTTGCGGCTGCCGATCACGCCGTTCTGACTTTCGACGACGGCCCCGATTCATCGCCCCAGGGCACCCCGGCGATCCTCGACGCTCTCGACTCCGCTGGGGCACGGGCGACCTTTTTCCTGGTCGGCGAGCAGATCGCCGACTCACCTGGTCTTGCGGAGGAGATCTTGTCCCGCGGCCATGAAATCGGCGTCCATGGACAACGGCATTTTCGACACGACCGCGTCTCGGCCGATGAGTCGGTGAGGGACATCGAGGCGGGGCACGCGGCGGTCGCCGGGGTTGTCGACACTGCTCCGCGCTTCTATCGCCCGCCCTATGGCAAGCTCGGTGCCGAGGGCCTGTCCGCCTGCCGGCGGCTCGGTCTCGAAGTCGCTTACTGGTCCACGTGGGGGCTCGATTGGGAGCCCTTGCCGAGCCAGCGCATTTCCCGCCGCGTCACCCGCGACCTCGACGATGGAGCGGTCATCCTGCTTCACGACTCGGCCCGTTACGCGGCGCGGCCGAGTGCCATGGAGACGGCGGGCGCGATTGCGGCGATTGCCGAACGCGCGTCTCAGCTTGGGCTCGACCTGGTCACCCTGGGCGAGGCCTGCCGAGCGGGCTCGACAGCGATGGAGCCGGCGCGATGACCGCCTGCGGACGATCCGGAAAGGTTCTGATCGTTGCTTCGCCGGGCGGTCACCTGCTGCAGATGCTTGCCCTCGAGCCCGCCTGGGGTGACATGGCGCGAACCTGGGTCACCCTGCGCTCAACCGACGTCGAGTACCTGCTCAGGGACGAGAACGTCGTCTACGGCCACGGGCCGACCCCGCGCAACATCGGCAACTTCTTCCGTAACCTGCGCCTGGCGTGGCGGGTCCTGCGCGCGGAGGATCCAAGCGTGGTCATCTCCACCGGCGCTGGATTGGCGCTGCCCTTCTTCCTCCTCGGTCGCCTGCAGCGCCGTCGCCTTGTCTACGTCGAGTCGATCACCAGGGTCGAGAAGCTGGCGATGACGGGCAGGCTGGTCTATCCGCTGGCTTCGGCCTTCTTCGTCCAGTGGGATTCGCTTGCCGAGCTGCCCCGGGCCCGCTTTCACGGGAGCGTCGCGTGATCTTCGCCACGGTGGGTTCGACCCAGATCCCCTTTGAGCGGTTCGTGCGCGCGCTGGAGGCCCTCCCGGGCGAGCAGCTCGCGGTCCAGCATGGCCCTGTAGGGCCGCCTGCGGGGGCCGC
This sequence comes from Solirubrobacterales bacterium, assembly GCA_036403515.1. Taxonomy (GTDB): domain Bacteria; phylum Actinomycetota; class Thermoleophilia; order Solirubrobacterales; family 70-9; genus VRUE01. The sequence continues at coordinate 53,248 of DASWQV010000016.1, forward strand.
TCGGGCAAACGCGTTCATGCAGTTTCCAGAGCTGATCGAGAGCATTGAGGCTGCCGATGCCGTCGTCTGCCACGCCGGCGCCGGAAGCATCCTCTGCGCCCTGCGCGCCGGCCATATCCCGGTGGTCGTTCCACGCCTGAAGCGCTACGGCGAGACCGTCGACGACCATCAGGTCGAGTTCAGCCGGGCCCTTGCCGCCGAGGGAAAGGTGATCGCGGTTGAGGACCTCGATCGTCTGTGCGCGGCGGTCGAAGCGGCCCCGGCGCGTTGCTCAGCCGCGGAGCGGAAGGGATCGCTGCCGATCCAGGCCGCCGTTCGGCAGGCGTTGCACGCCGCTCCAGCACTCGCCTGAGCCGCTTCGGCTCAGCCGGCTGCAAGGGCCTCGCGAATCGCTCGTGAGGCCTCGGCCACCTGCTCGTCGCTCAACGCCGGGCCCATCGGCAGGGCCAGCGATTCGGCAGCCGCGGAGTCGACGCCCGACAGGGAGACCCGAGCCGGGAACTCGCGCAGCGCTGGCTGGCGGTGAAGGGGAATCGTGTAGTACGCGCGGGCCCCGACACCGGCGGCCGCCAGCCGCTCAGCCAGCCCGTCTCGCCCGGGGCAGCGAACCACATAGAGGTGGTAGCAGGACTCACTCCCAGCGGTCTCGACGGGCAGCCGGACCGCATCGCCAAGCCCGTCCTCCGCGTAGGCGGCAGCCACCCGCCGCCGTGACTCCGTCCAGTCGGCCAGGTGGGGAAGCAGTACGCGCAGCCCGGCCGCCTGCATCTCGTCGAGGCGCGAGTTGTAGCCAACCTCGGTGTGCAGCTCCTTGTCCTCTGAGCCGTGGAAGCGAAGCGTGCGGGCGATAGCGGCGACCTCCGCGTCGTCGGTGACGATCGCGCCCCCGTCGCCAAAGCCGCCGAGGTTCTTCGAGGGGAAGAAGCTGAAGGTAGCGGCGTCGCCGAGGGCGCCGGCCATCCTGCCGTCGAGCCTCGCGCCGGCTGCCTGCGCCGCGTCCTCGAGCAGGCGCAGCCCATGCGCCGAGGCGAGCTCGCGCAGCTCTCCCATCGGCGCTGGATTGCCGTAGAGATGCACCGGCAGCAGTGCCCTGGTGCGAGGGCCGATCAGCGGCTCCGCCGTGGCGGCGGTCATGTCGAAGGTGGCCGGGTCGACATCGCAGAGGACCGGCGTCGCTCCCGCGTTGACGACCGCCTCGGCCGTCGCGTAGAAGGTCAGCGCCGGCACCACGACCTCGTCGCCGGGACCCACCCCGAGGGCGCGCAGGGCAATCGTCAGGGCGTCGGTGCCGTTGGCCACCCCGACGCAGTGACGGACGCCGATGAAGGCGGCGAACTCCGCCTCAAAGGCCTCGACCTCGGGACCGAGGATGTACTGGCCGGAGCGCAGAACCTCGTTTTGGCGCGCGGCGATCTCCTCGAACAGCGGCTCCAACACCGGCCTGATCGCAAAGAGCGGAACGCTCAACGCCAGCGCTCCAGCAGGTCCTCGTCCGGGACCTCGCGGACGCGGCGCGCCGGCACGCCCATGACGACGCTGCGCGGCGCGATGTCAGCGACCACAACGGCGCCGGCGGCGACGAAGGCCTCCTCGCCGATCTCGATCGCCGGACAGACGACAACGCCGGCGCCGACCCGGCAGGCGCGACGCAGCAACGGCCCTTCGAGCTGGAACTCATCCGGATGCCGGTCCATCGTGTTGTCGTTGGCGAGCGTCACGCCAGGACCGATGAAGACGTCGTCCTCGACGACCGTGCCGGCGGAGAGATAGCAACGCGCCTGCACGCTCGCCCGGGCGCCGATCACGACGCCGGGATCGATCGATGAGAGGCTGCCGACGGTGGCTCCGGGCCCAACCAGCGCACCGTCCCTGATCTGGGCATGGTCGCCTACCCGCGCCCCCGTCCTGATCGTTGCTCCGGCGTGAATCACGACGTGTCCGCCGATCAGCACATCGGGCTCGATCGTCACGCCGGCGCCAAGCAGCAGCCCAGGCGCCAGGTCGGAGGGCTGAAGTGCCGTGCCGCTCACCGCGCAAACGTCCCGAAATCTCTCGACCCGTCGATGATCGGGGCATGCTAGCGGTCGCTGGGGGCCAAAAGCTCGAGGTCGGGCAACCCGTTGTCTGTGCGTGGACTTGCCTGATCTCTGCATAGTCGTGGTGGCCGAACGCGGTGATCCGCGCCTCGGCTCGACCCTTTGCAGCCTGCTGGCCCGAGCGGGCTGGCTCGATCTCGACGTCGTCGTCGTCGACAACGGCAACGGCGAGGCGAGCAGGTACGTCGAGGACAACTTCATCGACGTGCGCACGATCCGCTGTGCTGAGCGCGGCGTTGGCTACGCGAGCAATCGCGCCGTGGAAACCACCAGCGCCCGCTACCTGCTCTTTGCCGACCCCGGGCTGGAAATGTGCGAGGGGAGCCTCAGCTCCCTCGTCGCCCGCGTCGACCGCCGGCCCGAGGTGGGCCTGGCGGGGGTGCGCCGGCTGCACAGCGATGGCTCGTTGGCTCGTGCCCTGCGGCGCTATCCGCTGGACTGGACCTCGGGCTTGATCCTCGTCCGCAGGGCCGCGCTCAAAGACAGCGGCTGGTTCGACGAGCGTTTCTTCGCGTTCGCCGAGAAAGCCGATCTCTGCATGCGCCTGCAGCGACGGAGCTGGGAGGTCATCCACGTGCCCTCGGTGACGGTGCGCTCTTTGCCGCGGCGGCACGAGTCGCGACTGGAGGCACACGCCGCCCACGCCCGGCTCCAGTTCGCCCGCAAGCACTTTCCCCGCCTGGCAAGCGACTATCGCTGGGCTCTCGCCCTCCGCTACGCCCTTCGCCTCGGGCTCTACTCAATGCTCCCGCGCTACGGCAATGGCCGGCGCCGTGGCGCTCGCGCTGCCTTGGCTGCCGTGCTTACCGGACGCCCTCCAGCCTCCTTTGCAGCTGACCAGCCAGGCCTCGCCGGGGCATCCGACCGGCCCGCCGCGACACCTACACTGCGCAAATGAAGATCGGGATCGTAGGACTCGGATACGTCGGACTGCCGCTTGCGGTTGCCTTTGCCGAGGCCGGGCACGAGGTTGTCGGGCTCGACTCGGACCTGCGCAAGGTCGAGGGAATCAACGTCGGCCGCAGCCACATCGAGGACATCTCCGACGCGACTCTCGCACCGCTCGGCCAGCATCTGCGGGCGAGCGGCAACCAGACCGACCTCGCTTCCTGCGAAGCCGTGATCATCTGCGTGCCAACGCCCCTGACCGGTTCGCGCGAGCCCGATCTGACCTACCTACTCGACTCGGCGACGGCGCTCTCGCAGGTGTTGCAGCCCGGACAGCTGGTCGTCCTGGAGTCGACCACCTACCCAGGCACCACGCGCGAGCGCCTGCTGCCGATCCTCGAGGAGTCCGGCCTCTCCGCCGGTCGGGACTTCCACCTCGCCTTCTCGCCGGAGCGGATCGATCCCGGCCGCACCGACTACACGGTCAAGACCACCCCGAAGCTGATCGGCGGCATCACGCCGGCCTGCACCGAGCGCGCCCGCGAGCTCTACGGGCTGATCTGCGACGAGGTCGTCGTCCTCTCCAGCCCGGAGACGGCCGAGCTCTCGAAGCTCCTCGAGAACATCTTCCGCTCAGTCAACATCGCCCTCGTCAACGAGCTTGCCCAGCTATGCGACCGGCTCGGCATCGACGTCTGGGAGGTCGTCGACGCGGCCTCGACCAAGCCCTTCGGCTTCATGCGCTTCGACCCCGGTCCTGGAATGGGCGGTCACTGCCTGCCGGTCGATCCCTTCTACCTTGCCTTCAAGGCCCGCGAGCACGACTTCTACCCGGAGTTCATCGAGCTCGCCGGCAAGGTCAACCAGACCCAGCCGGCATTCTGCGTCGAGCGGATCGAGCGCGCGCTGAACGACGCCGGCAAGCCAGTCAACGGGTCCAAGATCCTCATCCTCGGGGTCAGCTACAAGGGCGGCGTCGGCGACATCCGCGAGTCCCCGGCACTGAAGATCGCCAAGAAGCTCGTCGACCTCGGCGGCGATGTCTCCTACCACGACCCACACGTGGCGAACTTGACCGATCTCGGCCTCAGCTCGGTCGAGCTCGACGAGGCGCTCAGCACGACCGACCTCGCGGCGATCGTCACCGCCCATCCCAGCGTCGACTACGACGAGGTTGTCTCCGCCGCGCCGCTGGTGGTCGACTTTCGCGGCGTCACGCGTCGCATCGCGGCGAAGGACGCCGCGAACTTGGTCAGGCTTTGAGGGCTCAGGCGACGACCGTCAGCGCGCCAGGCTCGGCCCTCAGCCGCAGCCGTGTCTTCTCGCCGATGTAGTCGCCGTCCACCTGGACCGGGAAGGGGCGGACGATGCCGTCCCTGGTCTCCGAAGTAGAGGCAACGGTGGCTTCGGCAACCTGGCTGAACTGCTCGATCTGGCGGTGACGAGCGGCGGGCCGCCGTTCGCTGAAGAGCCGTGACATCAGCATCGGCATGTCGCGCTGGGCGGCGCGCTTGAGCACCCCGAGGGCGAGCGTGCCGTCGTCGATCTCAACCCCCTCGCAGACCCGCACCGGGCGGCTGGCGAAGTAGGTGAAGGGGTCCGAGTTCTGGGCCAGGGCGGTGACCCCCTCGGCGACCTCGCCGGCGCCCGTCTCGACCTGGATCCGCACTGGATTGACCAGGTAGGAGCGGTAAAGGGCCGAGATCGCCGCCCAGCTGAAGTAGTAGGGCCCGGCCGCCGACTTCAGCCGCGGGTGAGCGTCGACGCGCTTGACGACGGTGGCGTCGATCCCTGCCCCGCAGGAGAAGACGAAGTGGCGATCGTCGGCGAGGCCGAGGTCGATCCGGCGCGGCTGCCAGTCGTCGACCACCGCCAGCAGATGCTCGGTCGCGTCGACGACGTCGTTGGGAATGCCGAGAGTGCGGCAGACGACGTTGGTCGAGCCACCTGGCAGCACCGAGACCGGCACATCCGTCCCCGCCAAGCCGTTGACGACCTCGTTCAGCGTCCCGTCCCCTCCGAAAGCGACCACCACGTCATAGCCGTGATCGCGAACCTCCCGGCCGATCTCGGTCGCATGGTTCTGCGCCTCGGTGGACACCGTTTCGACCTCATAGCGCCCCTGCAGCGCGTAGACCACGAGGTTCTTGAGCCGATCGGAGACCGTCGTCGCATAGGGATTGACGATGATCAGCATCCGCTTCTTGGCGGAGCGACGGCTACCCGGTCGTCTCATAGCGGATCACCTCCCCGTCGTCGGCTTCGCGCACGCGGCCCTCGTTGACGAGCAGGTCGGCGTGGCCGATCACCTCGGAGAGGGTCAGGAAGGCTTGGGTGACGGCGACGTTGCCCCAGATCGCCTGAGCTATCTCATAGCCGCTGCGCGGCTGCTCGGCGATCAGCTTGAAGATCTTCTCCTTGCGGCGCTGGTGCTTGGCGATGCGATCGCCGATCAGGGCGACGTGGTCGGTGACCGGATCGCCGTGGCCGGAGAGGACGATCTCGGCTGGCATTTCGCGTGTCTTCTTCATCGACTCGAGGTAGGTGACCAGCGCTTGCGGGCGCTCGCTGGAGCCATCGAGCGCCCGCGAGATCAGCGGGTTGGAGGAGATGTGGGCAATCAGGTGATCGGCGGCGATCAGGATCTTGCGCTGCTCGTCCCAGAAGACGGTGTCGGAGGGGCTGTGGCCGGGGCGGTGGATCGCCCGCAGGGTGCGGTCCCTGAAGGAGATCTCCTCTCCGTCGGCAAGCGGCTTCGTCACCGTCACCTGCGAGCCCCAGGCGCGGAAGCTGCGCGAGACGCTGCGCAGAGCCACCGTGACCTCCTCTGGGATGCCGTTGCGGGTCATCAGCTCGACGGCAAAGCGGTCCTCGGCCTCGGCATCCTCGTCGAAGTTCGCCAGCCGCTCGGCGGCCACTCCTATCGCCGCCACCTTGGCCCCGGAGTGCTCGACGATGATCTCGACCAGGCCGAGGTGGTCGATGTGTTGGTGGGTGACGATGACGAGCTCGATGTCGTCGATCGAGCGCCCGCGCGCAGCCAGCTGCGATTGCAGCTCGTCGAGCGCCTTGCCCGAGTTGGGCCCGGTGTCGACCAGGGTCAGCGGCGAATCCTCGATCAGGTAGCAGTTGACCCGCCCGACGGCGAAGGGCGTGGGGATGCGCAGGCGATGGATTCCGGCCAGGGCCGCCTGCTCGAGCGCCTGCTCGGCAGTCAGGGTCATGCCCGGATGAGGCCCAGTACTTCGTCCCGCTTCTGCTCCATGTCCTCGCGCGAGAGAAGCGACTCGAGATTGAGCCGCAGCAGCGGCTCGGTGTTGGACGGCCGCACGTTGAAGTGCCAGTCCCGGTAGTCGACGGAGATGCCGTCAAGGGTCGTCTGCTCGCCGTCGGAGTAGCGCTCGGCGATCTCCGCCATCTTCGCCTCTTGATCGTCGACCTCGGAGTTGATCTCGCCGGAGATGAAGTAGCGCGAGCGGAACTCGGCGATCAGCTCGCCGAGCGAACGGCCGTCGACGGATAGCAGCTCCAGCATCAGCAGCGCCGGAATGGCGCCCGAGTCAGCGCACCAGAAGTCGCGGAAGTAGTAGTGGCCGGAGACCTCGCCGCCGAAGACCGCATCCTCCTCGCGCATCCTGCGCTTGAAGAAGGCGTGGCCGACACGGGAGAGCTCGGAGCGTCCGCCCTCGGCGGCGACCAGGTCGGGGACGGCACGGCTGGAGCGCGGGTCGTAGAGGATCGTCGCGGCGGGGCTCTTCGCCAGGGCGGCGCGGGCGAGCAGGGCGCAGACGAAGTCGCCGTCGCAGAACTCGCCGCTGGCATCGATGAAGAAACAGCGGTCGGCGTCGCCGTCCCAGGCGATGCCGAGGTCGGCGCCGGACGAGCGCACGCGGTCGATGATCATCCGCCGGTTCTCCTCCAGCAGCGGGTTCGGCTCGTGGTCCGGGAACTCGCCGTTCGGCTCGAAATACATCTCCTCGAGATCGAGGCCGAGCTGGCTGAGGATCGGACCGACCATCGGCCCCGACATGCCGTTGCCGCCGTCGACCACGACCTTCATCGGCTTCACCTTCGCCGGATCGATGAACGAGAGTGCGCTGGCCCGGTACTCGTCCCAGATGTCGACCTCCTCGAAAGAGCCGCCACCCGGAGCCCGGCCGAGGCCAGACTCGATCTCGTTGCGGACGTCGCCGATCCCGGCTTCGCCGGAGAGGGGGAGGGCGCCCTCGCGAACCAGCTTCACGCCGGTGTAGGCCTTGGGGTTGTGCGAGGCGGTGACCATCGCGCCGCCGTCGAGCTGGCGCGAGCCGACCAGGTGGTAGAGCATCTCGGTGGCGACCATGCCGGCGTCGAGCACGGTCGCGCCCTCGGCGATCAAGCCACGGCGCAGCTCAGCAGCCATCGCCGGGGCGGTCAGGCGCATGTCGCGGCCGAGGCCGACGCGAAGCTCGCCAGGCTGCTTGCCCCGCAGCCGTGCGAGGACGCGGGCGAAGGCACGGCCGATCGCGTGCGCTGTGCTCTCGTCCATCTCGGTGCCGTAGAGGCCCCGGATGTCATAGGCCTTGAAGATTTCAGGATTCACCTCGTCCGCTCCCGCGCGGGCACGCTCGTGATCACCGGAAGTCACCTTCCCCCGCTCCCGCGTCCGGGGGTAAATGGAAATGCCTTGGTCGTCAAAAGGCTCCCTTGAGGGCGTCGTAGCTCTGCTCGAGGGTCTGCGGCATCACCCTGGTGTCGGCGATCACGGGCATAAAGTTGGTGTCGCCGCCCCAGCGCGGCACCACGTGCATATGGATGTGGTGCTCGACCCCCGCGCCGGCGACGCGGCCCTGGTTGAAGCCGACGTTGAAGCCGTGTGGGCTGTAGACGTCCTCGAGCCGGGTCATCGCCCGCTGGGCGAAGCCGATCATCTCCGCCGTGGTTTCCGGCGGCAGCTCCTGGATCCGGCCGATGTGCGCGTATGGGGCGATCATCAGGTGACCGTTCGTGTACGGGAAGAGGTTGAGGATCACGAAGCTGTGCTCGCCGCGATGGACGATCAGGGTCGCCTCGTCGTCATCCGCCGCCGGCTTGGCGCAGAAGATGCACTCCTCCTCGCTGTCCTTCGATGCGTCCTTCACGTAGGCGAGGCGCCAGGGCGCCCAGATGCGGAAATTGGCCACACCTCGCATCCTATGTAAGAGCAAGCCGCCTTCGGGCGCGAAGCACGGCTGCACGATCGCCGGGGTGCGATGAGCGCGTCCGTGTTGGGGGCAGGCAGGCGGCGCCCGGTCAGAGCCAGCCGCGCCGGCGGAAGTAAGCGACCATGCCGACCAGGATCGCCAGCATCGCGCCGACGACGATCCAGAAGGCGGCGATGCTCTGCTCACCGGGCACCCCGGAGTTCATTCCCCAGACGCTGGCGATCAGGGTCAGCGGCAGGACGATGACGCTGATCGAGGTGAGCACGCGGAGGATGTCGTTGACCCGGTGGGAGATCACCGACTCATTGGTCTCGGCCAGGGAGTCGACCACCTCCTTGTAGTTCTCGAGCATGTCCCAGATCCGCTCATGGGCGTCAACGATGTCGTCGAAGTAGATCTCGAGGTCGAGGTCGGAGGCGAGGTAGCGCTGCTTGACCTTCTCGAGGTCGCGCAGCACCGGTCGCTGCGGGCGGATCACCTTGCGGAAGTTGATGATCTCCTGCTTGACGTTGGAGATGTCGCGCACGACCTCCTCCGAGCGACCCTCGAAGATGTCGTCCTCGAGCGCGTCGAGCTTGTTGCCGATCTTGCGCAGCATCGGGAAGCAGTAGTCGAAGCTGTCGTCGACGAGGCGGTAGAGCAGGTAGCCGGACCCGCGCGAGAAGAGCTGTTCGCGCAGCTCCTCCTTGGCGCGGCAGCGCTCGAAGAGGTACTCGACCGGCTGCAGCGGCTGGTTCGGGATCGTCACCACGTAGCCGGGCCCGACGAAGAGGTCGAGCTCGCCGGTGCCCAGCCGGCCGGCCGCCGGGTCGAAGACGGGAAAGTGGAGAACGATGAAGAGGTAGTCGTCGTAGACGTCGATCTTCGGCCGCTGGTTGCGCGAGAGCACGTCCTCGAGATCGAGGGCGTGGAAATCGAAGTTCTCCTCGAGCCAGCCACGCTCGAGCGCGCCGGGCCGCTCGATGTTGACCCAGCGCAGGCCGCTGGAGTCGATCTGCTCGACGTTGGGAGTCTGCGGCTCAGCCTGAGGCGCCGCGGAGATGAGCTCGCCGCGCCGGCCGACGCGCCGCAGCCTCGGCTTCGGAAGGTTCGGCATCGTTCACGCTCATCGTCTCGTCGGGCATGGACGCACAAGGTTAGCCGTGCCTGTCAAAAGTAGACGGGTGATCGCTGGCAGGGACGGTAAAAGGGCGATTTCACGCCAAAAGTCCGACGGTGTCACTGCTATAGTGGCGATCACATAAGCGCCACATCTAGAGGGGTGGAGGGACTGGCCCAAAGAAACCCCGGCAACCGCCCCGGACCATCAGGTTCGGGGGAGGTGCCAACTCCAGCAGGTCTCGCGACCTGGAAGATGTGGGGAAAGTCCGATCGGACCTCTGCCCCACAAAAGGCGGAGGTTTTTTTGTTGGCGGCAACAAAAAGGAAGATCGGATGGCCATGGAGAGTCTGAAGTGCAAGGAGTGCGGGGCGACGTATGACCTCGGCGCTCATTTCGCCTGTGAGAACTGCTTCGGCCCGCTCGAAGTGGCATATGACCACTCGGGGTTGGACCCGGCCGAGACCAAGCGCAAGATCCAGGCCGGTTCGCAGGGAATCTGGCGCTATGCCGACTTCCTGCCCTTCGAGGGGCGCCCCGGCGACCCGCTCGAGCCGGGCTTGACGCCGCTGCTGCGCGCCGATCGGCTCGCCGAGCGCCTCGGCCTCGACGCCGAGATCTGGATCAAGAACGATGCCGCCAACCCGACCCACTCCTTCAAGGACCGCGTCGTCGCCGTCGCCGTCGCCAAGGCTCAGGAGCTCGGCTTCGACACCGTCGCCTGCGCCTCGACCGGCAACCTCGCCAACGCGGTCGCCGCCCACGCGGCCGCCGCCGGCCTCAAGTCCTACGTCTTCGTCCCCGCCAACCTCGAGGAGCAAAAGCTGCTCGCCACCGGCATCTACGGCACCAATCTGGTCGGCGTGCGCGGCAACTACGACGACGTCAACCGGCTCTGCACCCAGCTCGCCGAAACCCGGCCCTGGGCCTTCGTCAACGTCAACCTGCGCCCGTACTACGCCGAGGGCTCGAAGACCCTCGCCTACGAGACGGCTGAGCAGCTCGGCTGGGAGCTGCCCGACCGTGTCGTCTGCCCGATCGCATCGGGCTCGCTCTTCACCAAGGTCGGTCGCGGCTTCCAGGAGTGGCTCGACATCGGCCTGCTCGAGGGCTCGCTGCCGGTCTTCAACGGCGCCCAGGCGGAAGGCTGTAGCCCCGTCGCCACGGCCTTTGCCGAAGGCTGGGACGTCTGCAAGCCGCAACGGCCGGAGACGATCGCCAAGAGCCTCGCGATTGGCGACCCCGCCGACGGCCCCTACGCGGTCGAGCAGGCGCGGCGCACCAAGGGCGGGATCGACTCGGTCAGCGACGCCGAGATCCGCGACGGGATCAGCCTGCTGGCCGAGACCACGGGCATCTTCACCGAGACGGCCGGCGGCGTCACGATCGGCGTCCTCGCCAAGCTGGCCGAGCGGGGCGAGATCGCGGCCGGCGAGCGCGTCGTCGTCTACATCACCGGCGAGGGGCTGAAGACGCTCGACGCGACCCGCGATAGGTTCCGCATGCACGAGATCGACCCCGACCTCGAAAGCTTCGAGTCCGAGTTCCGCCAGGAGGTAACCGCCTGATGTCAGTCACCGTGAAGATCCCGACCCAGCTCCGCGCGGCGACCGGGGGGGAGGCCGAGGTCGACGTCACCGGCTCCACCGTCGGCGAGGTCCTCGACGCCGTCTTCGATGCCCACGGAACGCTGCGCGAGCGGATCACCCAGGACGGCGACCTGCGCCGCTTCGTCAACGTCTACGTCAGCGGCGAGGACATCCGCTTCCAGCAGGGCCTCGAGACCCAGATTGACGATGGGGCCGAGGTCACGATTCTGCCGGCCGTCGCGGGTGGTTGAGCGGCCATCCGGGCAGGGGTTCCACTTAACTTTTTCGGTGGAGAGTCAGTTGCTGGCGCCGCAGGGTTGGTGACGAAAAAGTACAAGACGTTCCACCCCTGCCCGGATGGCCGCTAAGCCTCCGGTCGCGATCCTCTGCGGAGGGCGCGGGACCAGGCTCCGTGAGCGGACGGAGTCGGTGCCGAAGGCGCTCGTGGAGATTGGGGCGCGCCCGATTCTCTGGCACGTAATCGGTATCTACGCGGCCCAGGGATTTGAGCGCTTCCTGCTCGCTACTGGCTACCTTGGGGAGATGGTCGATGAGTTCGTTGCCGGAGAGAGCTGGCCCGATGGGGTGGTGGTCGAGTGCGTGGACACTGGGCTCGACACTCCTACTGGCGGGCGGATCGCGCACCTCGGCGAGCGCCTCGGTGGCGAGGGCTTCTGCGCCACCTACGCCGATGGCATCGCCGATATCGACCTCGATGCCCTGCTGCGATTCCATCGGGAGCACCGGGCCCTCGGCACGGTGACGGTCGTCCAGCCCCGCCTCCAGTGGGGAGTCGCGAAACTGGGCGACGAGGGCAAGGTCGAGGGCTTCGTAGAGAAGCCGCGCAGTGAGCACTGGATCAACGGGGGGTTCTTCTGCTTCGAGCCCGGTGCGCTCGCTTACATCGGCGAGGGAAGCGTGCTTGAGCGCGAGCCGCTCGAGCACCTCGCGGCCGACGGGCAGCTGGCGGCATTTCGCCACGACGGCTTCTGGGACTGCATGGACACCTACAAGGACGCGGTCGAGCTCAACGACCTCTGGTCGTCCGGCAACGCACCTTGGCGAGGCTTCGCCACCGCATCCGACTTTGACCACATCCTGGGTGGGTCAAAATCGGATGCGGTGGCGGGGGACCGGCTCTGGTGACCGCGCTCGTCACCGGCGCGCATGGGTTCGTCGCCTCACACCTGGTGGCGGCCCTGCTGGCCCGGGGCGACGCGGTGCGCGTGCTCGACCGGCCAGACCCGCGGCTCGCCGACACCGGTGGCCTGCGCCGTTCCGCCCTCGACCTGCTTGGCTTGCGTGAGGACGTCGAGCTTGCCGAGGGCGACCTGCGCGACGCAGAGGCGGTCTCGGCCGCGATCGCCGGTTGCGATTCCGTCTTTCACCTGGCAGCGCAGACGATCGTCGGCGTCGCCCGGGACTCACCCCTCGAGACGTTCGAGGTCAACGTGCGGGGCGCCTGGAACGTCTTCGAGGCCTGCCGGGAGCACGGCGTGGAGCGGGTCGTCTTCGCCTCTTCCGACAAGGCCTACGGCGCCAGCCCCCAGCTGCCCTACCACGAGGACTTCCCCCTGCGGGCGGCCCATCCCTACGACGCCAGCAAGGCGGCGGCGGACATGATCGCCCGCAGTTACGCCCACTCATATGGAGTGCCGCTGTCGGTCACCCGCTTCGCCAATATCTACGGCGGCGGCGACCTCAATTTCTCGCGGCTGATCCCGGAGACCGTGGTCGCGGCGCTCGACGGCCGCGCGCCGATGATCCGGTCCGACGGCAGCCCAGAGCGCGATTTTCTCCACGTCGCCGATGCCGTCTCCGCCTATCTGGCGATTGCCGACGCGCTCGGTGGTGAGGGCGTGGCGGGAGAGGCTTTCAACGCCGGAGGCGAGCGGCCGCACTCGGTGCGTGAGGTGGTCGACCTGATCGCCACGACAGCGGGAACGGGCGTCGAGCCCGAATACCTCGGCACTGGCACGCCGGACGGCGAGATCGATCGCCAGTTCGTCGACTCGACCAAGCTGCGCGAGCTGACCGGCTGGCGTCCCGGGGTCGAGCTAGCCCAGGGACTTCGCGACACACTCGATTGGTACCGGGCTCGCCCGGAAGCCCGGCCTGCAAAGGTCTCCGCCTAGTCATGTGTGGACGATTCACGGTCACCGCGAAGGACACGAAGAAGATCGCCGACAAGTTCCAGGTCGAGCTGGAGAAGGCGCTGGAGCGCAACGCCGAAGGCAATGCGCCGCCGCCCTCCAAGGAGCGGGCGAAGACGGTCGAGTCGGCGCTGGGGCGCTTCAACGTCGCGCCGACCCAGGAGGTGCTCACGGTCCGCTCCTCGCCTGACCCCGAAGAGGCGGCGCGCGGCGAGCGCGAGGCCCGGCTGATGCGTTGGGGCCTGATCCCGCGCTGGGCCAAGGACCTCAAGGTCGGCTACCGGATGATCAACGCCAAGGCGGAGAATCTCACCTCCAGTCGCGCATACTCGCCGCTGGTCGGCAAGTTCCGCCACCGCTGCCTGATCGTCGCCGACGGCTTCTATGAGTGGATGGTGGCGGAGGACCCCAAGCAGCCGCGCCAGCCCTGGCGCTTCACGGTCGACGGCGGAGAGCCCTTCGCCTTCGCCGGGCTTTGCACCCGCAAGGAGTGGCAGGACCCGGAGGACCGCGGCGTTGACGATGGCTGGCTCTATAGCTGCACGATCATCACCACGACCCCCAACGAGCTGGTTGCCAAGGTGCACGACCGGATGCCGGCGATCCTGCCGGGGCCCGAGGCCGAAGCCGCCTGGTTGCGGCCGGACCTGGAACTCGAGGATGCGGTGGCGATGTGCGCGCCCCTGTCGGCGAGCCGGATGGACAGCGCGCCCGCCAATCCGAAGCTGAACAAGGTGGGCAAGGGCAGCGAGGAAGGGCCCGAACTGCTCGTCGCCCCTTAGCCGGGCAGCGCGCCCGCGGTGCGGACGGTGGCCGTGCCGGCCGCGGTCTCGATCTCGCACGACATTCGGGCGGCCGGCGTCGCGGTGGTGCGCCAGATCGAGACGAAGGGCAGCTTCAGGTCTTCCTCCGGTCGTCCACTCGGCAGGCCCAATTTCCAGACCTGCTGAGCGACCCGATAGGGCGCCCACTCGACGACGATTCCCCTCTCCTTGGTGTAGCGCTTGCCGAAGACGCCGCTGACTTCGACCGAGGCCAGATCGGTGCTGTGCGAGCTGAACTCGACCAGGGAGGTTTCCGGCGTGTCCTGTTCGAAGAGGTCTTCGCTGGAACGGGGGTAGGCGGCGCGGCTCTTCGAGGTCTGGGCGACGATCGTCCGCGCCGGCACGTGAACCGTGCAGCTGAGCCGGCCACGGCCGACTGCTGAGCCGGCGTCGATCGTCAGCACGGCTGAGACCCGGAAGAGCGTGTAGTCGCTGATGTTGGGTTCGGTCGAGCGGATTTCCGCTTTGGAGAGCTGCATCTCCCCGCCGCCGGGGATTGCGGCCGGTCTCGACCTTGCCATCGGCGCTTCTTCGACCCATTCCAGCGTCGCCGTGCCGATCGACTCATCGGTGCTGAGCAGCGCCGCCGCCAGGCTGGCGAGCAGGCCGATCGCGATTACCAGCAGCGCCCCACGCGGCGGGCGAATCTTCTTCTCGGCGGCCATCGGCCGCGACAGTATTGGAAGCGGCAGCGGATTCGTGGGCATAGCCGCCGCGACGGCCAGTTACCGTTAGCTCGTGCCCGATAGCGCCCATCCGTCCCGCCCGGCAGAAGTGAGGTTGACGACGGCGGAGCTGCACGGTCGCGAGACTGCCTATCTGGGCGGCGGCGATGGCCCGCCCCTGCTCCTGATCCACGGGATGGCGGGCAGCTCGGAGAACTGGCGCGGTGTCCTGGAGCCGCTTGCCCAGCGGCATACGGTGATCGCTCCGGACCTGCCCGGCCATGGGGTCTCGGCCGGCGGGCCGGGGGACTACTCGCTGGGCAGCCTCGCAACCGGCCTGCGGGATCTGCTCCTCAGCCTCGGTCACGAGCGGGCGACCCTGGTCGGTCACTCGCTTGGCGGCGGCGTCGCGATGCAGTTCTCCTACCAATTCCCCGAGATGGTCGAGCGCCTCGTCCTTGTCTCCAGCGGCGGCTTGGGCCCCGAGGTCAGCCCGGTCCTGCGAGCCGCCGCCCTGCCCGGCGCCGACCTCTTCATCAGCGCCACCGCCAGCCTTGGCCAGCGGGTTGGCGGAACCATCGGCCGCGGCCTGGGAGCGATCGGCATGCAACCAGGGCCTGACGTCGCCGAGGTCGCGCGCGGCTATGCCTCGCTCGCCGAGCCGCGACGCCGCAAGGCCTTCCTGGCGACCCTGCGTTCCGTCGTCGGCACAGAGGGCCAGCGCGTCTCCGCTTCCGATCGCCTCTACCTCGCCGAGTCGATCCCCGTCCTGATTGTCTGGGGCGCCCGCGATCCGATCATCCCCGTGCGGCACGGCGAAGATGCCCACCGAACGCTTCCGGGCAGCCAGCTGGAGATCTTCGAGGGCGCTGGCCACCTGCCCCAACTCGAGCAGCCGGGCCACTTCATCGCCGTGCTCGAGCGCTTCATCGCCGAAAACGAGCCAGCGCCGTTTGATCGCGACGAGTGGCTGGCCAGGTTCAAGACCGCCTGATCGGGTCGCCAAAACGCGCCCGACAGGATTCGAACCTGTGGCCTCCGCCTCCGGAGGGCGGCGCTCTATCCAGCTGAGCTACGGGCGCTCGAAGGCCAGTCTAGCTTCGAGTGGCTGAGCCGCCGCGTCGCGTAGGCTCGCTGGCTCGCATGGATCTCTCGGCGATCTTTCTTGGCACAGGGGGCTCGGTCCCGTCGGCGCGGCGTTCCACCGCAAGCGTGATGCTGGTTCGGGGCGGCAGGCGGATCATGTTCGACTGCGGCGAAGGGACGCAGCGCCAGCTGCAGCGCTCGCTCGGCCTCGCCCAGGTCGACGAGATTTACCTCACCCACTTCCACGCCGATCACATCCTTGGCCTGCCGGGCCTGCTGAAGACATACGACCTCACCGCCCGTGAGGAGCCATTGACCATTTACGGACCGCGCGGCCTGCGCGATCTCTTCAAGATGCTCGGTCGGCTGATCGGCCGCACCGACTACGGCCTCAACCTGGTCGAAGTGGATCCCGGTGACGCCGTCGCCCACGACGGCGCCGAAGTCCGGGCTTTCGCGGTCGAGCACAGCGTGCGGGCCAACGGCTACGCCCTGATCGAGAAGGAGCGTCCGGGCCGCTTCGATCCCGAGGCCGCCAGGCGCCTTGGGGTCGCCGAAGGACCGGCCTTCGCCGCCCTGCAGCGCGGCGAGGAGGTTGAGGGAAGCTCCGGCCCAGTGCGCCCCGACGAGGTGATGGGTGAGCCGCGACCAGGACGCACGATTGCGTTGACCGGCGACACGGCGCCCTGTCACTCGACGGTCCAAGCCGCGGCCGACGCAGAGCTTCTGATCCACGACGCCAGCTTCTCCGAGCAGGAGGCACAGCGGGCTGCCGACACCGGCCACTCGACGGTTGGCCAAGCAGCCTCGGTCGCCCGCGAAGCCCACGTGAAAATGCTCGCCCTCGTCCACATCTCCTCCCGCTACCACGTCGGCACCGTCCTTGACGAGGCCCGCGATGTCTTCGAGCCAAGCTTCGCCCCCCGTGACTTCGACGTCATAGAGATCCCTTTTGCAGAGCGCGGAGAGCCGAAGCTCGTCGCGAACGGCGCTCGTGAACGCGAGGAGCCAGAGCCGCAGCGCGCCGTCTAGCGCCGCATCTGCTGCTAGCCTCAGGGCCGTCCTTTAACCAGGTCCCGTGAGGCCAGGAAGGAAGCCAAGAGTCAGTGTCTGAGAAGGTCGTGCTCGAGCGCGACGATTTGGAGCGAACGCTACGGCGGATCGCTCACGAGATCGCCGAGAAGAACCCGGGCCCCGATGCATTGGCGATCGTCGGTATCCACACTCGTGGCGCTCTGCTCGCTCGCCGCCTGCACACCCTGCTGGCGGAGCTGAGCGACGCCGAGGCGCCGATCGGGGACCTCGACATCTCTTTCTACCGCGATGACGTGGGGGCGAAGTCACCCGCGTCACAGCCAGTCGTGCACGCTTCCCACATCGACTTCGACCTCGCCGGGCGCACCGTTGTGCTCGTCGACGACGTCCTCTTCACCGGCCGCACGGTGCGCGCCGCGATCGACGCCCTCTTCGACTACGGCCGCCCGCAGCGGGTCCAGCTGGCCGTCCTCTGCGACCGCGGCCATCGCGAGCTGCCGATCCGGCCCGACTACGTCGGCAAGAACCTGCCGACCGCGCGTGAGGAGCGGGTCAACGTGCGCCTCGGCGAGCTCGACGGCGCCGACGAAGTGACGATCTCCGTCCCACGGCCAGCCAAGGTGAGCGCATGAGGCACCTGCTTTCGATCGAGCAGCTCTCAAAGATGGAGATCGAGGCGATCCTCGACCGCGCCGAGAGCTTCGCCGAGGTCGGCCGCCGCGACATCAAGAAGGTGCCGACCCTGCGGGGACGCACCGTCGTCACCCTCTTCTACGAGGCGAGCACCCGCACCAGCTCCTCCTTCGAGCTGGCGGCAAAGCGGCTCTCCGCCGACCTGGTCTCGGTCAAGGCGGCCGGCTCCTCGGTCGACAAGGGGGAGTCGCTGAAGGACACGATCGCCACCCTTTCGGCCTACGAACCGGCGGCGATCGTGCTGCGACACCCACATGCCGGAGCGGCTGAGCTGGTCGCCAGATGGGCCGACGCGGCGGTCGTCAACGCCGGCGACGGCAAGCACGAGCACCCCAGCCAGGCGCTGCTCGACGTCTACACGCTGCGCCGCCAGCTCGGCTCGCTCGAGGGCAAGAGGATCTGGATCGTCGGCGACGTTCTGCACAGCCGCGTCGCCCGCTCCAACCTGATCGCCTTCAAGGCGATGGGCGCCGAGCTGACCGTCTGCGGTCCGCCGGCGTTGATTCCCCGGGGACTGGAGCAGCTCGGCTGTGAGTTGACCCACACGCTTGACCGCCTTGGCGAGGCTGAGGTGATCTACGCGCTGCGCTTGCAGCGGGAGAGGATGCGGGAGAGCTTCGTGCCATCGATCCGCGAGTACGCGGCCCACTTCCAGATCGATTCGCGCCGGCTCGGGCGCCGCCAGCTCCTCATGCACCCCGGCCCGGTCAACCGCGGCGTCGAGCTCTCCGGTGAGGTGATCGACTCGCCGCAGTCGCTGATCGCAGAGCAGGTCGCCTCCGGGCTCGTCGTGCGAATGGCAATCCTCTACGAGCTGCTTGCTGCAGGCGATGAGCCGGCGCCCGCTCACGGCAACGGCGCCTCGCCGCCGACTCGAATAGGGCAACCGGCATGAGCCTCGCCGATCTGGACATGCGCGCCGGCGCCGGCGCGAACCTGGTCCTGCGCCGCGCCACCGTGCTTGATCCGGTAGCGCGCATCGACGCGCAACACGACGTCGTCATCCGCGACGGGAGGATCGCCGAGCTGGCGACCCCGGGCGATGCCACCGCGGACGGCCACGAGGAGATTGACGCCGAAGGCCTGCACGCCTTTCCAGCCTTCTTCGACCCGCACGTACACCTGCGCACGCCCGGCCAGGAGCACAAGGAGGACATAGAGACCGGCAGCCGCTCGGCAGCCGCGGGCGGCTACTGCGGCGTGCTGGCGATGGCAAACACCGAGCCGCCCGTCTCCACGCCGGCCGATATCGAGGCGCTGCGCACTGGCGCCCGCGCCGCGGCATCGGTGCGGATCGGCTTCCTCGCCACGGTCACCCGGGCGATGCAGGGCGAGGAGCTGACCGAGATGGCCTCGTTGCGCGAGGCGGGGGCGATCGGCTTCAGCGATGACGGCCTGCCGATCCGCAGCGCCCGCGTGCTGCGCCGCGCCCTCCAATATCAGCGCCTCTGCGGCGGCCCGATCGCCCTGCACGAGGAGGATCCGGAGCTTTCGGGCGCGGGGGTCATGCACGAGGGGCCGGTCTCGGCGGTGCTCGGCCTCGAGGGGATCCCGTCGATCTCGGAGTCGACGATGATCGCCCGCGATGCCGCGCTGGCCGGATACGAGGGCGGTCGCATCCACGTTCAGCACCTCTCCGCCGCCGCCTCGGTCGAGGTCGTTCGCAGCGCCAAGGCGGCGGGCGTGCTGATCAGCTGCGAGGCCTCTCCCCATCACCTCTGCCTCACCGACGAGGAGGTCCGCAGCCTCGACCCCCAGCGCTTCAAGATGAATCCACCGCTGCGCTCCGAGTCCGACCGCCAGGCCCTGATCGACGGCCTGCGTGAGGGCACGATCGAGTCCGTGGCCACCGATCACGCCCCTCACGCGCCGGAGGAAAAGGAGGTCCCCTTCGAGGCGGCGGCAATGGGAGTGACCGGCCTGGAGACGGCTTTCGCGGCCCTACACACCGAGCTCGTCATGCCTGGCCTGCTCGACCTCGGGCTTCTCATCGAGCGGATGGCCGGTGGGGCGGAGCCGTTCGGCATCGAGCGACCCTCGCTGGCGCCGGGCAATGAGGCCAACATCGCCCTCTGCGACCTCGGCGCCGAGTGGATCGTCGGCGAGGACGGCTACGAGAGTCGCTCATCCAATTCATGGTGCGGCGGCCGCAAGCTGACCGGCCGCGTGCTGATGACCCTAGCCGGCGGCCAAATCGCCTACCGCCTGCGCAGCTTTTCCCTGGGAGTGGCAGCATGACCGCCTTTTCGGTGCGCTTTACCCCCGATATAGCGAGCAAAGGCGCACCGGAATGACTGAGGGCTACCTGCTGCTCGAGGATGGGGCGCGCTTTGACGGGTTGGCCTGCGGCGCTGGGGGAGCCATTACCGGGGAGGTCGTCTTCAACACGGCGATGACCGGCTATCAGGAGTCGGTCACCGATCCCTCCTACGCCGGCCAGATCATCGTCTTCACCTACCCGCTGATCGGCAACTACGGGGTCTCCGCGGCCGCGATGGAGTCGGACCGCATCCATGCACGCGGCGTCGTCATGCGGGATCCGAAGAACGGCGAGGACGTCGCCACCGCCGAGGGGGGTTGGCTCGACTGGCTCGCCGACTGCGGAGTCCCGGCGATCGGCGGCGTCGACACCCGTGCCGTCGTCCGCCATATCCGCGATGGTGGCGCGATGCGGGGCGGCATCTTCCCCGCTGGCACGCCTGAAGATGAGGCGCGCGAGCGGGTCGCCGCCGAGCCTTCCATGGATGGGGCCGATCTCGCCCGCACCGTGACGCCGCCCGAGCCGGTTCGCTTCGCTGGCGACGGCCCCCACGTGGTCGGTATTGACACCGGGATCAAGCTCAACATCGTCCGACAGCTGCGCGAGCGCGGCTGTCGGGTAACGCTGCTGCCCTGCACGTTCTCCGCCGAGCAGGTGCTTGCCGAGGCCCCCGACCTGGTCTTCCTCGCCAACGGCCCCGGCGACCCGGCGGCGCTCGCCTACGTCGTCGACACCGTCCGCGGCCTGGTCGGAAAGCGACCCCTCTTCGGCATCTGCCTCGGCCATCAGCTGCTTTGCCGCGCCGTCGGCCTCGAGACGTACAAGCTTCCATTCGGACACCGCGGCGCCAACCACCCGGTCAAGGAGCTGGCCACCGGTCGGATCGACATCACCTCGCAAAATCACGGCTTCGCCGTCCAGGGGCCGGCGGGGGAGCCGCGGATCGAGGCCGACGAGCCGCTCCGCTGGGAAACGGACTTCGGCGCCGCCGAGCTCTCCCACCTCAACCTCTACGACCGCACGGTCGAGGGCCTGGTGCTGAAGGATGTGCGCGCCGCGACCGTCCAGTACCACCCCGAGGCCGGTCCGGGCCCGCACGACGCCCGCCACCTCTTCGACTCCTTCCTCAACCTCGCCCATGCCTAAACGCACCGACATCGAGAAGATCCTCCTAATCGGCTCCGGCCCGATCGTGATCGGCCAGGCGGCCGAGTTCGACTACTCCGGCGTGCAGGCCTGCAAGGTCCTGCTCGAGGAGGGCTACGAGGTGATCCTGGTCAATTCGAACCCGGCAACGATCATGACCGACCCGGAGTTCGCCACCGCGACTTACATCGAGCCGCTGCTGCCCAGACCGGTGACCAAGATCATCGAAAAGGAGCGCCCCGACGCGCTGCTGCCGACCCTCGGCGGCCAGACCGCGCTCAACCTGGCGATGGCGCTGCACGAGGACGGCACCCTGGAGCGCTTCGGGGTCGAGCTGATCGGCGCCGACTCCGCCGCGATCCGCCGCGCCGAGGACCGTGAGGAGTTCCGCCAGACGATGAACGAGGCGGGACTGCGCATCCCCTGGTCGATGACGGTCGAGAGCCTCGGCGAGGTCGAGACGGCGCTGGCCGACGGCCGGATCAGCCTGCCGGCGATCGTCCGGCCCGCATTCACGATGGGCGGCCAGGGCGGCGGCGTGGGGAGGACCGAGACCGAGCTGCGCCAGGTCGTCTCCGAGGGCCTCGCCGCGAGCCCGATCAACCAGGTCCTTGTCGACGAGTCGGTGCTCGGCTGGGGCGAGTTCGAGCTCGAGGTGATGCGCGACCACAACGACAACGTCGTGATCATCTGCTCGATCGAGAACGTCGACCCGATGGGCGTCCACACCGGCGACTCGGTCACCGTGGCGCCGGCCCAGACCCTCACCGACCAGCTCTACCAGGAGCTGCGCGACCAGGCGATCCGCGTGATTCGCGCCGTCGGCGTCGAGACCGGCGGCTCCAACGTTCAGTTCGGCGTCAACCCCGACAACGGCGAGATCGTCGTGATCGAGATGAACCCGCGGGTCTCGCGCTCCTCGGCCCTGGCCTCGAAGGCGACCGGCTTCCCGATCGCCAAGATGGCGGCAAAGCTGGCCGTCGGCTACGCCCTCGAGGAGATCCCCAACGACATCACCCAGGCGACGCCGGCCTCGTTCGAGCCGACGATCGACTACGTGGTGACGAAGATCCCCCGCTTTGCCTTCGAGAAGTTTCCGGGTGCCGAGGGCAGGCTCTCGACCCATATGCAGAGCGTCGGCGAGGTGATGGCGATCGGTCGCACCTTCCGCGAGTCCTTTGCCAAGGCGATGCGCTCGCGCGAGCTCGACTCCGAGGCGGAGATCGCCGCCGATGACGAGGCGCTGCTCGAGATCCTGGAGAAGCCATGCCCCGAGCGATTCGATCGGATCCTTGCCGCCTTCAAGCGCGGAATCGATCTCGAGGCCGTGCACGAGCGCTGCCTGGTCGACCGCTGGTTTCTGCGCGAGCTGCAGGCACTTGCGACCGAAGGCGACGGCACCGAGGGGTTGACCCGCACCTACAAGTCGGTCGACACCTGCGCCGCCGAGTTCGAGGCCGCTACGCCTTACTACTACTCAGCGTACGAGCGCGCGTCCGGTAGCGCGGCCTCGAGCGAGGTGCGCCGCCAAACTGGCCGCGCCTCGGTCGTGATCCTCGGCGCCGGGCCGAACCGGATCGGCCAGGGAATCGAGTTCGACTACTGCTGCGTGCACGCGGCGATGACCGCGCGTGAGCTCGACCGCGATGCGGTGATGATCAATTGCAATCCTGAGACCGTCTCGACCGATTACGACACCTCAGACCGCCTCTACTTCGAGCCGCTGACGAAGGAGGACGTGCTCGCCGTCTGCGAGCAGGAGAACCCAGAGGGCGTGATCGTCCAGTTCGGCGGCCAGACGCCGCTGAAGCTGGCCCGCACTCTCGAGGAAGCGGGCGTTCCACTGCTCGGCACCCCGGTCGACGCGATCGACCTGGCCGAGGACCGCGGACGTTTCGGCGCCCTACTGCGGCGGCTTGACATCAAGCACCCGCCCTACGGCACGGCCCTTTCGGCCGAGGAGGCGACCGTGATTGCAGAGCAGGTCGGCTTCCCGCTGCTGGTGCGCCCCTCCTACGTGCTTGGTGGCAGGGCGATGGAGATCTGTTACTCGACCGCGGATCTGAACGCCTACCTGCGGGCTCACGTCAAGGCCGACCAGGAGCACCCGCTGCTGCTCGACCGCTTCCTCGAGAACGCGATCGAGGTCGACGTCGACGCGCTCGCCGATGGCAGCGACGTCCACGTAGCCGGGATCATGCAGCACGTCGAGGAGGCCGGCGTCCACTCCGGCGACTCGGCCTGCGTCCTTCCGCCGATGAGCCTGGGCGAGGAGATGCTGGATGAGATCCGTGCGACGACCCGGCAGATCGCCCTCGAGCTCGGCGTGATCGGCCTGATCAACATCCAATACGGCGTTGCCGGCGGCCAGCTCTACGTGATCGAGGCCAACCCGCGAGCCTCGCGCACGGTCCCCTTCGTCTCCAAGGCCACGGGCGTGCCCCTGGCGAAGGTCGCGGCGCGGCTGATGCTGGGAGAGAAGCTCGCCGAGCAGAAATTGCGCGAGCCACCGACGGGAATGGTCAGCGTCAAGGAGGCGGTGCTGCCCTTCGCCCGCTTCGCCGGCGTCGACTCCGTCCTCGGACCGGAGATGAAGAGCACCGGCGAGGTGATGGGAATCGCCGCCGACTTCCCGACCGCCTTCGGCAAAGCCCAGGCGGCCGCTGGCGTATCGCTGCCGACCGAGGGATCGGTCTTCATAAGCGTTACCGACACCGACAAGCCCGCCGCAACCCAGATCGCAGCCCGCTTCCACGACCTTGGCTTCGAGCTGATGGCCACGGGCGGCACCGCCCAGGCCATCTCGGCGATGGGTGTGCCGGTCACCCAGATCAACAAGCTCGCCGAAGGCTCGCCGCATGTCGTCGACCTGATCCGGGACCTCCGCTGCGCCCTCGTCATCAACACGCCGACCGGCTCGGGCGCCCGCGCCGACGGCTACGAGATCCGCACCGCGGCAGTCCGTCACGGGATCCCCTGCGTAACCACCATGACCGGCGCTACGGCCGCGGTCCGGGCGATCGCGGCGAAGATCGAGGGCGACTCTGAGGTTCGCTCCCTCCAGGAGATCCATGCCCTGGAGAGGGCGAAGCAGCCGCGATGACCGCCCACTTTGGGCGCCGCCTCTGTGAGGTGAGCGAGAGCCGCAATTCCGGCGGCTACAGGTTCTTCTCGCTGATCGACGCCGGCGGCCCGGAGCCGCTCCCGGGCCAGTTCTACATGCTCGCCACCGAGCGGCGGTGGGAGCAGCGAGGGCAGCGCCCGTTCCTCCCCCGCGCGCTCTCCGTGGCCGAAACAGGCCCTTCGGCGAATAGCGTGCGGCTCGACTTCCTGATCGAGGGAATCGGCCCTGGAACCGACCGCCTCTGCGAGCTCGAGCCGGGGGAGAGCGTCTGGGTCAACGGTCCCCTGGGCAACTCCTTCTCGGCGCCGAAGGAGGTCTCGCAGAACGCTGCCGGCGCGATCCTCGTCGGCGGTGGAATCGGCATCGCGCCGCTCGCCCTCCTGCGCCGCACCTTCGCCGCGAAGAACGTTGCCACGCGAGTCCTGCTCGGCTTCCGCAACAAGACTCATTCGGGCGGCCTCGCCGATCTCTTCTCCTGCTGCGAGGTGAAACTTGCCAGCGAGGACGGGCACGTCGGGCACGCTGGCTACGTCACGGACCTGCTGCAGGTCATGCTCGATGGCGACGATGCAGCCAGTGGAGTCGTCTATGCCTGCGGCCCCCCTCCGATGCTCGATGCAGTTGGGGCCATGTGCGCCGAGCGAGACGTCGCCTGCGAGCTGGCGATGGAGTCGCCGATGGCGTGCGGCTACGGCGCCTGCTTCGGCTGCGCGGTACCGAAGGTGGGCGGCGGCTATCTGCGGCTGTGCGTAGATGGGCCCGTGTTGCGTGGGGGGCCGGCGGGTCCTGTCGTCGCAGGGGACCCACCACCCCTTCCGGTCGCTAAAGCGTCCTCAGGGGCGGTCCCCCCTGCGACGCCACCCCCCGGCAGCCACGGATCAGGGGGACTAAGTAGCGCGGTCGAGTTCTGCGGCATCGAGTTGAACCATCCAGTTGTCAACGCCTCAGGCACATTCGACGCCGTAGCTGCTCAACGCGTCTATGGGGACGACCTACTTTCGAGGTTTCCGTTCAGCGCCTTTATTTCGAAGACGATTACGCCCGAGCCGCGGACTGGCAACGAGCCGCAGCGGATCTGGGAGACGCCGGCCGGGATGATCAACTCGATTGGGCTGCCGAACAAGGGGCTTGAGGGCTTCCTCGCCGAGGATTTGCCGCAGCTGGCCGAGCTGCCGGTGCCGCTGATCGTCTCCGCGATGGCGACCGGGCACGAGGAGTTCGCGCGAATGGTCTCGTCGCTGAGCGATCGAGACGAGGTGTCGGCGATCGAGCTCAACGTCTCCTGCCCCAACGTGCACTCGGGACTGATCGTCGGCGAGCAGCCGGCCGAGGCGGAGGGGCTGCTGGAAGCGCTGCGGCCACTGACCGAGAAGCCGCTGATCGTGAAGCTGACGCCTAACGTCGCCGACCCATCGGCGGTCGCGGTCGCCGCCGAGCAGGGAGGAGCCGACGCGATCTCGCTGATCAACACGCTTAAGGCAAGTGCGATCGATCCCGCGACCGGGGAGCCTGGAATCGCGGCCGGCCATGGCGGGCTTTCGGGACCGGCTGTACGTCCGGTCGCCGTCGCCCAGACGCGAGCGGTCGCGGTCGCCGTGTCGATTCCGATCGTCGGCATGGGCGGAGTTGCCAGCGGCGCGGACGCGCTTGAATTCATCGCTGCCGGAGCGACCCTGGTCGCCGTCGGAACCGAGAATTTCCGCGACCCGCGAGCGGGGGAGCGAATTGCGAACGAAATTGGCGGAGTGCTTGGGAATCGCCGAAGTGGCGCTCTCTCGCGGCCCACTGCCTAAACCTCGACTCGAGGTTAAGGTGAATTTCAGCAGAAATGGCTTATATGGCCTTGCACGTATGCAACCCGCGGCTATACTCGCCGCCGACATGCCTGCCCCAGTCAAGACCTCCGCCGCGGCCCCCGAGAGATCGCTGGACCAGCGGATGGATGCCCTCAAACGCGCCAACGACATCCGCACCGCGCGGGCGAAGCTCAAGAAGGACCTCAAAGCGAGCAAGGCGAACATTCACACGCTGCTGCTCGACCCGCCTGAGTACGTGCTCACGGCGAAGGTCTTCGACATGCTGCTGGCGGTGCCGAAGTACGGCCGGGTGAAGACCAACCGGATTCTCAACCAGTGCAGGATCTCGCCGTCGAAGACGATTGGCGGACTCTCTGAGCGACAGCGCGCCGAGCTTGTAAGTCAGCTGCGCCGTTAGCGCGGCCGCTGCAAACCGGCGCATATCGGCGTCCTCAGTCGCTCGCGTGCAGAGCACGCCACGCTCCCTGCGTCCGGCCGATCTGCTTGGTTTTCGCGGCTGCCTATGTCTAAGGTCTTCGTAATCACTGGTCCATCCGGCGTTGGCAAGGGAACGCTGATCGCAAAGTTGCTCGAGCGCGTTCCCGACCTGGAGCTGTCGATCTCGGCGACTACTCGCGAACCGCGCGGGGGCGAGATCGACGGCCGCGATTACCACTTCCTCACCTCCGAGGAGTTCGATCGGCGGATCAAGGCCGAAGACTTTCTCGAGTTCGCCACCTACAGCGGTCATCGCTACGGCACGCTGCGCTCAGAGGTCCGCAATCGGTTGGACGCGGGCCACTCGGTCGTGCTCGAGATCGAGGTGCAGGGGGCCCGTCAGGTGCGCGCCGCGATGCGCGAGTCGGTCCAGGTCTTCATCGCCCCACCCGATCCGGCCTCGCTGCGGCGTCGGCTCGAGTCGCGCGGCACCGACAGCCTGGAGGCGATCGATGCTCGGCTCGAAGTCGCCGAGCAGGAGATGGCTGCCCAGGGGGAGTTCGCCCATACCGTGGTCAACGACGATCTGGACCGCGCCGCCGATGAGCTGGAGGGAATCGTGCGCGTCGAGATCGGCATACCACTAGACTCCGGAGCCAATGATCAAACCACGCGTTGACAAGCTTCTGGATCACACCGACTCGCACTACGCGGCCGTAGTCGTTTCCGCCAAGCGGGCCCGGCAGATAAACAGCTACTTCCACAACCTCGGCGAGGGAAGCTTCGGCGAGTACCCGCCGCCGATGGTGGACATTCCCGGCGATAGGAACTACCTCTCGATAGCGCTCGAAGAGGTCGCCGCCGGCAAGCTCAAGTACGAGTACCGCTCCTAACCGTCGCCGCCGGCGCGGCGGACCGAGGTAAATCAATGGCCAGACTCTTGGTGGGCGTAAGCGGAGGGATCGCCGCCTACAAGGCGCTCGAGCTGGTGCGCCTGGCGACGAGGGCCGGACACGGCGTCCGCGTCCTGATGACCGAGGGGGCCACCCGCTTTGTCGGCGCTGCCTCGTTCGAGGGCATAGCCGGCGCCCCGGTGCTGATCTCCGAGTTCGAGCGCGATCCCTCGCGCGGAGCCTTCCCCGGCGACCCCACGCCCGAGCACGACCCGATCGGCCACCTCGAGGTCGCGGCCAACTGCGACGCCTACATAGTCGCTCCTGCCTCCGCCAACACGCTGGCGAAGCTGGCCAACGGGGCCGCCGACTCGATGCTCACCACCTCCTTCCTGGCCTGCACGGCGCCACGCCTGGTCGCGCCGGCGATGAACGACCGCATGTACGCCGACGCGGCTACCCAGGCCAACCTCGCGACCCTGCGCGAGCGTGGCGTAACGGTCATCGACCCAGACGAAGGGGCCCTCGCCTCCCGTGGAGAGCAGGGCAAGGGCCGCCTCCCCGATCCGGCCCGACTCCTGGCCCTGATCGAAGCCAAGTTGCCGACCGGCCACCGTCCCTGGGACGGCCTCCAGGTCCTCGTCACGGCGGGCGGCACGAGGGAGCCAATCGACTCGGTGCGCTATTTGGGCAATCGCTCCAGCGGCCGAATGGGCATAGCCCTGGCCGCCGCCGCCGCTCGCAAGGGCGCTGACGTCACCCTTATCGCCGCCAATGTGTCCCTTCCCGAGCCCCCCGGCGTGCACCGCATCGACGTGGAGAACGGCGAAGAACTGGCCAAAGCCGCCCACGCCGAGTTCCCCAACGCCCGCGTCCTGCTCATGGCCGCAGCCCCGGCCGACTTCAGAGCAAGTGAGATCGCAACGGGCAAGCTCACCCGAGACGACTCCCTGGACCTTCACCTGGAGCCCACCGAGGACATCCTCGCCACCCTCACGGGCACCCGGACCGACCAACAGACGGTCGTGGCCTTCGCCGCCGAAGCCGGAGACAACGTCGAGCGAGCCCGCGAGAAGCTGGCCCGCAAGAAGGCGGACCTGATCGTCCTAAACGACATCTCGAGCCCGGCAATCGGCTTCGAGAGCCAGGAAAACGCCGTAACCCTGATCGACTCGGCAGGCGACACCCGCGTCCCCCAAGCATCAAAGGACGCAATAGCCGAAACGATCCTCGAGAGAGTCGACGAGCTAAGAAGCAAGCAAAGCTCAAGGGCGAGATAAGCGCTGGGTGGCGCAGCCCGTCGAAAGCGCCTCTCCAGCGGGTGGCGCGGTGGCGGGGGTCCCCCATAGCGGAAGGCGCCGCAGGCGCCTGAGCACATGGGGGAGGGCTGCCGCGACAGGACCCGCTGGCCGGCCACCTTCCCCGAGCTATACTGGCCCCAAGCTTTTGTTCGTCCCGATGTTCCGGAAGTGGGCCTGGCCCACTTTTTTTACGGCCTGAGGCCAATGCAAGACCTTCAAAATGACATCCAGCAGCAGCTTCGTGAACTCGATTCCGGGCTAGACCTGGTCGCGGTCGAGCAGCCCGGCAAGGAATCGCTGCGGCTCTTCATCGACCACCCGAGCGGCGTTGACCTCGCCCTCTGCGAAAAGGTCACGAAGCACCTCAACCATCTGCGGGCCGAGTACTCGCTGGAGGTGTCCTCGCCCGGACCCAAGTACAGCAATCGCAAGGAGCCCCAGTGAGCAAGGAGATCGTCGAGGCAGTCAAGGCACTCGAGCAGGAGAAGGGGATCTCCGCCGACAAGTTGATGGACGCGCTCGAGGACGCGCTGCTCTCCGCCTACAAGAAGACGCCGGGAGCGGCGAAATACGCCCGCGTCGACCTCGACCACGAGACTGGCGATTTCCTCGTCTTCGAACTGATTCTGCCGCCCGAGCTGGAGGAGAAGCTGCTCGCCGAGGCGGCCGAGGCCCAGGAGGAGGAAGAGCGCGAAGTCGACCCCGAAACGGGCGAACTGCGCGAGCCCGAGGACCCCGAGCTCGACCCCGAGATGATCGCTCCCTACGAGGATCAGATCGAGACCCGCGACGTCACCCCCGAAGACTTCGGCCGGATCGCCGCCCAGACCGCCAAGCAAGTGATCCTGCAGCGGATTCGCGAGGCGGAACGGATGATGATGTTCGACGAGTACCAGGATCGCGTCGGCGAGCTGATCACCGGCATCATCCAGCAGTCCGACAAGCGCTACACGCTGGTCCAGCTGCGCGAGCGGGTCGAGGCCCTGCTGCCCAAGTCCGAGCAGGTCTACAACGAGCGCTACGACCACGGCATGCGGGTCAAGGCCGTGATCACCGACGTCTCCGACTCGACCAAAGGCCCGGCGATCGTCGTCTCTCGCCGCAGCTCCGAGCTGATCAAGAAGCTCTTCGAAATGGAGGTGCCGGAGATCGCCGACAAGCTGGTCGAGATCGTCGGCGTCGCCCGCGAGCCCGGCTACCGCTCGAAGATCGCGGTGATCTCCCACGCCGACGGCGTCGACCCGGTTGGCGCCTGCGTCGGCCCGCGCGGCTCCCGCGTGCGGATGGTCGTCTCCGAGCTGCGCGGCGAGAAGATCGACATCATTCCCCACAACGACGAGCCCGCCCGCTTCGTCGCCAAGGCGCTCTCGCCGGCCCGCGTGCGCGAGGTGATCGTCGACGACGACGAGCGCCAGGCGACCGTGATCGTCCCCGACGACCAGCTCTCTCTGGCGATTGGCCGCGACGGCCAGAACGCCCGCCTCGCCGCCCGCCTGACCGGCTGGCGGGTCGACATCAAGTCGGAGACCGAGTTCTCCCAGGAGGACCAGGACGTCGAGTACGAGGGCGAAGAAACCTTCGACGGCCGTTGCCTCGCGGTGCTCTCGAACGGGCGCCGCTGTCCGAATGCCGCAATCGCCGACTCGACCTACTGCGGCCTGCCGCAGCACCAGGCTCTGAGCCGCTTCCAGACAAACCAGATGCTGGTGATGGCGCCGGTCACCGAGACCGAGGTGGCGATCCTTGCCGATCCCGATGCCGATCAAGGGCAGGTCGACGAGATCGTCGCTCGGGCCGAATCCGAGTTCGACGAGGCGGCGGCTGCCGCTGAGGCCGAAGCGGTCGAGGAGGCCCCGGCTGAGGGCTCGGACGAATCGGCTGCGGGTCCTGTCGCGGAGGATGACCCTGACGGCTCGACCGCGGGTCCTGTCCCGGAGGAGGACCCGTCGTCCTCGCAAGCTGCGGGCGACGTCCCCTCCTCCGCGCCACCCGCGGAAGAGACGTCTGCGGATGAGCAATCCCAAGATGGAACGCCTGAGGCTGAACCGGTTGCCGAGGAGGCAGAGCAAGCCTAGTGGCAAAAAAACGGGTTCACGAGATCGCCAAAGCGCAGGGGCTCGAGAGCAAAGAGGTCCTTGCCGCGCTTAAAAACGCTGGAATCGAGGCCAAAGCAGCTGCCTCGAGCGTTGACGAGGCAGCTGCTCTGAAGGCGATCCAGGCAGCAAAGGGGAACGGCGGGGCCGCTACCGCAACCGAGGCGAAGCCCGCGCCTCCGGCCGCCGCGGCGCCGCAGCAAAAAGCTGCCCCAGCGGCCAAACCTGCTGCCGCAGCGGCCGCCAAGCC
This sequence comes from Solirubrobacterales bacterium, assembly GCA_036403515.1. Classification (GTDB taxonomy): domain Bacteria; phylum Actinomycetota; class Thermoleophilia; order Solirubrobacterales; family 70-9; genus VRUE01. The sequence continues at coordinate 83,860 of DASWQV010000016.1, forward strand.
TGCGCCGCCTGCCTCTCAGGCTTCCAAAGGGCCGGTTCGACCCGCTGGCAAACCCGCTGCCGGCGGCGGAACCGGCGGTGGCGCTGGCAAAAAGCGCCGTGTGGTGATCGATTCCCAGGCCGCCCGGCGCGATCAGATGGGCGGGCCGCCGCCGCAGCGCCCGCCGCGCAGGCGCGGTGGACGGCGTCGCCGTCCGCTGCTGGAGGAGCCGCCGCCCAAAGCCGCCGAGGTCGAGCCCGAGGCGACCAAGGTCCCTTCTGGGGCGACCGTGCGCGAGGTCGCCGAGCTGCTTGGCCTCGGCAGCGCCGAGGTGATCAAGAAGCTGATGACGATGGGGGAGATGGCGACGCTCACGCAGACCCTGACCGACGAGTCGATCTCGGCGATCGCCGACGAGTACGACCGCAAGCTCGAGATCGTCACCGCCGCCGACGAGGAACCCGAGGCGCCTGAGTTCGACGACTCAGACGAGGAGCTCGCCGATCGGCCACCGGTGGTCACGATCATGGGTCACGTCGACCACGGCAAGACATCGCTGCTGGACGCGATCCGTGAGACCGAGGTCGCCGCGGGCGAGGCCGGCGGCATCACCCAGCACATCGGCGCCTATCAGGTGCACCACGCCGATAAGTCGATCACCTTCCTCGACACCCCCGGCCACGCCGCCTTCACCGCGATGCGCGCCCGCGGCGCCAAGGTCACCGACATCGCGGTGGTCGTCGTCGCCGCCGACGACGGCGTCATGCCGCAGACCAAAGAGGCGATCGACCACGCTCGCGCCGCCGACGTGCCGATCCTGATCGCGGTCAACAAGATCGACAAGGAGGGCGCCCAGCCCGACCGCGTCCGCAACGAGCTCGCCGCCGACGGCCTCACCCCTGAGGACTGGGGCGGGGAAACCGTCTACGTCGACGTCTCTGCCAAGACCCACGAGGGCCTCGACAAACTGCTCGAGATGATCCTGCTCGTCACCGAGCTGGAGGAACTCGGCGCCAACCCGGACGCGCCCGCTTCGGGCACGGTGGTCGAGTCCCAGCTCGATCCCGGCCGCGGCCCCGTGGTCACGATTCTGGTCCAGCGCGGCACCCTGAAGGTCGGCGATTCGCTCGTCGCCGGGCCGCAATGGGGCCGGGTGCGGGCGATGCACGACTTCACCGGCAAGCGGGTGCAGAGTGCCGGTCCCGGCATGCCGGTCGAGGTGCTCGGATTCGATGGCGTTGCCGACGCCGGCGAGTTCGTGCATGCGGTGGAGAACGATCGCCGCGCCCGCCAGGAAGCCCAGGAGCGTGCCAACCGGCTCAAGACCGAGGCGCTGGCCCGGCGCCAGGCACGCAAGGTCAGCCTCGAGGAGGTCTTCTCGCGGGTCCAGGAGGGTGACATCAAGGAGCTCAACATCGTGCTCAAGGCCGATGTCGCCGGCTCACTGGAGGCACTCCAGGACGAGATCGCCAAGGTGCCCCAGGAGCAGGTCGGGATCAACATCATCCACTCGCAGACCGGCGGGATCAACGAGTCCGACGTGATGCTCGCCTCGGCCTCCGACGCGATCATCATCGGCTTCAACGTGCGACCACTGGCCGACGCGCGAAAGGCCGCAGAGCGCGAGGGCGTCGACGTCCGCACCTACTCGGTGATCTACAAAATCACCGAAGACCTTCGCAACGCGATGGAGGGCATGCTGGAGGCGGTCGAGGTCGAGGAGACGCTCGGCGAGGCCGAGGTCAAACAGACCTTCAAGGCCTCCAAGGTCGGCCGCATCGCCGGCTGCATCGTCACCGAAGGCAAAGTCGCCCGCGACGCCAGCGTCCGCCTGATCCGCGAAGGCACCGTCATCTGGGACGGCAAACTTGGCTCCCTGCGCCGCTTCAAAGACAACGTGCAGGAGGTCGAGGAGGGTCAGGAGTGCGGCATCGTCCTCGACGGCTACGCTGACGTCAAGGAGGGGGACGTGCTCGAGTTCTACAAGACAAAGCAGGTCGAGCAGACGCTGGATTAGGGATGGCCACGCCTCGCATGCGCCGCATCAACGAGGTGCTCCGCGAGGTGGTCGGCGCAGCCATCTCCGAGCTCAGCGATCCCCGCATCGGCTTCGTTACCGTGACCTCGGTGGAAACCAGCCCTGACCTCCGCGCCGCCAAGGTATACGTCAGCGTGCTGGGATCTGAGGAGGAGCGGGACGCCACGATGACCGGCCTCAGCTCCTCGCACGGAGTGCTGCAATCGAAGATCGCCGCGGAGACCCGAATGAAGCGCACGCCAACCCTTTCCTTTCACTACGACGCCACCGTCGAGCAGGGCATGCGTATTTCCCGCCTGCTCGACGAGGAGGAACCGTGAGCGGCGACGGCGCAGGGCTGGCTACCGCGGGAATCGAGCAGGTGCTGGGTGAGCTGCGCTCGCGCGAGCGCTTCCTGCTCACTGCCCATGAGGGGCCCGACGGCGACGCGCTCGGCTCGCTATTGGGAATGCACCACCTGCTCGGCCAGCTCGGCAAGGACTCGGTGATGTTCATGGCGGCCAAGGAGTTCCCGCTGCCGTACGAGTACCAGCGGATGGAGCTCGACGAGGTGCACCGCGAGGTGCCCGCCGACCTCGACGACCGCGTGGTCGTGTTCCTCGACTGCGGCAACATCGACCGGATGCCGGTCGACTTCCTGCACGAGGGGCACCTGCACGTGCTGAACATCGACCACCACCACGACAACACGCGCTTCGGCGACGTGAACCTCGTGATCGGTCACGCGTCGTGCACCGCCGAGATCCTCTGGGACCTGGCCCGCGAGCTCGGCGTGGAGCTGACTCCGGAGATCGCGAATGCGCTCTACATCGCGCTCGTGACCGACACCGGCAAGTTCATGTTCGAGAACACGACGCCGCGTGCGCACGAGATGGCGGCCGACCTGATCGAGGCGGGCGTCCAGCCGCAGGAAGCGCACAAGAGCCTCTACGAGGGGCTGCCGTTCGCGCGCCTCCAGCTGCTCGCGCGGGCGCTGAACGCCGTGCAGCGCTACGACGGCGGCCAGCTCACGCTCACCCACCTCACGCGCGAGGACTTCTCC
>DASWQV010000017.1:0-1944 GCA_036403515.1 Solirubrobacterales bacterium
AGCGCGAGCCTGCCCGCTGGTCCGAGAGCAGCGTTAGCGTGAACCTTCATCCGGGTCCTCCTTGGCTTGGGCGTCAGAACCACAAGCCTCTTGGAGGGCCCGGATGCCTCTCAGGCGTTCACAACGTGTGTGGGCGCTACATCTAGTTCGCGGCGGCATCAGCCAGGTGGTCGAGGTCGCCTGCGGGATGTCTCCTCGGGGTTGGCGCTTCACCGAGCAATTCGGCGAGCGGCTTACCTATGTCGAGGCGGACCTGCCTGGCATGGCAGAGCGAAAGCGCGACGCGCTGGAGGGTATGGAGTCGCTGACGGACGGCCATCGCGTCGCCGGCTTGGATGTCCTCCAGGAGGGTGGCACGGGCAGCCTCGAGGCTCTTGTCGAAACCTTGGATCCGGCCGAGGGACTGGTGATCGTCACCGAGGGCCTCTTGACCTACCTCGACGAAGAGACCGTAAAGGCGCTGTGGGCCCGGCTCGCCACGGCTCTGAGGCGGTTCGACAAGGGTGTCTACCTCTCGGACCTGCGCTTTGCGAGGCTGGATCGGGGGCTTCCAGAGCGGTCTTTCGACCTGATTCTCGGTGCCTTCGTCCGCGGCAAGGTTCACCCTATCGCGGCGATGAGGCCACTGCCGAGGCCGCCTTGCGCAGCGCCGGCTTCGAGGAAGCCCGGCTGCACCGCGGGGATAGGCATCCGGCGGCCGCGGAGGTTCACGGCGATCCAGGCGCGGGCGTGGTCTGCATCGTCGAGGCCGGCTGCGGTTAGTCCCGTCCGGCCTGCATCCAGTGGTCTGCTTGAAATACCGTCCGGCTATGAAAGTTCGAAGCCAGGGAGCGGCGGCACTACGGATGCGGTACGGGATCGCTCGCTCGCGGCAGACGGTGGCCGGATGAGTGACGAGCTGGTTGCTCTCACCTCGCGGCTGGTCGCCTACGAAACGTCTTCGCCCGAGGGGATCCTGGAAGCGGCCGGTTTCATCAAGGGCTGGCTCGATGCACGGGGAATCGAGACTTCGAGCGACGAGGTGCGGGGGCTGCCGGTGCTGTGCGCTGAGGTCGGCCCTGAAAACGTGCCGACCGTGGTCCTGCACGGCCACATCGACGTCGTGCCAGGCCAGCCCGGGCAGTTCGAGCCGCGGATCGAGGGAGATCGGTTCTACGGTCGTGGCGCGTATGACATGAAGGGCGGCTTGGCGGCGATGCTGCTGACGACAGCGGCGATGCGCGGTCAGGACGAGGTTCGCGTGCGGCTTGGCATCGTCGGCGACGAGGAGTCCGAGGAGGAAGTGGAACGCGGCTCGGATCATCTGGTCGACAGCGGCTTCATCGGCGACTTCGCGATCACCGGCGAGCCGACCGACCTGCACATCGGCGTCGAGGCAAAGGGGGTGCTGGCCCTGCGGGTGACGGTCGAGGGCACCGCGGCCCATGGAGCGACGCCGTGGCTGGGCGAAAACGCGGTGCTGAGGGCGATCGACGTTTTCCGCAGTATCGAGTCGCTACCGTTCGCCCGGCACTCCTCAGAGCTGTTCGACCGCCCCTCGATCAATCTCGGCCGGATCCTGGGCGGGGACGCGCTCAACAAGGTGCCCGACCGATGCGCCATCGACGTCGACATCCGCTACCTGCCCGACCAGGACCCCGCTTCGATTCTGGAGCAGGTCAAGGGTGTGCCGGCCGCCGAGGTGGAACCGCTTTTTGCCCGCCCGCCCGCCGTGGTCGATCGCGACCTGGCCTATGTGCGGGCATTGCGCGAGGCGACGACCGCGCACCACGACGGCGAGCCGATGAGCGTCGGCCGAGACGGCGCCTCCGACGCCGTCTCCTTCCTGCGGGTGGGGGTGCCGGCGGTCGAGTTCGGGCCGGTGGGGGAAGGGCACCACGGCCCCGAGGAGTGGGTCTCGATCTCCTCACTGCACACCTACCGGCAGACGCTCGACACCTTCCT
>DASWQV010000018.1:0-20803 GCA_036403515.1 Solirubrobacterales bacterium
CTTGATCGCCACCGACCGCTTGAGAGCGAGCTGGGTCGCGCGATAGACGACCCCCATGCCGCCACGGCCGATCATGGCCTCGATCCTGTAGCCGGCGATGATCGCCGTCGGCTCGAGTGACGGCGGGCCCGAAGGATGCAGAACTCCCGCGACGACCGCAGTCGAGTCGGCGGCGAAAAGATCGCGCAGCTGTCGCCGTTCACGTCCGTCCGACCAGAGGCCAACGAGGGCTGCCCCGAGCGTGGCGAGCGCCAGGGCGGCGATCGGGTCGATGTAGTCGAGCTGGCTGCCCGAGTCGAAGGCGAGCTGAACCACGACAGACCAACTGACCAGAAGGCCAACGCCGGTCAGGACCATCGCCAGCGTGCCCAACCGCAGGCCAGCGAGGGGCACGAGCATCGCCAGCAGGACGATCAAGAGGATCGTCACCGCCTCGGCCGGCGGGCGCAAAGGGATCCCGGCAAGGACCGTGGTGACCTCGTTGGCGAGGACCTCGGGCCCTGCCATCGGCTCGTCGCCGGACATCGGCGTCTGATGGAGGTCTTGGAGCGTCGGCGCGGAGGCGCCGACAATCGCGATCTTGCCGGCCAAAAGGTGCGGCGGCAGATGGCCACTGAGAACGCGGGAGTAGGAGATCGCGGGGAACGTGCCGGGAGGACCGACGTAGTCGATCGGCACCGGGTGGCGCGCGCCGCCGAAGAGAGATGGACGCACGGGGCGCCCCGTGTCGGCTTCCGCAACCGCCACGGCAAAGCTCCTCAGGCCAGCGATCGAATACCGCGTATTGCGCAGGGCGCCGTCGCTGTCGGGGATCGCGCTCGTGTTGGCGGCACGGGCGCCCAGACGGCCGAGCACCGCATCTCCCCCGAGGACGGCAGTGGTCCCGCGCGGGCCGACTTCGCTCGTGCTCAGCACCACCCCACCAACCCTGCCGACCGCCCTGATCAAGGCGTTGTCGTCGGCCCGGTTGCTCGGCTCGGTGAACTGGACGTCGACGGCGATTACCTTTGTGCCCGCCCGGCGCAGCTCATCGATCACGCGGGCGTCGTAGCGGCGCGGGAACGGCCAACGCGCGTGCAGGTGATGGTCCCGCAGGTAATTGAAGGTGGACTCGTCGATGTTGACCAGAACCAAGCCCGCGGCTCTGGAGCGTTCGATTCCGCGGATCTGGAAGCGGGCGTCGATCGTCTGCTGCTCGAGGCGACGCAGCAGGTGCGCGCCGTGAGCGAGAACGCCGAGGCCGCCCGCGAGGAGGGCGACCGCGAGGAGCAGCGCGGCCCTACGTCTTTTCCACAGCGCCTGGGGCATCTCGACCCTGCACGGCGATCAGCTTGAACCGCCGACCTCTACGACCTCGTCTGCGTTGATCCGGAAACCGTGGCCCATCCCGGGCCCGGACACTTTTCTGCACGTGATCCCATCCGACGCGGAGGTGCACCGAATGCCGTTCAGCTCGCTGCTTTGGCCGTAGGCCAACACAGGGAGGTCATCAACCCAGTTTTGGAAGCAGACTTCACTGAGCGAAGGCTTGAGCACGTTGCATAGACGGATTCCTCCGCTCGCTTCGATCCAAGCACTGAGCTGGGGCCCTGAGAGTTTCGTTCGGTAGGCGAAGCACGCGGCGGGCGCTCCTCCGATGTAGGGAGTTCCGATGAAGCACGTGACGTGCCGATCGGGCGAGGAGAATTCTTTGAGCTGGCGGTTCTTCGACCCTCCACCTGGGACTCCGACCGGTTCGCCGGAGCCCGGCGCCATCAGGCCGATGTAGCGGTCATGCCGCTGCAGGCACGCAGCTGGGTAGTGCGCCGGGCGGGGCACGGTTACCCTGATACAGCGGTAGACCCTGTGTCCACGGAAGACCCCCGGTTGCGAGAGCCGGACCTTTGCCCAGGTGATGATCCGCTTTCCCTCGGCGGCGTTCGGGTCGTCGTTGCTCGAGCTGCTCAAACCGCGCGCCCGCGCCACCGGCGATCCCCACTCGCTCCAGTGCAGCTTTTCCAGGACCCACTGGCCGTCTTCGAAGAGCGGAAAGCCCGAGGGGCGCAAGACGAGCGGATTGGGGCTGGGCAGGCGCTGGCCGACGAGCGCCACCGCAGAACTCGGCCTGGCGAAGAAATAGATCTGGCCATGCCCTCCGGGTCGGTCATGAGTCGCGAACGCCGAGTCTGCTCCGGCGTTCCCCGAGAGAGCGGCTGAGGCAGAAACGGCGACGACAGCGGCCAGCGCCACCGTGCCTAGGAGTCGGGGGAGGGCTCTCTTCATCGTGTCAATCCTTTCTATCGAGTTAGTCATGACGCGAAGATCGAGTCCGACTGGAACCAGACCGCCAGGCCGGGGCTCGGATGATGGGGGATCGTGAGGCGCTTCGTGTAGTAGCGGGTGCAGCTGCTCGGGGCCTGCGGGATCGAGAAGCGAACCGTCATCGACGTCGTGGCCCGCAGCTTCGCCAGGCCCGCGTTGTCGAGCTTCTCGCTCCGCCGGAAGATCCCGGCGGTCTTGAAGTGCTGAGAGGCGGTCCCGAGGCGCAGCGTGCCCCTAGACCCGGTGAGCGCATAGGAGACCGTCACCTGCGCCGGCTCATAGGCCTTGTAGTGGATCACAAGACGCGCCCTGCCCCTTCGCGTCAAGGCGGAGACCCGTGCCCGCGCGACCTTGATGATGCAGGCGCGCGGCAGGTCGATCGTCCAGTTGTAGCTTGCCGCCGGTCCCGTGATCCCGCTCAGCTTCTCGCGGACCTGGAAGCCGTGATCGCCGGGCAGCAGCGGCCCGAAGGACTGGCCGCTCTGGCACGGCGACCAGGCGCCGGCGTCGATTGAGCATTCATAGGACCCGCCGGCGACGCCCTTGAACCCGAATGAGGCCTTCTGTTCGGCAGTCTCCGCGGGCGGAGCACTGGTTATTTTCACAACCGGCGGTTTGGGCGCGGGCCGCGGGCTCGGTTTGGGCGTGGTCGGGGCGGTGGCCGGTGGCGCGGTGCAGCTGGCAGGCGGTTCCGCCGTCAGGATCTCCCGCACGTTGTTGGCACTGTAGTCGGCGAGGAAGAGGCTTCCCTCCCCGTCAACTGCCAGCGGTATCGAAACCCCACTGTTTGCCCCGTAGAACTGCGCCGACGTCGCCGCGCAGCCGTCGCCGGAGAGGCCGCAGTATTCGGTCCCGGCGATGGTCCTGATCGTTCCACCGGCATCCACCTCACGTATGCGGCATTGAGTCGTGATGAAGACGTTGCCGTCTTTGTCCACGGCCACCCCCGCGGGATACATGAGCGACGCCGAGGTCGCCGGACCGCCGTCTCCCGCATTGAACCCCTGTCCCGTTCCGGCGAACGTCGTGATCGTCCCGCTCGAGTCGATCTTGCGCACGTTGTTATCGAAGGCGTCGGCGATGTAGAGGTTTTCATCGCTGTCGAAGGCCAGTTCCTGTGGGAAGAACGTCGCCGAGGTCGCCGGGCCTCCGTCGCCAGTAGGAGGGCCGATGTTTCCGTTGCCCGCGAACGTGGTGATCGTCCCCGCGGGGGTGACTTCGCGGACGCGCTTGTTGCCGCGGTCGGCGATATAGAGGTTTTCTGCGCCGTCCACTGCGAGGCCGATCGGGCAGTTGAGTCTGGCAGCGGTCGCCGGGCCGTTGTCACCGAGGAAGCCCATGATGCCCGTCCCGGCGACGGTCGTGATTTCTCCGCCGGGATCTACCTTGCGCACCACGTCGTTTTCGCAGTCGCTGATGTAGAGGTCACCTTTTCCGCCCACAGCCACCCCCGTGGGCGAAATTCGCGCCAAGGTCGCCTGGTCGCCGTCACCCAGATAGCCCGACACCCCCGACCCGGCGATCGTGGTGATCGTCCCGCTGGGGTCGATCTTGCGGACGCGGAAGTTGCCGGAGTCCACAACAAAGACATCCCCCTGCGGGTCCACTGCCAGCCCGGTCGGCTTCTTCAAAAGCGCGTCGGCCGCCGGGCCTCCGTCGCCGCCAAAGCCATAGAGGCCGCTAGGGCTCCCGGCGATCGTGGTGATCGTCCTCGCGCCCGAGCCGAAAGCGCTCGCTGCGGCGGTCGCGGCGAGCACCCCGAAGGCGATGGCGACAACGCACAGCCGTGTCGCTCGGCTGCGGCTTGGCTGGTATGGGTGCTTGGGCGGCTTGTGCATCGGAGTGACCCCTTTGATCGAGAGTGGATAGCTCGGCCAGCATCCGTCCTCGCGGGGCCCAACGTAACCCACCCAAGGTGTAGGTCGGCGTTACCCGGGGCGCTCCTCGCAGCCCGCCAGGCCTTCTACCCGCCGGATCCGGGATGGGCGAGGAAGCTGGCGGGAGCCCTCACAACGATCGTGCGATGGTGCGGAAGGTCGTTGACGCTGACGACTCCGCGAGTGACCTTGACCCGGGTGCCGGCGCAGGTGTCTTCGGTCAGCCACTTCGTGCCGCGAACGGTCACCGTCGCGTACCGCCCGCCGGTCTGGAAGTCTCCGTGAGCATCGCCCCAGAGGCGACCTCCACCACTACGGCCCCGATTTGCCACTCGCGCGGCGCTCCCGGCGCTGCTCCTGCCGCAGTCGCTGGGTGGCTGCCCCGCGAGACTGAGGACGGTGAACCCGACGGATTGCCCGCCGCGCAGGCGCGAACGGGCAATTCTCTGCGTGACGCGGAAGGTCCCGCCGTGGAAGAGCCCGGTCTCGGTGGCGCGGGCAGCTCGGGCAGCGGAATCGCGGCCCCGGAGTTTGGCCGCGGTCAGTCTGACCGTGCCCTTCGCGGTGTCGACCGCAGTGCGGAGTGGCACGGTCTTGGCGGAACTCAGGGGCGCGTATCCGGCAGCTCCAGGCGGTTTGATCCGGACCACGCCGGATACCGGTCGCAGGCTGGCGGTGCGGCCGAACACCGGCGCATCCAATGTGCCGAGCGAGTCGACCGCCAGGGCGGCGTAGCCCCCCTCTGGCCCCGCCGAGTCGAACACATAGCTTGCCCCCGGATAGCCAATCAGGCGCGGATCGACGTTCGTCCCGTCGAGATTCGCACGCCCGACGATCTCCCTGCCGCCCGCGCCAGAGCTGGTCCAATAGATCCGCTTGCCTGCGACAGCCAACCCCAACGGCGAGCTCGACCCCGTGATGAAGCTCGGGTCACCATTCGTGCCGTCGAGGCTGGCGCGACCGATCGTCCCGCCGGAGCCATTGCTCCCAAAGCTCGCCCAGTAGACGTGTTCGCCGTCGGCTGCGACCCCGATGGGCGCGGTGGCTTCGGAGGCGGCAATTTCGATTCCGGTGCCATTCACACTCGCTTTGCGGATTTCGTTATCGCTGGACCAGTACAGGCTTTCACCAGCAACCGTCAGGCCGAGTGGGCTGCCTGCCCCTCGAACAAATTCCTGTTCGACGTGGGTGCCGTCGATGTTCGCCCGACCGATTGAGCGGAAGACTTCGCTGCTCGCCCAGTAGACGTGCTGGCCGTCAACGCCGACCCCGATCGGCGAGCTGGCTCCGCTGATGAAGCTCTGCTCGACATTGGTGCCATCGAGGTTGGCCCGGCCGATCGTCCCAGGCGAGCGGTTGGTCCAGTAGATGTGTTCGTCGTCGACCGCGATGCCCTCCACGTCACCGGCTCCCGCGACGAAATCCAGAATGACGTTCGAGCCATTGAGATCGGCTCGGCCGATCGCCCCACCGAAGTCGGTGGCGAAATAGACGTAGCCCTGGGCGGGCGTGACAGCACACGCCAGCATCGCGATGCCGCACAGAGAGAGGAGCAGTAGCTTCATCGGCATCGCCGGGAAGGCGACCTAGTAGCTCCTGTGAGCGATTTCTTCCTCGACGCGGCCCTGTTCGACCTTGACATGATGTTCATGCGGCTTCACGTAGCCGCATGATCGCATGACGGCCGTCGCCGGCCGGGCGCGACGGCCGCAAAGCATTCGAGCTGACCATGCCGCCCAAGGCGCTGACCGCCTGGCCTACTTCCGCGCTCAAAGTTCAACCATGGCGAGCGAGGCGCAAAGACCGCGACGACGACAAGCGCAACGCAGATCACCACAGCTCAGCGAAGTCGACCAGAAGACTCGCGCCGGGACAGCGTCGCCATAGACCCCGCCGACGCCCTGGCCGTTATCGACGCTCTACCCGACCTCGGCAAGTCACCAATGGCCGCCGACCCCGACGTGCGGCGGGCGGCGTTCCACACCTTCCGCCTGCGCGTCGAGATCGACCGCAACAGCGGTCAGATACGCCTGAAAGCGCTGGGTCAAGCGCATTCGGCGAGGCGCCGAATCTGAGCGACTGTGGGAGAGGCGGGTGATCCCGCTCTCTCCGATAAGGCCATACCGCTACGGGGATTCGAACCCCGGTTTCCGGACTGAGAATCCGGCGTCCTAGTCCCCTAGACGATAGCGGCGAGGGTCGGCCATTCTAGCGAGCGGGGCGGGTTGGTTGCGGGGCGGTCGTGATCGGTGGTGGGTCTGCAAATCGGTAGATTGCCTGGTCTTGCGGCTGTGGCGGAACTGGTAGACGCGCACGGTTCAGATCCGTGTGGAGGAAACTCCGTGGAGGTTCGACTCCTCTCAGCCGCACTCAGGCGGGTTGGGTGGCGGGGGCTCGCCAGCCGGCCCGCGATGCGGTGTCGGCAATCTCGGCGGCGAAGGTTGGCCAGAGATCGCGGGGCAGGTCGTGGCCCATGCCCTCGACTATGCGCAGGCGGGCGCCCGGAATCGCCTTGGCAGTGGCGCGGCCGCCGCTGGGGCGCACGAGGGGATCGCTGGTGCCGTGGATCACGGTCGCCGGGAGCTTCAGCCTGCGCAGCGCCGCCGTGCGATCGCCCGAGGCCGAGATCGCGTGCATCTGGCGCAAGACACCCCTCGGATTGTGCGAGCGGTCGTACAGCCTGCCGGCCAGCTCGCGGAAACGCGCCTCGTCCATCGGATAGGCGGGCGAGCCGATCACCTTGAAGGTCTTGACGATCTGCTCGATGTAAGCGTCGCGCCCCCTCGGGGCTTTGGCCAGGAGGAGGCCGAAAGCCTTCAGCGATGGCGTTCCCACCCGCCGACTGCCGGTCGTCGACATGATCGAGACCAGCGAGCGGACCCGTGCGACGTGTTCGATCGCCAGCGCCTGGGCGATCATCCCGCCCATCGAGGCGCCGACGACGTGGGCGGACTCGATGCCCAGGTGGTCCATCAAGCCCACCGTGTCCGTCGCCATGTCGGAGAGCAGGTAGGCGGCGGTCTCCCTGCGGCCGATGAAGAGGTCCACCCGGCCTGGCGCGCCGGCTGATTCGAGCATCGTCGAGTGGCCGATGTCGCGGTTGTCGAAGCGCACCACCCGGAAGCCGCGTTCGGCAAGCAACACGCAGAACTCCTCGTCCCAGCCGAGCATCTGCGTTCCCAGCCCCATCACAAGCATCAGCGGTGCGGCGTCAGGGTCCCCCACCTCCTGGTAGGCGATCTCGATGCCGTTGACGGGCGCCAAACGCTCCTCGCTCAACTCGGCCATTCGAAGAGTCTAGCCAGCCGACTGGCTGACCAGCCAACTCCAACGGTGCAACGCGCTCCGGCTCCACGACAACCACAACGCGTTGCACCGCTAGTTTGCCCGGATGCGCACCGCGATCGTCTCCGACCTGCACCTGGGCAGCGCAACCGGTGAGGACATAGCTCGCGACCCGGCGATTCGCGAGCTCCTCCTGGACGAGATCCGCAGCGCCGAGCGCCTCGTCCTGCTCGGCGATGCGCTGGAGCTGCGCGACCTGCCGCTGGCCCGCGTGCTGGAGCTCGTCCAGCCCTTCTTCGAGGAGCTGGGAGAAGCGATGGCCGGCCGGCGCATCGTCCTCGTGCCCGGCAACCACGACCACCGCCTGGCCGAGCCACTGCTCGAAGAGGTCGCGCTGAGCGGCACCGGCCTCGGCCTCGAGCACCGCGCCCTGCCAGTCAGCGGCCCGGCCGCCCAGATCGCCGCCTGGCTGGGCGAGGCCGAGCTCAGCATCGCCTACCCCGGCGTCTGGCTGCGCGACGACGTCTACGCGACCCACGGTCACTACATGGACTGCCACATGAGCCTTCCGCGCCTGGAGTGCATCTCGGCGGCGGCGCTGATGCGGTCCGGCGGCCGTCCCCCCGACCCGGCGGCCCCCGCTGACTACGAGCGTGTCCTGCGCCCGATCTACGGCTTCTTCTTCGGCTTTGCCGAGGCCGGCCTCGGCAACAAGCCGTTCCGGCCCTCCGAACGCGCCTGGCGCTCGATCTCGGGCCGGCGGCGCAACGGCGGTCAGGTGCGAGAGGCAACCGCCAAGGCGGCAATCGCCGCCGGGATCCCGGCCGGTGTCTGGCTGCTCAACAGGCTCGTTCGGGCCGACTTCAAGGCGGACGTCTCAGCCACCTCGATCAGCCGCAGTGGCATTGCCGCCGCGACCGAGATGTCGCGCAGGCTTCAGGTCGAGGCAGCCCACGTGATCACCGGGCACACCCATCGCGCCGGCCCGGAAGAGAGCGACGCCGAATGGCCGCTGGCCGCCGGTGGCCGTTTGCACAACACCGGCAGCTGGGTCTTCGCCGACGCGCTCCACCATCCGGGCGCTCCCCCGGGGCCCTACTGGCCCGGCACAGTTACCTGGCTGGAGGACGACGGGCCGCCGCGTCGCGTGCATCTGCTTGGCGAGCGTTCGCAGGCGGAACTGCGCGCCGCGGTCAGCCGAGCCAGTCAGCAATGAGGTGGCCGATCTCCGGTCCCGCGTCCTCCTGGAGGAAGTGGCCGGCATTCTCGACCGCAATCGGCGCCGGGAAGTTGAGCTGCTCGGAGACACGTTCGCCAACCGAGAAGGGCAGGACCTGGTCCGAGTCGGCCCAGAGGACGAGGGCCGGCCGCTGGTCCTCGCGCAGCGCGTCGGCCACCGCCTTGCCCTCGGCGGCGCCTGGCGCGTCGGGCTCGGTCGGCAGGATCAACGGGAAGGCTCGCGGGCCGGCCTTCGACTCCGGGCTCGGGTAGGGCGCTTCGTAAGCGGCGATCACCTCGTCACCGGGGTCTTCCTTGCAGCCACCGCGAACCAGCATCCCGACCGGGACGTCGGCGTTCTCGCGGACGAACTCGCGGAACTGCAGCCAGAGGTCGCTCATCCGCTGCTGGCCGGTGAAGGGGCCGGTCTCCATGATCACCAGCCGCGAGAAGCGGTCGGGATGCTCGACCGCGAGCCGCAAGCCGATCGGTCCGCCCCAATCGTGGACGACGGCGGTGGCGTCGCGAACGTCGAGCTCCTCGAGCAGGGTCGAGATCAGCTCGACGTGGCGGTCGTAGGTGTACCAGCCGAGGTCGGTCGGCTTGTCGGAGCGGCCGAAGCCGGCGTAGTCGGGGGCGATGCAGCGGTAACCGGCGTCGCGCACCGGCGGGATCACCTTGCGCCACAGGAACGACCAGGTCGGCTCGCCGTGGAAGAAGACGACCGGCGTGCCCTCGCCCTCATCGAGGTAGGCGAGTCGCAGCCCGTCGATCTCGCGATAGCTCGACTCGAAGGGAAAGTCCGGCAATCCCTGCAGGCTCTCCTCCGGCGTCCGCACCACGTCCATGGGTGGGGAGACTATGCGAAATACCGCTCTGGAGCAGGAAATTCGTCCCCGCCCCGGAATAGAGCGCCGCATATGTTTTCTGCCCAGTTGCGACGAAAGGGTTACGCATGACCGAGGAGAGCACTCTAAGCGGCTGGTGGGTATTCGCCGGCGTCCTGCTGTTGATCGCCGGTGTCCTCAACATCATCTATGGCATCGCCGCGATCGGCGACTCGAAGTTCTTCACCGAAAGCGGCACCTTCATCATCAGCGGGCTGCACACCTGGGGCTGGATCATCTTGATCCTCGGCGTGCTCGAGCTCGTCGCCGCGTTCTCGCTCTTCTCAGGAGGGGAGTTTGGCCGCTGGTTCGGCATCGTCGTCGCCTCGCTCAACGCGATCGGCGCGCTGCTCTCGATCCCCGCCTACCCGTTCTGGTCGCTGGCGATCTTCGCCCTCGCGATCATCATCGTCTACAAGCTCTCAGAGGGCCCCGAAGTCGTAGTCCGCTAGGCGAGCCGTCCACGCGCTGCGACCGAAGGCCCCGGAGGTTCCGGGGCCTTCGTCGTTGCGGGGGCATCGGCGGCGAGGGGCTCGTGGGCGCCGAGCCGGGACCAGGGCGCCGCAGCACGCTCGTTGGCCTCGTAGACGACATCGACGCCGCTGAGCCGGTCATCCCAGGCGCGGCGGCGCCCGTCGAAGAAGATGCCGAGAAAGCCGAGACCCAAGGGAATCGCCGCCAGCGCCATGCCGATCAGGCGCTTGACCGAGCGGCCCAGGCGCAGGCCGCGGCCCTCGACCGCGAGCCGGATTCCGACGAAACGCATACCGGGCGTCTGTCCCGCCAGCGACCAGAAGCCGACCAGATAGAGACTGCCGAGGGCGAACCAGAGAGTCGTGCCGGCCGCCAAAGCAAAGCTGGACACGCCGCTGCCGTCGCCGCTGAAGGCGGACGCGATCAGGGCAGCCAGCGCGGCCAGCCCGGAGAAGCCGAGGTTGACGATCAGCATGTCGAGGCCGAAGGCCAGCCCGCGGGTTGCGGCGCCGGCGCGGTCGGTCGGCTCGGCGCGGCGCTTCCTGAGGAAGATCCGCCGCACGATGCGCTCGAAGACGCCGTCCAGCCGGCGGGTGCCGTCGCCGATCGTGTGGCCGATGTCCTCGATCAGACCCATGCTTTGGGCGCTGATCGCGGCGCGAATCTCCGGCGCCTCGGCGATCCGCTCGACCAGGCGCTGTGCCTCATCGCTGGCCAGCAGTCGGCGCCAGACTTCGTCGACCAGCTCACTGTCCAGGGCGTCGATCAGGGCGTGCTTGACCGCGTCGCTCTCCAGGGCGCTGTTCATCGCCTCTTCGACGGCCGGCCCCTTCAGCACCCGCGCGATCGCCCTTTCAACCGCCTCGCTCTCGACCGCGGCGACCATCGCCTCCTCGGCGGCGGTCTCGACGGCGCGATCGATGCCGGCCGCCTTGCCGACGCTGCGGGCGCTGCGCACCCCGGCGCCGAGCAGGCGCACGGAAAGCGGCAGCGGCTTAGCGGAAGGTCCCTCACCGGGCGGCATCCGTGAGGAAGGATCCGCCATCGCTACGGCGTCCCCTCGCCGGGATCCATCGGGTGCAGCTCGCCCTTGGTCAGGGCCTCGGTGCGCAGGTGGCCGACCGCCTGGTACTCGGCTGACCCGATCATGTCGAGGAACGCCTGTCGAGTCGGATATTCGACCAGGACGACGAGGTCCCAGGAGCCCTCCCCCAGCAGCGCCGGCGCCGGCTCGCCGATGAAGGCGATGCGGCCGCCCGCCTTCTCCAGCAGAGGGGCGACGGCCGCGCCGTATTCCTCGTAGCGCTCGCGACCGCCGTCGACCTGAAAGGCGAGGAGGTTCAGCATCACCAGCGGTTTGCCGTCGTTGGCGCGCGCCGCGAAAGCGGCAAACCCGTCTTGGTTCAGTGGCTCGGCGTCAGCCGACACGGTCATCTGGCTTCCAACCTATCGAGAAAGTCGGCCTGCGCGGCGATGATCTTCTTCCTGGCCTCGTCGAGGCCAAGCCACTCCGCCCGGTCGACCTCGGGAAACTCGCGCAGGGTGCCTGACCGCGGCGGCCACTCCACCGCGAAGGTGTTGCTGCGCAGAATCGCGGGGTCGAAGTCGGCCTCCACCGCCCAGCAGTGGACGACCTTGCCGGCTTTCTGGCGCACCGAGCCGAGCTCGAAGAGCTCGTCGGCCTGAAAGGAAAACGACGCGCCGAGCTCCTCTTCCAGCTCGCGGAGAGCGCAGTTGAGCGGCTCTTCACCCTCCTCCACCAACCCCTTCGGGACCGACCAGGCGCCAAGATCCTTCTTCGCCCAGTAGGGACCTCCGGGGTGGACGAGCAGCACTTCAAGTGCCTCTCCGGCGCGGCGAAAAAGCAGGATTCCAGCGCTGGTTGCGGGCACGGATCGCACGCTAGCTGAAGTCGCCACGTCTCCAGCTTTGGCGACGGCTATCTCCGGCAGGCCCTGTCCGGTCGGAAAGCTAGGCGACCCGCTTGAGCGCAGGCTGCCTGGCGCCCGCGGAGGCAGCGGCGAGCTGACCCGCCTCGATCCCACTGGCCCAGGCGACCTCGGAGAGCAGGCCGGGTGCGGCGACCATGTCGCCGGCGAGGTAGACGCCGTCACCGCGATCGATCGGCGGCCGATCGCGCCAGGTCTTTCCGGGATAGTCGAGCGGGCCGGTCCGACCCTCCATGACCTGGCGCCGGTGCCAGGTCTGGCGCCGGGCCCGCTCCGGCAGCGACGCGTCGAGGAGGTGCTCCAACCTGAGCGCGGCCTGGTCGGCGCTCTCAGCGGGACGCATCGGCATCTGAGCCTGCACCAACTCCTCGCCGTCCGGCGCCAGGGACGGGTCGGGGGCGCTGAAGCGCTCGATCCAGCCCGCCTCGTCGAGGTCGGAGACGATGAAGGGGTCGCCACGGCGATGCTGGAGCCCGAGGTCGACGCAGACAGTCCGCCCCGCCGGCCACTCGAGCGATTCGTCGCCGAGCAGCTGGCGCGCCTGGTGAAGCTCGGTGGCGACGATGGTTGGCGCGTTCGGGAGGGTCTCAACCGGGTGACCCAGCTCGATCGTCACTCCCAGCTGACGCGCCCGCGCCTCCAGCGCGCCGATCATCGCGCCCCAGCCACCGAGCAGGTAACGCGCCGTGGGCGGCGGGCTGAGCAGGACCCTTACGGAGTGCTTCCAGACAAATGCCGCCGACAGCTCGCCCGGGTCGTGATGGAAGGTGTAGACGCCGGCCGCCGCGGAGAGCATCGCCGCGGTTTGCTCGTCCCCGTGGCTGGCGACCCAAGCGCGGAAGTCCTGGTCGACCGGCGCCTCCCGCCCGCGCAATCGCAGCACCGCCGGAATGGTCGCCAGGGGCGGCGTCCGACGGACGGCGCCCTGCCAGCGAAAACGGATGCCGGCGAGCGGCGGCCCGGCAAACGGTGGCAGGAGGTCACGCTCGACGAGCCAGTCCCAAAGTGGCCCGTCCTTGTAGATGACGTGCGGACCGAGGTTCGCTTTATATGGACCGTCCATGCTGCGGGCGCGGCCACCGAGGGAATCATGCGCCTCGAGCAGACGCACCCCCGCGCCGCTCTCGGCGCAGCTGATCGCAGCGACAAGACCAGCAAGCCCCCCACCGACAACGGTCACCTGGCTCATGCCGCCTCCTTTTCCCGCGCTGAGGGCGCCTTTGGCCCCCTTATAGCTAGGCAAAAGGCGCAGTCAGCGGCCGTAGATGGGTTGCGTGGATCGATTGGGCAATGGTAGGGCGCTACTGGTCCGCTATACAGGGCCAGTCATGACCCATTCAAAGGGACCAGTTGGTCCCGGCCTCCTGGTTGAGCTCGATCGCTACGGCGATGCGCCGCTGCACGAACAGATCGAGCGCTCGATCCGGGCGGACATTCGCGCCGGGCGGCTTGGGGCTGGAACGCGGCTTCCCTCCACCCGCGGCCTCGCCGCTGAGCTCGGCATCTCACGCGGCGTCGTCAGCGAGGCCTACGGCCAGCTCGCCGCCGAGGGCTACCTGCTCGCCAGCCAGGGAGCGCCGACGCGGGTGGCGCGCTCGGTGCGCGTCGCCAAGGCGCGGGCGCCCGCCCGCTCATTGCTGCCGGAGTTCCACCACCGGCTCGACCCCGGAGCGCCCGACCTCGCGGGCTTTCCTCGCGACCGCTGGCTGCGGTCGCTGCGGGCGGCTTGGGGCGAGGCGGCGATCGACGCCGTCGACTACCCCGATCCACGAGGGGCGCCGGCGCTGCGCGAGACACTCGCCGAGTACCTCAGCCGGGTCAACGGCGCCGCTGCCGACCCTGAGCAGATGATCATCTGCACCGGCTTCTCGCAGGGCCTTTCGCTGATCGCTCGCTGGCTGCGGCGCCGCGGCGTTGAGCGGGTGGCGCTGGAGGATCCGGGCTGGCACAACCACCGGCTCTTGGTCGAACAGGCCGGACTCGACGTCGTCCCCGTCCCAGTCGACGGCGAGGGGCTGTGCGTCGATGCCCTGGAAGGAACCGACGCCGCCGCGGTGATCGTCACCCCGGCGCACCACTTCCCCACCGGGGTGGTGCTGAGCACCGAGCGGCGGGCGGCGCTGATCGAGTGGGCCGAGCGCGACGAAAAGTTGATCATCGAGGACGACTTCGACTCCGAGCTGCGCTACGGGGGCGCCGCGGTCGGCGCCCTGCAGGGGCTGGCGCCGGAGCGGGTCGCCTACATCGGCTCGGCCAGCAAGCGCCTGGTCCCGGCGATGCGCCTTGGCTGGATGCTCGTCCCCTCCTGGCTTGGCTGGCCGCTGGTCTCGGTCAAGGCGATCGAGGACCGTGGCTCAGAGGCGATGGGCCAGCTCGCCCTGCACGACTTCATCGCCCGGGGCGAGCTCGACCGCCACCTGCGCCGCATGCGCCAGCGATACCAGCCTCGCCGCGAGGCCCTGCTCGAAGCGATCGCTCGCCACCTCCCGGAAGCTCGTGTCAGCGACGGCGCCGCCGGCCTCTACGAGCTGGCGGAATTCTCGCCGGAAGTCGACGAGGCCGCACTCGTCGGCGCGGCCGCGATGCGCGGCCTCGGCCTCGAGGGCCTTGCCCTGCACCGCTTCAAGCCCGGTGGGCCATCCGGCCTCGTGATCGGCTTTGCAAACCTCCCCGAGCCGGCGATCGAGCAGAGCATCCGGATGATCGCCGAGGCACTTGCGGAGGCCCGGGCTCAATAGCGAGGGCAGGCAACCAATCAGATCGGCGCTATCGGCCAGAGGGCCACGTCATGTCGCGCCGAGAAATGCAGCAACGGCTCTTCCTCGAGGTCGATGCCGTAGGGCCGCGCCATCGTGCTGGCATCGATCTCGGCCCAGGCGCCGTGCAGCGGCCACGGCGGATGGTGGATCTCTCCCCGGTGGAGCCGTTCGCTTTCGTCGAAGGCGTAGAGGCAATAGCGCTCGGTCAGCCAGCGCTCCAGCGAGCCAGGCCGCTGCGGCAAACGCTGACCCTCTGGCCCGTACCGGGCCCGGAAGGAGGCCTCGGGCCCGTCGCCCGAGACCCGCATCGCGTTGAACGAGGTCTCTTTTTCCTCCTCGCGCATCGAGATGCGAGAGCGGAAGTAGGGGAGTCGATAGGAATGCCTGGCAGCGCGTACGGCGGCACGGCTGTCGGCATCGAGGCTGAGGAAGTAGATGCCCGGCTTGCCCTCGATCGTCACGTAGGTGCGAACGTTGATCTCCGGGAACGAGGACAGACCCGGGACAGGCGCGGTCCCGCGCAGCCGCAAGCCCTCGACGCGAAACGGAGTCACGCCGAGCCAAGCAGAGCCGTCGTAGGTGTCCAGCGGAAGCTGGGGCGGCACGACCTTTCCCAGGGCGCTCGCCGGCACCGGCCAGTGGGCGAAGAGGAGCGAGGTCCAGGTCTGGCCCATCAGCCAGGGCCTATCCGGCAAAGGCCACGGGCGATGGGCGGTCTCGGCCATCACGGAGCTCTGCCTGAAGACGTCGGGGGTGAGGGGAGCGCGCCGCAGGAGCGACTCACCCACTCCCTGCAAGCTCTGGAAAAGCGTCGCCGATCGCTTTCCCATGTCGCCCTCGGTACCCGAGGGCGGGCGATGGCTAACGCGGCCGCGACCGTCCGTCTACAGGCCGACGCCCTGGCCCGAGGATTGACGGAAGGCGCTTTCGGGAAACCCCGAGCATGCTCGCGCACGCCACGCGGCTCCCTGAGCGAGCCGGCCCCACGATCGCAAGGCTATGTCGCGGATCCTGACCAATCTCGCCGAGGGAGTGCACGGCGTCGAGGACGCCTACGTCAACTGGTATTTGGTCGAGGAGGATGGCGAGGTCACGGTCGTCGACACAGGGCACCCCCGCTCCTGGCGCCTCCTGGCCGAGGCGCTCAGGACGATCGGCCGGGTGCCCTCCGACGTCAGCGCCGTCGTGCTCACCCATGGCCACTTCGACCACATGGGCTTCGCCCGGCGCGCCCACCGCGAGCTGAGCGTGCCGGTCTACATCCACGCTGAGGACGCCGGCGTGGCCAAGCATCCCTGGCGCTATGACCACGAACGCGCCCGGACGCCCTACCTGCTGCGCTATCCCGGCTTCAGAAGGGCCCTTGCGGCGAGGAGCCGCACCCGCCGCCGGGGACCGCAGATCGTCTCCGGCGCCGCGACCGCGAATTCCGCAACTGCGCTGAATTCCCTCTCCGCCGTGGCGGCGAGCGGCGCGCAGACGGTACTTCCGGGCCACGGGGCAGCGTGGCGGCAAGGCGCCGAGGAGATCGCCGCGCGAGCTCGCGAAGCGGGGCCGTCGTAGGGACGATCGGCAGCAGTTTGCTCTGAGCGCTCAGCGCTAGTCGTCGAGCTTGTCGCGCTTCGGGGCCTCCCAGCGATCTCCGGCCTCCGGGTCCTGCGAGGGATGCGGTTCGCTGGTGCTCGTGCTCCCCGGCGGCGGGTGCGGCTCCTCGCCGAAGGGCTCGCCGTCGGGGTCGTCGGGGTTGCGCGGGTCCTCGCGCTTGTCATACGGGTCGGGCCACTCGGTCGGGTCCGGGTCACGGGCCGGATTGCTCAACGCGCTGTAGGGCGATTTCTCCTTCGAGATGTCGCCCGGATCCTTGCCGGGCGGCTCCCCTTCGGCAGCCCGCCGCTCGTCGTTCAGCGCCTCCGCGCGCTCGTCATCCTTGCCTGCCGAGCTACCCAACCGCGCTCGCGGGCAAACTAACCGGCGGCTCCAACCCGGCTCCTCGCCGATCCAACACCTGCTCTAGTACCACGGCGTGGCGGAAAAGCAGACGAGCTCTGTGGGGGTCGTCAGGGCTGCCACCCCCGCTTCGAGTGAGCGACGCGGAACCACCCCGGTGTCGATCCCGGCGTCTGTGCTCTGGGCCCTTGGCGGCCTGATCGCGCTCGGCACGACGCTTCGCTTCTCGACCCTGGGCATCCAGAGCTACCACCACGACGAGATCATCACCGTCGCGGGAGTCCTGCCGCGGGGCTTTCTGCACATGCTCCGTCGCGTCCAGGAAAGCGAGTCCAACCCGCCCCTCTACTACGTCGTCGCCTGGCCGTGGTCGAAGCTGTTCGGCAACGGCGAGGTCGGGATGCGCTCGCTCTCGGCGCTGCTCGGGACAGCGACCGTGCCGGTCGTCTTCCTGGCCGCTCGTGAGACCCTGGACGACCGCGCCGGCCTGATCGCCGCGGCGCTCGCCGCCGTCAACCCGATGCTGATCTGGTACTCGCAGGAGGCCCGCTCCTACTCGATGCTGATCTTCTTCGGAGCGCTCTCGCTGCTCTTCTTCCTGCGCTCGCTGCACCGCCGGCGCGACCGCGACCTCGCCCTCTGGGCACTGGCCTCCGCCGCTGCCCTGTGCAGTCACTACTTCGCCGCTTTCCAGGTCGCGATCGAGGCCGGCTGGCTGCTCGCCGCCCTGCCGGAGCGCCGCCGCGCCACCCTCGCCGCGGTCGGCGCGACGGCGCTCGTCGGGCTCGCCCTGGTTCCCTTGCTGCTCTCGCAGATCAACGCGACACATATCGGCTGGATCGCAAACATGGCGCTGCCGGGACGTGTGCTTGAAACCGGCGTCAGCTTCCTTGCCGGAGAGACCGGGCACGTGATCGCCGAGCCGCCGCGCGAGCGCTATGCCCTGATCCCGGCGCTGATGGTTCTCGCCGCCTTCGTGCTGATCGCGGCGCGGGGCACTCCCAGGGAGCGCCGCCGGGCCCTGGCGCCTTTGCTGGTCGGAGTCGGGGTCGTGGCGCTGGGCATCCTGGCGGCGCTCGCCGGCAAGGACTACCTGATCGAGCGCAACCTCCTCCCCGCCCTCGTGCCGGCTCTGATCGCTGCGGCGATCGCCTTTTCAGCGAGCCAGGCACGGCGAATCGGCCTCGCCTGCGCAACGGCCCTCTGCCTGTACTGGCTGGGCTTCGCGATCCAGGTCGCGCTCACGCCCAACCTCCAGCGCCCGAACTTCCGCGACCTCGCCGAGCGTCTTGGCCGCCCCCATGGGCCGCGCGAGATCGTCGGCTGGGAGCTCGGCGCGACCGCTGTGCGCTTCTACCTGCCCGACCGCTCCGAGCGGGTCTTCGGCAAGCTCCCGGTCCGGGAAATCGACGTCGCCAGCAAGCCACTGGCCCGGGGCCTCGCCGGCGCGCTCCCGCCGGCCTTTCATCGAGTCGAACGCGTCCACCTCCAACGCATGACGCTGACCCGCTACCGGGCAAAGCGGGCGCAGGTCGTCCCCTACTACCTGCTGCGCCGCCTGCCGACAGGGTTCGGCAGCAACGGCGTCGTCGCCGACGGGCTGCGGAGCTCTGCTCCTGGCGCAGGCGGGTGAGGTGGCTCCCAAACCCAAACGGCGACCCTCCTACGCGGTGACGTCGCCCTCGAGGGTCCGCTTGACGGTGTCGACGCCACGCTCCATCAATTCATCAGTGATTGGGGCGAGGTCGTCGGGCAGCAAGTCGGCGACCCAGACGAATCGCGTCGTACCGTCCTCGTTGGCGAAGACCTGGGCGGCTCCGTTGTGGTGCGCGTATGGCCCGTCGACAATCGACCAGACCAGCCGGCGGTCTTCTTCGCTCAGGTCGACAAGCCGCTCGCGGGCGACGGCGCCGTTGAAGAAGGTGACGACCCGGTCTGCGCCGTCCAGGCGCGTCTCCACGACGAAACCTGGGACGAGGCGCTGATGCGCCGCTCCCCAGTCGCTCAGCGCCTCCCAAACTGCCTCCGGCCTCGCCTCGATCATTCGCTCCTTGCGGATGGATGCCATTCGCGATCTCCTTTCTTGCCTGATTTGTCGGCCAAACGATCCTCCGAGCAGCGTCGCCCTGCTTGGACATTTATGCGCGTTTGACAGACTGCGCCCGTGCTCAGTGTCCGGCCCATCTTCAAGCGGCACGGCCTCGAGGTATCCGATGTCGCGTGTCGCCACGAGCGCGGCGCGGGAACGCCTGAGGGGACAGAAGGACACACCGTCGCCTTCGTTCGTCGCGGGTGTTTCGTACGCAGTGTCGCCGGCGTGGACGAACTGCTTGATCCCTCGTCGGTCTTCTTCGTCAATCCCGGCGAGGAGCAGCGCTACGACCACCCCCACGCCGGCGGCGACGACTGCACTGCATTTCTGATCCAGCCGGAGCTCCTGGCCTCTCTCTGGGGTGGCGACCCGACGCTGCCCTTGGCATCGCTGGACAGCTCGCCGCAGCTCGACCTCGAGCATCGGCTTTTGCTGGCGGGGGCGCTGCGCGGCGACGATCCCGATGAGCTTGGAGAGCGCGCGATCCTGCTCTTGACGAGCACCCTCGAACGCCGCGATCGGGCTCGCACGCAGTCGGGGCTCCCGGCGACGACTCACAGCCGGCGACAGCTGGTCGACAGTGCCAAGGAAGCGCTGGCCGCCGACGCCAACCAATCGCTGCCGGCGCTGGCTCGCGCGCTCGCTGTCTCTCCTCACCACCTCAGCCGCATGTTCCGCTCCGCGACCGGTCACACGATCTCCCGCCATCGCATGCGCCTCCGGGCCCGCGCCGCCCTCGAGCGCCTCTCCGCCGGCGAGCGAAACCTGGCCCGCCTGGCAGCCGACCTCGACTTCGCCGACCAGAGCCATCTCTGCCGAGTGATTCGTTCGGAGACGGGGTCGACGCCGTCTGCGCTGCGCGAGGCCCTCCGCCCCACCACACCCGAGGCTGATCTACTCGCTGGATGAGGCGGCCACGCCGCTTCTCCGCTGGGAGTACACGGATGCGCATCATGCGGTGAACGAGTTCCCAGCTGATAGAAGCCGCTCGTGCCAGTCTGGGTCTGGGTTCTTCTCGGTCTATCCGCCCTCGGCTTCGTTCTCTGGCTGCTTGACAACAGGGCGGGATTGGACGCGACCGAGAGATTCGGGAAGGCCCTCGCGATCTTCTTCATCCTGGCGGTGCTCGGCGGCCTGGTACTCAGCTTCGTGAATGCGGATTGGCGGTGATTCGCAGGAAATTCGCGGGTCACCGCCGCTCGTAGCTCTCCCAATTTGACCTCCGGCCATAGCGAAACGTGACCCGGCCGTCGCCGAGAGGACATCGCTACTCGTCTTCCGGCACCCTGAACCCAACCGGCCGCTTCGGCCGAGCGGGCGGGGAGATCAGATGCCTCAACGTCTTGAAGATCTGGTTTAGCTGCTCGTCGTACCCGCTCAATCCCCGCTCGATCTCTTCGAGCCTTTTCTCGATCGCGGCGTAGGAGCTCGCGACACGGCGAAGCTCGACGAAGGCCCGCATGATCTCGATGTTCACGGCAATCGCTCGGTCGCTGCGAAGGACGCCAGAAAGCATCGCCACTCCCTGCTCTGTGAAGACGTACGGCGCGTAGCGGCGGCCGCCTCGGCCCTCGTTTGAGGTTGCAATTTGTGACCTCAAAGCCTCGGCCTCTGCTTGATCCAACTGAATCATGAAGTCCCCGGGAAAGCGCTTCAGGTTTCGTTTGACCTGCTGGACGAGGCGTTTCGTCTCCACGCCGTAGAGATCCGCCAAATCTTCGTCGAGCATGACTTGTCGCCCGCGGACGACGAAGATCCGCTTCTCGATCGCGGGGGCAGAAACGAGCTCGAGCGAAGCTGTCTTGCTTGTCGACTCGGCCATCCGCTCAGCATGGCAAACCGGCCGGATGCTTCTGTCTGCTTATCGGGGAGACAGTGTCCGGTTTCAGTAGATAGGCGACACCTGTGTCGAGACATAGGAGACACCCAACGAAGGGAGCTCTCCTGTGGCAAAGGCGCGGTACCTGGTCGAGGCGCATCTGGTCGAAGGCCGCTCGGTCTCAGAGCTGGCAGC
>DASWQV010000019.1:0-45960 GCA_036403515.1 Solirubrobacterales bacterium
CGTCCCTGCTCTCCCTGAGTGGTCTGTGCTAAAAAGAGACCGCCGCGCCCCAGGAGCGGCACCCGACGCTCTTCAACGCTCCCAGCGTCTGCACAGCCGAGGCGCAACGTTTTGTTGTCCCGTGGGAGCCGCTATGCGTTACACCTCTCTCTAGCTCATGTACGACAAGGCGAAGATCTGGGTTGAGGGTGGGGCCGGCGGGAACGGTTGCATCAGCTTTCGGCGTGAGGCTCACGTGCCCAGGGGTGGCCCTGATGGTGGGGATGGCGGCCATGGCGGCGATGTGGTGCTTGTTTGCGATGCCTCGAAGCGGGATCTGGGGGCTTTGAAGGGGAGCAAGCACTTTCGGGGCGGGCGGGGGAAGCATGGGGAAGGGTCCAATCGGCAGGGGGGGCGCGGCGAGGAGCGGGAGATCTTGGTTCCGGCTGGGACACAGGCCGAAGCTGTCGATGGGAGTCAGGTCGATCTGGTTGAAGTGGGGCAGCGGGCGGTGGTCGCTCACGGCGGGCGTGGGGGGCATGGGAACAAGCGGTTTGCCACCTCCACGCGGCAGGCCCCTCGGTTTGCCGAGAACGGGACGAGTGGGGAGGAGGGCTGGATCGAGCTGCGCTTGAAGCTGCTTGCCGACGTTGGCTTGATCGGGCTGCCCAATGCGGGGAAGTCCTCGTTGCTGGGGCGGTTGACGCGGGCGGCGCCGAAGGTCGCTGACTATCCGTTCACGACGCTCTCACCGGTTCTGGGGACGATCGAAGGCGAGGACAGGCAGGCGATCGTCGCCGACATTCCCGGCTTGATCGAAGGCGCCGCTGACGGTGCCGGGCTCGGGCACGAGTTCCTCGCCCACGTCGAGCGCTGCACGATGCTGGTCCACCTGGTCGAGCTGGCGCCGCTGGAAGGTGAGGCGGTGGCCAACTACGAGGCGGTGCGCGAGGAGCTTCTGTCCTACGGGGCCGGGCTCGACCGGCTGCCGGAGCTGGTCCTGCTCTCGAAGCGGGACCTGCTTCCGGGGGAGGATGTCGAGGCAGCTCTTGCCGAATGGCGGGCGCGGCTTGGCGACGACGGCATCGGCGTGCTCTCCGCCTCCTCGGCGACCGGCGAGGGGCTGGAGGAGCTGCGTGAACGGATCCTCTCGGCCCTGCCGGAGCTTCCGGGCATGGCGCGGCCCGAGCAGGGCCCGCAACCGTCGGCCGAATTCGAGGTCGAGCATCGCGTCTACCGGCCAGCCGGCGAGGGCGGCTACTCGGTCGAGCGCGAGGACGACGGCGCCTACCGCGTCACCGGCCGCGGCGTCGAGCTGCTCTTCGAGCGCCACGACGTCAAGAACGAAGAAGCGCTCGGCTACCTGGAGCAGCGGCTCAACGAGATCGGTGTCGTCGCCGCCCTGCGCGCCGCCGGTTTCGAGCCCGGCAACGAGGTTCGGGTCGGCGAGCACGAGTTTGAGCTGTATCCGTGAGAGAGGCCAGCGGCCCCTCCCAAAACGAGCGGCGGAGCCGCTCTTGAGTGTTTTGGGAGGGGCCGCTGGCCTCTCTTTGGATGCGAGCTTTCAGCCTAAGGTTGAAGGAGTGTTGCCTTCCTCGGCTCATACACTTGGGCCGCCATGACCCTTGTCGTCAAGCTTGGCTCCTCGATCGTTGCCGCCGACGATGGTGATCTGCGCAGCGACGTCCTCGACTCGGTCTGCTCGCAGGTCGCCGGGCTGGAGCGCGGCGGCGAGCGTGTGGTGATGGTCACTTCGGGCGCGATCGCCCGCGGCATGCGGCTGATGAAACTGCCGGCCCGTCCGCGGGCGATGGATGAGCTGCAGGCGGCCTCCGCCGTCGGCCAGGGCGACCTCTTCCGCGCGTATGAGAGCCGCCTCGCCGAGTACGGCGCCCGCGCCGCACAGGTGCTCTTGACGGCGGCCGACATCGCTGCGCGCACCAACTACCTCAATGCGCGCCAGACGCTGCGACGGCTGATCGAGTGGGGGGTGGTCCCGGTCGTCAATGAGAACGACACCACCGCAACTGATGAGATCAGCTTCGGCGACAACGACTTCCTCGCCGCCCAGGTGGCGATCCTGCTCGACGCGCGGCTGCTCGTCCTGCTGACCAACACCGACGGCCTCTTCACCGCCGACCCGGCGGTCGATCGGAAGGCAAGGCGAATCCCGGAGGTCACCGATTTCTCCGAGCTGGAGAAGATGGAGATCGGCGACCGCACGTCGGTCTTCGGCTCTGGTGGCATGCGGAGCAAGGTTGCCGCGGCCGAGATGGCGGGTGAGGCTGGCATCGCGGCGACGATCTGTAACGGAACCAGCGCCGGCACGTTGACCGCGGCGGCTGCCGGCGATCCGGTCGGGACGCGATTCACCGCGCAGGGCACGAAGGCGTCCAGCTTCAAGCTCTGGCTCAAGTACGCGAAGCCGATCCATGGCCGGCTGACGGTTGACGAGGGCGCTGCCCGTGTCCTGCGCGAGAGCGGCTCCAGCTTGCTGCCGGTCGGCGTTGTCGAGGTCGACGGCGACTTCGATGCCGGTGATGCGGTTGAGATCGTCGTGGACGGTGAGGTGATCGGCAAGGGGATCGCGGACTACTCGTCGCGGGAGTTGCCGGAGGTGATTGGGCTGAAGAGTGCCGACGTGCGTCAGCGGATGCCGCACGCTGCCGATGAGGTCATTCATCGGGATCGGTTCGTGCTGGTCTAGGACGGAGAGGGGGCTCCCGACCCTCACAGCTACCCTTAACGGTCATGGCTGTCACGACTAGAACGGTGCCGGAGATCTGTGCGGCCTCTCGGCGGGTTGCTTGGGAGCTGGCTGGTGCTTCGACCGCTGCCAGGGATGCGGCGTTGGAGACGACTGCTCGGTTGTTGGGCGAGTGCAGCGCGGAAATCCTCGAAGCCAATGCCGCTGATCTCGCCGATGAGCGGGCGCTTGGGCTTACCCAGGCCCTGCGGGATCGGTTGACGCTTACCGAGGACCGGGTGGCGGCGATGGCTGACGGTGTACGAGCTGTGGCTGCGCTCGAAGACCCGATCGGCGAGGAGCTTGAACGAAAATCTCTGCAGAGCGGGCTGGATCTGCGCAGGCTGCGGGTCCCGCTGGGAGTCGTCGCGGTTGTCTACGAGGCGCGGCCCAACGTGACGATCGACTGCGCGGCGCTGACGATCAAGAGCGGCAACGCGATCGTGCTGCGCGGGTCGCACTACGCTGAGCGCTCGAACGCTGCCTTGGCGGCAGTGGCCCGAGAGGCGCTTGCCGAGGCTGGCCTTCCCGAGGACGCCGTGCTGCTGCTGCCGGTCGGCGAGGGCCATGGCGACCTGGCGCAGCTGGCCACTCAGGACGGGGTGGTGGACCTGCTGATCCCGCGCGGAGGCGAGGGCCTGAAGAAGGCTTTGAAGGACGTTGCCACGGTGCCGGTGATCTACGCCGCCGCCGGCAACTGCCACGTCTACGTGCACTCAGACGCGGATCTGGAGATGGCCCGGCGGATCGCGGTCAACGCAAAGACGCAGCGGCCTGGCGTCTGCAACGCGGCGGAGACGCTGCTGGTCAACGCGGCTGTGGCGGCGGACTTCCTTCCGGCGGCGCTTGCCGAGCTGAGCGACGCCGGTGTCGAGCTGGTCGGCGACGAGCGGGCGCGCGAGCTTGCCGGTGAGGCTGACGTCCAAGCCGCGTCCGAGCAGGACTGGGACACCGAGTACCTCGATCTGAAGCTTGCCGTCGCTGTCGTCGACTCGCTCGGCGAGGCGATCGATCACGTCAACGCTCACGGCACCGGCCACTCGGAGGCGATCGTCAGCGCGTCTTCCGGGGCTTCCGAGCGCTTCACCGCCGCCGTTGACGCCGCCGTCGTCTACACCAATGCCTCGACCCGCTTCACCGACGGCTTCGAGTTCGGCATGGGGGCGGAGATCGGCAACTCGACCCAGAAGCTGCACGCGCGCGGGCCGATCGGGCTGCGCGAGCTGACGACCTACAAGTACGTCGTCCGCGGCGACGGCCAAATACGTGAGTAGCGCATCGGCGGGCGGAATCGGCGTCCTAGGCTCGGCCTTCAACCCGCCGCACCTGGGTCACCTGGCGCTGGCCCAGGAGGCGCTCTGGCAGCTCGATCTCGACGAGGTGATCCTGGTTCCGACCGGCGAGGCGCCGCACAAGCGCATCGCCGATGACCCGGGCCGTGAGCTGCGCCTGGCAATGACCCGGCTCGCCGCGGCCGATGACGCGCGCTTCTCTGTCTCGACCCTGGAGGTCGAGCGCGAGGGGCCGTCCTACACGTATGAAACCTTGGAGTTGCTTGCAAAAGACCGGGGCGACAGGGAGCTGGTGTTCGTGATGGGGGCGGACGCCGCCGTGGGCCTGGAGAGCTGGCGCGAGCCGCGGCGGGTGACGGAGCTGGCGCGGCTGGCGGTGGCGCGCCGAGCAGGTGTCTCCGAGGCCGATGTCGCCGCGGTGCTGCGCAGCCTCGGCGCCGAGGGCCGGGCGACGATGCTCGAGATGCCCCAGTTCGGCGTCTCCTCCTCGGCTGTGCGCGAGCGCGCGGCGGCGGGTCGACCGCTGCGTTATCTCGTGCCGGAGCCGGTTGCCCGCTTCATCGAAGAGAAGGGGATTTACGCATGAGCGCCGAGCGCCCGGCCGACCAATCGGCGAACCTGGCTCAGCGGCTTGCCGAGCTCGCCGACTCCAAAGCCGCGACGGAGATCGTCGTCCTCGACATGCGCGGGCTGGTCTCCTATACGGACTTCCTGGCGATCTGCACGGCACGCAATGAACGCCAGGCGCGCGCGATCGCCGACGAGGTGAAGCTGCGCCTCAAGCAGGAGCAGCAGCTGCTGCCGGCTGGCTCCGAGGCGGCAGAGGCGGCGGGCTGGATCGTCCTCGATTACCTCGACTGCGTCCTGCACGTCTTCACCGAGGAGGAGCGCAAGCGCTATCAGCTCGAGGACCTCTGGCGAGAGGCGCCAAAGCTCGAGTTTCAAGCGTCACGGGATGGCGTCCGAGGGCACCTCTACGGTGCCGCGCATGGGTAGCTTCAAGAGGTCGCTCCTCGGCTATCGCCGCTCCGATGTGGATGCGGCGCTGGCTTCTCGGGACGCACGAAACTGGGCCTTGGAGCGCGACGCGCAGGAGGCGCTGGCGCGCTGCCGTGAGTCCGACGAGGCCGCGGCGCAAGCCGAGCAAGAGCTTGGCTCGCTCTCGGCGATGGTGATCGAGCGTGAGCGTGAGATCCGTGGCCTGCTCGGCCGCCTCGACGAGGCCAACGCGCGACATGACCGCAACGTGGCCTCCCTCGAGTCGGTCTCGGCGCGTCTGGAGGAGATCCAGGCCCAGGCGCGAGGTCAGGCGACTCGGATCCGGATGAAGGCGCTGCGCGAGGCGGTCGAGGTCGGCCGCCGTGCCCAGGAGTTGAGCGAGGCCCAAGCCGGCGCGGCCACCCCCGTCCCAGGCTCGCCGAACGGAAATGGCAACGGCCACGCTCAGTCCTCGGCGCGAGATGTCTTCGACGGCCTGGTCAAAGTGGAGATAGGCCCACTTGACGACTTCTCCCAGCTGGTCGGCTTCGAGGACGCTGCCGGCCAGATCGGCGCCACCTCCGAGATCTCGGTCGAGCGGTTCTCCGAGGGGCGAGCAACGCTGTCGATGCGCCTCAGCGAGCCGACCGACCTTCTTCACGAGCTCGAGCAACGCTCCCCGCTCGACTTCCGCGTCCGCCGTACCGCGGACGACAACGTCGTCCTCGACATCGACGACGAAGCTGGCCCCGACCAGCGCGCCGCTTAGCTACCGGTCGGCGCGGGTACTCTCCCCGGCATGGATGACGAGCAAGTCCTCAGTCGCATCGACGAGCTGGTCCAGGAGGAGGAGCGTCTGCTCCACCGTCACGAGGGAGAGGACGAGGCCCTCAGCGACGACGAGCATGCCCGTCTCGAGGAAGTCAAAGCTCGCCTCGACAGCGCCTGGGACTTCCTTCGCCAGCGCCGCGCCCTGCGCCAGTACGGCCTCAATCCAGAAGAGGCCTCCCCCCGCGACCCTGACACGGTCGAGGGCTACGAGGGCTGAGCGCAAACGCCGCTACCCTTGATCCGCCCGGCGCCCTGGCGGAGTGGTTACGCAGCGGCCTGCAAAGCCGTTTACACCGGTTCGATTCCGGTGGGCGCCTCTTTCACAGCAGCGGGAAAGTGCCCAGGGTCCCGTCTTTGAGCGTCAGTTTCAGTCCCGAGGGAGTGCTTCCTTCCAGGTAGAGCGCGTCCAGCTGGCCAAGCGCCGAATTGAGGACTATTTCGCTCACGTGACCGGCGAAGGGTGAGACGTAGCCCGGGACCAGGCCGAGGATGTCGCCGTCGAGGGTCAGGCCGGGCGGCGTTTCGGGCGCTTTGAAGACGGACGTGTAGTAGTTGGTGGGGATCCCCGCCAGGGCAAGGGCGGCGACCATTTGATCGCTCTGGTCGGAGGTCACCTCGCCATCGAGCACACCATGTGAGACAACGACGCCTTTCAGGCCGGAGGATTTCATCTGACTGGCGCGCAGCGCCGGGCTCCGGTTCAGATAGGTGCCGAGGTTCAGCAGCGGCGAGCCCATCTCGGCTTCGATGTCGGTCTTGGCGTTGGCGCCGGTCGTCTGGATGCCGCCCAGCGGGACCAGTGAGATCGCGGTGGCATCGGTGTAGATCTCGGGGACGTTCGTGACGCCGGCCACGTCGAACCAGTATTCGAACAGGGGGCTGCCGTCAGCCCGTTTCGCCTGTTCGGAGACCGCTAGGCCGGTCATGTTGCCGCCCATGCTGATGCCAAAGGCGGAGTTGACGAACCGGCTCGGGCTGAGGCCCTGGCAGGTGCTGTCGAAGAGGCGTGCCGCAGCGATCGAATCCGCGGCTCCCTCGCTCACTTTCCACCCCCGCGAAGTCGCGCCGGCCGGCCCTTCGAGGTCGATGGTCCCGTGGTAGTCCATCGCCAGCGCGATTACGCCGTCGCGCTGCGCGATCGAGGACAGCAATGGGACCATCGAGTGAGCGGTGGTCGGATAGCCATGCCCGAGCACGACTATCCCTCTCGGGGTGCTCGTCGGCAGGGCGTAATAGCCGTAGGTCGGGACGCCCCCGACGGTGATGTTGAGGGTTTGCACGGCGGTTGGTTCTCCCGTGCAGGCTGGCGTTTCGGCGGCCCTCGCGGTCCCACCCAGCCAGATCAGCAAGGCAAGCGCGAAAGCCACGGCCCCGACAGTGCTCGCACCGAGCCGTTCCCCTGAGCCTTGCGACCTCAACATGTCCGCCTCCTCGCATAGCGACGCCGATTACTAAGGATTCTTCTTGACGGAGCAGCCTACATGTGATCGGGCGAAGCCGCCGCCCGTGCGACCGGGCGGGCGCACCGACGTGGGGCGAGAGATATCTTCGGCAGGCTGTCCATTCCCGGACTTCCCGTTCGTCTAGGGAGTGAACGCACCTTCCAAAGGAGGAACGATGAAGTACATGCTGTTGATTCACCAGGGCACCACCCCGCTGCCCGGAACGGAGGCATGGGATGGCCTTTCCAAGGAGCAACAAGGGGCGGTATACGGCGCCTACCAGGAGATCAACGAAACGCCTGGCGTCGAGTCCGGTGTCCGCATGCAGCCGCCTGAGACCGCGACGACGGTACGGGTGCAGGACGGCCAGACGCTGACCACGGACGGGCCCTTCGTCGAGACCAAGGAGGCGCTCGGCGGCTACCTCTTCCTCGAGGCAGGCGACCTCGATGCTGCGATTGAGCTGGCCGCGAAGGTCCCCGCCGCCAGCATGGGCGGTGCGATCGAGGTTCGCCCGGTGGTGGAGAGCTGACGGAGCAGGCCTTCCGCGACGAGTGGGGCCGCGTCCTCGCCACCCTGATCGGCCTCCTCGGCGATTTCGATCTAGCCGAGGAGGCCGCCCAGGAAGCCTTCGCTACGGCGGCTGAGCGCTGGCCCCGCGAGGGCACGCCGGCGAACCCCGCGGCCTGGTTGATCGCCACCGGCCGCAACCGGGCGATCGATCGGATTCGCCGCGAGCGGGCTCTCGCCGACAAGACAAAGCTGTTGGAGGCGCCGCGGGTCGTGGAGGATGAGCTCGAAGAGACGGTCTTTCCCGACGAGCGCCTGGAGCTGATCTTCACCTGCTGCCATCCGGCCCTCTCGATCGAGGCGCAGGTGGCTCTGACGCTGCGCACCCTGGGCGGCCTCCGCACGGAGGAGATCGCACGGGCCTTCGTCGTGCCGCGGGAGACGATGGCGAAGCGGCTCCTACGCGCCAAGAAGAAGATCAGGGATGCCGGCATTCCGTTCCGGGTGCCCCCGGATCACCTGCTGCCCGATCGCATCGCCGCTGTTCTCGCTGTCGTCTACCTGATCTTCAACGAGGGCTATGGCGGCAAAGGCGATCTTGCCGCCGAGGCGATCCGGCTCGGCGGCGCCCTGGCTGAGCTGATGCCCGACGAGCCCGAGGCGCACGGCTTGCTGGCAATGATGTTGTTGCTCGAGGCCCGCCGCGAGGCGCGTTTCCGCAACGGGGAGCTGGTGCTGCTCGCCGAGCAGGATCGCTCGCTCTGGGATGCGACTCAGATCTCGGCGGGACGGGCGGCGCTCGACCGTGCCCTCGCCCTGCGCGGCCGCGGGCCCTACGTGGTGCAAGCGGCGATCGCCTCCCTGCACGCCGATGAGTCCCGCGACTGGCCGCAGATCGCCGCCCTTTATGGCGAGCTCGCCCGCCTGACCGATTCGCCGATCGTCGCTCTGAACCGGGCCGTGGCCCTGGCCGAAACCGACGGTCCCCAGGCCGGCCTGGAAGCGATCAAAGGGTTGGATCTCGGCTCCTATCCCTATCTCCACTCGACCCGAGCTGACTTCCTGCGTCGCCTCGGCCGCCCCGCAGAGGCGCGCGCCGCTTACGAACGCGCGCTCGAGCTGGCGCACTCCGAGGCCGAGCGGCGCTTTCTCGCCCGCCGTCTGACTGAAGGGCCCTGAGCCCACGAACCGGTTCTGCAAGGCTGCTCCGATGGCGGTCAACGTCGCAGAGGCGCCGCGTACAGCGGCATCGGCCACGATCCCGCAGGATCAGGTCATCGTTCTCTTCGGCGCGACGGGGGACCTGGCGAAGCGCAAGCTGCTACCGGGAATCTTCCATCTCTTCGAGGCGGGGTTGATGCCGGAGCGCTTCGTCTTGATCGGCGCTTCGCGAGGGGAGCTCCGGGAGGAGGAGTTCGCCGCTCTCGCGCGGGACGCAGTGTGCGGCTCGGGGCGAAGGCCGGAGCTCGGCGAGTCGTTGGATCGCTTCTTGGCGAGTCTGCGCACCGCCGCGCTCGGCGATGGCTTCGACGATCTCGCCAACGCCGTGGGGCGCGCCAAGCAGGAGCTTGCCGACGGCGCGCAGCTGTTGCACTACCTCTCGTTGCCGCCGAACGCGTATGCCGGCGTGATCGAGGGCCTCGGCCAGCTTGGCCTTGGCAAGGGCGCCAGGGTGATCATGGAGAAGCCTTTCGGCCGCGATCTCGCCTCCGCGCGGGCGCTCGACGCCCTGGTCCACTCCGTCTTCGAGGAGGAGCAGGTCTTCCGCATCGACCACTACCTGGGCCGTGAGGCGGTTCAGAACCTGCTCGCGATGCGCTTCGCCAACGGCATGTTCGAGCCGGTCTGGAACCGCAACCACATCGATCACATCCAGATCGACGTTCCGGAGACGCTTTCGATCGGCATGCGAGGAAGCTTTTATGAGGAAACAGGCGCCTTTCGCGACATGATCGTCACCCACCTCTTCCAGGTGCTCAGCTTCGTCGCGATGGAGCCACCTCCGTCCCTCAACGCCAAGCCGCTGATGGCGGAGCGCGGCAAGGTTTTCGACTCGATGAAGTCGCTTGCGCCGGGCGACGTGGTTCGTGGCCAATACGTCGGTTATCGCGACGAGGATGGAGTCGCGGCGGGCTCCGACACCGAGACCTTCGTCTCCCTGCGGGCCTTCGTCGACAACTGGCGATGGGAGGGTGTTCCCTTCTACCTGCGCTCGGGCAAGCGCATGGCGGAGGACCATCACGTGCTCACGGTCGCCTTCTCGCAGCCGCCGCGCCGGATGTTCCCGCTCGATTGCACCCAGATCGCCGAGGCGTTCGGCCACGATCATCTGACCTTCGAGCTGGGCGACCCGGGCAGCATCGAAGCGTCTTTCCTCGCCAAGGTCCCTGGGCCGGCGCTGCGACTGGGCGAAGCCCACATGCACTTCAGCTATGCCGACAGCTTTGGCGGTCCTGAGCAGGCGCTCGACGCCTACGAGCGGCTGATCCACGACGTCATGGTCGGCGACCGCACCCTCTTCACCACCTCCGAAGCGATCGAGCGCCTCTGGGAGATCGCCGACCCGGTCGTGCAGGACCCGTCTCCGTTGAGACCCTACGAGCCTGGCTCATGGGGCCCCGAGCCGGTCGACGCCCTGCTCACGCCGCGCCGCTGGCACGTGCCATACGACCACTCATAGAGCCGGGAACAGCGGGCTCAGCCGAGGATGTTCGGGTCCTGCCACGGGTTGTTCATCGCCAGGCGCCGTTTCTGTGAGCGCTTGAAGAGGTAGCAGCCCACGGCTCCGCCTCGCATCTCGGAATGGATGAACTTGCCGGTGACCAGCTTCCAGCCCTCGACGCTCACCGAGTTGAGAATGTCGACGGGATCGGTGGTCAGGCGGGCGGACGAGCCGACCAACCCCGGGATGACGGTTGGCGGCAGCTCATTGATCTCGAGCTCGTACTGGAAGAGGCGATGTCCCCGTTTGTAGGCGAGGCGCGCCCTGCCTGCCGGGGTCTGGAAAAAGGCCTGTTCGGCGGCTTCGACGGCGGCGAGCCGCCTCTCCCGTTCCCGTTCCTCGGTGCGCTCTTCCCGGGCGGCCCTGTCGAGGGTGGGGACCAGCGCCGACCCGCCTCGAAGCGAGGGGAGGCGGAAGTGCCAACGTCTCTCGGCGGCGACGGGTTTGTCTTCGAGGCCCTGCCCCGACTCAACCGTTTGGGGCGATCGGAGCCCGAGCAGAGGCTGTCTGTGCTGGCTCACCGCATCCACGCTAAAGAAACGCGCTCAGGCCAGAGCGCTTTGCACGCCCTGCCTTCCAACATTCGGCCAGCGCCGGGTACGGTGGCGATATGGAGACTAAAAGCAGCGAGCTGCGGTTCTCGACCCGAGGCGACGGCGATGCGACCGACGTCACGGCGGACGTGCAGCGTTTCGTTGACTCGTCCGGCGTCGTGGAGGGCCAGGCCATCGTGTTTGTGCGCGGCTCGACCGCGGCGATCACGACGATGGAGCACGAGCCTGGCGGCGTCCACGACCTCGACGCGATGCTCGAGCGGCTGATCCCGAGCCAGGGCGACTATGAACACAACCGGCTCAACCACGACAGCAATTCGCACGCGCACCAGCGGGCGTCGCTGATCGGTCCCTCCCTGTCGGTGCCCGTGATCGACCGCCACCTGGCGCTTGGCACCTGGCAGCAGATCGTGCTGCTCGACTTCGACGATCGTCCCCGGGAGCGAACCGTCGTCGTCCAGGTCTTCAGCTGAACGGAAAAGGGCCCCGTGAGGGGCCCTTTGATTCCGAAGGACGTGCCACCAGCGAGACTCTGTTTCCCTGGCTCGTCAGCCCTCAAGCCTTAATCGGTCGCTGCATAAAGAAACACCGCGTTAGTTGAAAAGTTGCACCCAATGCATCGGCACTTGCAGCGCCGGTCTCGAGGCTGCGGCGCGCGGGCGTCGTCGGCCCACGCGCCGCTGCTAGATTCAGGTCCCCGGGGCGCTTAGCTCAGTTGGGAGAGCGCCAGCTCGACAAGCTGGAGGTCACTGGTTCGAGCCCAGTAGCGCCCATTTCCTAGTCCCCGGAAGCGTGATGCCGGTCAGACCCCGGCCATCCTCACCTCGGCGAGGCGGAGGTTGTTGCCGGAGGGGTCACGGAAGCCCGAGTCGATGCCGTAGGGGCGCTCCTCGGGCGCTTCGGTGAACTCGACCCCGCGGGCCTTCAGCTCTTCGTAAGAAGCCTGGCAGTCGTCCGTCGTGAGAAAGACGGTGCCGGCAAAGCCCTTTGCCATCAGCTCGCGCACCTGATTGCCGGTCTCCTCGTCCATCACCGGGGCGCCGGGGATCGCCATCAGCACGATCGATACGTCTTCCTGCCCTGGAGGGCCGACGGTCAGCCAGCGGAAGTCGCCCATCTCAGGCAGGGTGACGTCGGCGCGTATCTCCATGCCGACCTTCTCGGTGTAAAAGGCGAGAGCCTCCTCCTGGTCGTGGACCCATAGCTGGGCGTTGGCAATTCTGATCATCGTTGCGTCTCCTTGGTCGAACGGAAAGGTCGACGGCGATGCTAGGCGGGGACGCGCGGGCTGTCTTCTCGAAACGTGCGGTGTTGTGGTCGCGTGTAGGCACGCACTACGCAGCCCGGGACCAGGGCGCCGCTCGCGGCGGGCGGGTGCTCGGTCCGGTAGGCGGTGGGCGAGAGGCCGAAGGTGCGGCTGAAGCTGGTCGTGAAGGAGCCGATGCTCCGCAGCCCGACGGAGAGGCAGATATCGGCGACCGAGCGATCGGTTGTGCGCAGCAGCGCCGCGGCCCGCTCCAGCCTGCGGGTCAGCAGGTAGGCGTGCGGCGACTCGCCGAAGGCGCGGCGGAACTCGCGGCTGAAGTGAGCCCGCGAGAGCCCCGCGGCGGCAGCCAGGTCGTCGACCCCGAGCGGCTCGAAGTAACGAGCGTCGGCAAGGTCCTTGGCGCGCAGCAGGTGACGGGCGGGAGGGACAAACGCCATGCCCGCAGTCTAGGCTCGCGCCCTCGTGGTCGGGACCTATGCAGCCGTGCTGGTCGTTTGCCTCGCCTCGCTGGCGATCGGCCAGGCGGCGATCGCGCTCTGCGGCGTGCGGCAGTGGTCATGGCTGGCGCCGGCCGTCGGACTGGCCCTTCTCTGCGCCTTCTGCTGGGGGACCGTGAGACTCCCAGGCGACGGCACGATCTCCGCCGTTGTCGTCCTGGCGCTTTTCATCGCTTCAGTCGTCTATCTGCGGACGCGACTGAAGGGCGGGGAGGAGGCTCTTGCGGCCGGTTGGCCCGTCGCCCTGCTGGCCCTGGCGGCCACCTCTCTACCGTTCCTCGCCGAAGGCCACTTCGGCATCCTCGGCACCAGCTTCAACCCCGACATGTCCCAGCACCTGCTGGCGGCGGATCGCCTGGCCCATGGCGAGGCCTCCCAGCTTCTCAATCAGGGCTATCCCCTGGGACCCCACGCGATAGCCGTCGCCCTGACCAAGGGCCTGGGCGTCTGCCTGGTCCAGGGCTTCACCGGCCTGACGGTCGCAGTAGCCGTCCTCGCCTCCCTAACCGCGCTGACAGCCTTCCGCGACCAGCCCACACTCCTCCGCATCCCGGCATCCCTCGTAGTCGGCCTCCCCTACATGGTCGCCTCCTACTACGCCCAGGGCTCCTTCAAGGAGACGATCCAAGCTCTCTTCTTCCTCGCCTTCGCCCTCGCCCTGAGAGAGGCAAGCCAAAATCCCACCTGGCGCGAGCTACCACTCCGCTTCGTCCCTGCAGCTCTTCTAGCAGTGGGGTCTGTGTACACCTACAGCTTCCCGGGTCTCATCTGGCTGACCGCCGCCGCAGTCATCTGGGGCGCAATCGAGCTCGCCCTAGGGCGGTTCGGCAGCTCGGCGGGTGGCGCGGATGCGGGGGGGCCGAGAACGGAGGCGAAGGCCCCGCCCGCAGGCCCCCCCGCAGTCGCGACAGGCCCCGCCGCCTGGCGCTCTGTCCTGTATGCGTCCCTCCTCTTCGCAGTCCTGATCGCGCCAGAGATCGGCCGGATGATCGACTTCCACAGCTTCGAGACCTTCGACCCCAACGGCCCCGGCCTCGGCAACCTCTTCGGCCAGATCTCGCCCTTCGAGGCGCTCGGCATCTGGCCTTCCGGCGATTTCCGCCTCAGCCCCGGCGACGGCGCCGTGCCCGCCCTCGGTTACTTCCTCGGCGCCGCCTACGCCTCGATCCTGATCCTCTATGGCCTGATCGTCTGCTGGCGCCGCCGGGAGACCACGCTGATCGCTGGGCTCGCCGCCGCGGCGCTCGCATATGCGGCGGCGCGCATCAGCGGCACCCCCTACACAGCCGCCAAGGCGATCGAGATCGGCGCGCCGCTGGCCGCGCTGGTCATCGTCCTACCGCTATTGCGCCGGCCAGTCGCCTGGCTCTACCTGCTTGCGGCGACTGGCTGCTCGCTCTTGGCCCTGGCCAACGCCCCGGTCGGGCCGAGCTCCTACTCGCCAGCGCTTACCGGCCTGCGTGTCGACGTCGGCAAGGGCCCGACGCTCGTGGTCGCTTCACGACAGCTGCTCGAAGACGAACACGGCGTCCCCTACATCACCTGGGAGCTGCGCGGCGGTCGGGTCTGCATCGATTCCGCCGACGAAGCCGGAAATCAGCCGCCACCAGGTGTTCGCTTCGTGGTCACGGAATCTGCGCCCGACCAGCCCCCGTTCCCCGGTCTACGGGTGAAGCGCGTCGCACCGCCGTACGTCCTCTGGCGTCGGACCACCCCGGTCCGAGGCCACGGCCCGTGCCCGCTGATAGCAGTCCGCCAGGCCCGCCAAGCCCCACCCCGCTGAGCGGTCGTATTTCTTTCCGCATAGCGGAAAGAAATACGACCGCAAGATGGAGACGGCGCGTCTCACAGGGTGCGGTCGTACTTTTGACCGGATAGCGGAAAGAAATACGACCGCTGGGCGGGTGTGGGGAGTTGAACTACCGCGGGTAGCATGGCCGGATCGAGGCGGCGACTCAAAAGATCACTGTCAATCTCCCGGACGGGACCCCATTGGAGCTTGCCGATGGCGCTTCGGGGGCCGACGCCGCGGTGGCGATCGGACCTGGTCTGGCCAAGGCGGCGCTTGCGATCCGGGTCGACGGCGAGCTGCGCGACCTCTCGGCCCCGCTGCCCGACGGTGCCGAGATCGCGATCCTCACCGACCGCGACCCCGAGGCGCTGGCGCTTATCCGCCACGACGCCGCCCACGTGATGGCCGAGGCGGTGCAGGAGCTTTATCCCGGCGCCAAGGTGACGATCGGCCCGGCAATCGAAAACGGCTTCTACTACGACTTTGACTTCCCGTCGGACGTCAAGGTGACCGACGCCGACCTGGAGAAGATCGAGGCGGCGATGCGGGCTCACATCGAGGCCGACGAGGCGTTCGAGCGGCGGGACGTGCCGGTCGTCGAGGCGATCGAGATCTTCAGGGCGCAGGGCGAGGACTACAAGGTCGAGCTGATCGACGACCTGGTCGCGAACGAAGGCATCGAGACCGTCTCGCTCTACCGCAACGGCCCCTTCGAGGATCTCTGCCGCGGCCCGCACGGCCCGTCCACCGGCCGGATCAAGGCGCTCAAGCTCAGCTCGCTTGCGGGGGCCTACTGGCGTGGCGACGAGAAGCGCCCGATGCTGACCCGGATCTACGGCACCGCCTTCTTCTCCAAGAAGGACCTCAAGCAGCACCTCGAGCGGATCGAGGAGGCAAAGAAGCGCGACCACCGCCGTCTTGGCCCCCAGCTGGGCATCTTCATGCTGCGTGAGGAGGCGCCGGGGATGCCCTTCTGGCTGCCCAACGGCACGACTCTGCTGCACCTGATCGAGGCGGAGGTCCAGGCCCAGCTGCGCAAGCGCGGGTACAAGGAGATCGCCACGCCGCAGGTGCTCGACGAGGAGCTCTGGCACCGCTCCGGGCACTGGGACAACTATCGCGACGACATGTACTTCATGCAGTCCGACGAGAAGCGCCTGGCGCTGCGGCCGATGAACTGCCCCGGCGCCTGTCTCGTCTTCGACTCCGAACGCCACTCCTACCGCGAGCTGCCGCTGCGGCTGGCCGAGTTCGGCCGCGTCTCGCGCAACGAGCGGGAGGGTGTCCTGCACGGCCTGCTGCGGGTGCGCGCCTTCACCCAGGACGACGCCCACGTCTACTGCACCGAGGAGCAGATCACCGACGAGGTGGCGGACATCTGCGCGGCGATCGACGAACTCTACGCGCGCTTCGGCTTCGAGGACGTGCGGGTCGAGCTGTCGACCAAGCCCGAGAAGTCGATGGGCAGCGAGGAGCAATGGGCGAAGGCCGAGGCGGCGCTGATCGAGGCGCTCGATCGCCAGGGGCGCGAGTACGAGCTCAACCCAGGCGACGGCGCCTTCTACGGGCCGAAGATCGACTTCCACGTCACCGACGCGCTCGGCCGCTCCTGGCAGTGCGGTACCTGTCAGCTCGACTTCCAGATGCCCGAGCGCTTCGACCTCACCTATGTCGGCGCCGACGATGCCGCCCACCGCCCGGTGATGATCCACCGTGCCCTGCTCGGCTCGATGGAGCGCTTCGCCGGAATCTTGATCGAGCACTATGCCGGCCGCTTCCCGGTCTGGCTGGCGCCGGTGCAGGCGATCGTCCTGTCCGTCGCCGACCGCCACAACGAGTACGCAGGGCGCGTTGCCGCCGAGCTGCGCGAGGCCGGCGTGCGAGTTGAGACCGACGACCGCTCCGAGTCGGTCGGCAAGAAGATCCGCGACGCCGAGCTGGGCCGTTATCCCTACATGCTCGTCGTCGGCGACCGCGAGCAGGAGGCCGGTGGGGTTGCGGTTCGCTCCCACGGCGACGGAGAGCTGGGAGCGATGTCGGCAGCCGACTTCGCCGCCCGTGTCAATGCCGAGAGCGCCTCTTCCTGACCGGGCACTTGCCACTTCGCGCCCTCTGTCTATACTCCGGACACTTGATCGCAGGCACCCCAAACACCCCGCGCCGCTGAGCGTCCTGTGCCTGCCCCCCTACCTCTCGTCCGCTTGAAGCTCCACACCTCACTTAGATAGTGCCGGTTCCGCGTAGGTTCGACCGGCGCCCGCCAGAGCGCGACACGACTCGGATCAACGAGCGTATCCGCGTCCCCAAAGTCCGCTTGATCGGGGCCGAGGGAGAGCAACTCGGCATCGTCGACATCAACGAGGCGCTCAAACGCGCCCAGGACGCCGATCTCGACCTGGTCGAGGTCGCGCCCGGCTCGAAGCCGCCCGTCACCCGCCTGCTCGACTACTCGAAGTACAAGTACGAGCAGGAGCAGAAGCAAAAGCAGGCCCGCAAGCACCAGCAGCAGGTCAACATCCGCGAGATCAAGCTGCGGCCGAAGATCGCCCAGCACGACTACGAGACCAAGATGGGTCACGTCGCGCGTTTCCTGCGCCACCAGGACAAGGTCAAGGTGACGATCATGTTCCGCGGCCGCGAGCAGGCCCACCCGGAGCGGGGGAGGGCGCTGCTGCAGCGCCTC
The DNA here is from genome assembly GCA_036403515.1 of Solirubrobacterales bacterium. GTDB lineage: Bacteria > Actinomycetota > Thermoleophilia > Solirubrobacterales > 70-9 > VRUE01. The sequence goes on from DASWQV010000019.1 coordinate 17,294, forward strand.
TACGAGGATCTCGACGGCCTCGCCGTGATCGAGTCCCAGCCGCTGCAGGAAGGCCGCAACATGAGCATGCTGCTGGCGCCCGGCAAAGAGGCGGTCAAAGTCGATGACGAGGCTGCGCCGAGCGAGGAGGCGACGCCGGCCGCGACCGAGACGCCGGCCGCCGAGGAGACTGCCGCGGCCGAGGAGACACTGGCAACAGAGGACGCCCCAGCCGCCGAGAAGGCTTCCGCGGCCGAGGAGACACCGGAACCCGCCGTTGAGGAGACGCCTGCTGTTGAGGGCGAGCCCGCCGATGAGAACGCCGCCGAGGATGCACCCGGCGACGACGCAGCTGCGGCTTAGTTCTCTCCGGGTCCCACTACTACGTCGGCGATTCGCTCCGCGGCTCGTCCATCCCAGAGTGGCGGTGGCTCGGGTCGCTCCGATGGGCGCTCGGCCAGCATCGCCGGTATCTGAGCAATCGCGGCAGGGTCAAGGCCCAGGAGGGTGTTTGTGCCTGCCGTGATCGTGATCGGGCGCTCGGTGTTGTCGCGCAGGGTGAAGCAGGGGATGCCCAGGTAGGTCGCCTCCTCTTGGATGCCGCCGGAGTCGGTCAGGACAGCGCCGGCTTCGGCCAGGAGGGAGAGGAAGTCGATGTAGCCGAGTGGGTCGCAGAGCATCAGGCCCGGGTGCTCGGAAGCAATCGCCTCCATCATTGTCCTGGTGCGTGGGTGGACCGGGAAGACGACCGGCATCTCTCTGGCGAGGGCAGCGAGGCGCTCGATCGTCTCCGCCAGCAGCGGGCCGTCGACGAGTGCCGGGCGGTGCAGGGTGACCAGGGCGTAGGAGCCGGGCTCGACGCCGAGGCGCGCCGCTGTGCCGGTGGAGCGGAAGCGATCTTCCAGCGCGACGAGCGTGTCGATCATCGTGTTGCCGACCAGGTGGATCCGCTCGGACGGGATGCCCTCGGCGTGGAGGTTGTCGTTGGCCTCCGGGCTGTGGATGAAGAGCTGGTCGGAAAGCTGGTCGGTGACGATCCGGTTCAGCTCCTCGGGCATCGTGCGATCGAAGCTGCGCAGCCCCGACTCGATGTGGGCGACCGGGATCTGCATCTTTGCCGCGGTCAGCGCCGCGGCCACGGTGGAGTTGACGTCGCCCGGGACCATCACCAGGTCCGGCTGCTCCTCCTCCAGAACCGCCTCCAGGCGCTCCATCACGCGCGCGGTCTGTTGGGCGTGACTACCGGAGCCGACCTCGAGCATGTGGTCGGGCGCGGGCACGCCCAGCTCTTCGAGGAAGACCTCCGACATCAACCGGTCGTAGTGCTGGCCGGTGTGGACGATCGCGTGCCGGGCCTCGGGCAGTCGCGCCCGCAGGGCGCCGATCACCGGCGCTGTCTTGACGAAGTTGGGCCGTGTTCCGACCACGTAGACGATGCGCATTCGGCGGCACAGTACCCTGCGCGTCGCCTTCCGCCTGCAACAGAGCGAGCGCCGAGTTGCGTCCGTCTGCTTCAATAGCGAGCCCGATGCCCAAGATGAAGACTCATTCCGGCGCCAAGAAGCGCTTTCGCAAGACCGCGACGGGCAAGCTGCGCGGGCGGCGTGCCTACTCGAGCCACATCCTCGAGAAGAAGTCACCGAAGCGCAAGCGGCGGATGGCGCGGCCGGTCGAGATCGCCCCGTCTGACACCAGGACGGTGCGCAAGCTGCTTGGAGGCGGCAAGTGAGCCGGGTCAAGCGGTCGGTCCACGCGCGCAAGAAGCGCCGCAAAGTCCTCAAAGAAGCGAAAGGCTATTTCGGACGCAAGCATTCCTCCTACCGTTTCGCCAAAGAGCAGGTGCAGCGGTCGGGGATGTACGCCTATCGCGACCGGCGCAACCGCAAGCGTGAGTTCCGCCGACTCTGGATTACCCGCATCAATGCCGCCGCGCGGCTGGAGGGCATGAGCTACTCCGAACTGATCCACGGCCTCAACGGCGCCGGCGTCGAGGTCAACCGCAAGATGCTCGCCGAGATCGCGGTCAGTGACCGCGAGGCCTTCCGCCGATTCGTGGAGCTAGCCCGGGAGGGTGCGGCCGCCTAGCCGCAGCCAAGCACTCCACTTTCCCGGGCGGGCCGTCTTCACGGCCCGCTTTTTCGTTCCAGGAGAAGAAACGCACGAACAGAACAGAATTGCCACCAACCCACCAGATGATCGAAAGCCCCCACAACGAGAAGCTGAAGCTGGTCCGCAAGCTGCGCGAGCGCAAGCATCGCGAGCGTGAGAGGGCCTTCGTCACCGAGGGCGAGGACCTGATCGAGGCCGGCCTCGCCGCTGGCGTCGAGGCGCGCTTCCTGCTGACCGCCGCCGGCAGCGGGCTCGGCGGTGAGGAGGTGGAGCCCGAGCTGCTCGCCTCGGTTTCCGGCCTCGGCTCTGGGACGCGGGCGATCGCCGTCTGGCCGCAGGCATGGGTTGAGCCGGGTGGCTCGCCCGCCATCTACCTTCACGGGGTGAGCGACCCCGGCAACGTCGGCGCGATCGTCCGCACCGCTCACGCTCTGCTCGGCGGCACGGTGGTCCTCGGTCCCAACTGTGCCGACCCGTACTCGCCAAAGGCGGTGCGGGCCAGCATGGGCTCGATCTTCGCTCAGCCGGTTGCACGGGCCGGAATCGACCGGACGCCAGGGCCGCGCGTTGCTCTGGTCGCTCACGACGGTGAGGACCCGTCGGCACTCACTGGCGCCGCAACGCTCTGCCTAGGCGCCGAGCGCGATGGGCTGCCCGACGAGGTGCTCGCCGGATGCGAGACAAAGGTGACGATCCCTCTTCGCCCGGGCGGCGCCGAGTCGCTCAACGTCGCGGCTGTGGCTGCGATCTGCGCCGAGCGGATATCGTCGCTCGCCATGCCGGAGGACGCTGATGGCAATTGACGGAGGGCTTGAGCGGATCGAGGAGATCAGGGTTGAGGCCGTCGCGGCAATCGACGCCGCCGCGGGGACGGCTGAGCTGGAGGACCTACGGGTTCGCTACCTCGGCCGCAAAGCCGAGCTGACCATGATCCTGCGCGGGATCGCCGAGCTGCCCGCGGAGGAACGGGGCAAGGTCGGCGGCGGCGCAAACAAGCTGCGCAAGGAGCTGGAGGCGTTGCTCGAGTCCCGGGCGGCGACCCTCGACGCCAGTGAGCTGGGATCGCGGCTGGCGGAGGACCGGATCGACGTGACCCTGCCGGGCGCCCCAGCCCAGCCGGTTGGTCACATCCACCTGATCACCCGCACCACGCGTCAGATCGAGGACGTGATGGTCGGCCTCGGCTACCGCGTGATGGAGGGGCCGGAGGTCGAGCACGACTACTACAACTTCACAGCGCTCAACCACCCCCCTGGACACCCGGCGCGGATGCTCCAGGACACCTTCTACGTCCAGTCCGACCCTGAGGTGCTGCTGCGCACCCACACCTCGCCCGTGCAGATCCGCAGCATGGAGGCCCAGCCGCCGCCGATCTTCATGATCGCCCCCGGCAAGGTCTACCGGCGCGACTCCGACGCAACCCACAGCCCGATGTTTCACCAGGTCGAGGGGCTGGCGATCGGCGAAGGCATCACGCTTGCCGATCTGCAGGGGACGCTCGATGAGATGCTGCGGGCGATCTTCGGCGCCGGACGCAAGGCGCGGATGCGTCCGCACTTCTTCCCCTTCACCGAGCCCAGCGTCGAGTTCGACGTCTCCTGTTTCCAATGCGAGGGCACGGGCGCGCTCGCCGACGGCGCTCGTTGCAACCTCTGCAAGGGGATCGGCTGGATCGAGGTCGGCGGCGCCGGCATGGTGGATCCCAACGTGCTCGGCTTCGTCGAGTCAAACGGCTATGACCCGGAGCTGGTGCAGGGCTTCGCCTTCGGCATGGGCGTCGAGCGGATCGCGATGCTGCGCCACGGCGTGCCCGATTTGCGGCGCTTTTTCGACAATGACGTGCGGGTGTTGGAGCAGTTCGCATGAGGGTGCCGTACTCATGGCTGCGTGAATACTGCGACCCCGGCATCGAGCCGGGCGAGCTGGCCGAGCGGCTGGCGATGACCGGGACCGAGGTCGAGCGTGTAGGCACGGTTGGGCCGCCGTCGGCGGAGGGCTTTGTCGTCGGCAGGGTGCTGAGCGCCGAGCCGCACCCAAACGCCGACCGGCTGCGGGTCTGCACGGTCGACACCGGCGACGGCGAGCGGACGATCGTCTGCGGCGCTCCCAACGTCGCGGCCGGCCAGGCCGTCCCCGTGGCGCTGCCGGGAGCGACGCTGCCCGGGGGCCACGAGATCGGCAAGGCAAAGCTGCGCGGCGTCGAGTCGGCCGGGATGATCTGCGCCTCCTCGGAGCTGGAGCTGGGGGATGGCCCACCGGGAATCATGGTGCTGGAGGACGACCCTTCCGGTGCGCCTTATCCCCGTAATACGGGGATAAGGCGCACCGGAAGCCTTGTGCCGGGCACTCCACTGTCTGAGGTGCTGCCGATTGCCGAGCCGGTGCTGGAGCTGGAGGTGACGCCGAACCGGGTCGACTGCTTCGGCCTCTACGGGGTCGCCCGTGAGGTGCACGCGATCAGCGGTGCGCCGCTTGCCCCAGACCCTTGGTCCGAGGATGCAGCGGCCGAGGGCGAGGGCGACGTGACCGATCATGCCTCGGTCACGGTCGAGGTCCCGGGTCTCTGCCCGCGCTTCACTGCCCGCGTCTTCGGCGATGTGACGGTCGCGCCCTCGCCCGCCTGGCTGCAGGCACGCCTGGCGGCGGCCGGCCAGCGGCCGATCAACAACGTCGTCGACATCACCAACTACGTGATGCTGCTCACCGCGCAGCCGCTGCACGCCTTCGACCTCGACAAGGTCCCGGATGGCGCGCTGACGGTTCGCACCGCTGCGGACGGCGAGAAGATGAAGACGCTCGATGACGTCGAGCGCAGCTTCGACGCCGAGACCGTGCTGGTCTGCGACCGCAACGGCCCTTCGGGGATCGCGGGCATCATGGGCGGGCGGGCCTCGGAGGTCTCGGGGCAGACGAGCAGCGTCCTGCTCGAGGTAGCGACCTGGAAGGGAACCAACATCCTCCGCACTTCGCGGATGCTCTCGCTGCGCTCCGAGGCTTCCTCTCGCTTCGAGAAGCAGCTTCATCCCGAGCTCTGCATGCGGGCGCAGCGGATCGCCTCGCGGCTGATCGTCGAGCTCTGTGGAGCCAAGCTGGTGCCGGGAACGATCGACGTGGCCGCCGAGATTCCCGAGTCGCGACAGTTGAAGCTGCGGGGCGAGCGGGTTGAAGGCCTGCTTGGGATGGCGATCGAGCAGGCTGACCAGAGTGCTTACCTTGGCCGCCTCGGCTTCGCCGTCGAGGCCGCGGCCGACGATCTGGCGGTCACGGTGCCGCCCGACCGCCACTACGACGTCACCCGCGAGGTAGACCTGATCGAGGAGGTCGGACGGATTCACGGGCTCGACGAGCACCTGCCGAGCACCCTGCCCGCGGTCGCGGGGCAGGTCGGCGGCCTGAGTCGAGAGCAGCGCCTGCGCCGCCGCGCCGAGGACGCGATGAGGGATCTCGGCTTCGACGAGATCGTCGGCTGGAGCTTCACCGACCCGGGCGAGCCCGGCCGCCTGCGGATCCCTACAGATGACCCGCGCGCCGATGGCGTGATGCTCTCCAACCCCCTTTCCGAGGACCAGTCGGTGCTGCGCACCACCCTGCTCGGCTCGCTGCTCGACGTAGCCCAGCGCAACCTCTCCCGCGGGGCCGATCACGTCAGCCTCTTCGAGTCCGGCCGCGTCTACCTGAAAACCCCGCCGACGGCACGAAACGTCGACCCTGAGGCGACAAATCGGCCGGTCGGCCCGCTTTTCGGGGACTTTGTGGGGGAGCGGGACGCGCCCGTGGCCGAGCCGCACCGAATCGGCTGCCTCGCGGTCGGTTCCCTGGCGGCCAGGTCCTGGCGCGGCGGTGGCGAGCCTGCCGACTTCTTCGCGCTCAAGGGCACCCTGGAGGGGGTGGCCGGCCAGCTCGGAGTCGAGCCCTCGGTCGAGGCCGTCGAGGAGCCGTTCCTGCACCCTGGCCGCTCGGCTCGGCTCGCTGTCGCCGGCCAGCCAGCGGGCTGGATCGGCGAGCTGCACCCGCTCGTATGTCGAGCCTGGGACCTCGAGGCCGCGGTCGCCTTCGAAGTCGACCTCGCCGTGCTCGTCGTCGCGTCACCGGCCGGGCAGGAGACCTTCGAGGACGTCACCACCTTTCCCGCCGTTTACCAGGACCTCGCGGTCGTCGTCCCGAGCGATGTCGCGGCCGCTCGGCTGCGCGATGCCGTTCTGACCGCCGGCGGGGCGCTGCTGCACGCCGCCGAGGTCTTCGACCTCTATGAGGGCGAGCAGCTCGGCGAGGGCAAGAAGAGCCTCGCGCTGCGGCTCGAGTTCCGCGCCGCCGACCGAACTCTCACCGACGACGAGGTCCTCCCCCAGCGCGCCGCGATCGAGGCCGAGCTGAGCAAGATCGGAGGGTCGCTGCGTGGCTGATCTCAACGCACAGCCGCTCGACGGTGATCCTGCCGCCCGGGTCCTGGTCGCTGGGGCCTCCGGCTTCACCGGCGCGCTCGCGGCCCAGATCGTCTGGCGCCATCCGAAGCTGGAGCTGGTCGCGGTCACCTCGCGCAGCGACGCCGGCAAGCGGCTCGACAGCCTCTACCCGCGCTACCGGGTTCCGCTGGAGCTGACCGAGCTCGACCTCGACCGGATCGATGGCATCGACGCGGCGATCGTCGCCTATCCCCACGGCGCCTCGGCGCCGGCGGTGGCCGCGCTGCGCGGCCAGGGTGTTTTGGTCGTCGACCTCTCCGCCGACTTCCGGCTGCGCGACATCGCCACCTACGAGCACTGGTACGGCGAGCATGGCGCCGCCGATCTCTTTGGCAAGGGCGTCTACGGCCTGACCGAGATGTACCGCGACGAGCTGCGCTCGGCGAAGCTGGTTGCCACGCCCGGCTGCTATCCGACCGCGAGCGTCCTCGCCCTGGCGCCACTGGCCGAAAGGGGCTTGCTCGCCGACGTCGTCATCGACGCCAAGCAGGGGGTCTCCGGCGCTGGTCGCGGCGGTGGCGACGCGATGCATTACGTCTCAATGGACGAGAACGCCTTCGCCTACAAGACCGAGGGCCACCGCCACCGGCCCGAGATCGAACAGGAGCTGGCGGCCCTGGGCAGCCCGGCGCCGGTCACCTTCGTTCCTCATCTCCTGCCGCTCGACCAGGGGGAGCTGACCAGCTGCTACGTGAAGACCGTCGAGCCGATTTCCAAGCAGCAGGCGCGGGCCCTCTACAGCGAGCGCTACGCCGGCGAGCCCTTTGTCCGTCTCGTCGATGCCCCGCCGGGCTTGCGTGACGTTCGCGGTACCAATGAGTGCCACGTCTACGTCACGGTCGAGGAGCGCGGGCGTGTGCTCGCCTTCTCGGCACTCGACAACCTCTGGAAGGGCGCTTCCGGCCAGGGCGTGCAGAACCTCAACTTGATGCTGGGTCTCGACGAGACGATGGGCCTCCTCTGATGTTCCGGTGCGCTTTTCCCCCTCTATGCCGGGATGAGGCGCACCGGAAGGGGCTCGCGTGAGCGCGGGTTTCTTCCGGTCGCGTTGGGTGACGCCGCCCGCCGGGCTCGAAGAGCTCGATCCCGGCCAGCTCGCGCCGGGGTTCCGGGCCGGTGGGGCGCACTGCGGCCTCAAGGGCGGCGGCAAGACCGACATCGGGTTGATCGTCTGCGACGCCGAGCAGGTTTCCTCGGCGGTTCTGCTCACCCGCAACGCTTCGGCGGCGGCGCCTGTGCGGGTGGTCCGCGAGCGCTGCGAGCAGGGGTCGATTCGGGCGGCGGTCGTCAACGCCGGTAACGCCAACGCCGAGACCGGCGAGCAGGGCTACGCCGATGCGGTGGCGATGTGCGACACGACAGCGGCGAAGCTTGGGCTGCCGCCGGAGTCGGTCGCCGTCGCCGAGACCGGCGTGATCGGCGTCCCCCTGCCGATCGAGGCCGTCCTGGGCGGGATCGGCGACGCCGCGGGGACCCTCTCAGAGACAGGCGGCATCGCCTTCTCCGACGCAATCCTCACCACCGATCGCTGGCCCAAGCGCTGCACCCTGAAGGCGGGCGGCGTGACGATCTCCGCCCAGGCAAAGGGTGGCGGCATGATCCAGCCGAACATGGCGACGATGCTCTGCTTCGTCCAGACCGACGCCGTGGTCAACGATGCAGATGAGGCGCTGCGCGCCGCAAGCGACGCCTCCTTCGAGCGGATCACCGTGGACGGCCAGATGAGCACCAACGACACGGTGCTGCTGCAGGCCACCGGGACGGCCGGGGCGCCGCTTCCCGAGGGCCTGCTCGAGGCGCTCTTGTTGCAGCTGGCGATCGAGGTGGTCGCCGACGGCGAGGGGTCTTCGCGCGTGGGCCGCATCCAGGTCGACGGCGCCGCTTCCGCCGCCGAGGCTGAGCGGGTCGCACGGGCGATCGCCAACTCGCCACTGGTCAAGACAGCACTCTTCGGCCGTGACCCCAACTGGGGCCGGATCGCCCAAGCAGCGGGGATGGCCCTGGCAGGGGAGGATCTCGCCGAGATAGGCGCCGGCTCGATCGACGCCACCGAGCTCGCCGAGGACGTTGCCGAGGCCTCGATAGGCCTCCGGCTGGACCGTGGCGATCATTCCGCCCACGTCTGGTTTTCCGATCTCGGTTATGAGTACGTGCGGATCAACGCGGAGTACACGACATGAGAGAGGGATCGATGGGCGCCAACGTCGAGACGCTGCTCGAGGCACTTCCTTACATCAAGGAGTTCCACGGCCGCACGGTGGTGATCAAGTACGGCGGCGCCGCGATGCGCGAGGACGCCCTGCGCGACGCGTTCGCGACCGACGTCGTGCTGCTCAAGTACGTCGGCCTCAACCCGGTCGTCGTCCACGGCGGTGGCCCCGAGATCAGCCGTTATATGGAGCGCTTGGGCTTGGAGGTCCGCTTCCACGAGGGCCTGCGCGTCTCCGACGCGGAGACCGTCGAGGTGGCGAGGATGGTCCTGGTCGGCAAGCTCAACTCCGAAATCGTCCAGCGCCTCAACGCTCACGGCCAGCCCGCGGTCGGCCTCTCCGGCGAGGACGGGGCGCTGTTCCAGGTTGCCCCCGTCGCGAACGCCGACAAGGTCGGCTTCGTCGGCTCGGTCGAGCGGGTCGACATCGACGTCCTCAACCACATCGCCGCCGACTACATCCCGGTTATCGCCTCGACCGCGACCGACGCGGAAGGCAACCCGCACAACGTCAACGCCGACGAAGTCGCGGGCAAGGTTGCCGCCGCGCTCGATGCCTACAAGGCGATCTTCCTCACCGACGTCGAGGGCTGGCTTGCCGATCCGGACCAGAAGGATTCACTGATCTCTCACGCGACGGTGCTCGAGGTCGAACAGAAGCTCTCCGAGATCGACGGCGGCATGCGTCCCAAGCTGGGGGCTTGCGTCGACGCGATCCAAGGTGGCGCCAAATCAGCCCACATCATCGACGGCCGCGAGCCGCACAGCCTCCTGCTCGAGCTCTTCACCAACGCCGGCATCGGCACGATGGTGACGCCATGAACCTGACCGACCTGCAAGCCCTGGAGGAGCGCTATCTGATGCGCACCTACAGGCGGGCGCCGGTCGAGTTCGTCCGCGGTGAGGGCACCCTGCTCTGGGACGCCGAGGGCAGGGAGTACCTCGACTTCCTCGCCGGGATCTCGGTCTGCACCGTCGGCCACTGCAATCCGGACGTGGTGGAGGCGGTGCGCGAGCAGGCCGGCCGGCTGATGCACACCTCGAACCTCTTCTACACCGAGCCGATGGTGCGCCTCGCTGAGCGCCTCTCCGAGTCAAGTCTCGGCGGGCGCGTCTTCTTCGCCAACTCGGGCACCGAGGCGAATGAGTGCGCGATCAAGATTGCCCGCAAGCATGCCCATCGGCGCGGGGTCGAGGCGCCGCAGATCGTCAGCTTCGAGCGCGACTTCCACGGCCGCACCTACGGCTCCCTGGCGGCGACACCGGCGCTGGCGGCAAATGCCGATCTGGCGCCGATGCTGCCGGGCTTCCTCGCGGTGCCGCTGAACGACGCGGCGGCGCTGCGCGAGGCGGTGGGGGAGAGCACCGCGGCCGTGCTGATCGAGCCGATCCAGGGAGAGGCCGGCATATACCCGGTCAGCGACGAGGCCCTGCTCGCCGCGCGTGAGGCCTGCGATCAAGCCGGCGCCCTGCTGATCTTCGACGAGATCCAGACCGGCATGGGGAGGACCGGCTCGCTGTGGGCCTACGAGCAGACGCCGGTGCGCCCGGACGTGATCACCAGCGCCAAGGCGCTCGGCGGCGGCATGCCGATCGGCGCCTGCGTGACCACGCCGCGGGCAGGCGACGTCCTCGAGCCCGGCGACCACGGCTCAACCTTCGCCGGCGGCCCGGTCTCCAGCGCGGCGGCGCTGGCCGTGCTCGAGATCGTCGATGACGCGGGCCTGCTGCGCAGCGTGCGCGAGCTGGGCGCCCAGCTGCGCGAGGGCCTGCTCGGGCTCGACGGTATCCGAGAGGTGCGCGGCCGTGGCCTGATGGCCGGGGTCGGCCTGGACGACGGCATCGATGCTGCCGCAGTCGGCGCGTCCCTGCTCGAGCGCGGCCTGATCGTCAACGTGCCCGAGCCTGGAACGCTGCGCCTCCTACCGCCGTTGACGGTCGATTCGACCCAGATCGACCGGGCCGTTGGCGCAATTTCCGACGCACTCCTAAGCTACGCGGCCGGATGAGCTCGGATAAGCGACCAAGGGAGCCGCGCGCGCTGACCAGCAGCACGGCTGAGCGCCTCGCGGCGATCGTCGAGGCGGCGGAGCAGGCGGCTTCGAAGGTGATCGACGACGCCGAGGAACAGGCGCGCCGCCAGCTCCTGGAGGCCGGCGCCCGCGCCGATCGAATCGCCGCCGAGCGCCTGCGAGCGCTTGCCGACGAGCTCGATCCACAGCTACCCGTGGCGCCGCGCCGCGAGTCCCATCTGCGGCCGGTCGAGGAGGAATCGGAGCCGGCGCCGGCGCCCGGACGCCGTTCCAGCGCCGCCGGCGCCCGCCTGCTGGCTACCCAGATGGCGGTCTCTGGCAGCAGTCGCGCCGAGATAGAAGAGCGGTTGCGCAGTGGCTTCGAGCTCGAGGACACGAGCGAGATACTCGACGCGATACTCGGACCGGAGGAGTAGACCCATGCACGAGGACCCGACCCGGATGATGCGCCAGCCCGACGATCCCAAGCCGCACGGCAACACGCGCCTGCTGATCGCCGGCCTGGTCGCGGTGATCGTTGGCTTGATCGTCGCCGTCGTCGTCATTGCCAGTAGCGGCGACAGCGGCGGCTCGACCTCGACGGTGAGGACCGTGCCCAGCGAAACGAGCTCGACCACGGAAACCACAACCGGTTCGAGCACCGAGACCACGACTTCGACTCCGACCGAAACGACGACGTCGGAAACGACGACCACGCCCGAAGAAACAACGACGACCGCGCCGCCCAGCGAAGAAGAAAACGGCAGCGGCGGCATCGGCGCCCCGTAAGTGACGCCCGACTCTCCGATCCAGGTCCGCACCGCCTCCTACGAGGCCGACCCGGCCGAGGTCCGCTCCGTGCTGCTGCTCTACTCCGGCGGTCTCGACACCAGCGTGATGCTGAAGTGGATTCGTGACTCCTACGACGCCGATGTGGTCTGCCTCACCGTCAACCTGGGCCAGCCCGGCGAGGACTACGCCGTGATCGAAGACAAGGCCAAGCGGCTCGGCGCGCGCGAGTGTCACGTCGTCGACGCCCGCGAGGAGTTTGCCGCCGAGTACGTTTTGCCGGCGATCAAGGCAAACGCCCTCTACGGCGGCGGCTACCCCCTCTTCACGGCGCTCGGCCGGCCGCTGATCGCCAAGCTCGCGGTCAACTACGCGCGCCAGGCCGGCTGCGACACGATCGCCCACGGCTGCACCGGCAAGGGCAACGACCAGGTGCGAATCGAGGCGACGGTGGCGACGCTGGCGCCAGAGCTGAAGACGATCGCCCCGGTGCGCTCCTGGCAGATGGGACGCGACGAGGAGATCGCCTACGCGCGCGAGCACGGCATCCCGGTCAAGGGCGGCACCGAGGCGGCGCCCTACTCGATCGACGACAACCTCTGGGGACGCTCCTCGGAGGGGCGCTGGATCGAGGATCTGGGCCATGCGCCCGAGGACGATGTCTTCCAGCTGGTGACCCCGCCCGAGCGGGCGCCCGACACGGCCGAGACGATCACGGTGGAGTTCGAGGCCGGCCGGCCGGTGGCGCTCAACGGCGAGCGCTTGGGACTGGTCGATCTGATCGAACGGACGGCGGAAATCGGCGCCCGGCACGGGGTCGGAATCGTCGACCACATCGAGGATCGCATCGTCGGCCTCAAGGTCCGCGACATCTACGAGGTGCCGGCGGCGGCGATCCTGCTCACCGCCCATCAGGAGCTCGAGAAGCTCGTCGGCACGATTCACCAGAACCAGCTCAAGCCGAGCCTCGACCAGAAGTGGGCCTACCTCGTCTACGCCGGGCTCTGGCTGGAGCCACTGCGCACTGACCTCGACGCCTACATGGACGCCGTCAACGCCCAGGTCACCGGCACGATCGGCCTCAAGCTCTTCAAGGGCAGCGCCACGGTCATCACCCGCTCCTCGCCCAACGCCGTCTATGACCCCGAGCTCGCCTCCTTCGCCGAGTCCGGCGGCCTTTTCTCCCAAACAGCCTCGCCGGGGTTCATCGAGCTCTGGTCGCTGCAATCGCGGATGGCCCATCGCATCCGCCAGCGCGGTGGGAAGGAATAGAGATGACCTCCGACAGACTCGGCAAGGTGGCGATCCGCTTCGCGGTCAGGTACGTCCGGCGTCGTTACCGCCGCCAGATCCGCATCGGCGCCGGCGTGGCCGTCGCGGGGATTGCGGTCGCCGCCTACGTGGCGAGCCGCAACGTGCCCGAGGGCTGAGCACCGGCCGGCGGTGCAACGTCTTCTTCCCTGCCGGGGGCCGACGCGTCGCAGCCGAGGCAATTCGCAAGATCTCTTGCGGCTCTTGGGCAAGTTGTAAGGGTTTGCTCACAAAGTCCGCTAGCCTCGCTTCCCTCCGTGGCGCGATCGACCGCGACAAAGGTGGGCGGCCGCGGTCGCCTCGCCGTTCTCTTCCTCGCATTGCTGGCCTCGGCAGTGCTGCTTGCCGCCGGCGCCGATGGCGCCAGTATCGGCAGGCTCCAGGCCAAGCTCTCAGCGGCTCGCGACGAAGCGGGATCGCTGGCATCGAGGTTGCAGGCGGCCCAGGCCGAACTTGCGGCGGCACAAGAACAGGCCGCCTCGGCGAGCGCCAGAGAAGAAAAGCTCACCTCGCTGCTCGCCCACGGCGAAGAACGGGCGGCGAAGCTCGTCGGCGAAGTGCAGGCCACCCAGCGGCATCTGGCCGCGGAGAAGAGCCGCCTGCGCAGGGCGCGTGGGGTTCTCTCCCAGCGCCTCATCGCGATCTATGAGAGCGGCACGCCGAGCACGGCAAGCGTGATCCTCGCCTCGAGCGACTTCGAAGAGCTGGCGGCGAGGACCGAATACCTCGACCGGATCGAGCAGTCCGACTCAGACCTGGCGCTCCGCGTAGAGCAGGTGCGCCGCGCCGTCACCGCTCAGCTGAAGCTGGTCGCGGCGCTGAAAGCCAAGGCCGATGCCTACGACGAAAGGCTCACCGCGGCTCGCTCGGAAATCGCCACGGTGAAGGGGGACGCCGAAGCAGCCGCGTCGCGGCTGCACGCGGTATCCGCCTCGCGGTCAGCCGCGCTCGCGTCGCTGAAGTCCCAGATCGGCGGCTGGGTCAAGGACATCGAGGCGGCCAGGATCGCCGAAGCCGAACGGATCAGCGCCGCCGAAGCAGAAGACGAAGTAGAACGCTGGCTCGGCGGCCCCTTCTCGATCCCGGCCTACATCGTGATGTGCGAGTCGGGCGGCAACTACGGCGCGGTCAACGACTCGAGCGGCGCCGGCGGCGCCTACCAAATCCTCCCCTCGACCTGGGAGCTCTACGGCGGCAGCGGCGCCCCACAAGATGCCCCAAAGTCCGAACAGGACCAAATAGCTTCAGAAATTTGGGCCGACTCCGGCCCGGGAGCCTGGGTATGCGGCTAGGGCAACTCCCGGGGAGGGGTGGAGCGTCTTGTACTTTTTCGGCGCCCACCCTGCGGCGTCAGCAGGCAACGCCCCACCGAAAAAGTTAAGCGGAACCCCTCCCCGGGAGTTGCCGTTCCAAATACCACGCAACACGCGAGGAAGACGCCCAAAAGGCCCCCGCTCCATCTGGCCTGATTGACATGATCGGTGGCGCCCGTGAGTAGCGCCTCCGCCGTCCATCTCCATGCCCACAGCGAGTACTCGCTGCTCGATGGCGCCTGCAAGATCGACGCGATGGCTGCCCGCGCGGCCGAAATGGGCCAGCCGGCGCTGGGGTTGACCGACCACGGCGTGATGAACGGCGCCGTCGACCTCTACAAGGCTTGCCAGAAGCACGGGATCAAGCCGATTGCCGGCTTCGAGGCTTACTTCGTCGACGACGTCAAGACGCTCAAGGAGAAGCCGAAGTACGAGCGCAACCACCTCACCCTGCTGGCCGAAAACGACACCGGATTCGCCAACCTCGTCAAGCTCACCTCGGCCGGCTTCCTCGAAGGCTTCTCGCGCGGCAAGGCCAACGTCGACATGGAGATGCTCGCCGCGCACGCCGAGGGCGTCATCGTCCTCACCGGTTGCCTGCAGTCGCGCTTCTGCCGGCGCCTGATCGAGGAGCGCCCCGAAGACGCCCGCGCTCATCTCGACGACCTGATCCAGGCCTTCGGCCCCGAGCAGGTCTATTTCGAGGTTCAGAAGAACGGCATCCCCGAGCAGGACAAGGCCAACGAGGGGATCGTCCGCTACGCCCGTGAGCTCGGCCGGCCGCTGGTCGGCACCGCCGACGTCCACTACCTGCGGCGCGAGGACTTCGACAACCACGCGGCGCTGCTCTGCGTGCAGACAAAGTCGACCCTGGAAGCGCCGAAGATGAGCTTCGACACCAACGAGTTCTACCTCAAGGACTCCGAGGAAATGGCGGCCTCCTTCGCCGAGTGGCCGGAGGCGGTTCCGACCACGCTCGAGATCGCCGAGCGCTGCGGGGTCGAGATCGAGCTGGGCAAGCTGCTGCTGCCGCGCTACCCGGCGCCCGACGGCGAGGAGCCGGAGGCGATGCTGCGGCGGATCGCCACAGAGGGCCTGCGCGCCCGCTATGGCGATCCGATCCCGGCCGAGGCGCAGGAGCGGATCGAGTTCGAGCTCGGCGTGATCGAGGAGATGGGCTTCTCCTCCTACTTCCTGATCGTCTGGGATTTCGTCCGCTACGCCAAGGACAACGGTGTCGCCGTCGGCCCGGGCCGCGGCTCGGCGGCAGGCTCGATCGTCGCCTACGCGCTGACGATCACCGACATCGACCCGCTCGCCAACGACCTGCTCTTCGAGCGCTTCCTCAACCCCGGCCGCAAGTCGATGCCGGACATCGACATCGACTTCTCGGTGCGTGGCCGCGAGCGCGTGATCCGCTACGTCGCCGAGAAGTACGGCCGCGAGTCGGTGGCGCAGATCATCACCTTCGGCAAGATGGCGCCACGCGCCGCGACCCGTGACGCCGCGCGCGTGCTCGGTTTCGACTACGGCACGGGCGACCGCCTCGCCAAGCAGATCCCAGAGCCGATCCTTGGCCGCAACCCGTCCTTCGACGAATGTCTCAAGCCCGGCTCCGAACTGCGCAAGACCTATGACTCCGAGGCCGACGCGAAGCGGATCCTCGACGTCGCCCAGGGCCTCGAGGGCATCATCCGCAACAACTCGATCCACGCCGCCGCGGTCGTGATCGCCGACCGCCCGCTGCAGGAGGTCGTCCCCCTCCAGCTGGCCGAGGACCGCAGCGCCCCGGCCGCGAGTCCAACGGAAGGTGGCAACGGGGGCGGCAAGGCCGAGCGTCAGTACAAGATCGTCACCCAGTACTCGATGGGCCCGATCGAGGAGATCGGCCTGCTGAAGATGGACTTCCTCGGCCTGCGCAACCTCGACGTGATCGAGGACGCGGCGGCGATCATCCGCCGCTCGCGCGGCATCGAGGTCGATATGAGCACGATCCCGATGGACGACGCGAAGACCTTCGAGATGCTCACCCGCGGTGACGGCACCGGCGTCTTCCAGCTCGAGTCCGAGGGCATGCGCGAGGCGATGAAGAAGGTCAAGCCCACCGAGTTCGACGACATCGTCGCCCTCGTCGCCCTCTACCGACCCGGCGCGATGGCCTACATCCCGGCCTACGCCAAGGGCAAGCACAACCCTGCTTCGGTCACCTACCCAGACGATCGCCTGCGGCCAATCACCGAGCCGACTTACGGCTGCGTCCTTTACCAGGAGCAGCTGATGGAGATCGCCAAGCGGATGGCCGGCTTCAGCCCTGCCGAGGCAGACGACCTGCGCAAGGCGATCGGCAAGAAGAAGCGTGAGCTGATGGCGACGATGAAGGCCAAGTTCATGGAAGGCATGAAGGCCTCCGGCACGGCGGAAAAGGTGGCGAAGGACATGTGGTCGCTGATGGAGGCGGCCGCCGACTACTCCTTCAACAAGTCCCACGCCGCCTGTTATGCGCTGATCTCCTACCGCACCGCCTATCTCAAGGCCAATTTCCCGGCCGAGTACATGGCCGCGGTGATCTCCTCGGTGATGAACACCAAGGACAAGGTGCCCTTCTTCGTCAACCGCTGCGAGGAGATGGACATCGAGGTCTTGCCGCCAGACGTCAACTCCTCCGATCACGATTTCGTCGTTTCCGAGAAGGCGATCCGCTTCGGCCTCGACGCGGTAAAGAACGTTGGCCATCAGGCGGTCGAGGCAATCCTGCGCGCCCGCGAGGACAGCCCGATCGCCTCGATCTGGGACTTCTGCGAGCGGGTCGACTCGCGCTCGGTCAACAAGCGGGCGATCGAATGCCTGATCAAGTGCGGCGCCCTCGATTCCACTGGCGCCACCCGCAGGGGAATGCTGGAGGCGTTGCCGGCGGCCCAGTCCGCGGGCCAGAAGGCCCAGGAGGACGCTCAGCTTGGCCAGGGCTCGATCTTCGACTTCGGCGAGGAGTCCGATGCCGGCGCCCATGCCACTCAGGCGCACCATCGTCCGCCGATCTCGGCAGAGGAGTTCGAGCGCGCCGAGCTGCTCGCGATGGAGAAGGAGACGCTCGGCACCTACCTCTCCTCCCACCCGCTGACCGAAGTGCGTGGCGCGCTGCGCGCCCGCGTCGATTGCAGCCTTGCCGACCTGGCAAACAAGCAAGATGGCGCCTGGGTCACGGTCGGCGGGATCGTCACCGAGTGCAAGAAGATCCGCACCAAGAGCGGCAGCCAGATGATGTTCGCCACCCTCGATGACGTCGAGGGCCAGGTCGAGATGCTGGTCTTCAAGGCAGACCAGGCCGAGAGCGCCAACGTGATCGCGCCAGATGCAATCGTCGTCGTGCGCGGGCGCCTCGACCACAAGGACCGCGGCGAGACCAAGCTGGTCGTGCAGGAGGCCGAGCGCTTCGAGCCCGATGCGGCGGAAATCGCCGCCGCCCCCGCGGTCGCCGCCGCCCACACGGGCCCCTTCGAGGTCCCGGTTGACGCCGGCATGCTCTCGGACTCACTGCTCGAGGAGTTGAAGGCGGTGCTCGAGCATCACAAGGGGGAGACGAGCGTCCACCTGACGGTTCGCGATGGCAATGGCGAGACGACCGTGCTGCAGTGCGGCGAGGGCTTCCGCGTCCGCCCTTCCGGGAGGCTGCAGAGCGAGCTCGATCACCTTTTGGGCACCGCTGCGCTGGCTGCATAGCCAGTCGAAGCCCTGTTTTCCGCGCGCTCTCGTCCGTAGACTCTTGATGCATGCCAGCGACACGAGAGAAGAGCGGCGAGTGCCGGCAGTGCCGATCCTTCTGCGACAAGATGGTCGAGCCTCGTGGCTGCGTCGAAATGCGCTGCCGCTACCTCTACAGCTTCGTCGACATGCTCACCGGCAGCCAGTACGTCGGCTGCATGCAAGATGTCTTTGCCGCCAAGGTCGACCTCGAGGCGGTCCTGCAGCCGGCTGGCTTCGGCGGGGTCAAGATGACCGGCGATCCACTGCCCCACTGCCAGTTCGCCGTCGAGCGGGCCTACGAGGGGCGCGGAGAATCCTATGACTGCGTAAATCGGCGTTTCTTCGATTGCGCCGATGAAAGCCCAGAGGGAATCAGGGCTTTCGATCTGCGCGACGTCTGAATCCTCGGTTCAGAGTACGCCATGTTTCCGTGTAGAATCGCGCGCTATGACGGAGGATTCGGCGGTGGCGGAGGCAGAGGCTCTGGTGGCTGAGGCGGCCGGCAACGACCAGGCCGCGAGCGCTGAGGGCCCGCGGTTCACGCTCGAGCTGAACCAGGATCAAAAGGACATCCGTGAGTGGGTTCACGGCTTCGCCGAGGGTGTCGTTCGTCCCGCCGCAGAGGAATGGGACGAGCGCGAGGAAACGCCCTGGCCCGTGATCCAGGAGGCCGCCAAGATCGGTCTCTACAGCTTCGAAGCGCTGGGTCAGTTCTGGGCCGATGAGACAGGATTGACGCTGCCGATCGCCAACGAGGAGCTCTTCTGGGGGGACGCCGGGATCGGTATGGCGATCATGGGCACCTCGCTCGCCGTCGCCGCGATCTTCGGGCAGGGAACCCCAGAGCAGATGGGCGAGTGGATCCCACAGTGTTTCGGCAGCGCCGACGATCCCAAGGTGGCTGCCTTCTGTGCCTCCGAGCCGGACGCGGGCTCCGACGTCTCGGCGATTCGCACAACCGCCAAGTACGACGAGGCAACCGACGAGTGGGTGATCAACGGCCAGAAGGCCTGGGCGACCAACGGTGGCATAGCCGACGTCCACGTCGTGATTGCCTCGGTCGACCGGGAGCTGCGCTCGCGCGGCCACGCCGCCTTTGTGATCCCGCCCGGGACCAAGGGCTGCGAGCAGGGCGCCAAGGTCAAGAAGCACGGCCTGCGCGCCTCGCACACCGCCGACGTCCACCTCGACGAGTGCCGGGTCCCAGGCGCCTGTCTGCTCGGCGGCAAAGAGAAGCTCGACGAGCGGCTCGCCCGCGTGCGTGAGGGCAAGCGCTCGAAATCGCAGGCGGCGATGCAGACCTTCGAGGCGAGCCGGCCGACCGTCGGCGCCCAGGCGCTCGGCATCGCCCGCGCGGCCTATGAGTACGCCCTCGAGTACGCCAAGGAGCGCAAACAGTTCGGCCGCGCGATCATCGAGAACCAGGCGATCGCCTTCACCCTGGCAGACATGAAGCTCGAGATCGATGCCGCCAGGCTGCTGGTCTGGCGCGCCGCTTGGATGGGTCGAACCGGCCAGAAATTCGAGAACGCCGAGGGCTCGATGTCGAAGCTGAAGGCGGGCGAGGTGGCGGTCTGGTCGACCGAGCGGGCGATTCAGGTCCTCGGCGGCAACGGCTACACCCGCGAGTACCCGGTTGAGCGGATGCACCGTGACGCGAAGATCTACACGATCTTCGAGGGCACCTCCGAGATCCAGCGCCTGGTCATCTCACGCGCGATCTCCGGCGTGCACGTCCAGTAACGACCTTTCCGAGTTGACGGCGGGAGAAACGGGGGCCGCGCAGGTGGCCCCCGTCGCCTGCCCTGAAGCGGTGGGGGAAGAAGCCCGGTTGGTCTCTGGGTGCAATTCCCGGAGAGGGGCACCGCCACCCCTCACCTGTTGCGTCGCTTGAGCCCCGTCTGCCGGAGGCGCTTCGCCGCTGTCACTTCCTTGCGGTCTGGCCCTTTCTTGATTGGGCCGGGGGTCTCCAAGGTCGCCGGCAGGCCCTCGAAGCGGGGCTCGGATAGGAAGGCGGCCAGGCCCTGTTTGTCCATCTCGCCCTTGCCGAGGTTGGCGTGGCGGTCGCGGCACGAGCCGAGTGGAGCTGCGGCGTCGTTGACGTGCAGGCACTGAAGGCGGTCGAGCCCGACCTTCGCGTCGGCTTCGTCGACGACCTTCGCCAGGTGCTGCTCGTCGGTCACGTCGTAGCCCTGCACGAAGAGGTGGCAGGAGTCGAGGCAGAGGCCGAGGCGCTTGCCGCCGCCGGCCCGCTCGATCAGCTCGGCGGTCTGGTCGAAATCACGACCGAGCAGGCCCTTGTGGCCGGCGGTCTGCTCGAGCAGCAGCGGGCAGCTCTCGCTGCCCTCGAGGGCAGCGGAAATCGTTTTGCTGGCCCGTTTCATCGACGGTCCCAGCGGCTCTTTCACCTGGGCGCCGGGGTGCAGGACGACGCCTGCCGCTCCGATTTGATCGCCAATCCGCAGCGCGTGGGTCAGCGAGTCCAGCGACTTCTTGCTCAGCTCTTTGTCTTTGCTGGCGCAATTGATCAGGTAGACGGCGTGGATCACGATCGCTTCCACCGGCGAATTGGCCATCGCCTCTTTGCAGGTGGCGAAGTCCTCTGGCCCATATTTCGTCGGGCGCCACATCCGCGGGCTCTGATTGAAGATCTGGATCGATTCGCAACCGCGTTCGGCGCCGCGCTCGACCGCTTTGTCGAGGCCGCCAGAAGTCGAGACATGTGCGCCGATCAGCATGAATCCACATCCTATGGAGCCGCTTGGGCCTGAGTTACGTCCCGGGTCCTGGTCAGGGCCGTGCTCTCGACGGCCCCGCCACGGCGGGCCCGTCGCGCGTTCATCTAGATTGCCCCCGTGCCTGACGACTCCTCGGCCCGTTTCCGATTCGCCCCGTCGCCCACCGGGGCCTTGCACATCGGGGGCGCCCGGACCGCCCTCTACAACTGGCTCGCCGCCCGTCACGGCGGCGGCCAGCTCGTCCTGCGAATCGAGGACACCGATCGCGAGCGCTCCACCGCTGCGAACGTCGAGCAGATCCTCGACGCCCTGCATTGGCTCGAGCTGGACTGGGACGAGGGGCCGGTATCGCAGGCCTCACGGGCCGAGCGCCATGCCGAAGCGCTGCAGAGGCTCCTCGACTCCGGCGCGGCATATCGCGACTCCGCGACCGCCAAGGAGGTCGAGGCCTGGAAGCGCGAGCACGGGGCGGATCGTGGCTATCGCGGCGAGCCCGTCGACACCCCGGGGGCCGCCGTGCGGCTGCGGGTGCCCGACGACGGGGAGACGGTGGTCGACGACCTGATCCGGGGCCCGGTCAGCTTCCCGAACCGGAGCTATGACGACTTCGTGATCGCCCGGGGAGACGACTCGGTGCTCTACAACTTCGCCGTCGCCGTCGACGACGCTGAGATGGGGATCACCGAGGTCGTTCGCGGCGACGACCATCTCTCCAACACGCCGAAGCAGCTGCTGGTTCTGGCGGCGCTCGGCCACCGGGCGCCCCGCTACGCGCATCTGCCCCTGCTCCACGGCCCCGACGGCAAGAAGCTCTCCAAGCGCCATGGCGCCGCCTCGGTGCAGGAGCTGCGTGACGCCGGCTATCTGCCGGCGGCGGTGCGCAACTACCTGGCCCTGCTCGGCTGGGGCACCGATGACGACACGACGCTGATGTCGACGGAGGAGCTGGTTCGGCGGTTTCTCGTCGAGGACGTCGGCAAATCGGCGGCGATCTTCGACGAGAAGAAGCTGCGCTGGGTCAATGGCCGCTTCATGCGCGAGCTCCCCCCCGACGAGTACACCGAGGCTGTCGGGCGCCATCTCGGCCGCGAGCCCGACGAGCGCCTGCGCGGCGCCTGCGCGATCGCGCAGGAGAAAGCGCAGACGCTTGACGAGGTGTGGACGCTGATCGGCTTCCTCTTCGAGCCTCCGGTCGACGATGAAAGGGCATGGCGCAAGGTGATGGTGGAGGGAGCGCTGCCGGCGCTCGAAGCGGCCCGGACGGCCCTGGCCGAGGTCGGCGGCTTCGACTCAGAGGAAATAGAGGAGGCGCTGAGCCCCTTGCCCGAGCGCCTTGGCGCCAAGCCGGGCAAGGTCTACCAGCCGATCCGGGTGGCGATCACCGGCACCTCGGTTTCACCGGGGATCTTTGAGTCGCTTTCCGCTCTGGGCCGCGACGAAGCGCTCGCTCGCATCGACTCGGCCGTAGCGCGCCTCCGTTCCTGACGGCCAATCTGCGCCACTCCGCCCTTCCCAAATGAACAAGAAAGTCGCGTCTTTGCCTTAATTTTGGGGATAGCAGGGCTAAACCGTGCGTCCTTCGCTGCCGATGAGGCTTGCGAAGGCCATGGACGCGACTAAGCCAGATAGCAACGGAAAGGTCAGGGCGACAGCCGCAAGGCGCAAAGACGCCAATGCCAAGCCGGCGCCTGGCGCGCGCCTCGCCGCCGCCTTCGAAGCGGTCGAGAAATTCCCCGTCCTGATCGAGTCGAGGGCGCGTGTGATGCGCGCCGCCACCGCTGAGACCGCCCGTATCGGCGAGCTGGTCGAGACGGTCGAGTCCGACGTGGGCCTTGCCATAGCCGTACTGCGCTTCGCCAACCGCAGCGTCAGCGCCGGCGGGATCGCCAGCGTCCCGGCGGCGATCGAGGTTCTCAAGCCCTCCGGCGTCCTTGCGATCGCCGGCACCGCCCCTGTGTATGATTTCTTCGAGCCCAACGGCGGACGCGAGATGCGCCCCGAGCGCTTTCGGGTCCATGCCCTGGCCACCCAGCAGGCCGCCGATGAGATCGGCCGCACCGTCGGCTGGGAAGACCGCGACGAGCTGGCCGTCGCCTCGCTCCTGCATGACGTCGGCCGACTCGTGATCGCCAACCTTCACCCGGGCGACCGTGGTCATCTCGACGCGACGATCAAGACCCCTGAGCAGCGCCTGCGCGAGGAACGCGACCGGCTCGGCATCGACCACGCCCTGGTCGGCGGCGTGCTGGCCCGGCGCTGGAACGTGCCGCAGCGCATCGCGGTCGCGATCGAGCGCCACCACGCCGAGGATGCCGAGGGCCTGGCGGCAATGGTCGCGGCCGCTGACATGGTCGCCCACTACAGCCAGGGCGAGATGGTTGCGGGCGAGCGGCTGCAGGTTGCAGCCAAGCGCTGCGGCCTGGGGCCCGACGCATTGCGATCGCTTCTCTACGAGCTTCCCTACGTTCGCGACGATGTCTCCCGTGTGTCCGAGCCTTGTCCCCTGTCAGCTCGCGAGCTTGACGTTCTCCGCCACCTCTCGGAGGGCATGGTCTACAAGCAGATAGCGGGGGAGATGCAGCTCTCGGTCTCCACGATCCGAACCCACCTCCACAACGTCTACGGCAAGATCGGCGCGGTCGACCGTGCCCAGGCCGTCCTTACGGCTCGTGATCGGGGTTGGATCTAGCGCTTTGCGCGTCGGGAACGCCGCGACCGTCGGCGGCCCTACTCGATCAAGGACTCCCGAAGCGCGATGGCCACCGCGTGGGTCCTGTTCCTCGCCCCGAGCCGAGCCAATGCGTTCTTCGTGTGAGTCTTGATCGTTTCTTCGCTGAGATCGAGCTCGCGGGCGGCGACGGTGGTCGATTCGCCGTTGGCGAGGAGCTGGAGGATTTCGCGCTGGCGCTTGGTCAGCTTGCCGCGGCTTCCTCGCGGCGGCACCGCCGGGTCGATGAAGCGTTCCTGGCTGAGCGCCGCCTGGACTGCCTCTTCGAGCAGCTCCGCGCTGGCGGTCCGAGAGACGTAGGCGCTCGCCCCCGCCTGCAGGGCGGCGCTGGCGAGGTGGCGCTCAGCGCGATCGCCGTGGGCGACGATCCCCATGCCGGGTTCTGTCTTGAGCAAGGCACGAATCGCATCGGTTGCCCCAATCGGTTCCGGATGAAAGCCGCCCGACCAGCGCCGCATGTCGAGGACCGCTACGTCGAAGCTACCGATGTCACGGACCAGCTCAACCGCCTCGTGGCGGCTGGTCGCCTCCTGGATCTCGAAGCGGTCCTGCAGCACTCGGCGCACGCCAAGCCGGACGATCGGATGGCCGTCGATCACTAGGCACTGTGGACGCTCGGTCAGGACTGTTTCCGATATTTGGGGGTTCGGCGATGGCTCCATCGTCAGCCCTGGAGCCCAAGGCCTCCGATCCTAACCCAGCCGGGTCCGAGCAGTGCGGTAGAAAGATCCCGTGATCTCGATCACCTCCAAGTCCCGCTACGCCGTGGTGGCGATGGCGGAGCTGGCACGCTCGGGCGAGCGGCCAGTTCCGATCAAGGAGCTGGCCGAGCGCCGCGAGATCCCGGAGCAGTTCCTCGAGCAGCTCTTCTCGACCCTGCGGCGCGGCGGCCTCTTGGCCAGCCATCGCGGGATGAAAGGCGGCTACACGCTCTCGCGTCAGCCCGAGGAGATCACCGTGCTCGAGGTGGTCCAGGCCCTCGACGGCAAGGTCGGCCAGGAGGCCGATGAGGCCGGCGGCATCTGGGCCGAGGGCGTCACCGCCCTGCGCAAGGTCTTCGCCCAAACCACGATCGCCGAAGTCGCCCGCCGCGAGGCCGAGGCCGCCGGCTCAGGCATGTACTTCATTTAGATCGAGCCGCATGGCGACTGGCATTCCGCTTGTTCAAGCGGTTCGCAGTCCGGCTGTATCCGGCTATTTCCGGTCGTACTGGCGCACGACTGGCGCATCAGTGGCGCACGGCGATTCGGCAGATTCGGGTGAGGAAATGAGACAACCGCTCCGCTCGGTATCCATCAGTCGATGGAAACGGATGACCAAGTTCGAGAGAAGATTGAGCAGCGGTTCAAACTTGAGCTTCCCGCCGTCCGAGACTTGAACGCCGTGTCAGATCGGTTCCTCGGGGCGGTGTCAACCGGCCGAGGCACTCGCGACAAAGCCGACGAGATTCTCGCTTTCTCGGCGGCACGAGAGACGACGACCTTCAAGGCGACTCTTCTTCTCGTTGAAGCGGGATTCGGTCGCCAGGCCATGATGCTGAACCGATCCACGTTTGAGGGCATGGCGGTCGCCTATTGGGTCGCCGCCAATCGGCAAGCAGCAGTTGATCGCTTTCACAAGGCCAACGAATTTGGTCTCCATCTCATGCGGGAGAAGATCGTGGCGTCGCAGCCCGATGCCGGGGTTTCCGATGCGGGCAAGCTCGATCCAGAGCGCGTCGAAGAATCCGAAGGCCTATTTGGCAAATACAACCAGTATCTCTTTACCGGGCACAAGAGCCTCTGGGCACTCCTCAAGGACATCGAAGATCGCTGGGAGGAGGCTGAGCGAACGGCGCTCAAGCTGTATTTCGACTACGAGCACCAGCGCAACAACATGGAGCTGCATCCTTCGGCAAGCGCTCTGTTCTCATCGGTCCGTAATCCGACCGCCCGACAAGACGGGCGGCCAGGAATGACCCTCCGAATTGGTCCGGGGTCGGCCGAATTGGACGCGGCATTCTTGGGCCTCTTTTACATCCAACAGAATTTGCTCCGCCTGCTTGCGGACGAGTTCGATCTTGGTGTCGATGCCCTTGCCGCACTTGGGGATTGCGTCGAGAAAAACCAATATGCATTCGCCGTCAGAGACGAGGCCACGGATAACCGCACCGGCCGCAACGACCCGTGCTGGTGCGGGAGCGGGAAGAAGTACAAGAAATGCCACGGGTCCTAGAGCCGTGCGGCTGATGACTAATTGAAGCCCGCTTGGTCCGCAGGCAATTAGTTAAGGTGATGGGCGGTGGAAGGACAAAGTGAAATATGGCTCGCTTTGGCACGCGAGGCTGCGTCTGCAGCCGAGCACATCGGCATCGGGGCGACCGCTCTGGGCAAGGCCAATCACGCCGAAAATGCCTACTACAGCCAAGCATTCTTTGCTCTCAGTGTTGGCTTCGAGCGCTCGACGAAGCTGGCGCTCTCAGTGGCGAGTGCGCTGGACGGCGACGGCTTCGCCGACGGGCGCACCCTGAAAGGCTATGGCCACGATCTCAGCAAGCTACTCGGGAAGGCCGATGCGCTCGCCGAGCGTTACGGACTCGAAGGAAATGGGCGGCTGCCCCAAAGCGAGATACATACCGCGATCGTTGAGGTGTTGGGCGACTTCGCAAAGAATTTGACGCGCTACTACAACTTGGAGTTCGTCGCCGGGGACGCCAGGGCAGCGGCTGAAGATCCGATCCCGTCCTGGTTCAACCGAGTGACGATTCCAGTATTGAAGGCGCACGACACCGAGCGGTCTCGCAAACGGCGCGAGGAGCAGGCCGCGATGATGGGAGCGTTCGAGGACTTCGCCCTTGTCCGCCACCATGCCGAGGACGGCACCCCGATCTCCTCGATGGAAGCTGGTGCGTTGCACGTCGGGGCGACGACATTCGCGCGGCGGTGGGAGCGAATGTATGTCCTGCAGATAGCTCGCTTCCTGGGGGAGCTTATGTATGTGCTTGGGGGCAAGGCTCAGGGCACCAATCCCGACATCCCGTATTTCGTTGAGTTCTTTGCCCTCTACCTAAACGACGACAGCTTCCTGCGCTCACGGAAGACTTGGTCTATTTACTAGCCCTATAGAGGCCGAATTGGGCTGGCGGCGGAGAGGGGCACGGCGACGGCCGAGAGGGTGTCAGCCGCTACCCTTTGACTTCTATGAAGACCTACCGCCTTGTCGTCCAACCTGATATCCGCCTCGCGGCTCACGGTCTTCTGTCGCCGTTTCTGACTGAGGATGCTCTCACCGAGAAGGTCTCGGACATTGTGGTTCGAGAGTTGAGCCAAGCCCATTTCGGCAGGCAGGTCGCGGACGTGGAGCTTCGGCGCCAAGATGATGCGGAAGCTCTGAGCGAGATAGTCGCGGCCCTCGAAAAGCTCGGATTTTCGTTCGTTGAAGCCACGGTCAGCGAGTGGGCTAGCAACGTCGCCGCGAAGGTCATCGGCGCGGCGGGAGGCTTCGCGTTGGGCACCGGCGTTTCGGAAAATCTCGCCGTTGGCCTCGTTGCCTCAGCCGTCGGAACCCTCATCGGGCACCTAGTTGGCGATGCCACTCGCCAAGTCGTAGGCGACCGTGAGGCCCGCATTGATCACCGTGGCGCCTGGGTCTTTGGCGAGCTAGTTCCCTGCCAGCAGGACGCACTGGCTACTTGGCGCCTAGGCAGCGCGCCCGCCTGACGGGCCGCACCGGTCATCGCTCACTTCAGTTTTCACGCAAGAGCAGTTGTGTCAGGATCGCCGCATGGCAGATAAATCTAAATCGGTCGCGGACCAACTCCGCCAGCTCGGCGTGAAAAATGCAAATGTCCTCGTGCGGATGGCCGAGCGCGGCCAGCTCCTCGCCCTGAAGTGCGAGATGCCGCAGTGCTACCACCACAAGGGCCGCGGTGCTTTCGATCCGGTCGGGACCCCGGGCGACAAGTGGACGCCCTCGCGCGATCACTACCCGAGGCTCAAATCGGATGGCGGTAGGTTCGTCGCCGAGAACGTTCGACTCTCCCACTCTTGGTGCAACAAGCGGGACTGGGGCTGGCGGGCGCAAGTCCGGACGCAGCTCGCGAAGGGAAAGTCCCTCGCCGACATCGCCGAGTTCCTGAACCGCAAGGGTGTTCCCCCCGCACACGGCACGAACCAATGGACGGCCGCCATGGTGCGCAAGGCCTACGTGTCCTAGTCCAAGGCTTCGAGCGACTAGCGCCCGCGCGAGCTGCCACAGGAAGTCGTGGTGCGTAGCCCGAGTCCCATCGCTCTGCAGACAAAAAACCTTTTAAGCACATGGTTGTGACCACTTTCGCCCCTCGCCGCCCTGTTGTAGGGAATGAGCAAGGGACTTTCACGTCGTCGTCATCTCCCGCTTCAGCTGAGTCGCGAAGCGGGCGTAACTACGTGCGCACGTAGTTACCGGCTGAGGGGGTCCACTTTTGTGGCTCGCTGCTCTGTAGGGCAGAGGGCCAATGACTAATCGACAGACCAACAGAGAACGGGCGAGCCGCCAAATCTTCATTGCCGCTTCGCCTCCCGCTTCGGGGTTGCCTGCGCGTATTGCTTCCCCTGTCGCTTCGCGGCCGGTCTAGTTCCGAGAGCGACAAAAGCCCACCGCAGCGCCGTTTGGGGGCTTGGCGTTTTGCCGACATTCAACCGTGGTCGCGGTCGCGCCCGCCGCTCGCTGATCGCCGATGCGGTGCTGAACTACGTGCGGACCGACGAGCGCCACATCATCTATGAGCAGCGCTTCGTTGAGGTGGACCGCGCCACGCTCTCGGTTGAACGCCTGGTTGCCGAGCTGGCCCGCTACGGCCAGCTTTCCAGCGCTCGCGGCAAAGGCAGCGAACCGATCTGGCGCAGCCACTACCCGAGCTTTCCTCCTGTGATCTGTGTGCTGGCCGGTGCCTCGCGCAAGGCACTCGTTCGGCGGCGCGACATCGCGATCACGCTGCTTGAAGATCACCCCGATCTCGTTCGCGCTTACGGGGTGACGATCTCCTTCTGTCTCTTGGATGACCTGTCGAGTCGCGGTCCCTTCGCGCCGATCTTCGATGTGGTCGGCGAGTCTGAGCAGGCGGCGGACTGGCTAGGGGAGGGGCAGGGCGATTGAGCAAGAAGCTCGTCGTCTCGATCCCGCGCATTGCTCTGACCCCGGCCGAAGCCGCCGCGGCCATCGGGGTCGGCCCAGATTTCTTCGATGCCAATGTGGCACCCGACCTGCGGCTGATTCGCCGGGGTCGCAAGCGCCTGGTCCCGGTCAGCGAGCTTGA
>DASWQV010000020.1:0-2253 GCA_036403515.1 Solirubrobacterales bacterium
CGCCTACTGTCTCGGAGCCTTCTCCGCCGCAACGGCTCGCTCGATGGCCTGGCGCATGAAACGCTGCCAGGGGAGGTCCAGGCGCTTGGCGGCGCGCTTCCGACATCGAACAGAGTTTTCGGCAGGCGCAGGCTCACCGACCTGCCTTGCGGTGCAGCTCGAAGGTCACCGGCACCACCTTCGGGACGTCGTCTCGGTCAGGTCGGGCTCGGCGACGAACCGCTCGGACTCCTTATCGGTCCTGAAGATCGGGCAAGCCTTCCTCATTGCTCGCCACTTCGCGCTCTTGCATGCATGGGCCGCTAACGGGCCGCAGCCCGGCTCCTCGCAGTGTGAAGACGGCGCAGACGTACCGGCCCGCACCGGCCCTCCCGACCGTTGCGGCTCGGATTCTACGGCAAATCGCTGCTTCCCTCGACTCGGCACTGGTGTTCCGGCAGGGCTATCGCATTTGGGGCTGAGCGAACTGGGCAAGGAGTTGGGTGAGGAAGAGGTTGTCCCATGCGGCGCGTTTGAGCTTGCCCTTCATCGAGCCCTTGGAGGGTTCGGGCTTGGCGAGGTTGAGGGCGAGGCGGCGCAAGAGGGCGAGGTTCTCGGGGCCACGGTCCTTGCGGTTCCTGGCCCGATCCTCATTCATGGTGACGTCGAGCACCCAATGCAGCCCGTTCTCGATGCCCCAGTGGGCGCGCGCGACCTCGGCGAGGCGCTCGGCGCAAAGCGGCGTGCTGAGCAGGTAGTAGGCGACCTCGGTCGAGGTCTCCGCGGCGACCTCGCGGATGCGCACGACCTTGCCGATGGCGGCCAGCCCGGGCCAGCGGTGGCTCTCCTGGAGCCAAGCGATGTCGGCCGAGACGAGGCTGGTGCGGGTCTCGATGCGCCCGTGGCCGCCGTCGACCGTGGTGTGGCTCGCCTCTCGGGGCCGCCGCGGGTCGTCGAGAAAGAGGCTGACATCCGCGTGCAGGGTCCCCTGGTTGCCCTTGAGCGCCAGGACGTAGTCGCCGCCTCGGGCGAGCACCGTCTCGGCGATGTGGCGCTGGCAGTTGAGCGCGTCGGCCGTGACGATCGTCCCTTCGAGGGAGAGCAACGCCAGGAGTTCGGGGACCGCCGTGATCTCGTTCGACTTGCCACCCACGGCGAGCTGGCCGAGGACGAGCCGCTGCTCGACCGCCCAAGCGCTGACCAGGTGCAGGGGCGAGGCCTCGGCCGCCCGGTCGAAGGAGCGGCGCAGCGTCTTGCCGTCGACCGCCACCACGCCTCGCGTGGCCTCGGCGAAGCGCCGCATGAAGCGCAGGAAGCAGGCGTGGAACTGCGCCGGGTCGAGCAACCGGAACACCCGGCTGAACGTGTCGTGCGAGGGAATGCCGGACGGCAGGCGGAGGAACTGGCGCAGGAGCGGCTCCTTCGCGCGGCCGAACAGGGCCATGTCGGTGCAGTCCTCCCCGCCGCTCAGGACCGCGCAGAGGGCGATCAGGAGGATCTCCAGGAGCAGGTGACGCCTGGCGTTGCCGGTACGCGGGTCTTCCAGCTCGCCAAAGACCTCGGCAAACTCGTCCACGGCATCGCTCCTCCCGGCCAACGATGCCACCCCGAAAAGACCGCCTCCGCCCGGGCCGCAAGCACCCACCTCAAATGCGATAGCCCTGCGGGCGCGGCCCGTTGGCGCCCGCCGGCCGTCAGGGCGTGGTCAGCTTCAGCACGTAGTCGTGGCTGTCCGCGTCGTCCTCGTACGCCACCAGGTAGGCGGGGCCGGTGGCCGCGGCGGTGAAGGCGACCTTGCAGGGCTTGTTCAGCAGGGCCAGGCAGTGGCCGAGGTTGACCCCGTTCGCGTTCAGCACCGCGACCTCGGCGGTAAGCGAGGTCGCCTCGGTGACGGTGTAGTGCTTTCCCTTGACGACCTGGATCTTCCGGAAGTCCTGGTCGCCCAGGTAGGTGAAGTAGCCGCCGGCGCGCTGGCCGGGCGCCAGCGTGCACTTGGTCGACTTGCCGCCCTTGCAGTCGAACGTCACGCCGAAGCGCACGGTGTCGGGCGCGTCCTGGTTCGCGATGATCGCGACGTGGTAGGTGCCGGTCGCGGGCGCCCGGAGCTGCTGGCCGTCGTAGCCGCCGTCGGTCGCGAACAGGCCGAAGTAGGCGAGGCGTTTGGTCATCGTGGGATCGTAAAGCACGAAGACGCTCGGGTGGAGCGTGCCGTTGTCGGCCCTGCCGTAGAGCACGTAGTCCTGCCCGCCGTTGAGGTCGATCTGGTACCACTGG
>DASWQV010000021.1:0-16399 GCA_036403515.1 Solirubrobacterales bacterium
GACGTCGGCGTCGAGGCCCGCGACGAGGCAGGTAACGCATTTCAGCGCTTCGGTGGCGATGTCGTAGCGGTAGACGTCGCCGTCGTGCTCGGTGTCCCCTGAGTCGTCGCCGCATTTGACCGGCGGGGTATCGGCCGCGACGAGGCGCGACTGGGTCCAAAAGAAGGCAGAGCCGGGCGTCGCCTTGAGAAACGCGGCCCCGCAGGCGTTGCCCGAGAGCGGCGGCCCGGAGATCAGCTTGCTCTGCCCGGCTTCGAGATCGCGCACATAGAGCTGCGGGGGGGCCGAGCACGACTGTCCGGAGGTGGGGAAGAAGGCGTAGCGGCCGTCGGCCGAGAGCCAGTGGGTGAGGTGCGCCTTCAGGCCGAAGCCATGCGAGAACTCGGGAAGTCCGCAGCCGGCGATCGTCTCACCGGGCAAGAGGCTGATCAGGTGGGGCGAGCCGGAGCTGATGTCGTAGAGGTTCTTGGCCGCGCCGGCGCCCGGATAGACGGGGTCGATCGCCCCGCCGCTGAGGACCGCGGTCGCCCGCGAGCCGTCTGCCGAGAGGCCTCCCGATTCGAGTTCGAGTTGCTCTGAGCCGGTGGCTTCGAAGAGCTTGCTCGGCGATCCGGCCGGAGAGAGCCCCCAAAGGGCGCCGCCGGCGGCGCCGACCTGGAGGTTTTCCATCAGCACCGTCGAGAGGTCGCTGGTCGCGCCATCAACCGCCAAAAGCGAGCCGAAGAGCTCCGAGCGGGGCGGCGTGATCTTCCTCGTCTGCCAGCCGCCCGCTTGGCGTTCGGCGTAGTAGACGCTGGCCAGGGAGCCGGTGTCTGAGAGCGGGGTGCCGCCGGTGATGCCGTAGAGGCCGCCGTCGCCGTCATCGGCAAAGCCCATCACGTAGGAGACCGGGTTGCCACCGGTGTCGGGCATCGAGAGCTGCTCATAGCCGCGGTCTGATCCGACCGGGCCGGGCAGGCGGCCGTGCTCCAGCGGCGCGTCCGATGCGCGCGTGGTCAGGGTCCGCTCTTGGCCCTGCGCGGGCGAGCCGGGGGCGCCGCTCGTCGCTACGAGGCGGTAGTGGTAGGTGGCGTTGGGCTGCAGGCCTTCGACCTGCTCGGAGACCAGCTCGATCAGGCCGCCCGATCCGGCCGAGTGAGAAGCCGTCGAGGTGGCGCCGCTGAAGGGCGGGTTGGAGGCGGCGAGGTTTGCCTGGTAGGCGCCATCGTCGATGTATTCGAAGGAGTAGCTCGTCGCTTTGTTGCGCGGGTTGAGGCGGCCTTCCAGGCTCGCCGTGGTCGCCGTGCGCACCGGAGAGCCGGTGGTCTCCACCTGGGGGGCGATCGCCGCCGTGGTGAAGGTCTGCTCGTTGCTGATCACCGGCGCGGCGAAGGCCTTGGTCGCGATCAGGCGCACGTGGTAGAGGGTGGTGGGCTCAAGGCCGGTGCCCGGCGGATTGAGCTCTACCGTGACCGGCTGGTCGGTGGTCTGGATGCCGAGCAGCGTCTTCTCGGTCGGGGTCCAGTTGACACCGTCGCGTGAGTATTCGAGCGAGTAGCTGACCGGCGGGCCGCTGTTGGGGTTGATCGTGCCTTCGATGCTCGCCGAGGTGCCGGTGATGCCGGTGATCGCATCGATCGAGGCGGCCGGGGCGCCGGCGACGGGGCCGAGGACGTAGACGCCCTGCTTATTGGGTGGGGCGTTAGCCGGTGCGTTTTCGTTTTGGCTGTAGTCGGCCGAGACGAAGAGCCGGCCGCGAACCGGGTCCAGGCCGAGCTTGCCGACGAATTTGAAGCCGACGAGCGCACCGTGCTGGTCGTCCACCGCAGCCGGCGGCACGCCGAGGCCGGGGTCGTTGACCGGGCCGAACTGCAGCACCGTGTTGGGGGTCCCGTTACTCGGAAGGACGTAGAGGACGTCCTCTTCGGGGCCGGCGCCGTCGGCGTCGGGGTCGACTTCGAGGTCTTCCTCACCGCTCGGAAGCGGTGAGGGCAGGGGCGCGGGGACCGAGCCGAGGGCTTCGAGGGCACTCTGCACAACTTCAGCGCTGGCATCCGACGGCAGGTCGACGGTAAGGGCCGTGCTCGTGCTCGTGGCACTGGCAGGATTGCTGAGGCCGAGCGTGTTGTTGCCGACGGAACTCACTCGGGTGTTCGGGGGTATGCCGGGGCCCGAGATCGCCTCGCCTCGGACGAAGGTGCCCGTGGCGGTGCCCACGTTGGTGACCGTGGTGGAGTCGGCGGTGAGGTCGCCAGTGCCAGTGGCGCCGGTGCTCTGGCCTTCGAAGCTGAGTCTGAACTGACCGGCGGCGGCGGCGATTTTCACTTCCTGCACCTCGTTGGCGGAGGCGCTGCCCGGCGTCGCAGTGGTGACGCTGGCGCCGGCGCCGCCGCTCAGGGGAACGGCGCCATTGGAGGCGACGATCTGGCCGACGTCGGTTCTCCTCAGCGGGCTCTGGAAGACGATCCGGTAGGGGGAGGTTCCGGCGCTGTCTCCCGGGCCGCCGGTGACTGCGACCGTAGTGCCGCCGATCGGCTCGAGGAAGCCAACGCCTTCGCCGTTGGCGTTCTGGCTGTCGTAGCGGAGGATTTCTTCTCCACGATTCGCGTAGACGATCCCGCGCGAGTCGACGGCGACGGTCCTCGGGCCGGTTGAAAACTGCGCCGCGGAGCCGATCGAGGACGGGCTTTCCCCGGCTAGGCCGTAGGTGGCAATCCGGTGTGCCTGCGGATCGGCGAGGTAGACGGTGCCGGTGGCGGGGTTGCCGTCGGGCGGGGAGACGGCGATCCCGCCGGCATCGGAGACCTGGCCGACCCCGCTGCCGGGAACGCCCGCTTTGCAGACGTGGGCGGCCGGGCAGACCTCATAGCCCGTGCCGGGTTCGCTCGCGTCGACGTCGAAGCCGAAGGAGTAGAGGAAGGTGCCGTCGCCTTCGTAGACGTCGATGCGGGCGTTG
The DNA here is from genome assembly GCA_036403515.1 of Solirubrobacterales bacterium. Taxonomy (GTDB): domain Bacteria; phylum Actinomycetota; class Thermoleophilia; order Solirubrobacterales; family 70-9; genus VRUE01. The sequence goes on from DASWQV010000021.1 coordinate 2,936, forward strand.
TTGCCATAGACGAAATCGGTGCCATCTGATACGTAGACACGTCCCGTGTCCTGGTCGACGGCGATCCCTCCCGACGCGAACATCGCACCGTTCCCGGCGACGGTGCCGTTGCCTGAGACGACTGCCGCGGCTTTGCACTGAGAGGCGACCGTGCAGATCTCGAAGTTGGCTTGCGCCTCATTGCCCTGGTCTCCGGCGCCGCCTTCCTTAACGACGTCGGCTCCCCAGGCGCTGACGAAGTCATAGGAGTCGTCATAGGGTTCGCCCGGGGTGCCGTTGTCGTCGTAGGCGAAGCGCTGAATGCGGCCCCCCACGGTTCCGGCCCCGTCGGCGACGTAGACTTCGCCCGGATCGGCGGGCCCGGCGCCGGTGTAGTTGACGGCCACGTCACGGGCGCCGGTGAACTGTCCACCGAGGGAACCGCTGCCTGCTTCGCTGCCGAAGTAGCCGATGACCTCCTGGGAGCCGAAGGCGCTGGGGACTCCAAGGGCAAGAAAGAGCGCACCGGCGAGAAGCAGCAGTGCACATCGCTGGATGGGTGCGTTCCTCGAACCGCGACGAACACGTAGGTTGAAACCAGCGATCCGGTAGCGCCTCAGCATCTTGTCCTCCGCTCTCTTTGCCTTGGGGTCTGGTGACTCGGGCTGGACTCGCCAGTGCCCTAGCCGGTGACCGCCCAGGTGCCAAGGGCCGAAGCGCTGTCTTCACCCGGCGTATTTGGATCGTCGATGACATTGATCAGCAGGTTCGTGCCTGTCGTTCCGGTCGTTCCGAAGCCGTCGGGAAACGCAATGAACGAAGAGCCCCCGACCTGGGCCGGCGCCGAGTTCTTCATTTGAACCGTGTAGACGCAGAGGTAGCCGCTGGGCGCCGTTGGGCTGGCGAAGCTCCCAGTGCAGTTCGCGTCGCTGCCGCCTTCGGGGACGAAGACCGTGTGCGCGGTGTCAAGCGTTGCTCCCAGAGGTATCGGGAATGAGATCGGCACGAAGACCGCGCCCAGTGAGGGTTCCTCCTGCGCCGGGATGGCACTCAGATTCCAGGTCCCGGTCTCAGTCGCGCCGGTCGGCAAGGTGCCCCCGGCGGTCCACGGCGAGCCGTCTTCCCCGTCTTCCCCGTCGGCCCCGTTGCAGACTTCGTTTTCACCGCTGGCGGAGTGCAGCATCACGCCGGACTGGTCGCCGCACTCTTCGAGGGGGAGGATTTCGGTGGTGGTGACGCTTTGGCCGGGGGCTCCCGGTGAACCGGGTGAGCCGTTTGTCCCGTTGGATCCGTTGGCGCCGGCATCGCCCTTGGCGCCGGCCGCTCCCTGCGGCCCTGCCGGGCCGACCGGTCCCGCGGGGCCGGTCGCGCCTTTGGGGCCCCTCGGCCCCTTCTTTGCCTTGGCGCTGGCGGTGGCCTTGCCACCGCCTGAAGAGTTGGAGGCGGCATATGCGCCGCCGAACATCGCGAAGACCAGGGCGATTACCGAGATGACTCCCGGGATGCCGAAGCGGTTGCGTAGCGTCGAGAACATCTAGATCTCTCTCCTTGTCCCGTGAGCCCCTCTGCCCGCCGCTTCCCTTAGCGGCTTCCGCGAGGCTCGGTTTTGTCCCTGTTGATCTATGTACGTATTGAACAGCAGCGTACATAGAAGCTGCGTGGATTGAACCAGCAGCGTTTCAGGATGTCAAGGAAAAGGCCATGTTTATGGAACGTCGGGTACCGCGACGGTTTGCGAAGCCAGCGAGCAGCCCCATGTAAGGCGCGGTGGCTGCTACTCGGACGCGGGTGCGGAAGCGGCGCCGGAGCGGGCCAGGCGCTCGGCTTCCTCAATCCCCAGATATGGGGCGAGGATCAACTCGACAAGATCCGGCAGGAGCTGCTCGAGGTCCGCTGCGCGGCCGGCGCTGATCTCCCTGACGATCAGCGAGACGATGCCGCCGACGAGCGTTTCCTCGGTCGCTTGCGGCAGCGGCCGCTCGCCGCTGTGCTCGGGCCGACCGGCCTTGAGGATCGCGACGAAGCCCTGCATCGAGGCGCGGTGCCGGGCCGCTATCTCTCCCCCGGCCGCCACCGGCTCGACCATGCAGAGGCGGGCCAGCTCGGGCTCTGAGGCGAGGAAGCGCAGCATCGTCGCCAGCGCCGCGCGGACCTGCTGCGGCCAATCGCCGAAGGACTCGGCCGCGGCGCGCATCGAAGCGCGGATGTGGTCGGCAACCATGTCGTAGGCGGCGAGGAAGCAGGCTTCCTTGTCGGCGAAGTGCTCATAGAAGGTGCGGCGCGAGACCGAGGCCGCCTTGGTGATGTGGGCGACGGTGGTCGCGTTGTAACCGCGCTCGGCGACGGTGTCGACCATCGCCGTGATGATCCGCTCGCGCTGGTTCTGGGTGATGAACTCGCGCGGCAGGCCGTGGCGGCCGGCGGGCAGGCGGGGCGACGCCTCAGCGGCAGGCGCCGGCTCCTCGGCTTTCGCCTTGCTCCGTTTTGCAGCGCCCTTTGCCGTCCCCTTTGCCACGATTCGACCATACCCGAGACGGCCGGCGTCGGCCCTACCGCAGCGACTGGACCAGCAGCTCCTCCTCGGCGGCGCGCGAGCCGAGGTAGGGCATCACCGCCATGTAGACCAACTCCGGCAGGAAGTCCTCGCCGCGTTCGACGCAGCCGCTTTCGATCCGGGCGAGAATGGTCCCGTAGATTGCCCCGGCGACGATTTCGGCAGTGCAGCGGGAGACGGAGTCGGGCTTCTCGAGCTCTTTGCGACCGCCGTCGAGGATGTCAGCCAGCCCCTGCAAAGTGCTATCCCGTCGCGATTGGGCGCCGCTTCCGGTCCCGTTCACCTCGACCACGAGGAAGCGTGCGCGGGCAGCATCCTCCTCAAAGAAGCGCATCGAGGCCCATCCCGCGGCCCAGATGCGGTCGTGCCAGGACGAAGCGCCGGTATGGGCGGCGAGGACCCGCTCGCAGAACTCGGCAGTCACCTCGTCGTGGACGGTGAGGAAGCAATCCTCCCTACCGGCGAAGCAGCGGTCGAAGTGCGAGCGACGCGTTTCTGCCTGCTGGCAGACCATCTCGATGGTCGTCTCCGCGTAGCCGCGCGTGCCGGCCAAGGCGATCATCGCGGTCGCGATCCGGTCGCGAGCGGGGTCGTCGGGGAGATCGCCAGTCGACCGTCCGTTGGCACTTCTCACATCCGCCCGGCCCCTCCCCCTGCGCTCGACTTCAAGCCGCAGCGCGAGCCTGCGCCGCGTCGGCTGCCCGGCCCGCCTCCACCTCGCCGACGTACGGCGTCAACGTCACCTGGAGCATCTCCGGCAAGAGGCCCTTGATCTCCTCGCCGCGGTCGGCAACCAGGCGCTGGTGGACGAGCCAGATCAGCCCGCCGGCGATCGCCATCTCCAGCCCGTCGGGGAGCCGACCCGCCCGGGGGTTGTGGATCCGACCCTCGCGCAGCTTCGGCGCCACCCGCTCCAGCATCGCCTGGTAGCGGGCCAGCGAGGCGCCCCCGGCGGCCTGCGCCTCTACGATGCAGAGCCGCGCCCTCGCCGGCTCGTTGACGACCATCTCGAGGAAAATCTCGATGCCAGCGGAGATCTGCTCCGCCCAGGAGTCCTCCTCGTCGATCAGCTCGCTGAAGACCTCCGCCGCTCCGGCAACCGCCTCGTCGAAGGCGGCGAGAAAGCAATCCTCCTTGCTGGAGAACTGCTCGTAGAAGGTCGAGAGGGCGACGCGAGCGGTCTTTGCGATCAGCTCGATCGTCGTTTTCTGGTAGCCGCGCTCGGCAACGAGCTCCGCCGTCGCGAGCAGCATTCGCTCGCGCTGGTTCTGGGTGACGAAGTCGTGCGCTACGAGGTGGCGACCCGGCGGCAACTTGGCGAGCCTTTCGGAAAGCGATCGTGAATCCGCCATTCCGGCAAGGTACCAAAAGATTCATCTGATGTCTACTTCCTTCTTTTACAGAAAACATTGCGTTCTAGTCACCGGGGGTTTTTGAAAGCTGGTATACCTAGACAGAAGGTCTTTGTTTGTAGAACCGGTGGAGAAATGTCGGAAGAGACTTCCAGCAGCAGCACTATCGATAGGGGCGATGAGACCGCCCCGGTGGTCCCCTTCCCGGGCCTGCGCTCCTGCCCGCCGCGTGAGCGCCTGTTGGAGGCGATGCTTGTCGTCAGCGGCGAGATGGGCTACGAGCAGGTCGCGGTCAAACACGTCATCGAACGGGCCAAGGCCAGCCGAGCGACCTTTTACAAGCGCTTTGAGGACCGCGAGGACTGCTTCGCGCAGGCCTACCGAGATGCCAGCGAGTGGCTCTACCAGCGCCTGATCGGCGCCGCCAAGCGACAGCCGAGCTGGCGCGAGGGTCTGCGGGCGGCGATGGCCGAGCTGCTCGAGTTCTGCGCCAACCAGCCGGCAATCGCCAAAGCGATCTTCGTCGAGGTCCATGCGGCCGGGGAGCGCTCGCTCGCCCAGAGGGCCGATTTGATGGAGCGCCTCTCCCGCGCGCTGGACAGCGCGCGCCGCGAGATTCCGACTCGCCAAGCTCCACCTCCTGTTACGTCCACCTTCATGGTAGGCGCTATCGACACCCTTGTGTGCGCCAAGCTGATGGACGGCGACGCCGCCAAGGCCCCGGAGATGCTGCCCGGCCTCCTCTACTTCGTCGTCATGCAGTACTTCGGCGAGGCCGCCGCTTGGGAAGAGATGACCGCGGCGCCGGTTGCGACCTGGCACTCGAGGCGCGATGCCGCGTCTCAACTTCCCTGATCGACGAGAGCTCCGGCGGGGCGGGGCCTGCCACCGAATGGGGGGACCGCCCTGAGGACGCGGCGGAGCCGCGCCCGGAAGGGTGGTGGTTCCAAATTCGTGACAGGACCCGCCGCGCCGAGCGCTACAGCGGGATGTTCCCGTGCTTGCGCTTCGGCTGTGCGACCCGCTTCGATTGCAGCATCCGCAGGGCCCTGATCAGCTTCGGCCGGGTTTGGCGGGGCTCGATCACGTCGTCGATGTAGCCGCGCTCGGCTGCGGAGTAGGGGTTCGCGAAGTGGGCCTTGTAGTCGTCGATCAGCTTCTGGCGGCGCACCTCCGGGGTGGGCGAGGAGGCGATGTCCTTGCGGTAGATGATGTTGACCGCGCCCTCGGGGCCCATCACCGCGACCTCGGCGGTCGGCCAGGCGACGTTGAAGTCGGCCAGCATGTGCTTCGAGTTCATCACGTCGTAGGCGCCGCCGTAGGCCTTGCGGGTGACGACGGTGAGCTTTGGCACGGTCGCCTCGGTGAAGGCGTAGAGCAGCTTGGCGCCGTGGCGGATGATCCCGTTCCACTCCTGGTCGGTACCGGGCAGGAAGCCGGGAACGTCGGTGAAGGTGACGATCGGGACGTTGTAGGCGTCGCAGGTGCGGACGAAGCGCGCCGCCTTCTCCGAGGCCTCGATGTCGAGCACGCCGGCGAGGAAGGCTGGCTGGTTGCCGACGATGCCGATCGGGAATCCGTCGAGGCGCGAGAAGCCGCAGACGATGTTCTTGGCAAAGTGCTCGTGAACCTCGAAGAACTCGCCGTCGTCGACGACGCGGGAGATCACCTCGCGCATGTCGTAGGGCTTGGACGGGTCGTCGGGGACCAGGGTGTCGAGCTCGTCATCTTCGCGCTCGGGGTCGTCGGAGGGCTCGAAGCGCGGCGGCGCCTCGAGGTTGTTCGAGGGCAGGAAGCTGAGCAGGTAGCGGGCGTCCTCGAGACAGCTCTCCTCGTCCTCGGAGGCGAAGTGGGCGACGCCCGACTTCGAGTTGTGGCTCATCGCCCCGCCGAGCTCCTCGAACTCGACCTCCTCGCCGGTCACCGTCTTGATCACTTCCGGTCCGGTGATGAACATGTGCGAGGTCTCTTTGACCATGAAGATGAAATCGGTCATCGCGGGCGAGTAGACGGCGCCACCGGCGCAGGGACCCATGATCAGGCTGATCTGCGGGATCACGCCGGAGCACTGCACGTTGCGGACGAAGACGTCGCCGTAAGCGCCCAGCGAGACGACGCCCTCCTGGATCCGGGCGCCGCCGGAATCGTTGATGCCGATCACCGGCGCCCCGACCTGGGCGGCGAGGTCCATCACCTTGCACATCTTCTCGGCCATCACCTCGCCGAGGCTGCCGCCGAAGACGGTGAAGTCCTGCGAGAAGACGAAGACCGTGCGGCCGTCGATCGTGCCGTGGCCGGTGACGACGGCGTCGCCCCAGGGACGTTTCTTCTGCATCTCGAAGTCGTAGGTGCGGTGGCGGACGAAGGTGTCGAGCTCCTCGAAGGAACCGGGGTCGAGCAGCTTCTCGACCCGCTCGCGGGCGGTCATCTTGCCCTTCGCGTGCTGCTTCTCCACCGCCTCCTCGGAAGCCGAGTTGATCGCGGCGTCGCGCAGCTCGCGCAGGTAGGAGAGCTTCTCGTCGTGGGTGATCGGATTCTTCTCGCGCATCGGCGCGGGAGTCTATTTATCCGCGCCCCCAGAGGATTGTTGTCTGCATCGACAGCCTTGATACCGGATTAGGTATCATAAAGAGATGGATTCGCCCGAGAAATTGGTGCGGAATGCGCGGCTCGCCGCCGGCCTTTCGCAGCGCGCTCTGGCCCGGCGGGCCGCAACCTCCCAACCGGCAATTGCCCGTTATGAGCGCGGTGTCGCGGCCCCTTCCTGGGAAACGCTGCAACGACTCATGGAAGGGTGCGGGCAGCGCCTCCTAGTCCGCACCGAGGTCATTGCCGATACCCACGATGTCGAACTGGCCTCTCGGATGTTGGAGCTCACACCCCTGGAGCGCCTCCGTGCCCTGCCACGCTATGCGCGCCTTCGCGAGCTCGCATCGGAGCGAATATGACCGACCTCGACCCGGAGCGGCTACTTAGCACTCTGCTCGAGCACGAGGTCGAATTCTGCGTGATCGGCGCGGTTGCCGCCTGGCTGCAGGGAAGCCCGGCGGTCACGCTCGACCTCGACGTGATGCCGCGCCGCGACCTCGAAAACGCCGAGCGGCTTGCCGCCGCGCTCAACTCTCTCGCAGCCCACCCACCGGATAGCGAGGCCGCAGTGGAACTCGGGGGCGCCGATTTCCTCGGCTGGCAAACGCAGCGGTTTGAAACCAACGCCGGTCCGCTCGACGTAGTCCCCAATGCGGCTGCGATCGGCGGCTTCGAAGAGGTCGCGACTATCGAGCTTTCGCTGGGCGAGCTCTCGGTCCGGGTGATCACGATTGACGAGGTGATCGCCTCGAAGGAGAAGCTGGGGCGGCCCAAGGACACCGCCGCCCTGCCGGCCTTGTACGCAACCCGAGAGGCGATTCGGCAAAAGCGAGAAAAAGCAGGCGGCTGACTCAGGCGTTGCCGAAAGGCTGCTTCTGCGGTTCGGCCAGATGGTCGAGGAGGCGCTCGAGGTCTGCCTCGCCAAGGCCGGACCCCACATCTGCCCGCAGCTCGACGCGCGTGCCGAAGCCCTTCTCAGCCATCGTCACCTCGACACCATCCACGGACGCGAGTTGCTCGACCAGCTCGGGCTCGGACTTCATCAGCGTCCGTGCAGCCTCAATCATCCCCGCGACTTCAACCGAGGCGCCCGGGTTCCTCCCCCCAAATTGCGCTGAACGAGACCCTTCAGGGGGGAGAGTTCGCGCGCATCCGACATTGACCCATCTCAGGTGTGGTCAATGTCGGATGCACGTAACTACAAGCGGAGCAGGGAGGCCTGGGAGCTGGCCGAGCGCCAGCATGGGGTTGTGGCGCGGCGGCAGCTGCTGGCGCTCGGGTTCAACGCGCGCGAAATCGAGCATCGCGTGTCCCGGGGGCGATTGCATCTGCTCATGCGCGGCGTCTACGCGGTGGGCTGGTCACGGCTGACGCGAGAGCGGCGCTGGATGGCGGGCGTCCTGGCGTGCAACGACGGCGCGGCATTGAGCCATCGCAGCGCCGCGGCACTGTGGGGCATAGCCAGAGAGAGACCGGGTGTGATCGACATCAGCGTCAGGCGCCGGTGCGAACTGAGGCGCCAGGGGCTGCGGGTTCGAGGACGTCCATGCCTTCGCCCGGAGGAAATCGTCGTCTGCAACGGCATTCCGGTGACGAACGTGGTGTGCACGTTGGTCGACCTTGCGACCGAACTTACCCCGCCCGAGCTCGAGCGCTCGATCAACGAGGCCGACAAGTACGACCTGATCGACCCGGAGAACTTGCGCTCAGCCCTTGACGACTATGCGGGGGAGCCAGGCGTGAAACTTCTGCGCAAGGTTCTCGACAGGCGCACGTTCCAGCTCTCCGATTCAGATCTGGAGATCCTCTTCCGCCCAATCGCGGCGGCAGCCGGCCTCCCTCCCCCGCTTGCCAAAGAGGTTGTCAACGGCTTCGAAGTCGACTTCTTCTTCCCCGACTTGGGCCTGGTCATCGAGACCGACGGCTTGCGCTACCACCGAACGCCCTCGACCCAGACCCGAGACGCCCGCCGCGACCGTGCCCACGTACTCGCTGGGATGACCCCTTTGCGCTTTACGCACTACGAGATCAAGTACGAGAGCGCCCAAGTCCGAGTCGAGCTACGGCGAATCGCCGACACCCTGAAACGCCCATCCGATATTGACCACACCTGAAGTGGGTCAATATCGGATGGGCTCGGCTAGGACTGCCTAACCCTTAGAAGAACGCGCCGCCCTTGTATTCGCCGAAGACGTCACGCATCGCCCCGCAGACCTCTCCGATCGAGGCGTTGGCCGCCAAGGCGGCGCGGATTGGGTGCAGCAGGTTGCCCTCGCCGCGGGCAACGTCGCGCAGCGACTCGAGCTTGGCCTCGACCGCCGCCTGGTCGCGAGACTCCTTGGAGGCCTTCAGGCGCGCCAGTTGACTCTGCTCGGCCTCGGGGTCGACGCGCAGGATGTCGACGTCGTCGACCTGGTCGGTGACGTACTTGTTGACGCCGACGATGATGTCCTGGCCGCTGCGGTAGCGCTCGTGGTAGCTGTGCGCCGACTCCTCGATCTCGCGCTGCATGAACTCCAGCGCCTCGACCGAGCCGCCGAGCTCTTCGACCTTCTCGATCAGCTCCCAGGAGCGCGCTTCGACCTCATCGGTGAGCGACTCGACGAAGTAGGAGCCGGCGAAGGGATCGACCGTGTCGGCCGCCCCCGACTCGTGAGCAAGCACCTGCTGGGTGCGCAGGGCGATCCGGGCGGAGCGCTCGGTCGGCAGCGCCAGCGCCTCGTCGAAGCCGTTGGTATGGAGGCTCTGGGTGCCGCCGCAGACCGCGGCGAAGCCCTGCAGGGCGACCCGGATGATGTTGACCTCGGGCTGCTGGGCCTGCAACGTGACCCCGCCGGTCTGGGTGTGGAAGCGGATCTTCATCGAGTTCGGGTCCTCGGCCCCGAAGCGCTCCTTGACGATTTTCGCCCACATCCGTCGCACCGCGCGGAACTTGGCGATCTCCTGGAAGACGTTGTTGTGGCCGTTGAAGAAGAAGGCGAGGCGAGGGGCGAACTCGTCGATCTTCAGGCCCCGCTCCAGCGCCGCTTCGACGTAGGCGATCGCGTTGGAGAGTGTGAAGGCCACCTCCTGCACAGCCGAGCAGCCCTTCTCGCGGATGTGGTACCCGGAGATCGAGATCGTGTTCCACTTCGGCACGTTTTGGTGGCAGTACTCAAAGATGTCGGTGGTCAGCCGCATCGTCGGCACCGGCGGGTAGATGTAGTTGCCGCGCGCCATGTACTCCTTGAGCACGTCGTTTTGGACCGTGCCGCGCAGCTTCTCCGAAGGCACCCCCTGTTCCTCGCCGACCAGCTCGTAGAGCAGCAGCAGGACCGCCGCCGGGGCGTTGATCGTCATCGAGGTCGAGACGCTGTCGAGCGGGATCTGGTCGAAGCAGATCCGCATGTCCTCGATCGTGTCGATCGGGACGCCGGTGCGGCCTACCTCGCCCCGGCAAAGGGGGTCATCGGAGTCGCGGCCGAGCTGAGTCGGCAGATCGAAGGCCATCGAGAGGCCGGTCGAGCCGTGCTCGATCAGGTAGCGGTAGCGCTCGTTGGTGTCCTCGGGCGTGGCGAAGCCGGCGTACTGGCGCATCGTCCAGAGCCGGTCGCGGTACATCCCCTCATGGATGCCACGGGTGAATGGGGGCTCGCCGGGCTCGCCAAGGCGGTCTTGGAGCCCGGGCGCGACGTCGCTCTCGTCGTAGACGCGCTCGATCTCGATCCCGGAATCGGTGAAGACGCGCTCGTCGTCCGGCCCGACGAGGGGGGCAATCGTGCGGTGGGTCTCTTCTGTGGCCATGGCCACAGAATATGGGCACGCGACCGCCCGAGGCGCCTTCCGGTGCGCCTTATCCCAGCTATGAGGGGGAAAAGGCGCACCGGAACATTGCAGTCCGGCGCGGTTTATGAGAAAGCGGGCCGGGAATAATCCTGGCTGCAAACGAAATGCCGTAAGTCGCCATGTAAGGCAGCAGGGGGCGGCAGCAAACGGAGGATGACATGAACGATGTGACCCAGCCAGCAAGGGGTCGGGGCGTGATGCCGTCAGCTGTAGCGATGCTCGCTGCGCTGGTCGCGTTGCTCGCCTTCGCCCCCTTCGCATCCGCGACGAGCGATCCGCTCGCCAGCGGGACGACGACGATCAAGCTCAACAAGGGCCTCGTCAAGAAGCTGAAGAAGTACAAGGTCAAGGTGGTCAAAGTCAGCCCGGCCACGGTAAAAGGACGTGCGATCAGCCTGCCTGTCAGCGGCGGATCGCTCGACCCGATCACCGGGGCGGGGACCGTCGAACACAGCGGCGGGCTCAAGTTCAAGGCCGGTAAGAAGAGCGCGCCGGTCAACACGCTCGTGCTCGATACGACGACCGCCTCGCTGACCGCGAAGGTCGCCGGCAAGAGCATGAAGTTCGCCTCGGTGAAGAGCTTCACGGTCACCCGCAACGGCTTCGGCGCCAACGTCAGCATCAGCGCGTTGAAGCTGACCGGCAAGGCCGCCAAGCAGCTGAACAAGAAGCTCGGCTTGACCGGTAAGAAGAAGAGCAAGGGCAAGGCGAAGGGCCACAAGCCCAAGGCGCTGAAGCCCCTGTTCAAGGGCAAGCAGGTTCTGGGCGGCTCGACCAGCGAAACGCAGCCGAAAACGGTTGCGGTGCTGCCGACGGGCAACGCGACGCTCGTTGTGAGCAATGCGGCGTTGCTGAAGCTCAGAAACGTCGGTCCGGAAGTTGGGGGCGTACATCCCTTCGAAGTCAAACTCGCCCCAGTGCCGCCGGCAAGAGTCGTCTCGCTGTCTCCCGTCACCACCGTTTTCCCGATCGGCGGTGGAACCATGGGGCCAACCGCGTCCGCAGGGGTCCTGCAGACCACGGGGGGATTGCGCCTCAGTCAGAACCTCGAAGCCGCCGGGCCCAACGGCAAAGGGGAAACGATCCTGACCATGGGGAACATCTGGGTCGACCTAAGCGCAAAGACTGCCACGGTGGAAGTGACAATCGAAAACGCGAAAACGCCCGAACTCAATAGGGGCAACCTGGGACGGGCGTCGATCGCCGACCTCCAACTGACGGGGGCGACGATCACCTCAGACCCGGTAACCCGCACAGTCAGCGTCCAGAACGCATCCGCGACGCTGCAGGCAATCACGGCGGAAACGCTGAATGCGGTTTTCGTCGAACCGATTGAAGGAAAAGGGAAAGGAACGTTCGCCGGCGGCGATCCGCTGGGCACCTTCTCCTTCACAGCGCAAACGCAGTAGTCATCGCGAAAGTCAGGCTGGATGGAGAGGGCGGCCGAATGGCCGCCCCTCTCTGTTTAAGCCCTCGGGTAGCCCTTAACTTGCTCAAATGTTTGAGTTGCATTTGCGTATTCCCTTGTGTACCTTCAGCCGTACCGGTTCGGCGCTCAGGCGTCCCGGATTCGTGGACTCAAGTGCGCATGGCGCCGAGCCATGCAGGAGGGGAAGGGGAGTAGGGAGATGTCGGAGCTGGCTAGTCGCAAGCCGCCGCAATTGCTTTCGTCGTTCTGGCCGCTCGAGGACCAGCATGGAGTCGGCCATGTGCGGCTCGACGGCGAGCCGGCGACCAACGGCGCGGCGGCGATGCCCCTGCTGCTCCAGCTTGCGGCGCAAAGCGAAGCCGTGCGCAGCCTGCAGACCGCCGAGGGCGAGGAGCTCTCCGAAAGCGCCGCCTCGGCGCTTCGTGGCGAGATGGCCGAAGGCCTGCGTGAGCTGGCCGACCTCGTCGACGACGAGAGCGCCGCGATCATTCGCCTTCGCGCCAAGGGCCTCGCCGGCGGCATCGATCACCGCGAGATGACTCTGGAGATCGCCCGCAGCGGCCCGCCGCCCGCGCTGGAGATCGTCTGTGGACCGCTCTGCACCTGGCGGATGAAGACGCGGATCGGGCTCCACTCGTTTCTCGCCGCCGCGCGTGACGAGGCGCAGCAGGAGCTGCTCGATCAGCTCGACGACTCACTCGACGACGCCCTGCGGGCCGTCGAAGTCGAGATCGATGCAAACGAAATGGACGTCCCGTTCAAACTGCCGATGAACGTCACCAACTTGCTGATCTCGGCCGGCGAGGCGGCAGGCCACCCGAAGCACTTCGCCTACTTCATGCCCGAGGACGAAGGCGTCGACGGCCTCGCCCTCGAAGAACAGCGCACGCTCTACATGCGCAACGTTCATCTCGCCCGTTACTCGGAGATCACGATCCCGCTCGCCGAAACGCTGCTCGACGGGCCGATGGCCGCGGCCGACGTGCCGGTGGAGACGACGCTGATGCCCTGGATCCGCGGCCACGACCACGGCCACAACGTGATCGTTCCCTCCACCACCTATGACAGCTGGATGGAGACGCTTGGCATCGAGCCCTTCATGGCCCTCCAAGAGGCGATCGCCGATGTCTACGGATTCCTGATGTGCATCTCGGAGCCCTGGATGAATATTTCCGGGGTCAGCCGTCTCGACATGTGCGCCACCCACATGGCGGAGCTGCTGCACTACCTGCGCCGCGGGCCCCAGTACTTCGGTGATCCAGGCGCCGCCTACGTCGAACTCAGCTTCCTCGCCGAGAACGGCTTCGTCGAGATCGACCAAGCCGGCAGGATCAGCTGGGACGAGGACGGATTCTGCCGAGGCATGGCGGCCCTCGCCAGCGCACTCACCGAGTCAACCGTCGCCGCCCCCGACGAGCAGGGCTCCGAAGCGCTGCTGGCCCGCTACGGCTGGCCAACCGAGACGGCAGCAAAGCGCACGCTGGACGCAATGCGCAGAGAGCTCACGAACGTCCCCACCTCAATCGCCTTCTACCGAACCAGCGACGTCCCCGCAGCAGAGAACGTCCCCGTCCCTGCGTAGCAACACCGCAGCAGAGAACGCCGCCGTCCCTGCATAGCTAAGGGATCAACGCAGATGGCGTTGACGAACCGGTGCTTCCAACGTTCGTCGGGCGCCTCCGAACCGGAAGCGGCGTGGGCGTCCCCTCGGCGGACACTCAGCGCGAAGCGCGTCC
>DASWQV010000022.1:0-32470 GCA_036403515.1 Solirubrobacterales bacterium
CTACGGCTCCTCGGTCGAGCGCACCGCGGCGTTGCCTGGCTGGCTCGATCACTACAACTTCAGGAGACGACACGGCTCCCTTGGCCACAAGGCGCCCGCCGCTCGGCTTGCCGAGTTGGAACAACGTGCTGAGTAACTACATCTAGGAGCTTTTCTAGTCTCGGTGGGGCTGGCAGCCTGCGCCCCGCGGCCAATCAGGCGCTGGCCGAAGCCCGAACGAATCGGACGGGTCCTCGCTGCCCTCGAGGCGCTTTGGCGCAGCTTTGGAGCGGGGACTTGGCTGATTCCCGATTTTTGGGGAGATGAAGGCCTAGTTTCGGGGATCAAGGGATCTGGGGGGCGGCCGATTAGAGGGGGGTGATGAATCTGCCAGTGCTTCGGTGCCAAAGGCAAACTCGCTGTGAGGCGGGGGCGCAAAGCTGTCGGGACTCCTTTTTGAGAGTCGGCCGGGCTACCACCGGGGTCGACAGACACCACGTGGCTGAGATGCGACGGGGCTCTGGCGAAATCGATAGGAACCTAGGAGGTCCCTAATGTTTCTCCAGAATCTCCGGGCCAAGGTTGGTGCCCGGCTCAACGGCGACAGCGAGGCCGGCTTCACGCTGATCGAGCTCCTCGTCGTCATGCTCATCCTCGGAATCCTGGCCGCGATCGCGCTGCCCGCCTTCTTCAACCAGAAGGAGAAGGCCGGTGACGCCAAGGCCAAGGAGTATGCGCACTCGGTCCAGGTCGCGGTTGAGACGTACTCGACCGACCACGGTGGAAGCTATGAAGGTGCGGACACTGCAGCTGGTAAGGAAGAACTCGAAACAATTGAGCCGACGCTCAGTAGCGCGGATTTCGAAATTCTGGAAGCTGAAAGCAATAGCTACGAACTCGTCTCGAAGAACCCGACCAATGAACACGAATTTTTCATCAAGAACGCTGCTGGCAGCTTGACCTTTACATGTACTCCTGAAGAAGGCGGCTGCCCGAGCGGTGGCAACTGGGGCGAAGGCTGATAGTCCCAGTCGCATCGCTTTGGCCTAGCCAAGCATGAAGTGCCAAGGGGCGGGCCGGTTGGCCCGCCCCTTGCGCTTTCGGCCAGGCACGAAGCCATCGCTAAACGAATGACCGAGCGAAGCCGATACGCCCTGACGATGTCACGCCTATTCCTCACCCTTGTTGCTGTCCTGTTTGCGGGGGCATCGACAGCTGCCACTGCCGGCGCAGTCCCGGTTAGCTACAACGGCATTCCCGTCGATGGTCACCTAGCCCTCTTCAGCACGAGCGAACAGATGGTGCCCGGGGATACCGACAGCCAGCGGGACGTCTACGTTCGCTCGAAGGACCCGGCCTTGGGGGAATATGTCACAAGGGAGGTGTCGATCGGGCCGGCGGGTGGGAACGATGGCCTGTCGGTGCAGTACGACGGCGCCTCGGAAGACGGCGAAAAGGTCTTCTTTTCGACCAAAGAGGGACTCGTCGCGGGCGACAAAGACGGGCTCGAAGACATCTACATGCGCAACCTGGAAACCAACGCGACGACATTGGTCTCGCAGCGCGACGGCTCGTGTCCGACGGAAGGCTGTGGAGGGCCGCTCGCGGGGGCCGGGTTCGTCGCCGGGGGGGTCATCCCGAGTGGGGGACGGGTCTTCTTCGCGACGACCGAAAAGCTGAGCAGCGCAGACGCCGACAGCAGCCTCGACGTCTATATGCGCGACATCGGCGGCGGCAAAACGGTCCTGGTCTCTCCGGGCGACGCGTCCTGCGCCGGCTCGAACTGTGGTAGCGGCACGCAGGCCGCGATCTTCAAAGCCGTCTCCAACGATGGCGAAAAAGTCTTCTTCACCAGCAGCGAGGAACTGGCCAGCGGGGACGCGGACGAAAGCCTCGACATCTACGAGCGCGACCTGGAAACCGGCTCGACGGTTCTCGTCTCGGCACCTGTGACCTGTCCCCCGGGGCTTCCGAGCGGGCAGAACTGCGATCCCTCCTTCCGCGGCGCCTCCAGCGACGGCTCGCACGTCTTCTTCGAGAGCAACGAACGGCTCTCGGGCGGTGACTCCGACACCTCGCAGGACGTCTACGACTGGTCGGGATCGAGCCCGGCGGCCCTGATCTCGACAGGGCCGAGCGGCGGCAACGGCGTCCCCAACGCGAGCTTCGCCGGGGCCTCGGGCACCGGCAGCGCCGTCTACTTCGAAACCAGCGAACGGGTGGATCCGGTCGCCGATACGGATTCGGTTCAGGATGTCTACGAGCGGGCGGGCGGGGTGACGACGCTGGTCTCGACCGGGCCAGAAGGCGGCAACGGTCCCCAGCCGGCGAGCTTCGAGTGGGCCTCGCCCGACGGTTCGAGCGCCGCGGCGATCTTCACCACGAACGAAGCGCTGACCAGCGCTGACACCGACTCCGCGCAGGACGTCTACGAGCGCTCCGGCGCCGCGACGACGCTGCTCTCGATCGGGCCCGAAGGCGGCAACGGTGCCGCCAATGCCTCCTTCGAGGAGGCCTCGAACGACGGCTCGCATGTCTACTTCACCACCCCCGAAGCGCTGCTCGGCGAAGACGAAGACTCCCTAGCCGACATCTACTTGCGCCTGGGCGGCGAAACGCTGTTGGTATCGACCGGCCCGCTGGGAGGGAACGGCGAGTTCTCGGCTGGATTGGACAGCGTCTCCGCCGACGGCTCGGTGGCCTTCTTCGTCACCCGTGAACGCCTCGCTGCCGACGACGACTTCCTCAAAGAGGAAGACCTTTACTCGTGGACGGCGCCGAAATCGACCGGCTCCTCGGCGAAGACGCTGCTTGTCTCGGTGAAGAATTCGAGCGAACTCGTACTCGGGCCGGCTCCGCCCTTCCTCGAAGGGACGAGCCCGCTCGGCTCGGGCGAAACGACGGAACCTCGCGTGCTCGGTCAGGCGGAAAACGGCGCCACGATCAAGCTCTACACGACGCCGGACTGCTCCGGTGAACCCGTTCCTCCCGGCGGCACGGCAGCGGAACTGGGTGGAGCAGGCATCCCGGTCACGGTTGCGGCTGGAACGAAAACGACGTTCTACGCGACGGCGGAACTGGCAGGGGTCGTCTCGCCGTGCTCCAGCGGTGTCTCCTACACCCAGGCCACGGCGGAACCGCCTCCGTCATCCCCGCCCGGAGGAACAGGGGGTGGGACAACCGGCAGCGGCGCCGGCAGCGGTGCCGGCGCGGGCGCCGGTGCCGGCACGAAAGCGGGAGGCAACGGCGCCGGACACGGCTTCAGCTTCGTCACCCCGCAGACGCGAATCACCTTCGGCCCGGCTTCGAAGACGCGGAAGCGGAAAGTCGTCTTCCGCTTCCTCGATGCGACCGAACAGCCGGGAACGAAGTTCTTCTGCAAGGTCGATCGCAAGCGCTGGGGCGAATGTGGCTCGCCAGACACCGTGAAGCGGCTGAAGCCCGGCCGCCACACGTTCCAGGTGAAAGCGATCAATGCGGTAGGGACCGGGGAGCCCGTCCCGCAGAAGCGGACCTTCAAGGTGGTCAAGTGATGGGTCGCCTGAAGAAGAGGCTTCGGACCTGCCGGCGCGAGGGGGGGTTCACCTTGGTCGAGCTGCTCGTCGCCTCGATGATGGGCGTCGTCGTGCTCGGGGCCGTCGGCTCACTTGTCGTCTCGGCGATGAAGGACCAGCCGCGGATCAGCGAAAGCGCCCAGGACATCACGACCGCGCGCTGGGTATTGGAGCGGCTGACGCGTGAAATTCGCAGTGGCGTCCGGGTCGACAGCGCCACGTCCTCCTCGGTCTCCTTCCAGACCTATGTTCGCCACAGCACCTGCGGGGGGACCGGCGCGCTGGCGAGCACCTCGCCCTCGATCCGGTGCGAGGTGACCTACACCTGTGCCGCGACCTACTGCACGAGGATCGAGGCCGTACCGGGCGTCTATACCGGCACCGCAAGGCGGGTCTTCGAAGGGATCGACAGCTCCAACGTCTTCAGCTACGCGCCGAGCGCGACCGAACCGACCTTCATCAAGGTCACCCTGCACCTGCCCAATCCCGATGGAGCGGCAGGTGGCGGCACCACCGTCTCCGACGGCGCCAGCCTGCGAAACGCCGTCCTTGCCCTCTGATGAGACGACCGGTCGACAGCGAGGCGGGGTTCACGATCGTCGAGGTGCTGGTGGCGGTCGTCATCCTCGTGGTTGGCGCGCTGACCACCTTCAGCCTGCTCAGCGCGGCGACGCGGAACACGCAGCGGGCGAAGGCGAGCCAGGTCGCGCTCGACCTGGCACAACAGGAACTGGAGGCGCTGCACAGCCTCTCCAACAAAGAACTGGCGTTGAAAACCAGGCCTGGGCACGTCGCCGATCAGCTCGATCCCGACCACCGGGTCAACGCCTCGCTGGGAACCTTCGCTACCAGTCGCGAACCGCTCGGCTCCTTCCGCAAGCTGGTAGTAAACGGTGACCCGATCGAAGGCGAATCGGGAAAATACGTCGAAGGCGGCGTCGTCAAACGTTCCGAAGTATTCGAAATCGGCGACGTCAGCGGGACGATCCACCGCTACGTGGTGTGGCGCAACGACGAAGCCTGCGGCGCGGCCTGTCCGACCTCGCAGGATTTCAAGCAGATCATCGTCGCGGTCAAGCTCGACACGCCGGGCAACCAGGCCGCCGAGCGGGGCTACGTCGAAGCGCAGTCGAACTTCGTCGACCCGGTCGACAGCGCGGCAAAAGATCCCGCGCCGAACTCCGAAGGCAACCTGGTGACCGCGCAGCAGTTCTTCCTCTCCGACACCCCGTGCGCCGCGAGCGGGGAAACCGAACGCCAGGAAATCACCGGCGACCACCTCCTTCACAACACTCTCGGCAAGTGCAGCGACGGGGTTCAGAACGGCGAAACGCCCGGCGCCCCGGACGCGCTCCTGCTCGGCGGCCCGCCCGACCCGACTCCGGACGACACGAGCACGCCGGGCCTCTACGACTACGCGACCGATACGTATCTGGAGCCGGCTCCAGATACGGACAAGGGCGTGCAGATTCGCGTCGACAACACGAGCGGCTGTCATTACAAACCGACGAACCCGACCAACGCCGAGGCCCGCGTGCACCGCTGGGTCACTGATCCGATGGAAACGACCTTCAAAATGACCGGGAAGGTCACGCTCGAGTTCTACACGCGCACGCTCAACGACAACCAGCGAAGCGCCGAGCTCTGCGTTTTTCTCTTCATGCGGGACGACGCGAAATCGCCGCCCGACACGCAGCTGAAAAACAAAAACGGCAACACCGAATACTGGTATTACGCGCCGACGCTGGAAGGAAATACCTACTGGCCGCGAAATGGGCCGATCAATGGCTGGACCAAGGTGCGGCTGACGATGAACTTCAACGAAGTCCCCTACACGATTCTCGCCGGGGACCGGCTCGGCGTTGGGCTCAGCCTCGAACGCCAGGCCACCAACGCGGAAGCGATCCCGATCATGTACGACCACCCGACCTATCCAAGCCGGATCGAGGTCGATACGAGCACGCCGATCGAAGGCGGCTAGCCGGTGGGTGCCGCCGCGGCGATCGCCTTCCTGGGAGGGCTCATCGTCGGCAGCTTCGTGACCGTTGTCGCGCACCGGGTGCCGCGCGGCGAATCGATCGTCGGGCCGCGCTCTCGCTGTCCGGCCTGCGGCGCCCAGATCGCCGCCTACGACAACCTGCCGGTCCTCTCCTGGACGCTGCTGCGCGGTCGGGCGCGTTGCTGCGGTGCCGCGATCTCGCCCCGCTACCCGTTGACCGAGCTATGCCTCGGCGCGCTCTACGCGGCCACGGTGCTCGTGCTTTGGGGCGACGGCGTCGAGATTGCCCTCGGGCTCGTCTTCGTGACCACCCTGCTCGCGGTCACGCTGACCGACCTCGAGCAACGGATCATCCCCAACAAGATCCTCCTCGTCGCCGTGGTGCTGGGCGCTGCGATCGCGGCCCTCGGCGATCCCGGCAGCCTGCCGGAGCGGGCGATCGCCGCGGCGGCTGCGGGTGGCCTGCTCTTTCTCGCCGTCCTGGCCTACCCGCGGGGAATGGGGTTGGGGGACGTCAAGCTGGCGGCTGTCATGGGCCTCTTCCTCGGCCGCAACGTCGCACCGGCGATCCTGGTTGCCCTGCTCGCGGGCTCGCTGGTCGGGCTGGCGATGATCGCCCGCGAAGGCGCCGCCGCGCGCAAGAAGGCGATCCCCTTCGGGCCCTTCCTGGCCCTCGGCGGCGTGGTCGGCCTGCTTGCCGGCGACCAGCTCGTCGACTGGTACCTCAGCACCTTCTAGACAGGCCCCCGGATTTCTCCTAGTTCTTGGTAGTTGCAGGGCGAAAGGTCTGCGGCCTTTCTGTCGATTGGGAGAGGGCGGGCGCCTCCCGAGCACAGCCCGATCCCTTCGATGGAATTTCAGCTAACCAGAAAGAAGAAGCCCTCCGCGGTGGTCGGCCTCGACATCGAGGCGGGCAGCGTGGCGGCGGCCGAGGTCAGGCAAGGCGGCGACGTGGCGGTTAGCGCGGCTGCGATCGAGCCGCTGCCGGCAGGGATCTTCCACGAGGGGGAGGTCGTCGATGCGGATGGCCTCGCCGAAGCGCTGAAGGACCTCTTTTCCAAGAACAAGCTCTCGAAGCACGTGCGGCTCGGGATCGGCAACCAACGCGTGATCGTCCGTACGCTCCGGCTGCCGGCGATCGAGGATCCCAAGGAGATGGAGGCGGCGGTTCGCTTCCAGGCCCAGGAGCAGATTCCGATGCCGCTCGACCAGGCGGTGCTGGAGCATCAGGTCGTCGGCGGCGTGGCCGCCGAGGAGGGCACCCAACCACAGCTCGACGTGGTCGTGGTTGCCGCTCGACAGGACATGGTGCGTTCCTTTCTCGAGCCGATCCGCCGCGCCGGCCTGCAGCCCCTGGGCGTCGATCTGTCGTCCTTCGGGATGATTCGGGCGCTGGCCGGTCTCGCCCCGAGCGCGGTTGCCGGCGAGAACGCAGCGGCCGCCGGTGCCCCCGCCCAACCGCCGGAAGGGCCGGCGCCAAGAAGCGAGGCCGTCCTCTACTGCAATCTCGGCGACGTGATCAACCTTGCGGTTGCCCGGGGCAGGGCCTGCCTCTTCACGCGCGTCTCGAGCATCGGGCTGGAGTCGATCGCCAGCCGACTCGCGAGCGAGACTGGACTGAGCAGCGAGCACGCCAGCCAGTGGCTGACCCACGTCGGCCTCGAGATGCCCACCGACCGCATCGAGGGAGACGCGGCGGTCATCGCCTCCGCGCGACGCGGTCTCGAAGAGGGCGTGGGGAGCCTCGTCGACGAGTTGCGCCTCTCGCTCGACTACTACGGTGCCCAGGAGAGCGCCGTGCCGGTGTCCGGCATCGTCCTCACCGGTCCGGGGAGCGCCATCCCCGGTCTGGCCGCGACGATGGAAGAGCTGCTCGGCCTCTCGATCGGGGCGGCATGCCCACCCGCCCTCTCGGGGTTCGGCGAGAGCGAGGCGGCCAGACTCACGCTTCCCTACGGACTCGCCCTGGAGCACTGAGCGATGCGCCCGGTCAACCTGATTCCGCTTGCGGACCGTCGCGGCGACAACGCGCCGCTGCGAACGGGACCGCTTGCTTACTTGGCGCTCGGTGCGCTGGTGCTTGCGCTGGCAGGGGTCTCCCTGCTCGTCCTGGCGAACAACGACATCTCGGACCGCAAGAGCGAGCTGTCGCAGGTGAGGCAGGAAGACGCCGAAGCGGAGGCGCGGGCGGAAAGCCTCGCTCCCTACGCCCAGTTCGCTGCATTGCACGAACAGCGCCTGCAGACGATCGCCAGCCTCGCCGACAGCCGCTTCGACTGGGAGCGCGTGATGCGCGAACTCTCCCTGATCCTGCCCCACGACGTCTGGCTGAGCAGCCTCGACGCCTCTGCCGGCTCGGAAGCCGGCGGGTCTTCGGGCAGTGCCTCGAGCGGAGGCGGCAGCCTCAGCGGTTCGATCACCGGGCCCTCGCTTGCGATCAGCGGCTGCGCGGCCGGCCACGATGCCGTCGCCGGCTTCGTCACCGCGCTCAAGGACATCGACGGCGTGACGCGCGTCGGGGTCGAATCCTCAGAACTGGGGGAGGCGCAAGAAGGCGCCGGCAGCACCTCGGGCTCGAGCTCCGGTGAAGGCGGCGGCGACTGCCAGACCCGCAGCTTCATCGCCGCCTTCAACCTGATCGTCGCCTTCGACGCGGCGCCGGTGCCGAATCTCGAAAGCGAAGAAGCGGCGCCGGTGTCACCGACCGAAAAATCCGAAGCCTCCGCCAGCGAAGTCTCGGGCGAAGACGAAGAAGCGGGGTCGGAAGGCTGATGGGCTCGGCGTCGACCAAAAAGCTGGTCATTGCGATGGTCGCGTTCGCCGTGCTCGCCGGCGCCTTCTGGATGCTCGCCCTGAGCCCGAAGCGCAAGGAAGCGAGTGAACTCTCCACCCAGGTGAGCCAGGCGCGCGAAGCTTTGTCACAGCACCAGGGCGAAGCGGCGCTGGCCGAAGCGGCCCAGCGCCAGTTCCCGCACAACTACGAACAGCTGGTGGTACTCGGCAAGGCGGTGCCGGGCGACGACGACGCGGCGTCGCTGCTCGTGCAGCTGAACCGGATCGCGGCCGAAAGCAAGGTTCGCTTCCAGGCCCTGAGCCTCAACGCCGCGGGAGGAAGCGAATCGGCTGCAACTGCTCCAGCCCCCGAAGAATCGTCAGTGGAAGGTGCGACCTCGCCCACCGAGGTAGCCGCGTCGCTCTTGCCGCTGGGCGCGTCGATCGGGCCTGCCGACCTCGCCGTCATGCCATACGAGCTCCACTTCTCGGGCAGCTTCTTCCACATCGCGGACTTCATCGAAGGGCTGGACTCGCTCGTCAAGACCGAGAACGCGAAGGTCGACGTGCACGGCCGCCTGCTGACCGTCAACAGCTTCTCCCTCGCGCCCGGGCCGGCCGGTTTTCCTGACCTGGAAGCGAGCTTCGAGGTGACCACCTACCTGACGCCGCCGAGTCAAGGCGTGACCGCCGGTGCGACCGCCGAAGCGCCGGCGCCCGGCGCGACCCCGGTTTCGACCACGACGGGAGGCGCGCCGTGAACTGGCTGAAATCCGGACCTGAGCTGAAGATGCCCGAGTGGAAAATGCCGCCGTTGCTCGTCGATCTCTATTGGGATTTGAGAGATCGCCATCTGCTGCCCCTGGTCGGCCTCGTGATCGTCGCGATCGTGGCTGCGCCGTTTCTGCTCGGAGGCGGCTCGGATGAAAGCGGGACCCCGGCATCGACCGCCGCGGTTTCCAGCGCGGCCAGTGGCTCGCCGGTCTCCACTCTCACCGTCGTCGAGGCGAAGCCCGGCCTGCGCGAATACAGCAAGCGGCTGGACCATCGCAAGCCGACCGATCCGTTCGAACAGCGCTACTCGTCCTCGCCGCCGTCGCAGAGTGGACCGGAACTTGGTTCGGAAACGACCGCGACAAGCTCGAGCTCCGCGACGTCTACCTCTTCCGGCGGCTCCTCCGAAACGCCTTCGACGTCTACCCCAACTTCGGGCTCCGGCTCCACGCCGCCGCCGGCGGAATCGCCACCCAGCAAGGGCGGCGCCGAAGCCGGGGATCTGACCCTGTTCGCCTTTGCGATCGACGTCAAGGTCGTCCGCACCGAAGGTGGGGACGGAGCTTCTCAGCCGAAGTCGGAAGCGAGCACGCGGCACAGAGTGATGCCGACAACGCCGCTGCCCGGCGAAAAGGCGCCGGTCGTCACCTACATGGGAGTCGGCAAGGGCGCCAAGAACGCCCTGCTGATGGTGTCCAACAACGTCGAGTCGATCTTCGGCGATGCCAAGTGCCTTTCCGGCACGGACATCTGCCAGTTGCTCGAAGTCGAACCCGGAATGCCGGAGACCTTCGTATACGGCGACAATCAGGTTCGCTACAAGGTGAACGTCTTGAAGATCGAAGCCGTTCCCACTGGGCACTCCGAATCCGGCCAGGAATAGTCCAAAACTTCAGTAAGTGAAGCGAGATCGGTACACTCGCTGGAGCGAGGCAATCGACACAATCAACCCGCCTCGCCTTCTCCTCAATGAGTGCCGCATCCAACTCCGAATGTCCCGTCTGCCGCACGGCCGAAGTTGTCTGCGGCAAGTGGACCCTTCTGGTGATTCGCGATCTGGCCGAAGGCTCCAGCCGGTTCTGCGAGCTGGAGCGCTCGCTCGAGGGCATCAGCCCACGCACGCTCTCCCTGCGCCTGCGCGCGCTGGAAGAGGAGGGAATCGTCGAGCGGCACACCTTCCCTGAGGTCCCACCGCGGGTCGAGTACGCGCTGACCGAGAAGGGCGAGGCGCTCGTCCCCCTGGTGGAGGACATGCGCCGCTACGGCACGCGCTGGCTCTTCGACGAAGCCGCCGAGCCGGCAGCCGCAGCCGTATAAGCAAGAGAGCCTGCTGCCAAGAACTCACAGCGGGGCTCTCAGCAGACTCGCGAGGTTGCTGGTTATGCGTTTTGCAAGCGTCCATGCAGGCGCAGGAGCGCCGTGCCTGGGGCTGAAGCCTTGGGGCGTGCGTGACCGACTCGTCAACGACGCTCTGACTCGCCTTGCCTCCGAGACGGCGATCCGGCTCAGCTCGCTCGTCGCAGGTGGCGATCAGATCCCCTTCGACGTCGATGCCGATGGTGGCGACGACTCGCTCTTCTACAGCTACCGGCCGCTGACGGCGGAGTACGTGCGTGATCGGGAGGCGGAGCTGCGTGGCCTCGAGGCCTTCGGCCCGGCCCGTGACGCCGTTGCCGCCGCCGGCATCGCCGCCGCTTATCTGGAGGCGCGCGGCGAGCCGGTTCCGGCTGATCCCGGCGCGCGCGCCGCGCAGATGCTGGTCGTCTTCCTTGCCAGGCTTTGGGATGGCTCGACCGAACTTTCGCTCGACCAGGAGAGGTTGCGCAACGCCCTCACCGTGCTCGAAGCCGAGACCCGCGGGGTCGAGGAGGCCGATGTGCTGATCGCGCCGCTGGTCGGGCTGCGGATGCCGCTGCCGCGCCTGCAGCTCGCCCACGGGGTGCAGATCGTTCGCGCCGACGCGATCGAGGCCCCGGTCGAGGCGAAGCTCAGCGGCGGCATGGGCCGCGCCGCCTGGGAGCCGCAGTTCCTCGCCGTCGCCGAGCAGGGCGAGGGCAGCGAGAGCGCCGAAGCCGCGATGCAGCAGCTGCGCGAGCTGATCAGCGTCATGCACCTCTTCAAGGCCGGCAGCATCGGCCTCGGTCCGCACGCGTTCGCCCCGACCGATGAGGACCGCTGGGGGCGCCTGCCCACCGGCGCCCCCGCGACGCGCCCCGGCGGCTACGAGCTGAGCGAGGAGGAGGCGATCCAGCTCGCCGAGTTTGCCGGCGAGCTCGAGTCCCGCCCCGATCCAGACGGCGCCCTCGCCTGGGCGGTCGCACGCTTCGAGCTTGGCTGTGGCCGCGACTCCGCTCTCGAGGGCCTCAGCGACCACCTGCTGGCCCTGCGCGCGGTGCTCGACGGTCAGGGCCCGGTCGGCGCCTCGCTGCCGATGCGTGCGTCGGCGCTGATCGCCGATCAGACCTTCGACCGGATCGAGGCCCGTGAGCAGATCGAGCATGCCCTGGAGCTGGAGCGCTCGCTGATGAACGGCGCTCCGTCGACGCCCGGCCTCGCTCTGGCCACCTGGGTCGAGGAAGGCGTTCGCCGGATTCTCCGCGACGCCGCCCTCGGCGAGCTCAGCGCCGATCTCAACACCGCCGCCGACGAGACCCTGATCGCGAGCGGCCTCGGTGCGGGAGACATCGAGATCGCGGTAGCTGTGCAGGGAACTCCTGACCCCGGCATGGCGGGACGCGAGGCGGACGACATGCCTGGCATCGATGAGACCAAGCCGTCACCCGATCACGGTCGAAATCCGATTTCGCCGCGATCGGATGAGATCCGAGCCGATCACGATCGTCTTCCAGAGGAGGACCACATGGACCAGCCGACCCGCATCCTCGAGCCGATCCCCGGTGAGGACGAGATCCGCATCACTGCGACGCCATGGCTCGACGAGGTCGAGGCCCCCGACAGCACACTCGACTTTCCCGCGATCGAGGGAGACCTACAGCACCGAGAGCGGATCGACACCCCCCGCGTGCGCCACCTCTTCCCCGTGCCCGAGGACGCTGACTGGGAGGTCAGCGAGCTGAAATATGACCACTACGGTCGTCACGCCAGCTAGGCCCGGCCCGCCGCTATCTCGATCCTCTCCTTGCTGCTTGCGAAGAGGTAGCGGTTGATCTCGGCCAGGCCGGCGAGGTCGTGGACGTCCTCGTCCAGGTAGGGGACGCGGATCACGCCGCGGGTGTGCAGCTCCTTGGCGAGGCGCTCGATGTTTCGTGCATCGCGCTCGGCGAGCGCCTGGTAGTCGGCGAAGTTCTCCGCAACTCTCCGGGCCAGATCCTCGTCACCCAGCTTCTCGGCGAGGGCGCCCGATAGGTCAGCCCCCGCGCCACGGAGCTTCTCGGCCGGGTAGTGGACCTTGTTGACGATGACGCCGCCGAAGGGCAGTTTTGCCTCGACCAGTTTGCGGTGGAAGTAGACCGCCTCATCGATCGGCTCTCCCTGCGGGCCACAGACGACGAGAAAACGGGTGCGGCTGTCGCCGAGCAGGCTGTTGACCCGCTTGGCCCGGGCCTGGAAGCCATCGACCATGCCGCTGAAGGCGTTGAAGAACTCGGCCAGGTCGGACAGCAGGTCAAAGCCGACGATCCGCTTCAACACCCCGAGGGCAACCGAGGCGCCGCGACCCGCGACCCGCGCGGCAATCCCCGTGGGACGCATGAAGACACGCAGTGAGCGGCCTTCGATGAACTGGGTCAGGCGTTTCGGCGCATCGAGGAAGTCGAGCGCGTTGCGGGTCGGCGGCGTGTCGAGGACGAGCAGGTCAAAGCGGCCTTCGCTGTGCAGCTCGAAGAGCTTCTCCATCGCCATGTACTCCTGCGAGCCGGCCAGGGCGTTGGAGATCTGCTGGTAGATGCGGTTGCCGAGGACGCGATCGCGGGACTCCTCGTCAGGCGCCTGGCGGGCGACCAGCTCGTCGAAGGTTGCCTTGGCGTCGAGCATCATCGCCCAGAGCTCGCCCTCGATCTCGACCCCCTGCTCGGCGAACAGCTTTGAGTCGACCCGCCTCGCCTCGTTGCCGAGCTCCTTCAAGCCGAGCGAGTCGGCGAGCCGCTTGGCCGGATCGATGGTCAAGACGCAGACCTTGAGGCCCCGCTCGGCCATCCCGAGCGCGATCGCCGCCGCGGTGGTCGTCTTGCCAACGCCGCCCGAGCCGGCGCAGATGCAGATGTCCTTGCCCGCGAGGATCTCGCCGACGGCGGGCATCAGCCCAGCCCCTTGGCCAGCTGCTCGGCAGCCTCGACGCCGAGGTCGGGCTCGAAGAGGAAGGGCAGCGTCTTGACAGGGGCCTCGACCCGCCGCCGCAGACGGGCGAGCTGGCTGCGCTGCGAGCGGGCGCGGTTGTGCTCGGAGAGGGCCGCCCGGGCCGCCGCCCGCATGGCGCCGTCCTCGCCGTCGGACAGCTCGGCCAGGCGCTCGGCCTCCTGCTTGGAAAAGCGCTCCGGGTAGAGGCCATTCAGGTAGACGCGGTCGACGGCGACCCCGACGTCCTCGCGAAGGTCGTGCTCGAGCGCCGCCGACTCGTTGACCGGCATCTCCTCGGGCAGGGCGACGATCGCGACGCCGGTGTGCTCCTGGTCGGTGATCAGGCGGTCGAGCTGTTCGGCCTGGGAGTGGATCGGGCCGACGCGGGCAATCGCCGCGAAGGTGCGCGGCGTCTGCAGGAAGCCGATCCCGTGGCCGGTCGCGGGCGCGTCGACGATCACCAGGTCGTACTTGCGGCCGCTCTTTACCTTGCGGTCGAGCTGGGCCAGCTCCCAGATCTTGCCGATCGTGACCAGCTCCTTGAGCCCCGGGGTCGCCGCGGCGAGGTAGTTGAAGATGCGGCTGCGGAAGAGCATGTCGCGCATCGCCCGCACCTTGAGCTGCAGCAGCACGTACTCGCGCATCGACTCGTCGGGATCGATCGAGATCGACCAGAGGTTCTCCGCGACCTCGACCTCGTGGAAGCCGATTTCGGTGTGCGCGAAGATCCGCGAGGCGTTCTCCTGCGCCGATACCTCGCAGACGATCGTCCGCTTGCCTTCGGCGGCGGCGCGCAGGCCGAGGGCCACCGCGACCGTGGTCTTTCCGACACCGCCCTTGCCGGTGACGAAGACCACGCGCTTGTCGAGAAGATCGGTTACCGGGTGATTCCTAGCAATTTCGGAGGGCGGCAGGAAAAGGGGGCGGTCATGCGAATACCCGCGCAATGGGATTCCTTAGCCGCAAGAACAAGTCCAAGCCCGTCGCTGTCGATGAGCCGCATCCGATTGTGGAGGAGTTGCAGCGGATGGAGGAAGTGATTCCGGAGAGGCGGGACGACGATTCTGCAGAGCGCTCGGCCGCGGGTCCTGTCGTGGACGAAGGGGGGGCGCTGCGGGCGGGCCCTTCGGACCCGTCCTCGACCCCCCCATCGTCCACGCCACCCGCGGGAGAGGCGTTTGAGGCTTCGACGCCCGCCGCCGAGGTTGAAGCTTCGGGGCCTGCTGGCGAGACAGTTCGCCCTTCGGAGGCTGAGGGCGAGGCGATTCACGCTTCGGGGCCGGTCTCCGGGGCGGAAGCTTCTGAGGGACCTCGGGCTGGGATGGCTGTCGCCGAGGTGGTTGAGTCGACGAGTGAGGAGCCTGAGCGGTTTATGCCTCGGGATCTGCTTGCTCCTTCGCGGCATGAGGTTGTGGTCGAGCAGGCCGAGCCTGAGACGCCTGTCAAGCACGCCGACGTCATTGCCTTTGCCAATCAGAAGGGCGGGGTGGCCAAGACCACCACCACCTTGAATCTTGCCGTTGCCTTCGCCGAGTCCGGCTACAAGGTGCTCTGCATCGACCTCGATCCGCAGGGGAACCTGACGATGAGCCAAGGGATCGATCCGGACAAGGTGGAGAAAAGCCTCTACGACGTGCTGGTCAACGACATGCCGATCAGTGAGATCATCGTCGAGCGCGAGATCGACATCGCCGTCGCCTCGATCGACCTGGCTGGCGCGGAGATCGCGATGAGCACCAAGATCGGCCGCGAGCGCTCGCTGGAGAAGGCGCTCAAAGAAGTCTCCGGCTACTACGACTTCGTCTGCATCGATACGCCGCCCAGTCTCGGCCTGCTGACGATCAACGCGCTGACCGCGGCCAACAAGGTGATCGTCCCGGTCCAGTGCGAGTATTTGTCGATGCGTGGACTGGTCCAGCTCCAGAACACGCTCAAGATGATCCAGGAGAACCTCAATCCCGATGTGAAGATCGAGGGCATCCTGCCGACCATGCTCGACGCCAGGACGGTTCACGCCAAGGAGGCGGTGGAGATCCTCGAAGAGAACTTCGGCAACCTGGTCTTCAAGTCCAGAATCCGCAAGGCGATCAAATTCGCCGAGGCGCCCGTCAAGGGAGCCAGCGTGCTCAAGTACGATTCCGGCAGCAGCGCCGCGAACTACTACCGCGAGTTGGCGAAGGAGGTTCTGGCGAACAATGAGTCGGCGTAGCAAACGCGCCAGCATGCGTGAGGGGCCTCTGTCAGATCTTTTTCGTTCGACGACTGAGGACGCTCCGGAAGACGAGGGTTCGGCGCGCTCGGCCGCGGGTCCTGTCGCGGATGAAGGTCCGAGCGCAAGGCCTGCGGGTCCTGTCGCCGAGGGTGACCCGTCGTCCTCGCAAGCTGCGGGCGACGTCCCACCCTCGACGCCACCCGCGGAGGATGCGCCAGAGAATCGTCCCGCGGAGTCAGCCGAGCCGACTCTAGAAAGCTCGCAAGAGACGCCTCCGGAGAGGCTTAAACGGGTTTTCTCGGAGGAGCCCAGCTACGGGCGGCGGGAGGTTGAGCCGATCGTGGAAGCTCCTCGCTATGGGCGGGAGGAGCCTGAGTACGAGCCGCCTGGGAGTGGCGAGCCGCATCAGCCCGTGATCCGGGTCGTCGGGGTTGGTGGCGGTGGCGTCAACGCTGTGAATCGGATGGTGGAGGCGCGGATTCCTGGCGTCGAGTTCATGGCCGTCAATACGGATCTTCAGTCGCTGCAGCTCTGCATGGCCGACGTCACCGTCCACATCGGCGAAGAGCAGACCCGGGGGCTTGGCGCCGGAGCGGATCCCGAGCTTGGGCACCGTTCGGCTTTCGAGGAGCAGGACAAGATCAAGCGCCTGCTCAAGGGCTCCGACATGGTCTTCGTCGCCGCCGGCGCCGGCGGCGGCACTGGCACCGGGGCCGCCCCCGTTATCGCTCGCCTTGCTCGCGAGGTCGGCGCGCTCACCGTCGGCATCGTCACCAAGCCGTTCAGCTTCGAGGGCAGCCGCCGCGGCAACCAGGCAAGCAAGGGCATCGAGGAGTTGGCCGCTGAGGTGGACACGCTGATCGTCGTCCCCAACGACCGCCTGCTCGAGGTGCTCGACCAGCAGACCTCGATGGTGGAGGCCTTCCAGGTCGCCGACGACGTGCTTCGCCAGGGCGTGCAGGGCATCTCCGACTTGGTCACCCTCCCGGCCGTGATCAACCTCGACTTCGCCGACGTGCGCACGATCATGTCGGAAGCCGGCCGGGCATTGCTCGGCATCGGCATGGGCCACGGTAACGAGCGGGCGGTGCTGGCGGCCGAAAAAGCGATCTCCTCGCCACTGCTGGAGACCTCGATGGAGGGTGCCAGGGCGATCCTGCTCTCGATCACCGGCGGCGCCGACCTCTCCCTGGTCGAGGTCAGCGAGGCGGCGAAGGTGGTCGGCGAGGCCGCCCATCCCGACGCCAACATCATCTTCGGCGCCAATGTCGACGAGGAGCTGGGCGATCAGGTCTGGGTGACGGTCGTCGCGACCCGCTTCGACGGTCGCGCGGTGCCACCGCGCCGGGTCGCCGAGCCGATGATTCGGCGCACCAAAGATGCTCCCAGCTCCTCGCGCCGCTCCGAGCGCTCCGGCGAGCTCGGCATCGACGTCCCAGAGTTCCTGCCCGGTTAGCCCCTAGTCTCAGGCCGATGAGCGGGGGAGTAGTCGCCGCGGGCCATCCGCTGACCGCCGAGGCAGGGGCGGGAGTCCTGCGCGAAGGGGGCAACGCGGTCGATGCCGCAGTCTGCGCCGCGCTCGCTTCCTTCGCGGTCGAGAGCCCGCTGACCGGCTTCGGCGCGGGCGGATTCATGATGGTCCACCGGGCTGAGGAGACGACGCTGCTCGACTTCTTCGTCGCCGCTCCCGGCGCGGATGGAATAGAGCGCGGCGCCGAGTTGGTGCCGGTCCCTGTTCACTTCGATGCCGAGACGGTGCAGACGTTCTACGTCGGTCCCGTCTCCTGCGGGGTGCCCGGCACCGCTGTGGGCCTGGAGGAGGCGCTGCGGCGCTTCGGCTCGGCGCCACTCGCCGAGCTGGTCAAGCCGGGCGTGCGCCTCGCCCGCGAGGGGGCGCCGGTCAACGCCGAGCAGGCCTACATCCTCGACATCCTCGAACCGATCCACGCGCGCCTCGCGGGCACCCGGGAGCTCTACGCGCCAGAGGGGCGCACGCTGCGCGAGGGGGAGCTCTTCCGCTTCACGGAACTGGCGGATGCGCTGGAGCGCTACGGCGCCGAGGGCGCCGAGCCCTTCTGCCGCGGCGAGATCGCGGCGGCGCTGAGCGAGCACGTGGTCGGCCAGGGCGGCACGCTTGGGCCGGAGGACCTGGCTGGCTACGAAACAATCGAGCGCCGGCCGATCCG
This sequence comes from Solirubrobacterales bacterium, assembly GCA_036403515.1. Classification (GTDB taxonomy): domain Bacteria; phylum Actinomycetota; class Thermoleophilia; order Solirubrobacterales; family 70-9; genus VRUE01. Next base: position 17,773 of record DASWQV010000022.1, read on the forward strand.
CACCGGTTTCCGCGGCGCCGAGGTGTTGACCAACCCGCCGCCCTCCTCGGGCGGCATCCTGATCGCCTATTGCCTCGGCTTGCTCGAGCGCCTCGGCGAGCGCAGCGGGCCCGAGCAGCTGGTTGCCGCAATGGGCGCCGCCAACGCTGCCCGGGGCGAGGCCTTCGCCGAGGCGCTCTACGGCGAGGGGCTGGAGACGAGCCTGCTCGACGCGGCCACGCTCGACCGTACCGCGGGCGACCTGCTCGGCTCGACCACCCACATCTCGGTTCTCGACCGCGACGGGATGTGCGCCAACGTCACCTGCTCCAACGGCTCGGGCTCCGGCGTGCTCGTCCCCGGCACCGGCGTGATCCTCAACAACATGCTCGGCGAGGAGGACCTCAACCCGCTCGGCTTCCATGCGATCGCTCCCGGGCGGCGGGTGCCGTCGATGATGGCGCCGACCGTGGTCCTGCGCGAGGGCGAGATCGAGATGGGGCTCGGCAGCGCGGGCTCCAACCGGATCCGCTCGGCGATCCTGCAGACGATCGTGCGCGCGGTCGAGCAGGGAATGGGGGCCGGCGAGGCGGTGCGGGCGCCGCGCCTGCACTTCGAGCAGGGCGTGGTCCAGGCCGAGCCGGGAATCGACGCGGAGGCGCTGGCGCGGATCGAGGCGCGCGAAATCCCGGTCCTGCGCCGCCCGGAGATAAATCTCTTTTTCGGGGGCACCCAGGCGGTCGCGCGGGAGCACGTGAGTGGAACGCTGAGCGGCGGCGGCGATCCTCGCCGTGGCGGCGCGGTGGCGATCGCGTGACTGGCGACTTATCCGTCTATATGACGGATAAGTCGCCAAGCTAGAGAATGCCGCGTAGCGATGATCGACTTTGAGACCGAGGGCCTGCTGGCCGGCGTCGATGGCGAGGCCCGGCGGGACCGCCTCGCCCTGCTCGAACAGCTGACCGGCGAAGGCGTGACGCTGGACGAGTTGCGCGAAGCGGTCGAGGGGGGCCGCCTCACCCTGCTGCCGGTGGAGCGCGGGATCGCCGGCCCCGGGCCCCGCTACACCCGGGGCGAAGTGGCCGAGCTATCCGGCGCCGACCTCGGTCTGCTGCAGCGCGCCAGCGCAGCGCTTGGCATCCCTTACCCGGAGGCCGACGAGCGGGTCCTTACCGAGGCGGACCTCGAGGCGGCTCGGCGCGTCAAAGCGTTCCTCGACGCCGGTCTCCCCGAGGACGGCATCATTCAGGTCGCGCGCACGATCGGCATGGGCACGGCGAGGATCGCTGAGGCCAACCGCGAGATCACGGTGCGGACGCTGATGCAGCCAGGTGACACCGAGCGCGATCTCGCCCTTCGCTTCGCTGCCGCCGCGGAGCACATGCTGCCGCTCTTCGAGCCGACCCTCCTCTACGCGCAGCGGGCCCATCTGCTCGAGCAGATCCGCCGCGACGTGATCGGCGCCGCCGACCTCGCCTCGGGCGAGCTGGGGGCGACGACAGAAGTCTCGGCCTGCTTCGCCGACCTTGTCGGTTTCACCAAGCTCGGCGAGGAGATCGCGCCGGAGGAGCTTGGCCTGGTCGCGGGCCGGCTCGAGGAGATGGCGAGCGCGGTCGCCGAACCGCCGGTGCGGTTGGTGAAGACGATCGGCGACGCGGCGATGCTGGTCTCGCCCGATGCCGAGCTGATGACCGACGCGGCGCTGCGACTGGTCGAGGCCTCAGAGCAAGAGGGAGAGGAGTTCCCACGGCTGCGCGCCGGCATCGCCCGCGGTCCTGCCCTGGTCCAGAGCGGCGACTACTACGGCCGCTCAGTCAACCTGGCGAGCCGCATAACGGGCGTCGCCAAGCCCGGCAGCGTCCTCGTCGATCAGGCGGCTAAACGAGCCGCACCTGATGCGTTCGACTATTCCTACGCCGGCGAGCGTCGCCTGAAGGGCATCGACGGCCGGATCAGGCTCTACCGCGTGCGTCGCGGCGATCCTGCCTGAGCGCGCCCCGTCACGGCCTTTGCTGGCCGAATGTCACCCGCGGGTAGGGCGGGCCGATGATGAAGGCGACAGTCATCGATCCGCCAGCGCAGGGGAAGAAGCCGCCGAGCGGGCTCTCCCTCTCCCAGCCGGGTCCTTCGGGGCCGATTTCTTTCGTCAAGAGCAGCGATAGCTGTTCGTCGCGATGCTCTGTCGCGAAGGTCTCGTCGTAGGACTGTTTGAACGTCCCGACCGCCTTCCATTTGTCGCTGGTTCCCTCGAAGTACGCCTTTCCGTAGTCCCCCCTGCCGAGCGATCCGCTGCCATGGGGGGCGTTCGTCTCGATGTAGGTTTCCGCTGCCAGGGCGGACACCGGCCCCTTCGTGAAGTACCTCCACCACAGGTACCGGAGGGTTGCGGCGTGTGGGGTGACGTCTTCCCAGCCGGAGAGCAGGCGAACTTTCCACTGTGCCTGCGGGGTCCAGCAGTCGCCCATCGTGGCGTGCGACTCGACCAGGAAATCTTTCCTCCCGATCGGCAGTTTCGTGTTGACGTTCGCGTGGTTCTTACCAACGTTGCGCGGTTCGAAATGCCCTTTTCTGCCGCTCTTCGCGAGCCCATGCTGTTCGGGCTGTGCCTTGGTCGCCTTCTTCTTCGCTCCCGCCAGGGATTGACTGCTCGCCTCGCTGGTCTGGCATCTGGCCGGAGCCGTCTTTCCCTTGCCGATGCTCAGGTACGCGGTGCCTTGCGCCACCACCTCTCCAGTCGGTCCGAGCAAGTCGTATTCCATCGTGGCGAGGCTCGAGCGCTTGGCGCTGGCCAGAAAGGTGAAGTCCCCGCTCGCGCTCGAGAGATGCAGCTTCGCGTGGCCGAAGCTGATCCTCCGCAGCCTGACACTGGTCGGGGCTGGCCGGACGGAGTCCGTGCCGGCAAGCAGGCCCTGGGGTGGGGGGACGGAGAGGATCGAGCCGCGGGGAACCGAGTAGGCGCGGCAGAGCTTCGGCGGGGAGCCGGAGACGTCTTCTGCCTCGTGTTCGTACTCGACGGTCGCGGCTTCGATCGGAATTCCGTCGGGCGCCGGGAGGCAGGTGTGGTTGCAGGCGAACGTTACGGTCGCGCTGACGCGCAGGAACCCGCCGCTGCGCCGCTCGAAGCCGACGATGTACTTGGCGCTGTCACCGGGTGCGAACGGCTCCGTTTCTTCGCGAAACGTGCAGACAAGCTCGAGGGAGGACTGGAGCCAGCAGTCCCGGCCCGGCGGCGCGGAGAGGATCTTGGGTTCCGTTCCCGCGCTGGCGTATTCGCCGTATGTGAAGACTGCGATGCCAAGGAAGCATCCGGGACGTCCCCGGTAGGCGCTCTCCGAGCAGGTAGGGCTCGAGCAGGGGAGACGCTCCTGTCGCATGCTGCGAGCGGAGTTGTCCCGAGGTTGGAGATGGTGACTTCGACCCGGCGCTGCGATCCCTTGTCAGGCAGCTTTGCGAGCGTGAGCTGGATGTCGCCGGCCCGCTCGACGGTTTGGGCCCCGGACGGGCTGGGCAGGCCGAGCAGGCCGGCGCAGGCGAGCCCGGTGAGGGCTGCGGCCGCCCACCGGGCTCGAAGCGGCGTGCGGTGGCTCACGCCGCCGGCTTGCGGGCTGAGACGAGCAGGTTGTAGAAGAGCTCGGCCGGGAGGTGGGGCTCGAGCAGCCGGGTATCGACCTTCTGCAGGGCGATGTAGCTGCGGAAGGCGAAGCGGCGCCAACCCCAGGAGACCGAATCGGGCTCGGCGCTCGCCTCGACGGTGCGCAGGCCCCAGCCCCAGGCGCTGGCGAGCAGCTCCTCGCCGCCGACGTGGCGGTCCTCGAAGCCGCAGTCGCGGAGCAGGCGGCGCAGGTCGGCGGGGGCGAAGGCGTGCACGTCGACCTCGCCCTCGAGCGAGTGGCCCTCCGACTGTTCGGCCTCGGCGACCGCACGCGCCTGTGCGTTGACCGCCCGTCGCCAGGCGGGGGCAACGAAGAGGCCGGCGCGCTTTGGCAGCGCCGCGAGGCGGTCGCCATAGCGGGAGGGCTCGCCGGCGAAGGCGACCACTCCGCCCGGCCGAAGGACGCGGCGGAATTCGGCGAAGGCCTTCTCGAGGTCGGGAATGTGGTGCAGGACGGCGTGGCCGAAGACGAGGTCGAAGCTCTCGTCGGGCAGGGGAAGCTCCTCGGCCTCGGTCCGCACCGTCTCGACCTCGAGGCCGAGCCCCGCGGCGGTATCAGTGAGGCGCCTCAGCATCCCGGCGGAGATGTCGGTCGCTGTGAGGCTCCGGATCGCGCCGAGCTGCAGCAGGTTGAGCGAGAAGTAACCGGTGCCAGAGCCGATCTCGAGGCCGGCGTCAAAGCTCTCTCCGCGGCGTCCGCCAAGCGCCTTGACCAGCTTCTGGCGCACCTGCTCCTGCCCGGTCGCGCCGAAGTCGATGCCCCACTTGGCGTCGTACTCCTCGGCGGCGGCGTCGTGGTAGCGGGTGTTGACGTCCTTGATGTGCTCAGCGGTGGCGGTGGGGGAGGCCGGCATGGTGCGGAACTCTATGCGGATTCTCCACCTGGGCTTGACGTCGTACCTGTCTCCGGTATGCGGAAAGAAGTACGACATCAATACGGTGGCGGGGCATGCGCGACTACGTCCAGGAAAACCAGCCTGCGGGGGTGCCGCCGCTGCCGCTCACCGGAGAGCGCACCCTGCCTGATCTGCCGGAGGAGAACTACTGGTATCGGCGCCACCTGGTGGTCTACGAGTGGATCGCCGAGCGCGTCGCCGGCAAACGGGTGGTCGACATGGCCTGCGGGGAGGGCTATGGCTCAAATGTCCTGGCCGGCGCCGCGGCAAGCGTCGTCGGTGTCGACGCCAACCCAGAGGCCCACGAGCACGCACGCCTGCGCTACGTACGGCCAAACCTGCGCTTCGAGCGTGATCTGGTCGAAAGCTTCGCCGAGCCCAGCGACGCCGTCGTCTTTCTGCAGACGATCGAGCACGTCGAGGATGCCGGGGCGATCCTCGAGCACTTCAAGTCGATGCTCGCGCCGGGCGGCGTCGCCTATGTCTCAACGCCCAACCTGCTGACCCTGGCGCCGCCGGGAGCGGAGAAGTCAGACAATCCCTGGCACCTGCGCGAGTACCGCGCCGCCGAGTTCCGCCAGCTCTGCGAGGACCATTTCGCGACGGTCGAGATGCTCGGCCTCTTCCACGCTCGCAAGCTGCGCGCTCATCAGCTCGCGATCAAGCTTGGCTGGGACCGCGTGCACAAGGCGCTGCGCCTGACCAAGCCGTTCTACGACCGCTTCACTCCCGCGATCGCTGCCTCGGACTTCGAGCTGAAAGAGGGCGGCCTCGACCGGGCGTTGGATTTCCTCGCCGTCTGTCATGCGGCGCGGTAGGTCACCTGAGTCGCCCTCTCCGGGCAGTGACGTCGGCGATCTGGCGATCGTCCTGCACAGCCACATGCCCTATGTGGAGGGCTTTGGGACCTATCCATTTGGAGAGGAGTGGCTGTTCGACGCGGTGCTCCGCTCCTACCTGCCGGTCCTCGAGGTGGCGGATCGGGTGACGATGACGGTCACGCCGGTGCTGGCGGACCAACTTGAGGACGAGGGTGTTCAGGAGCGGCTGCGCAGCTTTCTGATCGACTGGCGCATCGGCGCCGCTGAGGCCGATCTCGACGACGTGCCGGCGGAATGCCGCGATGCGGTCGAGGCGGAACTCGCTCGCTACCGACGGGTGCTGGAGCTGCTCGACGCGGACGACGGCAGCCCGTTGCGCTCGTTTCGTCGGGCGAGCGAGGAGGGGCGGATTGCCCTCGCCGCCTCCTCGGCGACGCACGCCGTCCTGCCCCTGCTCGCCACCCGCCAGGGACTCGGCCTGCAACTGGACGCGGGCATCCGCTCGCACCGGCGGCGCTTCGGCTGGGACGGCGGCTTCTGGCTACCGGAGTGCGCCTACGTGCCTGGACTGGAGTGGCGTTTGGCCGAGCAGGGAGTGGGGTGGTTCTGCGTCGATCAGAGTCGCTCCGAGAAGCCGCTGGACGCCCTGAGCCCCGTCGCAACCCAAGCGGGGCCAGTCGCGCTGCCGATCGACTGGGAGGCGATCCAGTGGCTCTGGTCGCTCGACGGCTATCCCTCAGATCCGGCCCACGCCCAGTTTGCCGGCGAGTCCCTGCGCGGGGTGCGGATCTGGAAGGTCGGCGGCGGCGGCTACGACCCCGCCGCCGCCGAGCTCGCCGCCCGTCGCCAGGCAGGCGAGTTTCTCGCCGCGGTCGCCGCTCGCCTGGGCGAGTTCGCCGCCTCTCGCGGGCGCCGCGGCCTGCTCGTCTTCGCGATCGACACCGAGCTGCTCGGCCACTGGTGGTCGGAGGGAGCGATCTGGCTTCGCGAGGTGCTGGCCGGCGCGGCCAAGGCCGGGGTGCGGTTGCTCACCGTGCCCGAGGCAATCGCCGAGCACGAGCCGGTCGAGCGCCCGCTGCGCGCATCGACCTGGGGCGAGGACAAGGACCTCTCCACCTGGGACTCGCCGGCGGTGGCCGACCTGGCCTGGGGGGCTCGGCGGCTGGAATTGCGGCTGCTGAGGGCCCTGCGCACGGGATTGCGAGGAGACGGCGCCAGGCGCGCCACGCGTGAGCTCCTGGCGGCGCAGGCAAGCGACTGGGCCTTTCTGGACAAACGCGGTCAGGCCGGTGACTACGCGTTTCAGCGGGCCACCGCCCACGCCGAAGCGGCCCTGCAGGCCATAGACTCTCCGGCCATCGCTGACCCGCGCATGCGCGCACTTGCCCCTGACCTGAGCCTTTCGCCGCTCCTACAGCCGTGACCCGCGTCCTGATTCTTTCCTGGGAGTACCCGCCGCTGATCGAGGGCGGCTTGGCGCGCCACGTTCGCAAGCTCTCCGAGGCCCTGGTCGAGCGCGACATCGAGGTCCATGTGCTCACCCGGGGGGGTGAGGAGTCGCCGGCCGAAGAGCAGCGTGGGGGGGTGGTCATACACCGCATCCGCGAGCCCAAGCGCCCGACCGATCTCGGTGAGTTCGTCGCCTGGGTGGAGCGGATGAACTCCGACATGCTCGCCGCCGGGGTCGAGCTCGGCGACCGTTACAGCTTTGACCTCGTCCACGGTCACGACTGGCTCGTCGCCAACGCCTGCGACCACCTCGCCAAACGCTTCGGCGCGCCACTGCTGACGACGATCCACGCCACCGAGCACGGCCGCCACCAGGGCTGGGTCGACAAGCACCCGCAGACCTACATCCACGGGGTCGAGCGCTGGATCACCAATCGCTCCGACCGCGTCATCGCGTGTTCGCACTACATGCGCGAGCAGATCGTCGACATCTTCGGTGTGGACGAGGAGCGCGTCTCGGTGATCCCCAACGGGATCGACCCGGACGATTTGCAGCCGCAGGACCCGGCCGAGCTGACTCGACTGCGCTCCGAGTTCGCGGCCCCGGAAGAGAAGCTCGTTCTGCTGATCGGCCGGCTCGTCTACGAGAAGGGGTTCCAGCTCGCTCTGGAGGCGATGCCGCGGCTGATCGAAGAGGTCCCCGGCACACGCTTCTTGATCGCCGGCTCGGGCACCCACGAGGCTGAGCTGCACAAGCAGGCCGAGGATTTGGGGCTGATGGACCACGGCACGTTCCTCGGCTGGATCGGCGACGACGTCCTGCACTCGCTCTACAAGATCGCGGACCTCACCGTTGTGCCTTCGATCTATGAGCCGTTCGGCCTGGTCGCACTGGAGGCGATGGCCTCGGGCTGCCCTTGCATCGTCGCCGACACCGGCGGCCTGCGTGAGGTCGTCCCGCACGAGGAGGCCGGCCTTCGCTTTCGCGCTCATGATCCCGAAGCGCTCGCCGAGGTGGCGATCCGCGTGCTCTCCGACGACGAGCTCGGCCGCAGCCTCGTCGCCGAAGCCTACGAGCACCTGCGCCGCTTCGACTGGGGCGACGTCGCCGAGCAGACGGCGGCGGTCTACGCGGACCTGGCCGGCGCCAAGCTGGACCCGGCCTAGTCCGTTTGGCCCGCTCCAGGCCCTAGTTCGACTGCGGGTCTCCACTCGGAGCGACCGAGAAGCTGCCGACGGTGACGCTTCCCGGCGTCCAATCGATACCCGCGATCAGCTCGCTCGGCGAAATCGAGAGAGCGCCGGCAAGCTTGACCAGCGTGTCAATGCGGGGGATTCGGCCGCCGCGCTCCAGGAGGCCGATCTCTGTCCTGTGCAGTGAGGCGTTGTGGGCAAGCTCCTCCTGGGTGAGGTCTGCCTGTCGCCGGCAGCGGGCGAGGTTCTCCCCAAAGCGGGCCGCGATGTCCATCGGCGGGATTGTGCTGTCTGCAAGGGAAGAGATCTACAGCCTCGAAAGTTTCGCCTTCAAGCTGGACCTCAGGGTCTCAGACAATACATTTCTTTCCGTGTTGGCGTCATGCACTCGGATCCCGTCAGCCTGGCTCCGCTAAACGGGTCCCGGCGGCTGCAGGGTCGTCCAGGCGGATGGATCCGGCTCGACCGGATCGGCCCAGCGAAGCTCCCGCGGCGCCTCTCTCATCCTGATCACCCGCGCCGGGATCCCGGCGACGACGGCGTTCGCCGGCACGTCCTTCGTGACGACCGAGTTGGTGCCGACGATCGAGTTGTCGCCGACGCTGACTCCGCGCAGGACGCAGGCGCCGTAGCCGATCCAGACGTTCGAGCCGATCTGGACGTCGCGCTTGTAGATGCCCTGCAGGCGGATTGGACGCTCGACCTCGACCACGCCGTGATCGAAGTCGATGAACATCGCCCGGTCGGCGATCACGCACTGCTCGCCGATCCGAACCCGCTGGTAGGCGGAGATCGTGCACTCCTGTCCCATCACGGTCTTGGCGCCGATCTCCACCTCGCCCTCGTGGCAGCGGATCTTGGTCCCGTCGCCGATCCAGACGAAGCGGCCGAGATCGAGCCTGCCGCTGCGGCCGATCTCGAGTTCGAGGCCGCGGCCGAAGAAGACGAGGCCGTCGGTTCTCCAGCGCCGGCCGGCGCTGGTGAAGAGGCGTCGTCGCAGGTAGCGGGCCAGCAGCCGTCCGTACTGCAGGTTCAGCATCCGGTGCTGGGCGAGGAAGCGGGTCGTTCGGATCACGGCGGCGAGGACTCTAGACTCACCGGGCCTTGACCGACGTTGCCAAGACCGCGCCGCTCGCCGAGCGGCTCATCGCCGGGGACAAGCGCGCCCTGGCGCGGGCGATCACCTTGATCGAGTCCGATGACCCGGCTGGTTGGGCGCTGGTCCGCGAGGTCTATCCGCGCACCGGCAAAGCCCGGATCGTCGGCTTCACCGGTCCGCCTGGAGTCGGCAAGAGCACTCTGATCGGAGCGCTGACGGCGGAGCTGCGCAAGGCTGAGCGCCAGGTGGCGGTGCTCTCGATCGATCCCTCCAGCCCGTTTACCCACGGCGCGCTGCTCGGCGATCGGATCCGGCTCTCCGACCACTTTCTCGACCCTGGCGTCTTCATCCGCTCGATGGCCTCCCGCGGGGCCCTCGGTGGCCTCTCCGAGGCGGCGCTGCAGGTGGCGCTGGCGATGGATGCCGCCGGCAAGGACGACGTGCTGATCGAGACGGTTGGGGTCGGCCAGGCCGAGATCGACATCGTCGACCACGCCGACACGATCGTGCTGGCGCTGATGCCGGGCTCTGGCGACTCGATCCAGGCGCTGAAGGCCGGCGTGATGGAGATCCCGGACGTGATCGTCGTCAACAAGGCCGACCACCCGATGACCGACACGATGGTTCGCGAGGTGCGCGGCGTGCTCGCCCTCTCGCATGACCCGGAGGGTTGGAAGGTGCCGATCCTGCGCACCGAGGCGGCCCGGGGCGAGGGCGTCGCCGAGCTGGCCGAGGCGATCGACGAGCATCGCTCCTTCATCGAGGCGGCGGGGACCCTGCAGGAGCGCCGAGCCCGCAACCTGCGCAACGAGGTGCTGGGCATCGCGACCTCGCGGATGCGGCGCCGGATGGAGGCGACCGCGGCCAACGATCCCACCACCGAGGCGTTGCTGAACCGCGTCGTAAGCCGCGAGCTCGATCCCGCGAGCGCCGCCTCGGAGCTGCTGGAGCGACAGTCGGATGGATGATGCCGCCGCCGCGGCAAGGCCCTCGTCGAACGAGGTGAGGGGATGGGCTGGATACCCGGTGGACGACGTTGGCGGAACCGGCGCTGGCCAGGTCCACGGCCTCTTCGTCGATGCCGACAGTGGCGAGCCGACCTGGCTGATCGTCAAGCAGGGCCGTTTCGGCGGCAGCCTCGTCGTGGTCCCCCTGCGCGACTGTGCCGCGGCTGCCGGCCGGGTCTGGGTTTCGCACCCACGCGAGGTGATCCGCAGCTCTCCTGTCGTCGATCCCAGCCGTCCTTTGCTGCGCGAGCACGAGCTGACGATCTGCGCCCACTATGGCATCGGCGAGCAGGTTGGTCGAGCCGCCGAGGTGGTCGGCCGGCCGGCCGCCGCGGTCACGTCGCAGCCCTCGCCGTAGCGTTGCTTTCGACGGCCCGACGCTCCTCGGGCGACGATCAGATGAGGCACTGAACCGACGACCGTCATCTCTTCGTAATCCTGAGCTGGAAAGGTAGACGCTGATGGCACTGCTGATCTTGTTCGGCTTCATCGCGGGAGCGGGCACCGCGCTCTCGCCCTGCGTGCTGCCTGTGTTGCCGATTGCCCTGTCCGCCGGGGCGACCGGCGGCCGGCGGCGTCCGCTGGGGATCGTCGTCGGTCTGGCCGCCTCCTTCACCTTTGCCACGGTCGCGCTGGTTTACGTGATCTCAGCGCTCGGGCTGCCGGACGACTTGCTGCGCGAGCTGGCGATCGCCGTGCTGCTCGGCTTCGGCGTCCTCCTGATGGTCCCCCCGCTTGCCGCGCGGGTCGAGGCTTGGTTGAGCCGCTTCGCGAGCCGAACCGGGGTCGCCAGTCCGAGTGGCGATGGCTTCTGGTCCGGAACGGCGGTCGGCGCCAGTCTCGGCCTCGTCTACGCGCCCTGCGCGGGACCGATTCTGGCCGGGGTGCTCGTCGTTTCCGCGTCGCAGCCGTTCACGGCCGGGCGACTCGCGGTGGCGCTCAGCTATGGCATCGGCTCCGCCTCCGTCCTCTACTTCCTGATGTTGGGAGGGAGGCGCCTGGTCGCACCGCTCGCCCGCCGCGGGGCCGGCCTGCAGATCGCGATGGGCGCCGTGATGGTCGTCGTCGCCCTGGCGATGCTCGGGAACTACGACGTCAGGTTCCAGAGCAAGATCGCCAGCGACCTGCCCCGCTTCCTGGTCGATCCGACCAAGAGCCTGGAGGCCTCGGCCTCGGCCCGGGCGGCCCTCGAAGACGTTCGCGGCGAATCCGCCCACGGCGTTGGCGCCGCCGCCGCGGATGCGCCTCAACCGAAAACGGCCGCAAACGGGCAGACCAATCTGCCGGTGCTCGGCGCGGCGCCCGAATTCGTCGGCAACCAGCATTGGTTCAACACTCCCGGCGATCGTCCGCTGACCCTGCGGGCGCTGCGCGGACGTGTCGTTCTGGTCGACTTCTGGACCTACAGCTGCATCAACTGCCTGCGCACGCTTCCTTACCTGACCGCTTGGGACAACAAGTACCGCAAGGACGGCCTGACGATCGTCGGCGTCCACTCGCCTGAGTTTCCCTTCGAGAAGGAGGCAGGCAACGTCGAAGAAGCGATCGAGCGCAACGGAATCCAATATCCGGTTGCCCAGGACAACGAACTGGCCACCTGGACCGCCTATGGGAACCAATACTGGCCGGCCGAGTACTTCATCGACGCCGAGGGACGGGTCCGCTACGCGCACTTTGGCGAGGGGGAGTACGGCAAGAAGGAGCAGATCATCCGCCAGCTCTTGGCCGAAGCCGGGAAGAGGGTGCCGGGGCACGCGACCCGTGTTCGCGCGATAGCTCCCTCGGCGACGGTCACGACGCCCGAGACCTACCTCGGCGCCGCGCGCGCCGAACGCTTCACCAATCCGACGCTCTCGCCCGGCAGCCATAACTTCAGCGCTCCCACCTCCCTGCCCGCCGACGAATTCGCCTACCACGGGCGCTGGCGCATCGCCATCGATTCGGCGACGGCAGAGGGGGGCTCACTCGATCTCAACTTCGGCGCCCGCCGGGCCTATCTGGTGCTCGGCTCACCGGGGCGCACACGCACGATGCGAGTCCTGCTCGACGGTCGGCCGATCTCGGGTGACGACGCGGGCGCCGACGTCCATAACGGCGTGGTCGAGATCACCGCTCAGCGCCTCTACAACCTCGTCGACCTGCCCCGGGTCGAGGATCACGTCCTGACCCTGATCCCTCAGGCGGGGGTGATGGGCTATGCCTTCACCTTCGGTTAGGTCAGCCGGGACAGGGGACGATCAGCAGCCGAGCTGGCGGGCGATCACCATCTGCTGAACCTCGTCCGTGCCCTCACCGATGGTGAGGATCTTCGCGTCGCGGTAGAAGCGGCAGACCGGGTACTCCTCGATGAAGCCGTAGCCGCCATGGATCTGGACGGCCTCCTCGGTCGCCCTGACCGCGAGGCGGCCGGTGATCAGCTTCGCCTGGGCGGCGGTGAGGGTGAACGACTTGCCGGCGTCCTTCTCCAGCGCCGCCCGCCAAGTCAGCAGCCGGGCCGCCTCGATCTGAGCGGAGAGGTCGGCGATCTTGGCCTGGATCGATTGGAACTTGGAGATTGCCTTGCCAAACGCCTGACGCTCCTTGGCGTAGGAGATCGCCTCGTCGAGGGCTCCCTGAGCAAGCCCAACACCCATCGCAGCAACTCCGATCCGGCCCCCGTCGAGGATGTGAAGGAAGTTCTTGAAGCCGTCGCCGCGCCGGCCAAGCAGGTTGCCTTCGGGGATCCGGCAATCCTCGAAAGAGAGCGGGCGGGTGTCGGAGGCGTTCCAGCCCATCTTCCGGTATCCCTCGCCGATCTCGTAGCCGGGAGTGCCATTGGGCACGATCAGGTTTGAGATCTCCTTGCCCCCATCCGCCTCGCCGGTAACGGCCGTGATCGAGACGCACCCAGAGATGTCGGTCCCAGAGTTGGTGATGAACTGCTTCGCCCCGTTGACGACCCATTCGCCGTTCTCGATTTTCGCGGCTGTCCGCACGTTTCCAGCATCAGAACCAGCCTCTGGCTCAGTCAGTCCAAACGAGGCAAGCTTTTCGCCGCTGCACAGCTTGGGGAGCCACTCAGACTTTTGCTCGTCTGACCCCCACAGGTAGATCGGCATCGTCCCCAACGAGGTGTGCGCGGCCATCGTGATGCAGACCGAAGAGTCGATCCGCGCAAGCTCTTCAACGGCAAGCACGTAAGACAACGTGTCCGCGCCGCCCCCGCCGTACTCCTGCGGAAACGGAATCCCCATCAGCCCCAGCCCGCCAAGCTTTTTGACGATCTCGTAAGGGAAAGACTTCGTCCGATCCAGCTCCTCCGCCACGGGCCTCACCTCCGCCAAGGCGAACTCCCGCACCGTATCCCGCAGCAGCTTCTGCTCGTCAGTCAGATCAAAGTTCATGCGCAGCAGCCTATTGAGCCCGGAAAGAGGGGCGGGGGTGCCCCTCCGGGCAGCGGCGTCCTGGTTTTCGCACAGACCGCTCAGCGAGAGCCACAACGCGCGAGGCGAAAACCCCAGCAACCGGAGGGGGCACCCCCGCCCCTCCCCCCGCTAAAGCTGCAGGCTCTTGACCTGCAACAACTCCTCGATCGCATACCGCCCATTCTCCCGCCCATGCCCCGACTGCTTGTACCCACCAAACGGAGCCAGCGGATTGAACGCCCCACCATTGATCTCGATCTGCCCGGTGCGAATCTTCTTCGCCACCCTGATCGCCCGCTCCTGATCGGCCGACCAAACGCCACCAGCCAGCCCGTAGGCCGTGTCGTTGGCGATCCGCACCGCGTCGTCCTCGCCGTCGTAAGGCTGGATCGCCAGCACCGGCCCAAAGATCTCCTCCTGGGCGATCGTCATCTCCGGCGTCACCTCCGAGAAGACGGTGGGCTGTACGAAGAAGCCCCGGTCGAGTCCCTCGGGCGCCGCGGCGCCACCGGTGGCGAGCTTCGCTCCTTCGGCCTGGCCCTTCTCGATGTAGCCGCGAACGCGCTCGCGCTGTGTCTCTGAGACCAACGGCCCGAGCCGCGTCGAATCCTCGAAGGGATCGCCCGGAGTGAAGCTTTCCGCCGCCTGCACCGCAATCTCCTCGGCTTCGACCAGCTTTTCCTGCGGCACCAACATCCGGGTCAGGGCGCTGCAGGTCTGGCCCGAGTTGAGGTAGCACTTGCCGACCCCGTCGGGCACGGCCTTGCTCAGGTCGGCGTCGTCGAGGATCACGTTCGGCGACTTTCCGCCGAGCTCCATCGCGACCGGCTTCACCGTCGCGGAGGCCAGCTCGGAGACGCGGCGGCCGGCGCGGGTGGAGCCGGTGAAGGAGACCATGTCGACTCCGGGATGGCCGGCGATCGCCTCGCCGACGACCGGACCGGTGCCCGTGACGAGATTGAAGACGCCGGCGGGCAGGCCGGCGGCCTCGATCACCTCGGCGAGGATGAAGGCGTTGAGCGGCACGATCTCGCTCGGCTTGAGCACCACCGTGCAGCCGGCAGCAAGGGCGGGGGCGACCTTGCAGGCGATCTGGTTCAGCGGGTAATTCCAGGGGGTGATCGCGCCGAGCACGCCGACCGGCTCGCGCAGGACCCGCGAGTTGCCGATCTCCTCTTCCCAGCGAACTTCCTCCAT
>DASWQV010000023.1:0-36124 GCA_036403515.1 Solirubrobacterales bacterium
AATCTCGGCAGGATCTTGGGTGGCGATGCGCTCAACAAGGTGCCCGACCGATGCGCGATCGACGTCGACATCCGCTACCTGCCCGACCAGGATCCAGCCGAGCTGCTGGAGCAGGTCAGGAGCATCCCGACCGCCGAGGTGGAGCAGCTCTTCACGCGCCCGCCCGCGGTCGTCGACCGCGATCTGCCCTACGTGCGCGCCCTCTGCGCGGCCGCCGCCGACAACCATCACGGCGAGCCGACGAGCGTCGGCCGCGACGGCGCCTCCGACGCGGTCTCCTTTCTGCGGGTGGGAGTTCCGGCGGTCGAGTTCGGGCCACTTGGCGAAGGGCACCATGGGCCCGAAGAGTGGGTCTCCGTGGCTTCCCTGCGGGCCTACCAGCAGACCCTCGATGCCTTCCTGCGCTCGCTTCCCGACCGGCTGAGCGCCTGAGGCGCCGTGGCTGAGACCGGCTTCAGCAAGCCGCCGCCCACCGGCGATCATGAGCCGCCGCCGAAGCCGAAGCGCTATTGGTGGCGATTCACGCTCGGTTCGATGGTGATCGTGGTGGCCGTTGCCGTCGCCACCTCGGCGAGCATCCTGCTCTACATCGACAGCATCGCCACCGCCCTTTCCCATCACAACCACCTCGGCAGGCTGCACCGCTACCTCGCCAAAGTCCACGGCGGTGAGCCCGAGAACATCCTCATCCTTGGTTCCGACGAACGGGCGAGCGAACAGGAAGAAAAAGGGCGCTCGGACACGACGATCCTGCTGCGCCTCGACCCCGACCGGGAAGCGATCGCGGTGATGTCGATCCCGCGCGACCTCAAGGTGGAAATTCCCGGCTTCGGCACGGAAAAGTTCAACGCCGCCTACACCTACGGCGGGCCGAAGCTGACCCTGCGCGTGGTCAAGGAACTCACCGGCCTGCCGATCAACCACGTCGTCAACGTCGATTTCCTCGGCTTCGTCCGCGCCGTCGATGCGATCGGCTGCGTCTACACCGACGTTGACCGTCGCTACTACCACTCGAACGTCGGCGTGCCTGCCTCCGAACAATATTCGGAAATCAACATCCAGCCGGGATACCAGCTGCTCTGTGGAAAACGGGCGCTGGAGTACGTCCGCTACCGCCATACCGACACCGACATCGTTCGCTCGGCGCGCCAGCAGGACTTTCTAAGCGCCGCCCGCGAGCGGGTGCCGATCTCCAAGCTCGTGCTCGGCCAGAACGACCTGATCGACATCTTCACCAAGTACACGACCTCGGACATCAGCGACACGGAGACGATGCTGCAGGTGCTGAAGCTCTTCATCGCTTCGCGCAACGCGGCGGTCAAGGAGATCCATTTCCCGGCCGAACTCGGGCCGAGCTACGTCTACGCGTCCGAAAGCGCGATCCATGAAGCGGTCGACAAGTTCCTCGGGATCGAAGCCAGCGCCGGCCCCCGGGGCTCGCTCGACGAAGGCCGCAGCAGGCACTCCGGCAACGGCAAGCACGACAGGTCGAAGAAGCACTCGAAGCCCGAAGCGCACATTCCCAAGCCCAAGCCGCCCGGCAGCGACGGCCTGGTCTTGGCCCGCGAAGCCGGGGAGCTGGAGGCCAAGCCCGTCGCTCGCAAGGTCAGCGCGGGCTTTCCGGTCTTCTACCCGACCCGCCTTCCGTCGGGCGCCTTCTACGTCGAAAGCAACCCCTACGAACACATCCAGGATCCACGCGTCTACCACGTCAGGGACACCGACGACCACCGCCATGGCGCCTACCGGATGGTGGCTGAGGTGCAGCTACCCGACGGCACCCACTACTTTGGCCTGCAGGGAATTCAGGGCTGGTCGGATCCACCGATTCTCGAAAAACCCAGCCTTACCAAGACAATCAACGGTCGCGACTACGACATCTACGTCGATGGCGACCGCGTCTCGCTGGTCGCCTGGCACCGCGGCGACAGCAGCTACTGGGTCACCAATGACCTGCTCAACACCTTCAGCAGCGACCAGATGATCGGGATGGCGCGCTCCGCTAGCGTGATGATCCCCAACGAGAAGCCAAGGAAGGGGAGGGTGAGGCGATGAGCGGGGACAGAGACGCGATCGGCGTGGTCGGCGTGGGATGGGTGGGGCTGGTCACGGCCGCCTGCTTCGCCGAGGTCGGTTACCGCGTCGTCGCCCGCGACATCGTCGCCGAGAAGGTCGCGGCGCTCTCGCGGGGAGAGATCACGATCCACGAGCCGGGGCTCGCTGAGCTGCTGGCGCGCAACGCCGAGCGCCTCACCTTCACCACCGAGATGAGCGAGCTGCTCGACGCCGCCAGCCTGCTCTTCGTCTGCGTCGACACGCCGCCGACCGTCTCCGGCGACGCTGACCTCTCGCGGGTTCGCTCCGTGGTCGCGGAGCTCAGCGCCGGCGGCGGGCACACGTTGGTGATGAAGAGCACGGTGCCGGCCGGAACCGGGCACTCGATTCGCCGCGACCTGCCGGGCGTCCCCTACGTCTCCTGCCCAGAGTTCCTCAAGGAGGGCTCGGCGGTCGAGGACTTCATGCACCCGGACCGGGTGGTGATCGGCGCCGACGCCGGCGACGAGGCTTCCGGCGACGCCGTCGCCCGCCTCTACGAGCCGCTCGGCGGCGAGATCGTCCGCACCGACGTCGCCAGCGCCGAGATGATCAAGCTCGCCTCAAACGCATTCCTCGCGACCAAGATCTCCTTCGTCAACGAGATCGCCAACGTCTGCGAGGAGGTCGGCGCCGACGTCGCCGAAGTCGCCCGCGGCATGGGCCTCGACCAGCGCATCGGCCCATCGTTCCTGCGCCCGGGGATAGGGTACGGGGGCTCCTGTTTCCCCAAGGACGTCAGCGCGCTGAAGATGCTGGCCGGCAACAGCGGGTACCACTTCCAGCTGCTCAACGCGGTGATCGAGGTCAACGAGCTGCAGAAGCGGCGGGTGGTCGGCAAGCTGCAGAAGCATCTCGGCTCGCTGCTGGGCAAGCGTGTGGCCCTGCTCGGCCTCGCCTTCAAGCCGCACACCGACGACATGCGCGAGGCCTCGAGCCTGGTGCTGGCGGCCCGCCTGGAAGGGGAGGGGGCGGAGGTTGCCGCCTACGATCCGGTGGCCGGCGACGTCGCTCGTGGCATGCTCGGCTCGGTCGAGTTCCGCGAGTCCGCGCTCGACGCCCTCGACGGCGCCGATGCGGCGATCCTGGTCACCGAGTGGCCGGAGTTCGCCGAGCTGGACTGGGCCGCCGCGGCCGAGCGGATGGCGCGGCCGCTGCTGATCGACGGGCGCAACTTCCTCGACCCTGCCCTGCTCAGAAACGCCGGATTCGAGTACGAGGGCATCGGACGCGTGGTCGATTCGCCCATTCAAGCGGAACCCGCTTCCTAGTGCGCCTGGTCAAGCAGACCAAGGACGCAGGGAGCGTGGCGTGCTCTGCACGCGAGCGACCGAGGACGCCGGTATGCGCCGGCCAGGAGCGCTAGTGCAGGCCATCGTCTTGGTTGGGGGGGAGGGGACGCGGCTGCGACCGCTGACCGCGACCGTCCCCAAGCCCGCTCTCACGCTGGTCGACCGTCCCTTCCTGGCGTACATGATCGAGTGGTTGGCAGGACACGGCGTGGCCGAGGTCGTGCTCGCCTGCGGCTTCTTGCCGGACGTGCTGCGTGAGGCGCTGGCCGGCGAGGAGCAGCGCGCAGGCGTCTCGATCCAATACGTGGTCGAGCCCGAGCGGCGTGGCACCGCCGGCGCGATCCGCTTCGCCGCCGACGAGCTTGGCGAGCGGCTGGACCAGCGTTTCCTCGCCCTCAACGGCGACGTCCTCACCGACCTCGATCTGACCGCGTTGCTGCGCGCGCACGCCGAACGCGATGCGCGCGCGACGCTCGGGCTGCACCCGGTCGAGGACTCCTCCGCCTACGGGCTGGTGCACAGCGACCCCGACGGAGCGGTGCTGCAGTTTCTCGAGAAGACCGGGGAGCCCGTGCCGGGGGAGATCAACGCCGGCATGTACGTGCTCGAGCGCTCGGTCCTCGACCTGATCCCGGCTGGTGAGGAGGTCTCGATCGAGCGCGACGTCTTCCCGCGGCTCGTCGGCGACGGCCTGCACGGCCTGCGCCTCGACGGCTACTGGATGGACATCGGCACGCCCGAGCGCTACCTGCAGGCGAGCTGGGACATCCTCGAGCGACGGGTGCAGACGCGGGTGCAGCCGACCGCCCCCGGGATGCTGGTCGGCCCCGGCGCCGAGGTCGCGACGGGAGCGACGATCGGGCCGCGCGTCGTGCTCGGCCGGGGCTGCCGAGTCGCCGTGGGAGCCGAGATTCGCGACTCGGTCGTGCTGGACGGATGCATCGTCGGCGAGGGCGCCACGGTCGGCGGCTCGATCCTCTCCGCCGGGGTCGAGGTGGCCCCCGATGCAGTCCTCGAGTCCGCCGTTGTCGGCGCCGATGAGAGGGTTCCCGCCTGATGCTGGACGACGTCCTCGCCATTCCGGATCACCTGCGCGACGCGCTCTGGCGGGTCGAATCGGCGCGACTCGAGCCGGCCGACTCGGCCGGCCTGGCGGTCTGCGGCATGGGTGGCTCGGCGATCGGCGGCGATCTCGCCGCCGCCGCGCTGGGCGCTCTGCTGACCGGGCCGCTGATCACCGTCCGCGGCTACGAGCTGCCTGCCTGGGCTATGCCGGAGTGGACCGTGCTCTGCTCCAGCTACTCCGGCAACACCGAGGAGACGCTGGCCTGCTTCGACGCCGCCGAGGCACTCGGCGCCCGCCGCGTCGTCGCCAGCACCGGCGGCGCTCTGGTCGATCGGGCGCGCGACGCCGGCGTGCCCGTGGTCGGGCTGCCGGGAATCCTGCCGGCGCCGCGCACCGCGGTCGCCTACATGCTGGTCTGTGCCGCCGAGGTCGCTGCTTTGGCCGGCATCGCCCCCCGCATCCACACCGAGCTAGACGCAGCAGCGACCTTCCTGGCCGAGCGCTCCAACGAGCTGCAGGCAAGAGCCACAGAGATTGCCGAGCGCCTGGCGGAGTCGACGCCGGTCGTCGTCGGCGCCGACCTGACCGCCCCGGTCGCCCGCCGCTGGAAGACCCAGATCAACGAGAACGCCAAGTGCCCTGCCTTCTTCTCGGAGCTGCCCGAGGCGGACCACAATGAGATCTGCGGCTGGGGCAGTGGGGGCTTCTCAGCCGTCCTGCTTGAAGACGCCGACCAGCATCCGCGCGAGCGACGCCGGTTTGAGCTGACCGCTGAGGTGATTGCTGCCGCGGGGGCGACGGTCGTGCGGCTCGATGCGGAGGGTGCGACTCGCATCGCGCGCCTGCTCTGGACGACCATGCTGGGCGACCTGCTCTCGCTGGAGCTGGCCGAGGCACGCGGCGTCGACCCGCTGCCGGTCGAGGCGATCGAGGGCTTCAAGGCGGCGCTGGCGGGTGGTGGCGAATGAGGGCGATGGTCCTCGCGGCGGGGCTCGGGACCCGGTTGCGTCCGATCACGTACGCGATGCCGAAGCCGATGGTGCCGGTGTTGAACCGGCCGGTGATGGAGCACATCGTGCGCCTCCTCGCCGCTCACGGCTTCAGCGAGGCGATCGTCAACCTGCACTGGTTTCCCGAGACGATCGAGGGGCACTTCGGCGACGGCTCGGACTTCGGCATCCAGTTGTCCTACAGCCGCGAGGAGCAACTGCTCGGCACCTCGGGCGGCGTTCGCAACGCCGCCGCCTTCCTCGGCGACAGCTTCCTGGTCATCTCCGGCGACGCCCTCACCGACATCGACCTCGGCGCCATGCGCGCCTTCCACGAATCCCACGACGGGGTCGCCACCCTTGCCACCAAGAGGGTCGACGACACCAGCCAGTTCGGCGTCGCGATCACCGGCGCTGACGGCCGAATCCAGGGCTTTCAGGAGAAGCCCGAACCCGCCGAAGCGCTCTCGGACCTGGCCAACTGCGGCATCTACATGTTCCGTTCGGAGATCTTCGGTTTCTTCCCCGAGCCGGGGACGAGCAAGGCAGCCGGAGCAGCCGACCCGGCCGGTTTCGCCGACTGGGCGATGGACGTCTTTCCGGCGCTGATGGAGAACGACATCCCCTTCTACTCGCACGAGATCGACGCCTACTGGAACGACATCGGCAACCTCGACGAGATGCGCCAGGGCAATCTCGACGCGCTGCGCGGCGCGGTGGCGATCGAGTCCGCCGTGCCTCAGGTCGCCGACGGGATCAGATCGGCGGTCCCACTCGACGGGGTCGAGGTCGAGGGACCGGCGCTGATCGGCGCCAGGGTCGAGCTGGGCGCCGGCGTCCGTATCCAGGGCCCGGCGATCGTCGGCGACGGCTGCCGCCTCGGGGATGGGGCATGGGTGCGCGACTCCATCCTCCTCGGCGGCACCGAGCTCGCCCCCGAGGCGATGCTGATCGGCGCCATCGCGGGCCGCGTCTCAAAGCCCTGACGCTCCCGTGACATTCCGCGCGCCACGGGCGCGCCGGCGCCCCGCAGGATCAGGGCATGAAGGCTCTACACGCAGTTTCCGCCGGCCTGCTGCCCGCCCTCTGCGCCGCCTGCGGGCGTTCCTGCCGATCCGGCGCGGTGCTTTGCACCCGCTGCTCTCGCCGTCTCGCCGAGGCGGAGCCGCTGGGCGGAAGCGGTCCGCTGGGGCTGGACCGCGCCTGGTCCTCGGCGGCGCACGAGGGTGTCGCCCGCGACCTCGTCACCTCGCTGAAGTTCCGCCAGCTGCTGCCGGTCGCTGAGCTGATCTGCGAGCGGATTGCCTGGCTGGCGCCGGCGGGCCTGCTCAGCGGCTCGATCGTGCCCGTCCCGACCGCCCGTCTGCGCACGCTTGCCCGTGGCTTCGATCCTGCCGCTGAGATCGCCGCGGCCCTGGCGCAACGGCTCGATGCCCCCTTCAGCCCCTGTCTCCTGCGCAGCGGCGGCGGTCGCCAGGTCGGCAAGCGCCGCGCCCAGCGCATCGCCCACCCGCCGCAGGTCCGCACGCGCGGCGACGTCCCGCGCAGCGTCCTTCTCATCGATGACGTTCTGACCACGGGGGCGACACTCTCCGCCTGCGCCCGTGCACTGCGTGGCGGCGGCGCGGTCCGGGTAGTTGCGGTCACCTTTACGCGACGCTTGTAAGGGCGTAGCATCGTTCGACCGACACCCGAGGAGGAAAAATATGCGGATCGAGATACGTGGTCGCAACGTCGAGGTAACGGACGAACTGCGGGGTCATGTGACAAAGCGATTTCGCCGGGTTGGGAGGCAGGTGTCGGAGCTGGCCACGCTCGACGTCGAGATCTACGAGGAGCGCAATCCCTCAATCGAGGATCACTGCGTCGCCGAGGCGACGCTGCGGCTGAAGGGCGTCACCCTGCGGGCGCGCGAGGCCTCGCCGGAGATGGTCCACACGATCCACGCCCTCGCAGAGGACATCCGCCGCCAGGTCAAGAAGCACCGCGAGCTGCGCCGCAAGCGCACCCAAACGCGCCGCGCTGTCGGCCGCATGCGCGGACGCACCGCCTAGCGCTTTCGGCCCGTCCTACGAGCTAAAACCCGAGCGCTTCCTCTGCGGGTGGCGCGGGGGGAGGGGGGTCGAGGACGGACCGTGGCCCGCCCGCAGGCCCCCCTCCCCCCGCGACAGGACCCGCAGCCGGAAACGCCGACACACCGCTACCCTTGATGCCATGCCTGCGGCGAGAGACATGGTTACGCGTGCCCTTCGAGTGGGAGAGGGGCGCAAATTCAAGGGGTATGAGAAGCGCGCCGAGGCGATCAACCGGATCGAGCCGGAGATGGAGCTGCTCGAGGACTCCGAGCTGCTCGAGGAGGCCGATGCGCTGCGCAAGCGGGCGGCCGAGGGCGAGTCGCTCGACGATCTGCTGCCGGAGGCATTTGCGCTCACCCGCGAGGCCTCGCGCCGCACGCTCGGCCAGCGCCACTACGACGTCCAGCTGATCGGCGGCATGGTCCTGCACGAGGGCGCGATCGCGGAGATGCGCACAGGCGAGGGCAAGACGCTGACCGCGACGCTCGCCGTCTTCCTCAACACGCTGGCCGGTGACAGCGTCCACGTCGTCACCGTCAACGACTACCTCGCCCGCCGCGACGCCGAATGGATGAAGCCGATCTACGACATGCTCGGCGTCAGCGTCTCCGCGATCCAGGAGGGCGACGATCACGCCACGCGGCAGGCCAAGTACGCCGGGGACATCGTCTACGGGACCAACTCCGAGTTCGGTTTCGACTACCTGCGCGACAACATGTCGCCGTCGCTCGAGCAGTGCGTGCAGCGCGGCCACCAGTTCGCCGTCGTCGACGAGGTCGACAACATCCTGATCGACGAGGCGCGCACGCCGCTGATCATCTCCGGCCAGCCCGAACAGGCGGCGCAGACCTACTACACCTTCGCTCGCCTCGCCAAACAGATGGACGGGGTCCAGGCCAAAGACAAGCTGCGCTCGCTCGGCGAATCGAAGGACACCTCCGAGGCCGAGCACGACTACGAATTCGACGAGAAGCACAAGACGGTCTCGCCGACCGAGAAGGGCGTCAAACGGGCCGAGGAGTTCGTCGGCGTCGACAACCTCTACCTCGGCGAGCACGGCAGCCTGGTCAACCACCTGGTCCAGGCGCTCAAGGCGGAGTCGCTCTACAAGAAAGACAAGGACTACGCCGTGATCGACGGCGAGGTGAAGATCATCGACGAGTTCACCGGCCGCATCCTCGACGGCCGGCGCTGGTCGGAGGGCCTGCACCAGGCCGTCGAGGCCAAGGAGGGCGTCGCGATCGGCGAGGAGAACCAGACGCTCGCCACGATCACCCTGCAGAACTACTTCCGCCTCTACGACAAGCTCTCCGGGATGACCGGCACGGCGCTGACCGAGGCGACCGAGTTCATGAAGATCTACAAAGTGCCGGTGGTCGAGATCCCGACCCACCGCCAGATGATCCGCGCCGACCAGAACGACCAGATCTTCAAGACCAAGGACGGCAAGTGGCAGGCGGTGCTGGAGGAGATCGTCGCCCGCCACGAGAAGGGCCAGCCGATCCTGGTCGGAACGGTCTCGGTCGAGGTCTCGGAGATGATTTCGGGCGAGCTGAAGCGCCAGGGCATCGAGCATGCGGTGCTCAACGCCAAACCGGAGCACGCCGAGCGAGAGGGCGAGCGGATCGCCCAGGCTGGCCGCAAGGGCGCGGTGATGATCGCCACCAACATGGCTGGCCGCGGCGTCGACATCAAGCTCGGCGGCGACCCCGAGCAGCTGGCCGTCCACGAGCTGAAGAAGAAGGGCATTACGCCTGGCGATGAGGGCTATGAGCAGGCACTGGCCGATAAGGTCGCGGAGCTGGCGCCGATCTGCGCCGCCGAGGCCGACGAGGTGCGGGAGCTGGGCGGCCTCTTCATCTGCGGCACCGAGCGCCACGAGTCGCGGCGGATCGACAACCAGCTGCGCGGCCGCTCGGGGCGCCAGGGGGATCCTGGCGAGACCCGCTTCTACCTCTCCGCCGAAGACGACGTGATCCGGCTCTTTGCCGGCGACCGCATCTACAAAATCCTCGACCGGCTCGGCCCCGTCGACGACGACGGCAAGGAGATGCCGCTCGAGGCGGGCATGCTCTCCAAGACGGTTGAGAACGCCCAGAAGAAGGTCGAGGAGCAGAACTTCCTGATCCGCAAACGGGTGCTCGAGTACGACGACGTGATGAACGAGCAGCGCCGCATCGTCTACCGCTACAGGCGCGAGATCCTCGAGGGCCGCGACATGTCGGAGATCGCCCGCGACGAGATGGAGGGGGTGATCGAGCGCCTGGTCGAGGAGTACACGCCGGGCGACGTGATCGAGGACTGGGACATGGCCGAGCTGGAGAACCAGCTGCGCCAGATCTGGCCGGTCAGCATCGACGTCGCCTCGATGCCACCGGAGACGGTCGACCGTGAGAAGCTCAAGGACGCCCTCGACGACGACGCGATGAACGCCTACGACGAGCGCGAGCAGACCTTCGGCGAGGAGCTGATGCGCTATCTGGAGCGCTCGATCCTGCTGCAGGTGATCGACAACCGCTGGCGCGAGCACCTCTACGACATGGACTACCTGCGCGAGGGCATCCACCTGCGCGGCTTCGCCCAGATCGACCCGCTGGTCGCCTACAAGAACGAGGGCTTCGGCATGTTCGAGGAGCTGATGCACTCGATCTGGGAGGAGTTCAGCAAGGCGATCTTCCACGTCGAGGTCGAGATCGATCCCTCCCAGGCACAGGAAGCCTTCGCGCCCAATGGCGCCGCCCAGCCGACCTCGCTCGACTACTCGGGCGGCACCCTGCAGGGCCAGCCCTCGGCGCTGAGCCAGGCCGCCGCGGGGGGAGCGGGAGGCGTGGCCGGGGCCGAGATGGTCGCCGCTGGCGCCGGCGGCAACGGCGCGACCGAGGTGGTCGAGACGGTTGTCAAGGGCGAGCACGACGACATCGGCCGCAACGATCCGTGCTGGTGTGGGTCAGGGAAGAAGTTCAAGAAGTGCCATGGGGCGTGAGGGCGGTCCCGGCAGGGGTTCCGCTTAACTTTTTGGATCGAGACGTAGCTGCTGGCGCCGCAAGGTGGACGCCCAAAAAGTACAAGACGCTCCACCCCTGCCGGGACCGCCCTCGGTGGCTAGGGGCTTGGTGATCCAGGACCCTGTTCGGGAGTTCATTCGGGCCTTCAACGAGCGGGACTTGGATCGGTTCGTTGAGGTGCTCGATCCGGAGGTTGAGCTTCATTCGATGAAGGGGCTTCGCAGGGGGCGGGATGCGGCGCGAGTGTGGGCGAGTCGGGTGCCGGGGGGTGTGCAGCAGACGATTGAGCTGGAGGAGCTCTACGAGGACGGGACGGAGTCCGGTGGGGGGCGTGCTGTGGCGCTGATCCGACGGGTCTGGCGTTGGGACGAGGACGGCTCGGCCGCGGGCGTGGACGAGATGGCCTGGATCTTCGAGCTCCATGATCATCGGATTCGAAGCTGGCGCCCGTTCGACGATCGGGCCGCGGCGCTCGATGCGGGCGGCTTTCGCCGCTGACTCTGAGCGGCTGCGACTTCTCCATCCGGCAGGAGCGGAATTTGATGCGGTTCGGCGGTATAGCCTGTCGGTATGGCCGACGCCGCGTCCACTGAATCGATCGCGCCTCGCCTCGCCTCTGTCCGCGAGCAGCTGTCCCTGCTCTCGGACTACCTTTGACCCGGCTGCGCTGGAAGCCGAGGCCGAGCGGCTCGAGGGGGAGATGCAGCGGCCCGGCTTCTGGGACGACCAGGCGACGGCTGCGCGGATCTCGGCCGCGCACGCTCGCGCGCAGCGCCGCCTGAAGACCTTCCGCGGGCTCGAATCCGATGTGGACGACCTCGGTGACCTGGCCGAGATGGCGGCCGAAGACGAGGAGATGGCGGCTGAGCTGACCGCGCAGCTCGCCTCGGTCGAGCGGCGCCTCGCCGGCCTCGAAGAGGCCAGGCTGTTCAGCGGCGAGTACGACGCCGGCGATGCCGTCGTCACCGTCCACGCCGGCGCCGGCGGCACCGACTCGCAGGACTGGGCCGAGATGCTGCTGCGGATGTACCTGCGCTGGGCCGAACGGCGCGGCTTCGAGGTGGAGATGAAGGAGGCCTCGCCGGGGGAGGAGGCGGGCCTCAAGTCCGCCACCTTCATCGCCCGCGGGGAGAATGCCTACGGCCTCTTCGCGGCCGAGCGCGGAGTCCACCGGCTGGTCCGGATCTCCCCCTTCGACTCCTCGGCCCGTCGCCACACCAGCTTCGCCCAGCTCGACGTCGGCCCGCTGGTCGACGAGGGGGTGGAGGTCGAGATCGACGAGTCCGACCTGCGCATCGACACCTATCGCGCCTCCGGCGCCGGTGGCCAGCACGTCAACAAGACCGATTCGGCGGTGCGGATCACCCACATCCCAACCGGCGTCGTCGTGCAGTGCCAAAACGAGCGCTCGCAGACCCAGAACAAGGCGGTGGCGATGCAGTTCCTGCGCTCGAAGCTGATCGAGCTGGAGGAGCGCAAACGGGCCGAGGAGATGGCGAAGGTGCGGGGTGAGGTCAAGGACGTCGCCTGGGGCTCGCAAATTCGCAGCTACTTCCTGCATCCCGACCAGCGGGTCAAGGACCACCGCACCGGCCATGAGGCAGGCGACGCCCAGCGAGTCCTCGACGGCGATCTGGACGACTTCATCCGCGACTACCTGAACAAAACGGCCGCTTCGTCGGCGAACTAGCCGGCAGGATTTTGCTCGCGGTCGTATTTCTTTCCGCTATGCGGAAAGAAATACGACCGCACGGCGCCTGGGGCCGGCGCTAGGGTCGACGTATGACGTCTTTGGTCCATTCGGAACGGCCTGCCGCTGGCGAGGCGGAGGGACTCCTGGTGCTTCACCATGGGCGGGGAAGCGACGAGCAGGACCTGCTGGCACTCGCCGACA
This sequence comes from Solirubrobacterales bacterium, assembly GCA_036403515.1. Classification (GTDB taxonomy): domain Bacteria; phylum Actinomycetota; class Thermoleophilia; order Solirubrobacterales; family 70-9; genus VRUE01. The sequence goes on from DASWQV010000023.1 coordinate 12,416, forward strand.
TGCTCGATCCGGCCGGCCGTTTGCGGGTGATCACACCGCGAGCGCCACTGGTGCTCGAAGGCTCACCGGGCTATCACTGGTACCTGGTTCCCCGGGTGGGATACCCAGATCGCGACACGTTCGAGGCTGCCCGCGCGGCCCTGGCGGAGCTGCACGATGGCCTCTGGGAGGAGACCGGCATCGAGCCGGCCCGCACCGTCCTCGGGGGCTTTTCGATGGGCACGGTGATGAGCTACGCGATGGCGCTGAGCGGGGATCGGCCTCCTGTTGCCGGCATCCTCGCCTTTAGCGGCTTCCTCCCAACCGTTGAGGATTGGGAGCCGAGGCTCGACGATCGCCGGGGCACGAGGGCCTTCATCGCCCACGGCCATCGTGACCCGATCATTGAGGTCGCTTTCGCGCATCGTGCCCGGCAGCTGCTCGAGCAGGGCGGCCTGGATGTCGACTACCACGAGTCCGAGATCGGCCACCAGATCGATCCAGCCCACCTCTCCGCGGCGAGCAACTGGTTGGCGGGTTCGCTTTAGCGTTTTAGGGGGGCCGCGACCAGCTCGCGTGACCCCCGCCACCGTGCTTCGCGCTCAGGCGTTGGGTCGCGTACTTCGCGCAGGAGGACGGTGCAGCGGGGATGCCCAGCTCGACGATGAAAGCGCGCGCCGCGAGCACCTTGCTCATCGCGTGGTCGCTGAGGTGGGCATCCTTGCGAAGCGTTCCATGGCGGGCAAGGTGGTGCTTCGCCTGGCCGAGCTGGAGCGACCCCTTGCTGCCCTTCAGCCAGTAGTCGACCGTCACGTCGGTTGGCGTGTAGGAGGTGTAGTGGATCGTCAGCCGGACCATCCCGTGGCTGGCAGAGGCGTCGACGCGGGCATCGGCGGTGTGAAGCAGGCATTCCGGAGGCAGGAGCAGAGAACCGACGCTGCCGAGTTCCTCGTCTTCCCCTTCATCTTCGGATTCTTCTTCCTCGCCTTCGTCGCCTTCCCATTCCCCTTCGTCTTCTTCTTCGTCTTCAACGGCGATTGCGCTGGTGGCTTGGAGGGGAGCGGGGAGGGCAACCGCCTCAGCCTGTCGCACGAAGATCACCGCGGCCAACGAGAGGATGGCGAGCAGGGACCAGCCGGCGGTAGCGAGGCGAGTGAGTGGCGGTGAGGGCAGCGAGGATCGGTTGTCGCCGTGGTTCATCCACCCAAGGATCGGCGCTGATTCCGATCGACTTGAGCTGAGAACGACGACGTGTGCGTTTCTCGCCTGTAGATTGCTGAAGATGTCCGTACCGCCTCCAGAGATCGACGGCGTGACGCATCGCTACGTGGACGTCAATGGCACGCGGCTGCACGTCGCCGAAGCGGGCGAGGGCCCGGCCGTCCTGATGCTGCACGGCTGGCCGCAGCATTGGTGGATTTGGCGCAAGGTCATTCCGGCGCTCAGCGAGGAACGGCGGCTGATCTGCCCCGACCTTCGCGGCTTCGGTTGGAGCGACGCGCCCGAGGGCAGCTACGAGATCCAGGGCCTCGCCGACGACATCATCGCCCTCCTCGACGAGCTGGGCCTGGAGCAGGTCGACCTGGTCGGCCACGACTGGGGTGGCTACGCCGGTTTCCTGCTCTGCCTCAAGGCGCCGGAGCGCTTCCGGCACTACCTCGCCCTGGGCATCGTCCATCCCTGGTTCGAGCCGCCGAATCCATCGCCGCGGGCATTGCAACGGACCGCCTACCAGTTCGTTCTTGCCAGCCCGGGCTTGGGCGCGGGTGTCCTGCGCTTCCTTCCTGGCTTCGTCAGGCTCGCACTCAAGCGCGGCGCCCATCCGGACATGCGCTGGAGCGAGGAGGAGCTCGATTGCTTCGCGAAGAGCTTTCAGTCAGCTGATCACGCCTCCGCCTCATCGCACGTGTACCGCAGCTTTCTGACCAAGGAGCTGCCGCGGCTGCGGAAGGGCCATTACCGGTCGCAGCGGCTCAGCGTGCCGACTCGCATTCTCGCCGGCGAGGCCGATCCGGTGATCCGGGAGGACATCCTCGCCGGTTACGAGCCCTATGCCGACGATATGAGCGTCGAGATAGTCGAGCGCTGCGGTCACTTCGTCGCCGAGGAGCGGCCTGACGTCGTGATCGAGCGGGCGCGGGAGCTGTTCGGTCCCGCCGCCGGCGCCCGCTAGAGGACTCCCTCCAGCTTCAGCAGTGCTTCCTTCATCGGCAGGCCGCCGCCGTAGCCACCGAGCGTTCCGCCGCTGCGCAGCACGCGGTGGCAGGGGACGACGATCGGGAGCGGGTTCGAACCGCAGGCCGTGCCCGCCGCGCGCACCGCACGCTCGTTCCCCGCGCCGCGGGCGATCTCGGTGTAGCTGCGGGTCTTGCCGTAGGGGATGCGATCGATCTCGCGCAGTGCCCGGCGGCGGAAGTCGCGGCTCAGCTGCCAGTCGAGCGGCAGCGCGAACTCGGTCAGCTTGCCCTCGAAGTAGAGGTCGAGCTCGCGGCGCGTCTCCTCGAGACGGGCCGGGGCCTCCAACACGCGGGGGGAGACTCGCACGGCAAGGTCCTCAAGCGTCCTCTGCGGGTCATGGCCAGGCAGGCCGAGCTTGACCAGCCCGCGCGGCGTGGCGGCGAGCAGCAACGGCCCGAAGGGAGAGTCGGACATCGTGTAGGCGACGTCGAGCAGGCCCTCGTCGTTGGCGCGCTTTGGGAGACGTTCGAGCGATGCCTTCATGCCAGGTCCCTCCTCAGTCGCTTGATTCCCTCGTGGAGGCTGCGCCGGGCCGCCTCCGGCGAGCAGCCGAGCGCAGCGGCGATCTCGGCGTGGGGCAGATCGCTGCCGTAGCGCAGGGCGACGGCAGCACGCTGCTTTGGCGGCAGCCCCCCGACCTTCTCCCAGATCCCATCGCTGGGCTCCGGATCGCTGACCGCCACCTCCACCACGTCGGCGACCGGCACCGCTCGGCGACCCCTGGCGCGGTGATGGTCGATCGCCTTGCGATGGGCGATCGTCAGCAGCCAACCCCGCAGGTTGCTCGTGTCGCGCAGCTTCGGGTAGGCCCGCAGCGCCGCCAGGAAAGTCTCCTGGAAGCAGTCATCGGCGTCGGTTCGACCCACCGCGCCGCGCAGGACGCCCATTACTTCGGCGGCGTGCTCGTCGAGGAGTGTCTGGAAAGGCGGCAATTTGGTCACTCGTGGATTAAACGCTGTGACGAGGGCGGATGTGAGAGACGGGTGCCCCTCCCCGGGAGACCGTTGCGCAGCAGATCGCCTTGGCGGTTCGAGGCCGGGTCGCCAAGCCTCCCGGGGAGGGGCACCCGTCTCTCACCCGGCCGGGTCAGGCTCTTGATCTAGGGTGCGCGAATGGCCGATCTTCGGGAGCTGGTGGCGGAAGCGCTTGCCGAGGACGTTGGGGCCGGCGACGTTACCTCGGAAGCGACCGTGCCTCCGGAGAGTCGGGGACGGGCCCGGATCGTGCAGAAGGAGCCGGGCGTCGTCTTTGGGTTGGAGCTCGTTGGGGAGACGATGCGGCAGTGCGGGGTCGAGGACGTCGACAACCTCGTCGTCGAGGGGCAGTGGCGGGAGGGGGCGCCGGCCGACGTCGTCCTTGCCAACGGCAGCGCCGCGGGGCTGCTCGCGGCAGAGCGGACGGCGCTCAACTTCCTCGGCCACCTCTCCGGCGTGGCGACGCTGACCGCGCGCTTCGTCGAGGCGGTGGCCGGCACCGGGACCGCGATCCTCGATACGCGCAAGACGACGCCGGGGCTGCGTGAGCTGGAGAAGGCGGCCGTTCTCGCCGGTGGCGGGCGCAACCATCGCATCGGCCTCTTCGACGCGATCCTGATCAAGGAGAACCACATCGCCCTTGCCGGCAGCCTGGCCAAGGCCGTTTACGGGGCCCGCAGCAAGTACCCGGACCTGGCGGTAGAGGTCGAGTGCCGCAACCTCGACGAGGTCGCCTACGCGCTTGGCACCGGCGCCGACATCCTCCTGCTCGACAACATGGACGCCAGCACCCTGCGTAAGGCGGTTGAGCTGCGCGACGAAAACTCCATCTCCGGGGGGACGCCATCACTCGAGGCCTCAGGCGGGGTGAATCTGGAGACGGTGCGCGGTATCGCCGAAACCGGCGTGGACTCGATCTCCGTCGGCGCCCTGACTCACTCAGCTCCGACGCTCGACTTCAGCATGCTGATCGAGGTGGCGTGAGGGAGGCGCGCGGCGGCGGTGCTAGGCGGGAGCCGTCGTAGCGGCCCGCTCGGCCGCGGCGACGATGTGATCGGCGTCGATCCCCGCCGCCGCCAGCAGCGACTCCGGCGGTCCGCTGCCCGGCCTACCGGTCACCGCGAGTCGGCTCAAGCGCGTGGACGCGCCCGCCTCGGCGAGCACGCCGGCAACCGTCTCCCCGATGCCGCCCTCCGCCCAGTGATCCTCGACCGTGATCAGGCACTGCGTCTCCTCCGCGGCCTTGAGCACGGCGGCGGCGTCGACGGGCTTGACCGAGTAGAGGTCGATCACCCGACAGGTGATTCCCTTCCCGGAGAGCCTGTCGGCCGCGGTGAGGCATTCGCGCAGGGTAATGCCGGCGCCGATCAAGGTGATCGTGTCCTCGCCGCTCGAACGAACCGTGCGGCTGCCGCCGATCTCAAAGCTCTCCTCCGCCCCGTAGAGCACCGGCGTAGCCTCGCGCGTCGTGCGCATGTAGCTGACGCCGCGGTGCCGGCGCATCGCATCAAGCAACTGGACCGCCTGGTTGGCGTCGCTCGGGTAGAGCACGACGCTGTCGAAGACGGCGCGAAGCGAGGCGATGTCTTCGAGCGCCATCTGCGAGGGGCCATCGGCGCCGATCGAGACGCCGACATGGGAGCCGCAGAGCTTCAGATCGGCGTCGGAGATCGCCGCCATACGGACGAAGTCATAGGCGCGGCTTAGGAAGGCGCCGAACGAGGAGGCGAAGGGCTTCCAGCCACGCGTCTGCATGCCCACGGCGGCGGCGACCATCTGCTGCTCGGCGATGTACATCTCGAAGAAGCGATCCGGGTGCTTGGCGGCGAAGCGTTCGGCGTAGGTCGAGTTGCCGACCTCGCCGTCGAGGGCGACGACCTTCTCGTCGATCGAGCCAATCCAGGCGAGGGCGTCGCCGTAAGCAGCGCGGGTCGCGACCTTCTCGCCGACCTCATACGCGGGCTGCTCGACCGCTGCGCGCTCGATCTCAAATGGTTTCGGCGGTGGCGGTGGCTGGACCTCGACGCTGAGCGAGCGGATGCCGCCCAGCTCCTCGACCGCGGCATCGGGGTCGGCGATCGGCTTGCCGTGCTGGTTTTCCTGGTCCTCGACCGCGGCAACCCCGCGGCCCTTCTTCGTGCGGGCAAAGATCACCGCCGGGCGATCTGCCTGCTCGGCGCGCGCGTAGGCAGCGTCGATCGCCTCGATGTCGTGCCCGTCGATCTCCTGGACGTCCCAGTCGCAGGCGCTTGCGCGCGCCGCCAGCGAGGAGGTATCCCATCCATGCATCGTCGGGCCGCGCTGTCCGAGCCGGTTGACGTCGACGACGGCGATCAGGTTGGCGAGCCGCGCATGGCCCGCATGCTCAAAGGCCTCCCACATCGACCCCTCGGCCAGCTCGGAGTCGCCGCAGAGCGTCCAGACCCGCAGATCGGAGTGCTCGAGGCGGCCGGCGGCAAGCGCGATGCCGACCGAGATCGGCAGGCCCTGGCCAAGCGAGCCGGTGGCGACGTCGACCCAAGGAAGTTCGGGCGTCGGGTGGCCCTGCAGCCGCGAGCCGAACTCGCGGAAGCTGAGCAGCTCCTCATCGTCGATCGCTCCCGCCGCCTTGTAGAGCGAATAGAGCAGCGGCGAAGCGTGGCCCTTGGAGAAAATCAGGTGGTCGTTGGCGGTGTTCTCGGGAGCGTCGAAGTCGTAGCGCAGGTATTTGCCGAAGAGCACCGCCATCAGGTCGGCGGCCGACATCGAAGAGGTCGGGTGCCCGGAGCCGGCCGCGGCGGCGGCGCGGACCGAGTCGACTCGAAGCTGCTGGGCCAGTTCGTGCACGGGCCGGGACAATATCGTTGCCAGGCGCCGCCTCCTCTGCTCCCACAAGAGCGCGTTCATCACACCCATGTCTCGCGCCCGCGCTCGTGCGGCCGGAGGCCCTAGCCGATCGCGACCATGCGCTCGATCGGCAGCCGGGCCCGCGCGGCGATCTCCGCCGGCACGCTGACCTCGAACTTCATCTCGAACAGGCTGTCGCGCAGCTTCGGCAGCGTGATCATCTTCATGTACTTGCAGAAGGCCATCCTGTTGGCCTCGACCAGATTCGCCTGTGGTGCTGCTTGCTGGAGCGGGTAGAGCATCCCGTTCTCGGTGGCGACGATGAAGCTGCCGTCAGGGTTCTTCCCGACGTGGTCGAGCATCCCCGAGGTGGAGAGCATGTGGACCCCCTCTGGATCGATGTCGCCGGCGGCGACGTACTCCATCGCCTGCGTGGCGCAACCGCACTCCGGGTGGATCAGCAACTCCGCCTCGGGATGTTCCGTCCGCGTCTGGGCGATGTCGCCGGGGCGGATGCCAGCGTGGACGTGGCACTCCCCGTCCCAGATGTGGAAGCGGCTGCGGCGCTCGGCGTCGTCGCGAATCCCGGTCTCACGCTCGACGAAGGCGCCGAGCCACATGTCCGGCCCAAAGAGGATCTCGGTGTCGGCGCCGTGCTCTGCCCAGATGTGTTCGACCACCTTGACCGCGTTGGACGAGGTGCAGCAATAGTCGGTCTCGGCCTTGACCTCGGCCGAGGTGTTGACATACATGACGACGAGCGCGTCGGGGTGCTCAGCCTTCCAGGCGCGCAGTTGATCGGCGTCGATCGAGTCGGCGAGTGAGCAGCCGGCGTCGAGGTCGGGGATCAGCACGGTCTTCTCCGGCGAGAGGATCGAGGCGGTCTCGGCCATGAAGTGGACGCCGCAGAAGGCGATCGCGTCGGCGCCGGTTGCGGCGGCCTCGCGCGAGAGTCCCAGGGAGTCGCCCATGTGGTCGGCAACGTCCTGGACCTCAGGCAGCTGGTAATTGTGAGCGAGGATCACGGCGTTTCGCTCGGCGGCGAGCGCGCGAACCTCCTCGCTCAACGTGCGGATCTCCTCCGACGAGAGGTCCGGCGCCATCGTAGGTTGGATCGTGGGCAACTCCTGCATGGAGCCTTCCGTTTCCGATGTTCGCTGGCACGGTCGGGCTGACCTGGAACCAGTCGAATGAACTTGAAACTAAGTCTAAGGGATCGGGCGGGTGGCTCGCGGGTCCTGTCGCGGCGGCCCTCCCCCATGTGCTCGGACGCCGCAAGCGGCGCCCTGCGCTATGGGGGACCCCGCCACCGCGCCACCCGCGCGAGTGGCCGAGGCGGCAGACTTGTTCTATGCCCGAGTTGCCTGAGGTTGAGATCGCTGCGCGGCGGCTGAACACTGCTTTGGTTGGAGCTTCTGTCGAATCGGTGGTTGCGCCGGGGATGAACGTTATGAAGACCTTTGATCCGCCCCTGGAAGAGCTCGTTGGCCGGGAGGTGAGTGGCGTGAGGAGGATCGGGAAGATGCCCGTTGTCGAGTTTGGGGATCTGGCCTTGTTGATCCACCTGATGTCGGCGGGGCGGCTGCGGCTGTTCGACAAGCAGGCTTCCTTGAAAGATCGGGCCTCGCGGGTGCTGGTGCGGCTCGAGGATGGGCGGGAGCTGCGGCTGAGGGAGTTTGGGACGAAGCAGCGGGCCTGGGCGAAGCTTCTCGCAGCGGACGCTGTGGCCGAAGACGAGATGGTCGCTCGCCTCGGCCCGGAAGCCTGGCCCCCTCCGTCACTCGAGACATTCACTGAGCTGATCGACCAGCCGCGGCACCTGCACCCCCTGCTTCGCCACCAAGGGGACATCGCCGGCATCGGGCGGACATGGGTCGACGAGATCCTCTGGGAGGCGAAGCTCTCTCCCTTCAAAAAGGGCTCTGAGCTGAACGAGGAGGAGATCGAGCACCTTCACGCTGCGCTGCACGTCCTCGGCAACGCGATCGATTACTACGAGGAGACGATCGGAGAGCACCTCCCGGACAAGGCGCCGATGCCACTGAAGGTCCACAAGCAAGAGGGCCAGCCTTGCCCACGCTGCGGCACGACCATCGAGGCAGTCTTCTTCTCCGAACGCCAGACGAACTACTGCCCGAAGGAGCAGACCGGCGGGCGGGTGCTCAAGGACCGCCGCCTGTCGCGCTTGCTCAAGTGAGCCTGCCCCGAAAAGCGACGCCTTATCTTGATAAGCACCAAGGCGTACCCTAAGGTTTCCTGTTCGGCTGGCTTAGGGGCAAGGAGAGGTCGTTTGGGGCATCTACTGGGGAAGGCAGCGCTGGCTGCCTGGGCGGTGATTCTGCTGATACCGGCTGTCGCGCTCGCGGCGGGGCCGCCGCAGGTAAATGCCTCCTGGGTAACCGAAGTAACGGCAACGGGAGCCAAGCTTCGCGCCGAAATCAATCCCAACGGATTCAGCACGACCTACCGGTTCCAATACATCTCCGATTCCGCTTACCGGGCTAACCAGGAAGCGCTCCCGCCGCGCGACGCCTTTACCGGCGCCGCCCAGGTCCCGCCGGGCAAAGAAGCCGGCATCGGCTCGGGCACGACTCCCCTGGCGGTGGTCCAATCGGTCGGCTCGCTCACTCCCGCGACCACCTACCACTACCGGCCGATTGCGACAAACGCTGCCGGCCCTCCGGTGGTCGGGCCCGCGCACGTCTTCACCACCCAGGAAACCTCCCTGGTCTTTCGGCTGCCCGACAACCGAGGCTGGGAGCTGGTCTCGCCGGTCGACAAGAACGGCGGCGCAATCGCCGCTCCGGAAGCGATCTTCGGCGGTGGGGACATCCAGGCGGCGGCTGTGGCTGCCGGCGAAAACGCCCCCTCGATCACCTACGGCTCCGCCACCTCCTTCGGCGAAGCCGCCGGCGCACCGCCAGCCAGCCAGTACGCGTCGCGGCGCACCGCCTCGGGTTGGCTCACCTCGAATATCTCGACGCCGCTCGACTCCGCTGCTTACGGCGACCACCCCGACGGCGCTCCCTATCGCCTCTTCTCGACCGACCTCTCGCGGGCCCTGCTCTTCGGCGGGCTCGCCTGTCGGGGCGGGCTCGAAGGCTGCCCGGCTGCCAACCAGCCCCTGCCGGGGACCGGCGCCCCGCCGGGCTACATGGCCTATTACATGCGCGACAACACGAGCGGCGCCCTCTCCTCGCTGCTCGATGCCGCGGACGTCGCCCATAGCTCCGTCGCGGCGCAGTCCTTCGAAGTGGCCTTTGCCGCCGCCAGCCCCGACCTCTCTCACGTCGTCCTGTCCAGCTGTGCGGCGCTGACCGCGAACGCGACCGAAATCCCTGGCAGTCCGGGAAGTTGCAACTCGGCAGCCACCAATCTCTATGAGTGGTCCGCGAGTGGGCTGCAACTGGTCAATCTTTTGCCCGGCGCCAGCAGCGGCACTCCCGGCGCCGCGATCGCCGCTCCGAGCGGCGCCGTCTCGGGGGACGGTTCGCGGGTCTACTGGACGCAGGGGGGCAACCTCTACCTGCGCGAAGGCGCCCAGACGGTCTGGGTCGACGAAAGCCAGGGAGGAGGGGGTGTCTTTCAGACGGCGACACCGGACGGCTCGATCGCCTTCTTCACCAAGGCGGGCCACCTCTATCGCTTTTCGGCTGCGACGAAAGCGGCTGTCGACATCACGCCGGCCGGCGGCGTGATCGGCGTGCTCGGGGCTTCCGCCGATGGCAGCCACCTCTACTACCAGGACGGCGATGGCCTCGAGCACTGGAGCTCGGGCGCGGTCCTCACCGTCGCCCCGGGGGCCGCGGTCGCCGCGAAAAGCGACTACCCGCCCGCCACCGGCACCTCCCGGGTGAGTGCCGACGGTTTGCATCTCGCCTTTCTCTCGAGCGCCGAACTGACCGGCTATGACAACACCGATGCCGCGACCAAACTGCCGGATTCCGAGCTCTACATCTACGGCCCCCCGCCCGCAGGGGGCCCGGCAGCGCTCGCTTGCGCTTCCTGCAATCCGACCGGCGAACGCCCCGACGGCCCTTCGACGATCCCTGGCGATGCCGCCAACGGCAGCACCCACGCGTACAAGCCGCGGGTGCTTTCCGGCGACGGCAGTCGCCTCTTCTTCGACTCCGCGGATGAGCTGGTCGTCCAGGACACCAACTCACATCCCGACGTCTACGAGTGGGAGGCGCCGGGGGCGGGGACCTGTTCGCGCCCTTCCGGATGCGTCGACCTGATCTCCAGCGGTCGGGGCACGGGTGGGGCCTCATTCCTCGACGCAACGGCCGACGGGTCGGACATCTTCTTCATCACCAGTGAGTCGCTGGTCCGCTCCGACCCCAGGGGCTCGGTCGACGCGTACGACGCCAGGGTGAACGGCGGCTTTGTCGATCCGCCCGAACCGATCCCGTGCCTTGGCGACAGCTGCCAGAGCCTGCCCGGCGAACCCGATGACCCAACCCCCGGCACGCTGGTTCCAAACTCCGGCAACCCACCGCTGCGCTTCTTCGGCCCAAAAGCAAAACGGAAACACCTCAAACTCCACAAGCACCGGCGCCACCATCGCAAAAGGTCGCACGAGCGCGGCGGCCGCTCTAGCGCTGGAGGCTCCGGCCGATGAGGGGTTGGATCGGCGTCGCCGCGATCTTCGTCGCGCTGCTCGTCCCTGCCTCCGCGGGCGCCTTTGCCTTCCTGCCCGGGTCCGAAGGATTCGAGGCGAACGTCTACGAAGGCGGTGAAACCACCGCCACCCAGGCCGGATCGCATCCGGCTTCGGTGAGCTTCGGCGTCAACTTCGCGCTCGAAGGGAGCGGGCCTTTCAGCCAGGGCGACCTGAGAAATCTCAGCATCGAAATGCCACCGGGATTGATCGAAAGGCCGACAGCGGTGCCGGAATGCAGCAGCGAGGACTTTCATACGCCGCGCGAATCGCCGTGGGAAGAAAGCCTTTCGGGCGAGAGCTGCCAGGACAAGGCCCAGGTCGGGATCGTCACCGTGCGCTCTGCGCGCGAAGGTGGCAGCACGCGCACGTTCGGCCTCTTCAACCTCTCGCCCCCGCCGGGCGCACCATCGGAGCTCGGCTTCAACCCTTACGGCAACCCGGTCGTCCTCGTGCCCTCGATTCGCCAGGCCGACGGCGAATACGGGATCAACCTGGAAGCGAGAAACGTCACCCAGCTGCTCGACATCACCGGCCTCACGGTGACGATCTGGGGCGTGCCGTGGTCGGTCATCCACAACGGTCAAAGAGGCAACTGCCTGAAAGAGAACGAACCGTCCTTCGGTTGGGCGAAATGCTCGGTTGGCCCTCCGTTCGAATCCGAACACGCGCCACGCGCATATCTCACCTTGCCGACCTCGTGCGAAGCCGGCCTCTCCTTCAAGGCCGTCGCCGAAGCGTGGCAGCAGCCGGGCAAGCTGCCACCGCGCACCTCCGTCGCCACGCCACCCCTGGGAGGCTGCTCGAAACTCGAGTTCGATCCGCGGGCGGAAGCCCAGCTGAGCGACCCGAAAGCCTCCTCGCCCTCGGGGTACGCGTTCGACATCCTGGTCGATACGCATGGCGTCACGGACCCCGACATCCTCGCCCCGACGCCGGTGCGCAAGGCGGTTGTCAGCCTGCCCGAAGGTGTGACGATCAACCCCTCGGTGGGCGCGGGGTTGGGCGTCTGCACGCTGGCTCAGTACGGCGCCGAGACGCCTCTCTCGCCGCCGGGCGCCGGCTGCCCCAACGAATCGAAAATCGGCGACTTCCGGGTCACCAGCCCGATCATCTCCGGCGCGATCGACGGCTCCATCTTTCTCGCGGCGCCACACGAGAATCCCTTCGGCGGCCTGCTGGCGATCTATCTGGTTGCCAAGTCGATTGATCGCGGCATCCTCGTCAAGGTCGCCGGCAAGCTCGACGCCGATCCGGCAAGCGGCCGCCTCACCGCGACCTTCGACAACCTCCCGCAGTTGCCGTACTCGGATCTGCGGATCCACTTCCGGGAAGGCCAGCGCAGCCCGCTGGCGACTCCCGCGGCCTGCGGAACCGTTCAGACCGATGCCTCGTTCACCCCATGGCGCGATCCGGGCCTCGTGCAGCGCCAGTCGCTGCCCGCCACGATCACCTCGGGGGTCGGCGGGGGTCCCTGCCCGGCGGGCCTGGCGCCCTTCGCCCCACAGGCAAAAGGGGGCACGCTCAACTCCCGCGCCGGGGCCTACTCACCTTTCTACCTGCACCTGACGCGCCGGGTCACCGAACAGGAGATCGTCTCCTACTCCGCCCAGTTGCCTCCTGGGCTGCTCGGCAGGATCGCCGGCGTCCCGTATTGCCCCGACGCGGCGATCGAGGCGGCGCGAGCGAACAGCGGCGTCGCCGAGCGCGACCATCCGTCCTGCCCCGCCGCGAGCTTGATCGGCCACACCTACTCGGGCTACGGGGTGGGCTCGGTGCTGGCCTACGCGCCCGGCAACCTCTATCTCGCCGGTCCCTACCGCGGCTCGTCCTTCTCCGTGGTCGCGATCGACTCGGCACTGGTCGGTCCATTCGACCTCGGGGTTGTGATCGTGCGCTCGGCGATTCGGATCGACCCGCAGACCACCCAAGCGTCGATCGACGCCACCGGCACCGATCCGATCCCGCACATCATCGACGGCATCCCGATCCACCTGCGCGACATTCGCGCCTCCATCGACCGGCCCAACTTCACCCTCAACCCAACCAGCTGCGCGCCCTTTGCCGTGGCCTCGGCTCTCAACGGCGCCGGCCAGCGCTACGCCGACCGCTCCGACGACACGCTGGCCGTGGCAACCGCGCCATTTCAGGCCTTCGATTGCTCCTCACTCGGCTTCCGGCCGCGCATCGGGCTCCAGCTCAAGGGGGGCACCAGGCGCGGTCAGCACCCGTCGCTTCGGGTCGTGGTCAGGCCAAGGCCCGGCGACGCCAACATCGCCTCCTCGCAGGTCACGCTGCCGCCCTCGATCTTCCTCGACCAGGGGCACATCGACACGATCTGCTCCAAAGTCCAGTTTGCCGCGGACCGCTGTCCTCCTGGGTCGGTCTACGGGCACGTCCGCGCCTTCACGCCGCTGCTCGAAGCGCCGATGGAAGGCCCCGCCTACCTACGCTCCTCCGAACACAAACTGCCCGACCTGGTCTTTGCCCTGCGCGGCCACGGCATCGAGGTCAACGTCGCCGGCCGGATCGATTCCTTCCGCGGCGGCATCCGCGGCACCTTCCCGACGATCCCGGATGCGCCGGTGACCAAGTTCGTGCTGAAGCTGAAGGCCGGGGCGCGGGGCGTCCTCGTCAACGCGGAAAACCTCTGCCGGGGGCGGCAGCTCGCACGGGCTCGCTTTGTCGGACACTCCAACAGGGGCTGGCGACTGCATCCTGAGCTGAAGGCAAAATGCACGAAGAAAAAGACCAAGGAGCGGGGAAAGAGATGAGGATCAGGACGGCGACCGCGATTCTCCTCTGCAGCCTGCTCGGCGGGCTGGCGGTGGGGCCCGCCGATTCCACCGCCTACCGAGAGCCGCTCAACCATGGGACGGCGCTCGGTGGTGGCGAAGAGTGGCTGATCGGCGGCGAAAGCAAACCGGCGAAGCTGGAAGGGGCCTGCGGGCTCGCGGTGTCGCCGGGGTCCGGAAGCGTCTACGTAGCCGACTACTACCACCGGAGCGTCGGCATCTTCTCGCCGGAAGGCATCGGCCAGGGCGCGATCTCGCTGACTGGGGGCGACCCGCGCTCGGAAATCAACACGCTCAATGCCGTTTGCGGCCTCGCCGTCGACTCGAGTGAAAACGTCTTCGCCAACGAACTGCACCAGGCGGCGCTGCGGCTGCCGACTGAAGACGTCATCGATCCAGGTCAGGCAACCGGAATCGCCGTCGACGGCTCAGGGAACGTCTACGTGGACGACCGCACCCATGTGGCCGTCTACGACGCCCCGATCGAACCAGAAGAGACCCCCTCCGAAGAGATCGCCGCGGGGGGCAGCCTTACCGATGGGTATGGCCTCGCGGTCAACTCCGCGAGCGGCACCCTCTACGTCGCCGACGCTGCCGACGACACTGTCAAGGGTTATGCGATCGGGACCAGCGCCACCGTCCCGGCTGTGACGATTGACCACGGCTTCAAATCGCTCGTCGACGCCTCGATCGCAGTCGACCAGACCAATGGGCACGTGCTCGTCGTCGACGACCTCGAACAGGGCTTTGAGAACCCCCAGGCGGCGGTCTTCGAGTTCGACGCCTCGGGCACGTTCCTTGACCGGCTCGCGAGCCGCAAAGTCGGCGAACCGGGCCAGCGTCTCGAAGGGCCGGTATTCGGCGAACCCTCTGGGATTGCCGTCGACCCCAAAAGCGGCGCCCTCTACGTCACCACGGGCAACAGCGCCGGCGCAAACGTGGTCAAGTACGGGAAGTTCGAACCCTTCGCGCCGCCGGCGATCGGGTCGGGGGAAGGATCGGGAGCGTCGCGGGGGATGCCCGCCGCGCAGACCGCGGCGGCCAGGGCCCAGGCGGGGAATCCGCCCGCTTCGGCTTCGGAGATAGTCCAGCGGCGCGGTGTTCGGGTCCGCTTCGACGGCGAACTCACGCCCCGTGCCCTGCCGCGTCACGGCCTGGCGCCGGTGGGAATCGCCGTCGATGCCGAGATCGCGGCCACCGGTGACACAGCCCCGCCGCAGCTGCGTCAGATCTCGATCGCGATCAACCGCAACGGCCACTTCGACGCCAGGGGCCTGCCGGTTTGCCACCTGCAAGACATCCAGCCCTCGACCACCGCCAACGCGCTCGCCTCCTGTCGCGGCTCGCTGGTTGGCGAAGGTCACTTCTCGGCGAACGTCAAGCTGCCCGAGCAGTCGCCCTTCCCGTCCACGGGCAAGGTCCTCGCCTTCAACGGCCGGCTGCACGGCAAGTCAGTCATCCTCGCCCACATCTACGGGACCCAGCCGGCTCCCACCTCGACCGTCCTGCCCTTCCTGATCAAGGGGTCACACGGCACCTACGGCACGGTCCTCGAAGTCCTGCTTCCCCGGGCAACCGGCGATTGGGGGTATGTCACTGGCCTCAAAATGACCCTGAGACGCAACTTCGTCTATCGCGGCAAGGGCCGCAGCTACCTGAGCGCGGGCTGTCCCGCCCCCGCTGGGTTCCCGAGCGCCGCCTTCCCCCTGGCCCGCACCAGCTTCGACTTCGTTGGCGGGCTGACCCTCGTTTCGGTGCTCAATCGCAGCTGCCGGGCGAAGGGATGAGTTCGGCTCCCCTCGTTCTATGAAGAATCGCTAATACTTCGCTAAGCTGCCGCTCAATTCAATTGGGCGGGGAATTGCGCCGTCGCTGGTGCGCAGGAGTCACTCTGTATCCGCAGAAGTGACCGCGGGCATGGCCAGATTGAGAAAGCGAAAGACAGGCGGCGAGGAGCCGCAGCGGCGGCGGCCGGGGGGCAAGCCGATCATCGAGCTGCGCGACGTGACCAAGGTCTACCCGGGCGGTCACATGGCGCTCGACCGGGTTTCGCTGGCGATCGACCGGGGCGAGTTCGCCTTTCTCGTCGGTCCGACCGGCTGCGGCAAGTCGACCCTGATCAAGATGCTGATCCGCGAGCTCGCCGCCACCGAGGGCGCGGTCCGCATCGCCGGCCGCGACATCGGCGCCCTGCCGGAGAAGAAGATCCCGCAGCTGCGGCGCAACATCGGCACCGTCTTCCAGGACTTCAAGCTGCTGCCCGACCGCACGGTCTACGACAACGTCGCCTACGCGCTGCAGGTGATCGGCGCCAGCCGCGCCGAGATCCGCACCCAGGTCCCGGAGACGCTGCGCCTGGTCGGCCTCTCGACCAAGCTGCACAGCTATCCCGACCAGCTCTCCGGCGGCGAGCAGCAGCGCGTCTCGATCGCCCGCGCCTTCGTCAACCATCCGCCGCTGCTGCTCGCCGACGAGCCCAGCGGCAACCTCGACCCGGTCACCTCGATCGGCGTGATGCAGCTGCTCTACCGGATCAACAAGACCGGCACGACCGTCGTCGTCGTCACCCACGATCGCGAGATGGTCGACAACATGCGGCGACGCGTGATCGAGCTCTACGAGGGCCGCGTCGTCCGCGACGAGGTCAGCGGCGGCTACACCGAGGAGTCGACGACCGAGTTCGGCCTGCGCATGCGGGCCGAGATGGGCGTCGCCCCCGAGGGGCAGACCAACGGCCACGACTCCCACGACTCGCTCTTCTAAATGTCGCGACTCTTCTTCTTCATCCAGGAGGCTTTCCGGGCGCTGCGCCGCAACGCGGCGCCGAGCATGGCGGCGATCGTCACCACGGTCACCACCGTGATCCTGCTCGGCGTCCTGATCCCGGTCTTCCAGACCGCCCAGGCGAAGAGCGACCAGGTCCGGGAAAGCCTCGAGTTCCGCGTCGCCGTATACGACGACGCCACCCAGGCCGAAATCAACTCCCTGCAAGGCAAGCTGCTGGCGATCCCCCACGTCTCCTCCGTGCACTTCATCGACAAGGCCGAGGCACTGGTCGAACTCGAAAAGGACCTCGGCAAGAGCAAGAGCGAAGACCTGCTGGCGCAGGTCCATCGCAACCCGCTGCCGCGCAACTTCGCGGTCAAGGCCGACGACGCCGCCAACCTCGCCGCGGTGCGAGCGGCGGTCACGCCACCCGGCCCGAACGGCAAGCCAAAGCCGATCTCCTCGATCATCCCCGCCGAAAACGGCGTCTTCGACCGCCAGGAAGACACCAACAAGATCGAGCAGGTGACCGGGGCGCTGAAGATCGTCCTGACCGTGATCACGCTGCTGCTCCTGGCTGCCTCGCTGATGCTGGTCGGCAACACGATCAGGCTCTCGATCTACACCCGCCGCCGCGAGGTCGAGGTGATGCGGCTGGTCGGCGCGACCCGCTGGTTCATCCGCTGGCCGTTCATGATCGAGGGGGTGATCGTCGGGTTCGCCGGCGGCCTGGTAGCCATACTGATCCTGTGGCTGGGCAAGATCACCATCGTCGACCCGCTGGGCAACAGCATCTCCTTCCTTGCGGCGCAGAACAACAGCACCCTCTCCTTCCCGGCGCTGGTGGCGATTCTCTTCGGCGCCGCGGTGCTGGTCTCGGCGGTCGGCTCAGGCGTCACCCTGCGCCGCTTCCTCAAGGTCTGAGCGCGGCGTGAGGGGCGGCTGGATCGTGGCCTGCGTGGCCGCCCTGATCGTCGTCCTCTGCGCCGGGATCTGGCTCGGCGGCCACCCCGCCAAGCTGCCCGAATTCCTCCGCGACCGCTTCGTCGACGACTCCGCCGGCCTCAACCTCGAAGCGACCGAACTGATCGAGGACAACTACTACCGGCCGGTCGGCTCGAACGAGCTGACCAACAGCTCGCTGCAAGGCATGGTCCGCCAGCTGCGCCTGCGCCACCACGATCGCTTCTCCGACTACTTCTCGCCGGAAAGCCTGGCCCGTTTCAACGACCAGATCGCCGGCCACTTCTCCGGGATCGGCCTCACCGTGACCGAAGTGAAGGAGGGCCTGCGAGTCGAAACGGTCTTTCCGGGCTCGCCGGCCGACACGGCCGGCCTCGAAAGCGGCGACCTGATCGTCTCGGTCGAAGGCGACTCGATCGCCGGGGAGAGCAGCGAAGTCTCGACCGAAAAGATCAAAGGCCCGGAAGGGACCGAGGTAACGATCGGCGTCGTCAAGAAGGGATCTGGTGGCAAGGCCCACGAGCTCGAAATCGAGCGTGCCCAGATCTCCCTGCCCAACGTGACGAGCAGGGTCGAGAAGGTCGGCGATCGCACCCTCGGTTACGTGCGCATGGTCTCCTTCAGCGAAGGGGTCCACGGACAGCTCCGCGAAGCGGTGCAGAAAGTCGAGAAGCAGGGCGCCGAAGGGATCGTGCTCGACCTGCGCGGCAACGGCGGCGGACTGCTCGAGGAGGCGGTTCTGACGGCGAGCATTTTCCTGCCCAAGGACGAAGTCGTCGTCACGACCGACTCCCGCACCCAGGGCCACGCCGTCTACAAGACCGTCGGCGACAACCTGCCGAAGACGCCGATCGTCGTCCTGATCGACCGCAACACCGCCTCGGCGGCGGAGATCCTCACGGCGGCGCTTGCGGACGACGCAGGCGCCAAGACGGTCGGCACCCGCTCCTACGGCAAGGGCGTCTTCCAGCAGGAGGTCGACCTCTCCAATGGCGGCGCGCTGAAGCTGACGATCGGCGAGTACTTCACGCCCGATGGGGTCAACCTCGCCAAGGCCCACGGCATCCATCCCGACGTGAAGGCGCCCAACTCGTTGCGAACGAAGCGCGACGAGGGCCTAGAACGCGCCCTCAGCGTGCTAGCACGGGAAGAATGAGCTTCCGGTGCGCCTTTCCCCCGGTATGCCTGGATAAAGCGCACCGGAAGGGGGTTCGGTGAGCAAGCGCGACTGGCGCTACTACCGGGAGCGGCAGCGCGGACGGGGCAGGGCGGCCAGGCGGGCTGAGCCGAGGAACGCGCGGGAGGCGGTTGACCGGCTGCTCTCCGAGCGCCTCGACGGCCGCGGCTTTCCGGCCGCGATCGAGAGCGAAGCGGCGCGGGCCGCGGACGCCGCAGACAGCGGCAGCGCGCCTCGCCGGGATCTCACCGAGCTGCCCACCTTCACCGTCGACCCGGCGACGGCGCGCGACTTCGACGACGCGGTCTCCGCGCGCCGCGAGGAGGATGGCTTGCGCCTCTGGATCCACATCGCCGACGTCGCCGCCCACGTCGGCCCCGGCTCGCCCCTGGACCTCGAGGCGCGCCGCCGCGCCAACAGCACCTACGCGCCGGGCGCGGTCGAGCCAATGCTGCCGCGGGCGTTGAGTGAGGACGCCTGCAGCCTGGCGCCCGGGGTCGAGCGACTGGCCGTCACGGCGGAGATCGAGCTAGACCCCGGCGGCAGGCCGCGGGCGTCGAGCTTCTATCGCAGCCGCATCCGCTCGGACGCTCGCCTCAACTACGACGAGCTCGACCTCGTCTTCGCCGCACGGTCGAGTGCGCCAAGCGGCATCGCCGAACCTCTGGCAATCGCCCGCGCGGCGGCGGACCTCCTCGGCGACCGGCGGGGCGCCACCAGCCTCGACGTCGACTCCGCCGAGCCCGAGTTCCGCTTCGACGCGGGAGGCAATGTCGCCGCCGCCCGGTCGGTCCCCCAGACCGAGGCCCACCGGCTGATCGAGCGGCTGATGATCCTCGCCAACGAGCAGGTGGCCCAGTTGCTCGAGCGCAAGCGGGTGCCCAGCGTCTACCGCGTCCACGCCCAGCCGGACCCCAGCCGGATAGAGCGGATGGTCGAACAGCTGGACGCGCTCGGGATTCCGACACCGCCGTTGGGCCAGGGCCTGGCGCCGAGCCAGGCGGGCGAGGTGGCGGCGAAGGCGAGCCGGTTGGTGATCGCCGAGGCGGCGCGGCGTAGGCACGGCCGCGAGGCGTATACATCGCTCGTGCTTCGATCCCTGATGCAGGCTCAATACAGCGACCGCAACAGCGGCCACGCGGGCCTGGGAAGCCCCGCCTACTGCCACTTCACCTCGCCGATCCGTCGCTATCCCGACCTGATCGTCCACCGGGCGCTGCTGGCGACGCTGGGCGAGGGCGAGGCGGCGCCGCGGGCGGCGGAAGCACGCGAGGTCGCCTGGCACTGCAGCGAGAGCGAGCGCGAGTCGGCGCGGATCGAGCGCGAGGCCGACGATATCTGCGCCGCCTACCTGCTCGAACGCGAGTTGGGACAGCGTGGGGACAAGACCGAGTTCGAGGGCGAGGTCTCGGGGACGATTCGTGCCGGAGCCTTTGTCGCCTTTGCCGGCGAGCTGGGTGATGTCTATGAGGGCTTTGTCCCGGCCCGCACGATGGGCAGCGAGCGCTTCGAGCTGAACGAGAGCGAGACGGCGCTGATCGGCCGCGAGTCGGGCGGCACGCTGCGGCTCGGCGATCCGATATCCGTCCGGGTCAGCGGCGTCGAGCCGGCCCGCGGCCGGGTCGATTTGGAGCTTGCCGATGGCTAAGAAGGCCAAGAAGCAACGCACTCCAGCATCCGGCGACGTCGCCACCAACCGCCGCGCTCGCCACAAATTCGAACCGGTCGAGAAGATGGAGGCGGGGATCGTGCTGCGGGGCTCCGAGGTCAAGTCCCTGCGCAATGGCAAGGCGCAGATGACCGACGCCTACGCGGTGGTCGAAGACGGCGAGGTTTGGCTTCGCAACCTCCATATCCCGCCCTACGAGCCGGCCAGCCGCGAGAACCATGAACCGGAGCGGCCGCGCAAACTGCTGCTCCACAAGGGTGAGATCGAACGGCTGATCGGCAAGACGGCGGAGAAAGGCTTGACCTTGATTCCGTTGCGGATCTACTTCAAGGGCTCCCGCGCGAAGGTCGAGCTGGCGCTGGCCCGGGGCAAGGAGGGACGCGACCGCCGCCGGCAGATCGCGGACCGTGACGTGCGCCGCGAAGTCGAGCGCGAATTCAAGGGCAAGATGAGGTAGCTTCGAGGCAATGCGTTCCCGTTCTGCCCTGGTTCTGCCGCTGTTGGCGCTTGCGGTGGCCCTGGTCGCACCTGCCCAGGCCAATGCCGACTCCTTCCCGAGCGATGCCGGCAACTTCGTCAGCGACAACATCCAGTACTTCGTCGCCGGCCTCGTCGCGGCGATCCTCGTGCTCCTGCTCGTGATCAGCATCACCCAGCGCCGCGCAAAGGAGAAGGCGGCGAAAAAGAGTGGCGGCGCGCAGGCTGGCGCGGCAGCGCCCGCCGTGGGCGCGTCGACGACCTCTCCTCCAGCCGATGCTGCCGGGGAGGGTCGCACTGCCGAGCTGCCGGCCACGCCGCCCGGTCCGCCACCTGCCACGGCCGGGACCGGTGTGGCCCTCAACGCAAAGGAGAAGCGCAAGCAGGCCCGCGAACAGCAGCGTGCCGCCCGGCTCGAGCATCGCAAGCGCCGTCAAGCCGAGGCCAAGCGGCGCCGGGAAGAGCGGCTTGCCAAACGCGCTGGGCGTGGGGGCGGGAAGGCGTCCAGCTCAGGAGGCCCCGGCGGCAGGCGCTCTCGCAGAGAAGCGGCAAAGGCCGAGCGCCAGCTGGCCGAAGCTCGGGCCGCACAGGAGCGCGAACAACTTCAGCAGGGTGGACTGGCGGCTCAGCCGCCGCCGGTCCCGCTGCCCCCCGCCACGTTGCCTCAGCCTGCCGCGGCTGGGGGAGTGCCGCCGGTTCCACCGGCGCCGATCGAAGCGCCGCCGGTGGCGCCGCTGCAATCCGCGCTCGCGGCCCAACCTGGAGCCCCGGTCGGGTATGACGATCCGGCAGCAGCCGAACAAAGGGTTCACGCGAAGGTGGAGGAAATCCAGCGTGAGGAGGAGCGGATCCGGGCCGAGGCCGACCGGCGCATCGCCGAGGCCGAACGGCTGCAGCGAGAGGCGAACGAGCGCGCCGCCCGGGCCCAGGCCAGCCAGGTGACGCAGAGCATGGCCGCCGCTTCGCCGCCCCCAGTCGCTTCCGCCGCGGCCGCGCCGGGTGTGACCCCCGACCTGCAGACAGCAGAGCACCAGCTGCAGCAGGGCCGGGAAGCCCAGGAGCGGGCGATGGAAGAGGCGCAGGAACGGCTGCGCCAGATCGAAGCGCGCACCAAGGAGGCCGAGCGCCGAGCCGCCGAGGCCGAGCGCCTCGCCAAGCTGAAGTCTGAGGAAGAGGAGCGCGAGCGACGTTTGAACGAGATCCGCGAAAGCGTCGCCCAGGCCGAGGAGCGCGCCCGCGAAGCCGAGCGCCGCGCCGTCGAAGTCGAGCAGGCGGTGATCCAGGCGGTCCAGAGCCCTGGCGGCCAGGCAGCCGCCCCGCCGCCACAGGCGCCGATGTCGCCCACAGCACCACCTCAATCGATGCCCCTGGAACCGCCTTCTCCGTCGACTCCACCGGTCGCGAGCTCTCCGCCGGCGCCACCCCAGCCAACGCCGCCACCGCCCGCTGAGCCAACGCCGCCTCCTCCGCCAGAGCCGACGCCAACGCCTTCGATCGCGCCAGAGCCGCCGGCGCCACCACCGTTGCCGCCAACTCCTTCAGCCGAGCCCGCCGCGCCGCCGTCGCCTCCGGTCGCCGCGAGCACGGGCGGCACGATCGACCTCAACTCGGTCAGCTTCGAGCAACTCCGCGCCGAGAACCTCTCGGTCACCCAGGCAACCCGGCTGCTCGCCCACCGCGAGCGGCTCGGACGCTTCGGGTCCGTCGACGAGCTGGACGAGGTGCCCGGCTTCCCCGATGACGTTCTGGCCGATCTGAAGCGGCGCTCGACCGTCTGACTAGAGCCCGCAGGCTTCTAGGAGCTTGAGCCATATCTCGCTACGTGACGGGTAGGCAGCCACGGCGTGGCGGAGCTTTAGGAGAGGGACTTCGCTGACGATTGCGATCGTCGCTGCGTGGAGGAAGTCGGCTGTCTCGAAGCCGGTGAAGGTGGCGCCTACGATCACTCCGCGTTGCTCGTCGATGACGAGGCGGGAGGTGCCGCCGGTTCCCTTGCCCTGGAAGCTGGCGCCCGCGGTTCCGTCGGTTGGAACGTCGATTGCCTTGGCGTCGATTCCCGCCTCGCGGGCCTGGGCGAGGGTCCTGCCGGCGGCGGCCACCTGGGGATCGGTGAAGGTGACCCTTGGCGAGCCGATGCCTTCGGCCACTGCTTTGGCCTCGCGGCCCAATGCGTTCTCGGCGGCTACCCACGCCTGGTACTTGCCCATGTGGGTGAAGAGGGCGCGATCGTTGACGTCGCCGACGGCGTAGAGCCAGTTGCGTCCATCGACGCGGAGGCGGTCGTCCGTCTCGAGCGAGCCGTCCTCGCCGGGCTCGATCCCGACCGACTCCAGGCCAATGCCTTCGGTGCGCGGCTTGCGCCCAACGGCGACGAGAATCTCAGCGGCCTCGACCCTGCTGTCGTCGGCGAGCTCCGCGATGACTCCGGTCTGGCTGGGGCTGACCCGCCGAACCTGCTCGCCGATCCGCACGTCGACGCCATGTCGCTCACCCAGCGCCGTCGCCAGCTGCTCGCCCGCGAACGGCTCCTCGCGCGAGAGCAGCCGCTCGCCGCCCTCGACAAGCGTCACCTCGGCGCCCAGCGTGGCCCAGGCCTGGGCTAGCTCGCAGCCCACCGGACCGCCGCCAAGCACGACCATGCTCCCCGGAGTCCGCTTGGAGGTCGTCCCCTCGCGGTTGTTCCAGGCCCGCACCGAGTCGAGCCCGTCGATCGGCGGCATCCGGGCGCCGCTGCCCGTGGCGATGACGACAACCCGATTGGCGATCAGCGCACGGTCGCCGACGCGCACGCGGCGTTCGCCGTCGAGCTTGCCCTCGCCGCGGAAGAGCTCGATCCCGCGGTCTTCCAGCCAGGGAAGCTGCCCCGAGTCGTCGAGGTCGTGGATCACCTCGTCGCGACGGTCCAGAACCGCCTGCGGATCGAGATCGCCATTGACAGCCTCGGCCACGCCGGGCACCCGGCGCGCCTCGCCGAGCAGGTCGCCTGGACGCAGCAGCGCCTTCGAGGGCATGCAGGCGTAGTAGGAGCACTCGCCGCCGACCAGATGGGACTCGGCCAGCGCGACCTTCAGCCCGCCGTCGGCGGCGCGCCCGGCGCAGACCTCGCCCGAGGACCCGGCCCCGAGCACCACCACGTCGTACTGCAACTCGCCCATTCACTTCCCTCGTTTCGGCTTCCGGCCCTG
>DASWQV010000024.1:0-2003 GCA_036403515.1 Solirubrobacterales bacterium
CGTGAGCCTGAGTAGTGCACGCATGGGCAGCGTTCGGACATATGCGTCGCTCTAGGTGGTCAGCCCAGCCGGCGCTCGGCTGGGCCAGTGTTCCGGAATGACCCCTGAGGCAGGCGTGCTTGTCGGCTGGTCGGCTGTGAGCGATGATCGCGGGAACGGCTCGGGCCGAGGGCTGAAGTCCTTTCAGGGAAGGAGGGTGCATGGGTGTGGGGGCGATGCCGGAGGTAGAGGAGCTGCGGGCGAGATTCGCTGGTCCGGTGGTGGCGCCGGGAGATGCGAGCTACGACGAGGTTCGCCGAGTCCATAACGGTCTGGTGGACAAGCACCCGGCCTTGATTGTTCGCTGTGCTGGGGCCGAGGACGTGGTAGCGGCGGTGCGGCTGGGGCGGGATGCCGGTTTGGAGATTTCGGTTCGTGGTGGTGGCCATAACGTGGCTGGCAAGGCGGTAACGGACGGCGGCGTGATGATCGACCTGGCATTGCTGAAGCAGATCGAGGTTGATCCGGGGAGTCGCACGATTACTGCCGGAGGCGGGGTGACGTGGGGGGAGCTAAACCAAGCCGCGCACGCGCACGGTCTCGCCACCACGGGCGGGCTGGTCTCGACGACCGGCATCGCCGGCCTGACCTTGGGCGGGGGGATCGGATGGCTGCTTGGCAAGCATGGGCTGGCGATCGACAATTTGCTCTCGGCCGAGGTTGTTCTCGCCTCGGGTGCGGTGGTGCAAGCCAGTCAGGAGAGCGAGCCGGATCTCTTCTGGGCGATTCGCGGCGGGGGCGGGAACTTCGGTGCTGTGACCGAGTTCTGTTACCGGGCTCACCCCTTGGGGACCGTGCTCGGCGGCGCTGCCGTCCATCCGCTCGCAGCCACAGCGGAGGTCTTCGCCTTCTACCGGGACTTCACGCAGTCGCTACCCGACGATCTCAGCGCCTTCCTCGCTTTGCGGAGCGCACCGGATGGCTCGGGGACGAAGCTGTGCGGCGTGGCCGTCTGCCATGCCGGAGAGGACGAGCAGCAAGCCGAGGCCGAGGTAAAGCCGGTTCGAGAGTTCGGACCTCCAGCGATGGATCTGATCGAGCGGATCCCCTATCCCGTGGTCAACACACTCCTCGACGATGCCTTCCAGAGAGGCGCCTTCAACTACTGGAAGTCCGCCTTCTTCACCGAACTGAACGAGCAGGTGGCCACGAAGCTGATCGACGCCTACCAAAACGCCCCAACCCCGCTCTGCTTCCTAGTCATAGAACACTTCCATGGGGCAGCGGTGCGCGTCGATCCGTCCGCGACCGCCTTCCCGCACCGCCAGGCAGGGTACGACTGCATCATCATCTCGCAGTGGAGCGACCCAGCCGAAACCGAGGCCGGGATCAGGTGGGCTCGGGAGACCTACGAATCGCTTCGGCCCCACATGACCGATGGCGCCTACGTCAATTACCTCGACAACGACGACGCCGGCCGAGTGGGAGCCGCATACGGCCCCAACTACGACCGCCTCGCCCAGCTCAAACGCAAATACGACCCGGACAACACCTTTCGGCTCAACCAGAACATCACTCCCTGACAACTCGCGTAGATTGAAGGGGCATGGCGATAGTGCAACTCACCTGTCCGGAGACCGGGAAGCCAGTGGACATTCTGGA
The DNA here is from genome assembly GCA_036403515.1 of Solirubrobacterales bacterium. Taxonomy (GTDB): domain Bacteria; phylum Actinomycetota; class Thermoleophilia; order Solirubrobacterales; family 70-9; genus VRUE01. The sequence goes on from DASWQV010000024.1 coordinate 1,642, forward strand.
GGTTCCCGCTGGGGCCTTTCAGGCAGCCGTGTTGTCCTCGACGGAGATCCCGTGTCCTCACTGCGGCAAGAACCATCTATGGACCAGCGGGGACTTGGGACTAGCGATGCGAGCGCTCCACGACTCACCCGAGGCGAGCCGCGTACTCGTCGAGGCTGGCTCGGCAACGGCTCTTCTATAGAGCAACGCTCGTCTGGGCGAGCGATGCTTCTATGTTTGTCAAGTCGCCAGTGGCGCTCCCCGTTCGAGCAGGCGGTAGAGGCTGCGGGCGAGGTAGCGCTTGAGGCAGCGGTTTGCTTCGCGCCGGGTCTTGCCGTCTTGGAGGCGCCGTTCGATGTAGGCGATCGTGGCGGGATGGGTGC
>DASWQV010000025.1:0-33425 GCA_036403515.1 Solirubrobacterales bacterium
GTTGATCAGCACGTCGAGCGGGCCGAGCTGGCGCTCCGTCTCGTCGAGAAACGCTTCGAAGGCGCCGCGATCGGTGACGTCGAGCGCCAGCGCCACGGAGCCGCCGCCGAGGCCCGCCGCCGTCTGCTCGGCGAGCGCCAGGTCGAGGTCGCCGATCGCCACCCGGGCGCCGCGCCGCACCAGCGCCTCCGCCGTCGCCTTGCCGATCCCCCGGGCACCCCCGGTGATCGCCACCACCCTGCCGTTCAAAGACCGCCGCTGCTTCGCCATCACTCCTCCTCCCCGGCCGCTCGGGCCGGTGTCCCGGTTACGCGACCGGCTTGTAGACGGTGACCACGGCCGCTCCGCCGAGGCCGATGTTGTGCTGGAGGGCAACCTGGGCGCCCTCGACCTGACGCTTACCCGCTTCGCCGCGCAGCTGCCAGGTCAGTTCGGAGCACTGGGCCAGCCCGGTTGCCCCGAGCGGGTGCCCCTTGGAGATCAGCCCGCCCGACGGGTTGACCACGACCTGGCCGCCGAAGGTCGTCGCCGCCGCCTCGACCAGCTTGTGTGCCTCGCCCTCCGCGGCGAACCCGAGCGCTTCGTAGGTGATCAGCTCGTTGGCGCTGAAGCAGTCGTGGAGCTCGCAGACGTCGACCTCGTGCGGGGCCACTTCGGCCTCCTCGTAGGCGGCCCGCGCCGCCGTCCGCGACATCTCGGAGCCGACGATCGTCATGCAGTCGGCGTCTTCGTCGAAGGTCGAGGAGAGGTCGGTGACCATCGACTGGCCGGCGATCTCGATCGCCTTGTCCCAGAGGTCGTGCGCGTCGACGTAGCGCTCCGAGGCGACGATCGCGCAGGCGGCGCCGTCGGAGGTCGGCGAGCACTGCAGCTTGGTCAGCGGGTCGTGGATCATCTTCGCCGCCTTGATGTCCTCCAGCGAGTACTCGTCCTGGAACTGGGCGTAGGGGTTGTTGACGGAGTGCTTGTGGTTCTTCCAGCCGATCCAGGCGTAGTGGTCGGGATTGGAGCCGTACTTCTGCATGTGGTCGCGGCCGGCGTTGCCGAACATCTGCGGCGCCGGCGGCGATTGCTCGGGATCGCGGATCTCGAACATCCGCATCGCGTGCTTGTCCAGCGCGTTGGTGCGGTCGGTGTACTTGACGCCGAGCGATCCCGGCTCCATCTTCTCGAAGCCGAGCGCCAGCGCGCACTCGACCAGCCCCCCTTTGACCGCCTGACGGGCCAGGAAAAGCGCCGACGAGCCGGTCGAGCAGTTGTTGTTGACGTTGACGACCGGGATCCCGGTGAGGCCGAGCTGGTAGAGCGCCCGCTGGCCGTAGGTCGAGTCGCCGTAGCAGTAGCCAGCGAAGGCCTGCTCGACGTCCTCGTAGGGGACGCCGGCGTCGGCGAGCGCCTTCTCCCCCGCCTCCTTGGCCCAATCGGGGTAATCGCCCTCCTTGGTGCCGGGCTTCTCGAACTTGGTCATGCCGACCCCGATCACGAACGTGCGGTTGCTCAAAGTCTGCTCCTGTGTCGTCGCCACTGCCAACGGGCGAGTTTGGCTGCCTGGCCAGGAAATCTACCGGTCGGGCCGACCGAATGGCGATACTGCGCGTGATGATCGTCGACTGTGCCGTCTATGAGCACGGGCATCGCCGCGCCGGCGAGCTCAGCCTCGATCAGGCGGGAGACGCCTCTCGCGGCAGGGACACCTTCGTCTGGCTCGGCCTGGTCGAACCGTCAGCCGGGGAATTCGAGGCGATCGCGCGGGAGTTCGACCTTCACGAGCTTGCCGTCGAGGATGCGGTCAAGGCCCACCAGCGGCCCAAGGTAGAGCGCTTCGGCGACACCCTGTTGATCGTCGTCAAGACCATCACCCACCCGGACTCCGGGCACGGGATCGAGGTCGGGGAGCTGTTGATCTTCGTAAACGCCGATTTCGTCATCACCGTCCGCCACGGCGACGGTGGGCTGAGCTCGGTCATGGAGCGGGTCGAACGCCGTCCTGACCTGCTTGCCCATGGCACCGGAGTCGTCCTCTACGCGATTCTCGACCACGTGGTCGACGGCTATGGAGACGTCGCCCAGACCATCGACGGCGAGATCCAGGCCGTCGAGCGTGAGGTCTTCTCGGCCGAGCGGACCAACCCGGTCGAGCAGATCTACAAACTGGAGCGGGAGGTCCTCGACCTCTACCGGGCCGTCGCACCGCTGCTGGAAGCGGTCGAAGAGATCATCGAAGGTCGCTTCGACGCCATCCCTGACGAGCTGTACGAGTACTTTCGCGACGTTCACGATCACCTGCAGCGCGTGACCGGCCGCGTCGCGGCCTTCCGCGAGCTGCTCGACAGCGCCCTGCAGGCCAATCTGACCCAGGTCTCGGTGCGCCAGAACGAGGACATGCGCAAGATCTCGGCCTGGGTCGCGATCGCCGCCGTGCCGACGATGGTCGCCGGGGTCTACGGGATGAACTTCGACCACATGCCGGAGCTGCACTGGCGCTATGGCTATTTCACGGTGCTGATCTTCATCGCGGCGATCTGCCTGGCGCTGTACAGGCGCTTCAAGCGCGTCGGCTGGCTGTAGCGCCAGCAAGGCTCGTGCGCCGCTGCCGCGGCGCCTCGTCCCGCGGGTTGGACCAGATCACGAACGCGGCGCCCGCGATCGCGATCCCGACGGCTGTCGCGAGAGCGCGCTGGCCGGCGGCGCGCAGGGCCGCCTCGCCGATCGAGTCCGCGAGGAGAACGGCATAGGTGGTGATCGCGGCGGTGAAGAGCGCGTATTGGACGGTGAGCAGGCCATAGGCGAGGCCCGTCGCGATCGTCAGCGCCAAGCCGACCGCGAGCCCGTCGCCGCCCAGCCACTCGGCCAGCGCGGTGGCCACCAGGAGACCCGCAAGGGTGCCCACAGCACGCAGGCTCAGCCGGTGAAAGGTCTCCTCCCGCTCAGGGCGCAAGACGAAGAGAACCGTCAGCGGGATCCAGAAGCCGTGCTCGCTCATGCCGAGCAGCCAGTAGGCGGCGACGGCGGCCCCCAGCGCGGCGCCGAAGCGCAGCGCGTGGCGGAAGCTGACCGAGCGCAGGGTCAGGTTGGAACGGAGCGATGCGGTTGCGGAGCGGACGCTCCGGCCGTTCTCCCCTCCCTCCTCCCCGCGGTCCCCGGCCGTCCATACGGACAGCGACCAGGCGGCCTGCAGCAGGCCGCCCACGGTCGCGAGGAGAAGCGCCGGAATGGTGTCTGCGAGGTCGAGCGGCAGGCCCTGGGTGATCAGCAGCGAGAGCGCGACCGAGAGGCCGGCGATCGAGAAGCGAAGCGAGACGGCGAAGCAGTACCCGGCAGCGGCCCCCACCAAGGCCATCGTCAGGACCGCGATGATTGGACTGGAGCCCGTGAGGACGCCGAGCGCGGCGGCGATCCCGATGGCTGGCGCCGTCGCGGCCTGCCAGGCGGCCCTGATCCGTGCCGGCGCGTCGAGCCCCGGGAAGCCGGCGAGCAGGGCGCCGGTCCCGATTGCGCCTTTGCTGGGGCTGTCCAGGCCCAGCTCCAGCAGCAGCGCCAGTCCGACCGGTATCGCGACCAGGGCGCCGCGGCGCAGCGACGGACCGGGCTCGCTGGGCCCGATCGCGAAAAGCGGCGAGGCCCGCAGCCGCCGTGCCGTGCCGCTGGCGTTGAACAGTTCCACCAGCCGCAGTCTCGCTACGGCATCGGCGTCAAGGCCAGAAGGCCAAACGACGGTCCGCCGTCAGGTAGATCGAGGCCCTGGGAAGGTGTTTCTTGTAGTAACACGGGCACCTGTTGTCCTCGCAGGCGACGCCGTCGTTGTCGCCGTCGAGGCGGTCAGGGTCGTAGCGCGGCCCACCGTGCTTGATGAAGAAGATCTGGGCGGCCCGCTGAGTCGAGAAGTCGATGCAGTCCTTGTCGGTGGCGAAAGCAGCCGAGGGGAGGGCCGCAAAGGCCAGGGCGAGGAGAGCGATAACACCACTGGCTAACTGGACCCTGCGAAGGAAAAGCGACATCTAGTACTCCTCTCGTTCCGGGATAGAGACGCGAGGCATCCTAAAGAGTGGCCGGGAGGCCTAATCTGCGGCGGAGGCCTCCCGGGTACCCTGGTAAGCCGTGATCGTCGCCGCCCTGAGCACCGATCCCGCCGCCGGAGTGGGCATCTTCGCCGCCCTGGCCGCCGGTATCGTCTCCTTCCTCTCCCCCTGCGTGCTGCCGCTCGTGCCCGGCTACCTCTCCGCCGTCAGCGGCGTTTCCGCGGCGGAGTTGGAGACAGCGGGATGGCGGCGCATCCTCGGGCCCAGCCTGCTCTTCGTCGCCAGCTTCTCGGTGATCTTCATCGCCGAGGGGCTGACCGCGACCGCCCTTGGCTCGGCCTTCAGCGATCACGAGGAGCTGCTGACCAAGATCGCCGCGGCGCTGATCATCGCGATGGGCGTCCTCTTTGTAGCCTCCCTCTTCGTCACCCGCCTCAACCGCGAGTGGCACGTCGACACCCTGCTCGAGCGGGCGGGGCGGGGCGGCCCTGTCATCGCCGGGGCCGCCTTCGCGATCGCCTGGACCCCCTGTATCGGCCCGACCCTCGGCGCGATCCTCACCGCCGCTTCGCTCTCCGGCTCCGCGGCCCACGGCGCCCTTCTGCTCACCGTCTACTCAGCCGGCCTGGCGATCCCCTTCCTGCTCACCGCGATCGCCTTTTCCCGCATGACCACCGCATTCACCGTCGTCAAGCGCCACTACCAGGCGATCGTCGCCACCGGCGGCGTGATCCTGATCGCGATGGGCATCCTGATCTGGACCAACCAGTTGACCGAGCTCAACGCCGAAGCGCAGAGCTGGCTCAGCGGCCTCGGTCTCGACTTCTGGAACTCGGTCTAAGGCGCATCCGACTTTGACCACACTCCAGGTGGGTCAAAGTCGGATGCGCGGTGACCGGCCTCAGTTATTGACGACCGGCACGAGGGTCTCGACCTCCTGGCCGATCGCCTCGGTCTCTTCGAGGCCCTCGCCGTCGACATCGCGGGAGCAGACGATGCGGAAGCGGCCGGTGCCAATCTCCGCGTCGGGCACGACCGGCAGGCCGCGGATGTGATCCCAGCCCAGTCGTTCAACCTCGAACGGGTTCATCCGCACCTCGGCCGCCGGGAACGGGCAGCTCGCGTTGTGTTGGTCGATCGCCTTCGAGATCGCCTCGAGGTTCTTTGCCTCAGGGGAAGCCATAGCCAGAGTCTAAGAGGGCGGGAGCAGCTGGACTCCGGCCGGCCTCAAAGCGTGCCGCCGGGGTCGTAGGCCTCGCCGGGAGTGGCTCCGACGACGAGCAGTCGAATGCCCTCCGAGCCCGGCACCACCTTGCGCTTGACCCCCGGACCGACGCGGGCGATGTGGTCGGGGTCGAGCGGATACTCCTCGCCGCCGGCCTCGAGGGTGCCCGAGCCGCGCAGGGCGACGTAGACCTCCTCCTGACCGAGCTGCTGCGGGCGCTTGGCGAACATCTGGCCGCCGATTCCGCCGGCTGAGTGATCGTGTTCGGGGTAGTCGTTGGCGCCGGGTGCGAGCTCGATGATCGAGATGCCGAAGGCGCTTACGCCGAGGCCCGCCGCCGCCCGGTGGAAAGTGATCCCCTCGAAGAAGCCGTCGATGGCATCGATCTCGCCGATCTCCGCGTGCGTCACCTCGGCCATGCCTTCGGTCCTACCCAGGCGGGCCTAGCGAAAAACGGCAGGGCGCTTCTGGTTGCCGAAGGGCCCGCCGCAGGGACATTTGGAGTCCTCAGAGACGATCCTGAAGCGGTCCAGGGCGACGGGGCCCCTGAGTCCCGTCCGCCCTACCGCACGCACGCGGAAGACGTGCTTGCCCAGGCCGGCCCAGTACGCAACGGGCGAGCTGCACGGCCGGTACGGCCGCCGGTCGCGCTTGCAGACGAAGCCGCGGGCCTTGCCGACGGAGTAGAAGCGAAAGCGCACCCTGAGCCGCCTCTTTGCGGTCCTCACCCTCTTGCGATCAACGCGGGCGAGGATCGTCCGCGGACGCTTCGAGCCTCGCACGCGCTTACCCTGCGTGGCGTTCGCCGGTGTCGCCGCTTCGAACGGGTTGGTGCTGGTCAGCACGGTCCCGTTCGCCGCCGCTATTGCGCAAAAGTTGCTGGAAGGGCAGGAGACGGAGAACATCCCGTTGAGCGACGGTTTGTTTTCAGGCCTGGGCACGTAGGGGATTACGTTTTCGAAGGACCAGGATCCGGCGCCGCCCGTCGGGTCGTCCGAGGTCAGCACGTCGCCGTTGTTGTCGACGGCGATGCACTGCGAGGCGGATGGACACGAGGCGCCGGTGACCGGCACCGAGCCGCCACCGCCCCTCCTCATCCAGGCGGCTGGGCTGCCGACCGGATCGGCGTCGGTTAGAAGGTTGCCGCCGGCATCGCCCGCCACGCAGAGGGGGCCGAGAGTGCAGGCGATACCCTGCAGGTGGCCCGGGCCACCGGGACTTCCGGCGTCACGCCAGGCCGAAGGTCCGCCATCGGGATTTTGGGAGACAACGATTCGCCCCTCTTGGCCAACGGCCACGCAGAGCGACGGCGAGGCGCAGGAGACGCCGCGGAGGTCCAGCGAAGGATCGAGCTGGGTGATGTGCCAGGCGGAGGCGCCCCCTGCCGGGTTGCTTGACGAGAGGATCTTGCCGCTGTTCCTGGGGTTGTTGTTCTGCTTGGGGCCACCGGACACGGCAACGCAGAACGACGTCGTCGGACAAGAGACACCTTCCAAATGGGTCTCGAATTCGTCATCGTCGATGTCGGCCCGAGCCCAGGTCCCAGTGCCGCCGCCGGGGCCCGAAGAGGAATAGATGTCGCCTCGACTGCTGACGGCGATGCAGAATGAAGGCGAAGGACAGGAGGCGCCCTTGATCGTGGGAGAGATCGGTACTTGCGTGAAGCCAGGCGGTGGCGGCGGCCCCGAGCTGTCGGTTTCTTCCGGCCCGAAGTAGACGCGCCATGCCGAGGGCCCGCCGGTGGGATTCGATGAGACGGCAATCCGGCCGTACTGGCCCGCCGCCAGGCAAAAAGACCTCGAGGCACAGGAGATCGCAAGCAGGGGCCCAATTTCCCAGTCGCCTTCAAAGCGCGGCTGGAAGGGAAGCTTTTGGATCTCCCAGCTCGCCGCGGGCGCCGTGGCGGAAAGGGCAAGCACGCAGGCGCCGGTGATCAGCGACACAACGGCAGATCTCATGAAGCGGCCCCTGTCCATCTCGATCGATCCTCCCGAACTGCGATGTTCCCAAGGACACGGGGTCCGGCTCGAAGTTGCGCACCTCAATCGCGTCGATCGACCGCCGAGCCGAAGCGTAACTTGGGGGCGTGACGGAAATCCAGGACCGGCGCCGTGTGGTCGCCCATCTCGACATGGACGCTTTCTACGCGAGCGTCGAGCTGCGCCGCAGGCCGGAGCTGAAGGGGAAGCCGGTCGTGGTCTGCGGCTCGGGGCCCCGGGCGGTCGTGACCACGGCCAGCTACGAGGCACGCAAGCTGGCCGGGATCCACTCAGCGATGCCGGCCGCGGCGGCGCGGCGGCGGCTGCCGGACGCCGTCTATCTGCAGCCGGACTTCAACGCCTACCGCGAGGCCTCGGGACAGGTGATGGCGGTACTGCGGCGCAACGCGGAGACGGTTGAGGTCGTTGGCCTCGACGAGGCCTACGTCGACCTGACCGGGATTTTCTCGCCGAAGGCGGCGATGCGGCGGATCGCGGCTGAGATCCAGGACGAGACGGGCCTGACCTGCTCGGTCGGGATCTCGGAGAGCCGCATGTTGGCCAAGATCACCAGCGAGCTGGGCAAGCCTGCCGGGCTCGTCGTCCTTTCTCGCGAGGAAGCCCTGGAGCGCTTCGCCGCCGACTCCCCTGGACTGATCCCCGGGATCGGCCCGAAGTCGGTCGCGAAGCTGGAAGCGATGGGAATCCGCACGCTCGCCGAGCTGCGCGCGCAGGATCCGGCTGCGCTGGAGCAATCCTTCGGGCCGCGGCAGGGACGCTGGCTGCACAGCCGCGCCTGTCTTGAGGACGAGACCCCGATCACCGTGGCGCGCGAGACCAAGTCGCAGTCGACCGAGATCACCTTCGACGTCGACGTCCGCGACCGAGGGGAGCTGGAGGCCCACCTCGAGCAGCTGGCCAAGGAGCTCTGCCGCCGGCTGAGCAAGCGCCAGCTGGAGGGACGCACGATCGGGATCAAGATCCGCCTCGATGACTGGACCAACGTGACTCGATCGCACACGGTCGAACGGCCGACCAACGATCTCGGTGTCGTCGGCCCAGTCGCCCTCGACCTCCTGCGGGCCTACGACCCGCAGCGGCCGGTGCGGCTGCTCGGGGTGCGGCTGGCCGGCTTCGAGAGCGGCGAGGCCCCCGCCCCCGAGGCGATCGACGCCCCGAAGGCCCAGATGCAGCTCGGTCTGACCGCCTGAGCGCTACCTGCTGGAGAGCAGGACGCCGACGCCGGGGAAGCCGAGTCGCTCCCTCGTCGCGGCGGTGAGGTCGAAATCGCGACCCGCCACGTAGGGGCCGCGGTCGACCACCGGCACGGTGATCGTCTCACCGCGATAGAGGAGCTTCACCTTGGCGCCGCAGGGCAGCGTCTTGCTCGCCACCCCGAGCGTGCCAGGCTCCAGGGTCCCTCCGCAGGCGAGGCCGCCGCCGTAGAGGCCCGGGCCGTAATAAGAGGCCGCCGCCTCGCGGTAAGAGGTGAGATGGCGGGCGGGGCTTGCCGATCCGCGCACGCGCCGCTCGTGAACACCGTAGGCACGCACGCTGTAGGCGCCGATGCGGTCGGGGGACCAGCGCAGGGCGAAGGTGCCGTCGGGACGGGTCACCACCCCGGTGAGGCCACCGTCGGGCCCGCGAAACACCAGCCTGACCCGGTGCGTGCCCCGTGGTCGCACCCTCCCCCTGAGCACGACCTTGCCACCGCTGAGCAGGCTGTGGCGGGAGACGTGCAGGGAAACGTGGGAAGCGACGCGGGAACTGCGGTGCTTGGAAGCGCTCGCCGTGGCAGGGACCGCACCAGCGGTGAGCAGGGCAGCGACAGCCGCCGCGGGCATGAGGAATCGCATGTGTGATCACTCGCTTTCTTGCCTGCCTACGGGGTTAGCTGACGGGCTCGCGACTGCCGGCACGGTGCCGGGCAGCCGTTACGGACGGCTCGCCGTCCGATTCGCCCCTGTCGCAGCCGAAAGATGGCCGTGACCTTGGGTCCCCCGCTCCCAGCGCGCTCGCGCGGGACTCGGCAGATTGGGCTCGTTCTCGTGAACGGGCCAAGGTAGGGACCGGATTACTCCCACTTGGTGACGCCGATCACGGTGCAGCATTCCGCCCGAACGCGCAAATGGCTCCAACAAACGCTTTGCGCGGCCATCAGGGACTTCTTTGTGCGTGTGCGAAGATTTCAGCGTGAGCGCGGACCGCCTGACTGGCCTCGATTCCTCCTTTCTCCACATGGAGAGGGCCGGCGCCCACATGCACGTCGCCTCGACCAGCATTTTCGAAGGCCCGGCGCCCAGCCATGCGGAGTTCCGCGACCACATCGCCTCGCGTCTGCACCTCGTCCCCCGCTTCCGCCAGAAGCTGCGCTTCATTCCCTTCGGCCAGGGCCGGCCGGTCTGGGTCGACGACCCGCACCTCAACCTCGACTACCACGTGCGCCAGACCGCGCTGCCGGCGCCGGGCTCCGAGGAGCAGCTGCGTAACCTGGCGGCGCGGATCTTCTCCCAGCAGCTCGACCGCAGCAAGCCGCTCTGGGAGCTCTGGCTGGTCGAGGGCCTCGACGACGACCGCTTCGCGATCGTCGGCAAGAGCCACCACGCGCTCGTCGACGGGATCTCGGGCGTCGACATCACCACCGTTCTCTTCGACGTCGAGAAGGAGCCGGCGAACCCACCTGCGATGCCGCCGAAGTGGGCGCCGCGGCCCGAGCCGACCGATCTCAAACTGCTCGCCGACGCGCTTCAGGAGCGCGCCACGAGCCCGCGCGAGTTCGTCCGTGGCGTCCGCGCGGCGCTGCGCGGCCCGCGCCAGGTCCTGCGCGGGGTCGGCGCGACCAGCAAAGTGATCGGCGCCGGCGTCTCCGCGCCCCCGACCCCCTTCAACGTAGAAATCGGCCCGCATCGACGCCTTGCCTTCGTCCGCACCGACCTCGAAACGCTGAAGGCGGTCAAGAACGAGCACGGCGGCACCGTCAACGACGTCGTCCTCTCCGTGGTCAGCGGGGCGATCGGCAACTACCTGCGCGCCCGCGGCCACGACACCGAAGGGCTGGAGATGCGGGCCCTCGTGCCGGTCAGCGTGCGCGCCGAGGAGGAGCGCGGCGCGCTCGGCAACCGCATCTCGGCGATGATGGCGCCGCTGCCGATCTGGTGCGAGCAGCCGGTCCAGCGCCTGCACCTGATCACCGAGACGATGGGTGATTTGAAGGGCTCTGGCCAGGCCGTCGGCGCCGAGATCCTGACCAGGATCGTCGACTTCGCGCCGACCACGATCGCCTCGCAGGCGGCTCGCCTGCAGCCCGCGCAGCGCTTTTTCAACCTCGTGATCACCAACGTGCCGGGCCCACAGTTTCCGCTCTACGTGCTGGGACGGCAGATGGAGTCGATCTTCCCGCTGGTGCCGCTGGCACGCCGCCAGGCCCTCTGCGTCGGGATCATGTCCTACAACGGCCAGGTCGATTTTGGACTGGTTGGCGACTACGACGCGATGGCCGATCTCGACAGCTTCGGGCTCGACCTCGAAGGGGCGATCGCCGAACTGGCCGGCGAGGGAGCCACCGGGGGCGGCGCCTCTCAGCGCACGAGACGCGCCGAGACGCGGAACGGCGCGCTTTCGGTCAAGTAGGCCCAGTCGAGCCGGCGGGCGCTGAAGCCCGCGGTGCTGGTGTCGGCGTTGACGAGAACCGCGGTGAGGCGGCTAAAGCGTCCCGGCCGCGGCATGCGCACCCTCATCCGGCCTCCCTTCTCCCTATAGGTCAGGGCGCTGATCAGCCGGCCGTGGCGCTCGCTGCCGATTCGCCCGACCAGCGCGACCGCCGCCGCATGGCCGTTCGGCGCCGCAGCGTGGAGAACCACTGCCCTGCCTGAGCTGGGACGGACCCGCAGCAGCTGGAAGGTCGTGTGGTTGAGTCGCCGCTCGAGGATCCGACCGTTGAGTGGCAGGCTGCCCTGGCGGGCGACGTCCGGATAGGAGTGGCCTTCGCCGAAGACCGAGTCGGTGCGCCACTCGGGCAGGTCGCGGGCGAAGCGGGCGAAGTCGTGGCTGAAGTCCGAGCCGCCCGCCGCCTCAATTGCCGAGTCATAGGCCGAGACAGAGAAGCCGCCGGGCCGGACGTGGATGGCCCGTGCCCAGGCGTGGCGGATGATCGAGCGACCGTAGCGCCGCGCCAGCCACTTGTTCCAGACGGCCGATCCGTACTCCTTGATCGAGTTCGCCGTCAGCGGGGTGTCGTAGCGCTTGACCCAGCGCCGCACGTAGCGCAGGTAGTCGTTGATGCCGTCGTAGACCTGGTCCTCCATCCAGACCGCGCTCGACTCGGCAAACCAGGCGTCCTGGTAGGCGTCGTAGCCGAACTGGAGGATGTGGTCGTACTCGTGGGCGACAGTGACCTCGAGATCGTGCTCGGAGGTCGTGCCCGGGAACTCGAGCGGGTCGTAGTCGTTGTCGAGGACCAGGTAGCCGTGCAGGTGACGCGGCAGTCGATGCGCCCTGCTCGCCTGCCCGCGATCGGGCGCCGCATAGCCGAAGAGCGCCCCACCGATCTCGTCGAGGTAGATGTCGGTCTTGCAGCGGCCGCCGCCCTTGTGGCCGTCGCACTTGGGATTGCGCCAGCCCAGCTTGCCGTTCTCGACCGAGTAGACGTGTTCGGCTACGGTCTGGACGCGATCGACGTAGTCGGGCACGCCGTCGCCGTCGCCGTCTGCCGGGTTCGGCGCGTCGATGCCCTCCTCCACCCAGTGGACGCAGAAGTGGCGCGTGCAGGCGGGGGACTTCGGCGCCTCGGGCACCGTGTAGGCGTTGCGGTTGGGATCGGGATGGTCGGTCGGCCGCGCGGCCGGCGCCCGGAAGACCCCTTGATCGTCCGCGCTCGCCCCGGCTGGAATGGCGAGGAGAACGGCGGCAGCCGCCAACGATGCCCCGATGAACCGCCAGCGCGCCCGCACGTGCCGCAATCTACCGACCTCCCACGCAGGCTCAGCCTGGGACGGCGATACTTCAGCCCTGGCTCCGACGAGGAAACCGACGTGCGCGTAGCCCTGGCCCAGATCGACCCGACGGTCGGCGACATCGACGGCAACGCGGCGAAGATCGCCGAGTGGATCGGGCGCGCGCGCGGCGATGGCGCCGAGCTGGTGATCTTCCCTGAGCTCTGCATCCCGGGCTACCCGGCTGAGGACCTCTACCTGAAGCGCCATTTCGTCGAGGCCAACCAGCGAGCCGTCGAGAAGCTCGCCGCGGGCGTCGAGGGAATCGTCGCCCTGGTCGGCTTCGCCGAGCCCGCCGCTGATGACGCCGAGGGCCGCCAGGCGCACAACTCGCTGGCCGTGCTCGGCGGTGGCGCCGTCCAAGCCGTCTACCGCAAGAACCGGCTGCCCAACTACGCTGTCTTCGACGAGCAGCGCTACTTCGTCGCGGGGCAACGGCCGGAGACGATCGCCATCGCCGGTCAGCAGGTTGGGCTGACTGTCTGCGAGGACGTCTGGGCGCCGGGCCCGCCGGCCTCCAGCGAGGCAGCCGCCGGCGCGAGCCTGATCGCCAACCCGTCGGGGTCGCCCTACCACCGCGGCAAGGGACGCGAGCGCGAAGCGATGCTGGCTGAGCGCGCCCGCGCCTACGGCGCCCATTTTGCCTTCTGCAACCTCGTCGGCGGCCAGGACGAGCTCGTCTTCGACGGCCACAGCTTCATCGTCGACCCGGCGGGCAAGGTGGTCGCCCGCGCCGCGCAGTTCGAGGAGCAGCTGCTGGTCTGCGAGATCCCCTCCCCCCTTCCAGGCCCGCTGGCAGAGCCGCTGTCGGACCTTGCCGAGGTCTACGCGGCGCTCACCCTCGGCCTGCGCGACTACGTCCACAAGAACGGCTTCCGCCACGTCGGCGTCGCTCTCTCTGGCGGGATCGATTCCGCCCTCGTCGCCCTGCTCGCGGTCGACGCGCTCGGCGCAGAGCACGTCACCTGCGTGGTCATGCCCTCGCCGCATTCAAGCGATGAAACACAGCAGGACGCCCGGAATATCGCCGCAAGCCTGGGAACGGGGCTGATCGAGATTCCGATCGAGGCGGCAATGGCCGAGTACGAAGGAGCGCTGGGCGCGGCGTTCGACGCCGAGGACGGGGCGGCGTCGCCGCAGGAGCCGTTGCCTCGCGACCCGACCAGGCCCTCGGAGCCCAACCTCGCCGCGGAGAACATCCAGGCGCGGATCAGGGGCAACCTGATGATGGCCCTCTCCAACAAGCACGGCTGGCTCGTGCTGACCACCGGCAACAAGAGCGAGATGTCGGTCGGCTACGCGACCCTCTACGGTGACATGGCCGGCGGCTTTGCGGCGATCAAGGACGTGCCGAAGACGCTGGTCTACGAGCTGACCCGCCACCGCAACGAAAGCGCCGGCCGCGAGCTGATTCCAGCCTCGGTGTTGGAGCGGGCGCCGTCGGCGGAGCTGCGTCCCGACCAGCTCGACAGCGACTCGCTGCCCCCCTACGAGCTGCTCGATCGGATTCTCGAGGCCTATGTCGAGGGCGACCAGGGCCGTGAGGAGATGATCGCCGCCGGCCTGCCCGCCGAGGTCGTCGACGAGGTCGTCCGAATGGTCGACCGCTCCGAGTACAAGCGCCGCCAGGCGGCGCCGGGGATCCGAATCACGCCGAAGGCCTTCGGCCGCGACCGGAGGCTGCCGATCACCAACCGCTTCGGCGGCTGAAGAGTCCCGGTGCGGCGCTCGTCCCCACGACAAGGGGAAAAGTCGTTTGCACCTCGATGTCCTAGGCGGATTTCGGAATCGGTCTGACCGCAATCGTCATCTGGGCGAGGGCGCAGAGCTTTTCGCCCGCGTCCAAGACCTCGGCGTCCCAGACCCACGTGGTGCGCCCCCGGTGGCGTGCCCTGGCGCGCACTTCGGCGTGGCCCTCGGTGACCGGGCGGATGAAGTTGACGCTGATCGACTGGCCCATCGCCATCATCCCGTCGCCCATCACCGCCAGGGCGGTGGCGCGAGAGCAGACGCTCTCGACCAGGGTCGACATCACGCCACCGTGCAGAAGACCGACCGGCTGGCGCAGCTCGTCGCGCATCTCGACCCTGACCCGAGCGTGCCCGGGGTCGTCATCGAGCCACTCGGTGCCGAGCAAGGCGTCGAAGTGAGAGAGCGGTCCGCGCGGATCGTCGGCCATCGCCATCACCCTATCTCCGCGGGCGTGTCTGAGCTTATGGCTCCACATGGCCCCTTAACCTCCGACACGCCCCTTCCGTGAGCCACTGGCATAGGCTTCCGATCCGTGGCGCTGAGCGATGACCAGAAGGCGATGCTGAGGCTGCTCGCCCAGCGCGGTGAGGAGGGCTATGACGACATGGCCGCGCTGATGGGCATCACCGTCGAGCAGGCCCGTGAGCGGGTGAGGGAGGCGCTGGCAGAGGTCGCCGGATCCGGCGCAGCGGCGGCCGAGAAACCGGCAGCGGCGGCGCCCACGCCTGCTCCTCCAGCGCCAGAGCCGCCGCAACCCACGGTCGAGCAGCCGCCGCGACCGGTCGCCACGCCGACCTCCGAGACAGCGACCCCGGCCAAGGCCCCCGCATCCGACCCTGCCACGGGGAAGCGGCGACGAGCGTCCGCCGGGCTGAAGCTGCCGAAGGACCGCGGCGCGCTGATTGGGCTCGCCGCTGGCGCGCTCGTCGTGGTGATCTTCGTCGTCGTCCTGATCGTCGGCGGAGGTGGTGGCTCGAGCTCAACGGACAGCACCGCCTCGACCGAGGCTGGCCAGGGCGGCACCGCTCCGGCGGCATCCGAAAACTCGAACCTCACCCAGGCGGTGCTCTCGCCGGTGGATGGCGGCGATGCCACCGGCACCGCGCTCTTCGGTCGCTTCAAGAAAAACGTCCTGCTGCAGGTCACAGCCGAAGGCCTCGATCCCTCGCAGTCGGGTGAGTCCTACGCGATCTGGCTCTCCCACTCGGGCAAGGCAATGGTCCCGGTCGGCACCGCCAAGGTGCCGGACTCCGGCAACCTCGCGGCGCGCTTTCAGATTCCCGCCGCGGTCCTCGTCTTGGTGGCCCGCAACGCTTTCAACGAAATCGATCTCACTCGCACCACCGACGCAACCCTGAGTGCCTCGATCGCCAAAGCCCGGCAGGCCAAATCCGAATCCGCCTACACCGGCACCGACGTGATGCGCGGCAAGATCACCGGCCCCTTCGTCGGCGCCGCGAAAAAATAGTCGCCAGTTCAGCCGAGCAGCTTGCCGGGGTTCATGATCCCGGTTGGATCGAGCTGACCCTTGACTGCCCGAAGCACCTCTAGCCCTGTTTTTCCCACCTCGGCCTCCATATACGGGGAGTGATCGCGGCCCACCGCGTGATGATGCGTGATCGTGGCGCCGTTGGCGACGATCGCCTCGGATGCGGCCCGCTTGACCTGCTGCCACTGCTCGATCTCGGCGCCGCTGCGCGCCCGGGCGATGAAGGTGAAGTACAGGGAGGCGCCGTCAGGGTAGGCATGGGAGAGGTGGCAGAAGGCGAGCCCCGGCGTGCCCTGGCCTGCGAGAGAGCCGCGAATCGCGCCGCCGACCGCCCCGTGCAGGGCGCTGAGCCCGGACCAGGTCTGCGAGGTCTCCAGCGTCTCCGCCATCGCCCCCATCTCCATCAGCGCGTCGCGCAGGTACGGCCCCTGATAGCGCCCGTGCTCCCAGGAGCGCCCCGCCGACTGACCGAGGTAGACGGCGCCACCCCTGCGTAGCTCTCGCACGCTGAGGGCGCGACGACGGGCGACCGACTCCTCGTCGCCCTCGAAGCCGACGATGACCAGAGAGCCGTTACGGCGGTGGCGCAGGCCGAGGTAGCCCCCGAAGAGGCTTGCGGCGATGCCGCGCGGGCCGGAGAGCGCCAGGGAGACCTCCGTCTCCTCCTCGTCGGAGACGCGGATCACGTCCGGCAATCCCGGTCCCTGGGCAAGGGCGCGAACGATCTCGGTCCCCGCTTTGAAGCTCTCGGCGATCCACGCCTCGTAGCGCCGTTGTCGCGGCGCCGGCCGAACGCGCACGGTGACGTCCGGAATCACGCCAAGGACGCCCTCGGAGCCGACCACGACCTCGCGCAGAGCCGGGCCGGCGGCGGTGTGCGGAGTTCCCAGCGTGCTCAGCTCGCCCGCCGGGGCGATCAGGCGTATCGAGCTGACCAGGGAATCAAAGCGTCCGTAGCCGCTCGACGCCTGACCGGCGGAGCGGGTCGCGGCGAAGCCGCCGATCGTCGCATACTCGAAGCTCTGCGGGTAGTGGCCGAGAACGAGGCCGTGCCGAGCCAGCTTTGCTTCGGCCTCCGGCCCGCGCAGACCGGCGCCGAGGCGGGCGGTCAGCGAGCGGGGGTCGACCTCGACGTCGCGCAGCCGGGCGAGGTCGAGGCTGACCAGGCGACCGTGCTCGCCGCGCAGCGGCTCGACCCCGCCGACGACGCTGGTGCCGCCCCCAAACGGGACCACTGCAACGCCTTCCGTCGCGCACAGAGCCACAACGCGTTTCACCTCGTCGGCGTCGGCCGGGAGGAGGACGGCATCGGGCGCCCGCTCGAGTCGGCCCGAGCGCAGGCGGGCGAGATCGGGGTAGCCGCATCCGGTCGCGTGGCGAATCCGGTCCTCGGCGCCGCTGAAGACGTTCTCCGCGCCGACCGCGTCGATCAGCGCCTGTGGAAGCGGCTCGGCCGCCGGCAGCTCGAAGTCGTCTAGCTCGACGGCACGCGGCGAGGGCCGCAGCTCGCCGATCCGCTCGCGCAGGGTCGCCAGAGCGGCCCCGTCGAGCTGCGGCGCAACCGACGGGTCGCCCCAGCCCCACCACTTCGAGTCGCGCCGCGGGCCGCTCACGTCAGCGCCCGTTCGATCCCATCCAGCGCTTCCTCGAGCAGAGCGCCCTGGCCGCGCCGCATCATCGGCGAGCCGAGCCGCGACAGTCCACGCAGCGTCTGCGCGGCGGCCAAGTTGACCGTCGTCGCGTCACCCTCCTCGTCCAGGCTGACCTCGACGTCATAGCGGCGCAGGTGGCGCTCGAACGGTGTGCCGGGAATCAGCTGTTCCCAGGCGA
Organism: Solirubrobacterales bacterium; assembly: GCA_036403515.1. Classification (GTDB taxonomy): domain Bacteria; phylum Actinomycetota; class Thermoleophilia; order Solirubrobacterales; family 70-9; genus VRUE01. The sequence continues at coordinate 17,286 of DASWQV010000025.1, forward strand.
AGCGCTCGCCCTCGACCGACTCACGGCAGCGGAAGTCCGCTCGCACGCCCCGTCCCTCCGCCGTCCCCAGCACCTTCGTCCAATGCGAGCCCGCACCCTCGCCCTCGACGCTCTCCACCCGCATCGTCCGCGGCCACCAGCGCGGCAGGCTGTAAGGGTCGGATACGAGCTCCCAGACCACGGATGCGGACGCACCTACCTTGCGCCGACGGGTTACCCGTGGCATCGCCACACCCCAGGACCTATCCCGGTAGGGGTGAAACGTCTTGTACTTTTTCGTCGGCGGGTTTGAGACGTCAGCGGCATTCGTTGCACGAAAAAGTTAAGTGGAACCCCTACTGGGACAGGCTCTAGTCGCCTGCAAGTCTGCGCAGGTCCCGCACCAGGAGCAGATGCTTGAGGTGACTGACCGTTGCCGCCAGGCTCTCCAAACTCTCCAGCGCCTCCTTGCGGCGGTCCGGATTGCGCGAGCGCAGCGAAGGGCCGAGCAGCGCTTCCAGCAGGTTCGCCTCGCGGTCGGCAGAGGAACGGAAGACGCGCAGGTTGCGAGCGGCGACCCCGACGCGAGAGAGCTCGTTGGCGGAGCGGACGACTTCGCGGTCGGTCTCGTCGTAGACGGTCTTGCCGTCGCGCTTCTCCGGTTGGATGATGCCGAAGTTCTCCAGCTCGGCAATCAGCTCCTCGCGGGCACCGGTCTCCTCGACCACCTCGTCGAGGGTCAGGTAGGCGCGCGAGGTGTTGACGAGGATCGCCCGCCGCACGGAGCCGCCCGAGGGGCGTTTCTCCGAGCCACCGGTCGGGCTGACGATGTCGCCCCCGGCTGCCAGCTCCTGGCGGATCACGCGCAGCGGCAGGAACTCGTCGCGTTGCAGGCGGAGGATCGTTCGCAGCCGTTCGACGTCGGATTGGCTGTAGAGGCGATAGCCGCCCTGCGTGCGGCGGGGGGTCAGCAGCTTCTGGTCCTCGAGGTAGCGGATCTTTGAGATCGAGACGTCATCGAACTCGCTCTGCAGGATCTTGCACACGGCGCCGATCGTCAGCGCCTTGCGGGGGCGCGAGTCGCGCTGGCGGGTCTGCTGCTCGGAGACGGCCATCGCGGGCGCTACTTCTCCAGGTAACTGAGCTTGTACTTGCCGACCTGGATCTCATCGCCATCGGCGAGCCGGTGGGACTCGATCCTTCGCCGGTTGACGTAGGTGCCGTTGAGCGAGCCAAGGTCGTCGATGTAGAGGCCGTCGCGGCGGCGCACGAGCAGCGCGTGGTTGCGCGAGACGGTCACGTCATCGAGGAAGACGCCGGCGTCCGGGCTGCGGCCGATGCTGACCCGGTCCTCGGCGAGGGGAAAGCTCTCCCCCGCCCGGCCCCCGCCGGCGCGAATCACCAGGGCGGCGCCGCTGCGCTCAACCGTCGCGTCGATGTCGACCGGCTGCATCTCGCCGGTGTCGTCGACCGTGTAGGTCATCGTCGTCGGCTCGTCGCCGGCGCCGCTGCCCTCGGCCGGGCCGCCCAGGAAGGCGCCACACTTCTGGCAGTAGTTGGCGCCCTCGGGGTTGGCGAAGCCGCACTCTGGACAGTGGATGGCCATTTGATCCTGCGCCTCAGGCCGCGGAGTCGTCCTCGGGGGCCTGCGCCTTGCCGGCGAGAATCTCCGTCAGCTGGGCAACGTCGTCGCCGGAGAACATCGTGTCGCCGCGCTCGTGTTTGTTGCGCAGCCTGTTGACCAGCTCGGCGCGAAGGATGTCGATCTTGCCATGCAGGACGCGCCGCTTGTAGGAGATCTCGTTCTCCTCCTCCGTCAGACTGTCGATCAGGTTCTTCAGCTCCTCATCGCTGAGCGAACCAAGATCGGGGAATGTGTCCTCCATCTTGCTCCTTCTTCGCGGGTCTTGGCCTCCGTTCGGCCGCGTTCGCCGATTATAGGAGGCTCCGGCTCCAAGGGTCAACTGAAGGTTGAAGGTTTATCCGCCTTGGCCGCGCTCTTGCACGGCTGCCTTGGTCTTACCCGTCCATATGGCCGCAAAAAGGCGAAGTCAGCGACGTGGGGAGCGCGCTTCGCTAATTCCTGTTTGGGCGTATAGGGCCGTGGCCACTATGGCTAGGACTAGGCCGACGATCAGGAGCGCCGCCGGGACCCAACCGGCGAAGACCATCGCGAAGAAGATGCCGCCCATGATCGGGAAGACCGAGAGCCGCCCCGGCCAGTTGATGCGGATCTCGACCCCGTGGCGAAGCCCATACTGGCCGAGCGCAAGCATCGCCAGCTCGCGGACGGCGAGCAGGGCCAGAGCCCAGCGCGGCAGCAGCTCGAAGTGCCAGCAGACGACCGCGCCGCAGAGAATCGTCAGGCGGTCGATGACCGGATCGAGGATCGAGCCGAGGCGGCTGTACTGACCGGTGACGCGGGCGAGGAAGCCGTCGAGATAGTCACCGGCGGCGATCAGCCAGAAGACGATCGCAGCCGGAGCGCTGCGGCCGTCGCCGGATTCGAAGGCGAGGACGAGGAAGACCGGCAAGGCCGCAAGGCGGAGGTAGCCGACCAAGTTGGGCAGCGTCCAGGGGTTGAGCGGCTCGCCCTTGCCGACCTGGCGCGGTGGCGGCCCGCTGCGGTCGAGGCCAAAGAGGCGGCGCACACGGCCGCGCCCGAAGGGGGCCGAATCCGCACGGCCGGCGGTCGGATCGTCTTTGTGAGCTCGATCAGCCATCGCCGCGCTGGAGCAGCGCCTGCGCCCGCGCGGCCGCCTCTCCGACGGGCAGCTTGTGTTCGGTGCCCGAGCCCCGCTCGCTGGCCTCGACGAAGCCCTCGGCAAGGCCGCGGCGGCCGACCACGATCCGCAGTGGGCAGCCGAGCAGCTCGGCATCGGTCAGCTTCTCCCCCGCGCCGGCGTCGCGCTCGTCGTAGAGCACGTCGACTCCGGCGCCCTTCAGCTCGTCGTAGAGGCTGTCGGCCACCGCGCGCTCCTCCTCGCCCTCCTTTGCCAGCGAAATCAGCTGGATCTGCCAGGGCGCAATCGAGGCCGGCCAGACGATGCCGCGCTCGTCGGCGCCCTGCTCGATCGCGGCGGCGGCGATCCGGGCCGGGCCGATCCCGTAGCTGCCCATCACGATCGCCCGCTCGGTCCCGGAGTCGTCGAGGAAGGTGGCGCCGAGCGGCTCCGAGTAGCGAGTGCCGAGCTTGAAGATGTTGCCGACCTCGATCGCTGGCTCGATCTCGATCGTTCCGCCGCCCGGAGCCGTGTCTTTGGCCTCGACCGTGCGCACGTCGACCTGCTCGAACTCGAAGTCGCGACCGGGCTTGACCCCGCGGAGGTGGGTGTCGGGCTCGTTGCCGCCGGTGACGAAGGAATCACCCGCGATCGCCGCGTCCTTGAGCACCGGCACGTTGGCGCCGACCGGGCCGATGAAACCGACGGGGCCGAGCTCAGCCTCGATCTCCTCCGGGCGCGCCTGGCGGAAGCCGGCACCCAGGGCATTGCGCAGCTTGATCTCGTTGAGGCGGTGGTCGCCGCGGATCAGCACCATCACCATGCCCCGGCCGTCGACCAGCACCGGCAGTGCCTTGACCAGGGCTCCCGCGGGCAGGCCGAGGTGACCGGAGACCTCCTCGATCGTCGCCAGGCCTGGGGTCGAGACCTTCTCGGGCGCCTCGAGCGGCGCCGGCAGCTCGACCGGCTGCGCCTCGGCCGAGGCGACCTCGACGTTGGCGGCATAGCCAGGGGCCAGCGCCACCTCGTTCTCGCCGGCCGGGCAGGGCGCCATGTACTCGTGGGCGCCGGAGCCGCCCATCATCCCGACGTCGGACTCAACCCGGTACCAGCGCAGCCCGCAGCGGTCGAGAATGCGTTCGTAGGCACCGGCCTGCGCCTCGTATGAGCGGGCCAGGCCCTCCTCGTCACGGTCGAAGGAGTAGGCGTCCTTCATCGTGAACTCGCGCGTGCGCAGCACCCCGGCCCGGGGACGCGGCTCGTCGCGCTCCTTGGTCTGGATGTGGAAAAGCATCAGCGGCAGGTCCCGATACGACCGCACCTCCCGGGCCACGTGCTGCGTGACGCACTCCTCGTGCGTCATCGCCAGAACCATCGCCGCCCCCTTGCGGTCCTCCAACTTGAACAGCTCGTCGATCGAGTACCGCCCGGTCTTCTCCCAGGCCTCAGACGGTTGCAGAACGGGCATCAGCATCTCCTGCGCGCCAATCCCATCCATCTCCTCCCGGATGACCCCCTCGACCTTGCGCTCAACCCGCCACCCAGCCGGCAGATAACTCCAAAGTCCCGCCCCGACCTGCCGAATCAACCCAGCTCGAACCATCAGCTTGTGGGACAAAGCCTCCGCATCAGCGGGCGCGTCCTTCAAAGTGGGAATGAAGCTCTGGCTAAAGCGAGTCACCGAGGAAACCTATCCGCTGCTCGGAAGTGAATCCCGTCCGCCCCGGGGCAGAGTGCTTGCCGACGCGTTGCTCGCGGGGGGTGGCACCGATCTGGGGGACCATCCTGAGGAGCTACTGCACCGCAGGGATGGTGGTACCAGATCGGGGACAGGACCCGCCGCGCCTACGCGTTGGTCAACCGTCGTGCGGCCGCGCCTACGCCCTGGTAAACCTGCGTCCCGCGGTGGGCGAAGCCTCCTCGTCCAGCAGCACCTTGTCCGACTCGCCGCTCTCGACCGCTTCCTTCTCCATCTTGGCGATCTTCTCGGGGGTCAATTCGCCCGCGTTTTCCTGCTCGATTTTGGCCAGCCAGGCCGCGCCCTCCTCAGCCTCGACCTGATCGAACTCGACCGCGCCGCGGTCAAGCGACTTGTCGATCTCCTCGAAGAGCGTGTCGACCAGGCTCGCCTGTGGCACCTTGCGCAATGGCTTGCCGTGGGCGTAGATCAGGCCCTCGTTCTTGGCCCCGGCGATGCCGAAGTCGGCGTGGCTGGCCTCGCCGATCCCGTTCACGGCACAGCCGAGCACGGCGACCTCGATCGGCTCGGCGTAGCTTTCCAGCCGCTGCTCGATTTCGGCGACGACGGAGTCCATGTCGAACTGGAGGCGGCCGCAGGTCGGGCAGGCGATCAGCACCGGCCCACGCTCGCGCAGCTGCAGCGCCTTGAGGATCTCCCAGGCGACCTTGACCTCCTCCTCGGCATGGAAGGTGGAGAGGCTGATCCGGATCGTGTCGCCGATCCCGTCGGCGAGCAGCGTGCCGAGCCCGACCGAGGACTTCAACGAACCCGACCACTTCGTCCCCGCCTCGGTGATGCCCAGATGCAGGGGGTACGGAATCTTCTCCGAGAGCAGGCGGTTGGCGGCGATCGTGTTGGGCACGTTGGTCGACTTGATCGAGACCTTGAAGTTCTCGAAGTCGAGGCCCTCCATCAGCTCGACGAACTCGACCGCGGCGGCGACCAGCGCCTCGACCGGGCTCTCGCGCTCGAGCGCGTGCAGGTGCCTGGGCAGCGAGCCGGAATTGACGCCGATCCGCATCGGCACCCCGGCCGCCGTCGCCCGCTCGGCCACCTCGGCCACCTTGTCACGCCCACCGATGTTGCCCGGATTGAGGCGAATGCAATGCGCTCCCGCGTCGATCGCCTTGAGGGCGAGTGTGTGGTTGAAGTGGATGTCGGCAATCACCGGTATCGGCGAGTCCACGACGATGGTCTTCAGCGCCTCGACGTCCTCGTCACGCGGCACCGCCACCCGCACGATGTCGGCGCCCGCCTCGGCAACCTTGTGGATCTGCTCCATCGTCGCCGCCAGATTTGCCGTCTCGGTCTTCGTCATCGTCTGCACGGCGACGGGCGCACCGCCCCCGATCGGGACTCCACCGACGAATATCTGGCGCTTGGAAGCCATATGCCAAGCCTACCGGCAGCGCTTGGCTGGGCCCTTTGAACCCTGACGCACGACCCGTCGTATGCAGAAACGCATGGGTGCGCAAGTCCGGGGACTTCGGGGGAGGCCCGCCATCGCGGGGTGGGCTCGCTTCGCGGCGCCCGCGCTGGTCTGCCTGCTCTCGCTGGGCCTTGCCCCGCCGGCGCTGGCCACCTTCCACGAGATGTCGATCCGCGAGGTCTACCCCGGCGGCGCCAACGACGCCAGCTACGTCGAGCTGCAGATGTGGGCCGGGGCCCAGAACTTCGTCGCCACCCATCGCCTCGTCGCCTACAACGCCGACGGCAGCGTCAACGACGACTTCGCCCTGCCGGCCAACGTCGCCAGCGGCGCCAACCAGGCGACGATCCTGGTCGCCGACAGCCAATACTTCCCGCGCTTCGACGAAAAGCCGGCGCCCGACGCAAGCGATGCGCAGCTCAACCTCTCGCCGGCCGGTGGCGCGGTCTGCTGGATCGAAGGCGCTCCACCCGACTGCCTCGCCTGGGGCGACTTCTCCGGCCCGCTCCCGTCCCACGTCCCGGCGCTGAAGGTCGGCAATCCGGCCTCGCCGAGTGGGGTAAGCGCCGGCAAGGCGCTCAGGCGGTCGATAGCCAATGGCTGCGCCACCTTCCTCGACCCTCCGCCGACCGACGACAGCGACGACAGCGCGACCGATTTCAACGAGGTCGAACCGGCGCCGCGCGACAACGCGACGACGCCGGTCGAGCACACCTGTCCGCCGGTCGCGAACACGACGATCGACACGCAACCGACGAACCCGAGCAAAGTCACCACGGCGTCCTTCACATACCACGCGACACCAGCCGGCGAAGCCAGCTTCGAATGCCGGCTCGACGGGGCGGCGTTCGCGAGCTGCCCCAGCGCCGGCATCGAATACGAAGCGCTCAGCGAAGCAAGCCACAGCTTCGAGGTCCGCGCCGTCAACCCGACCGGCACGGACCCGACCCCCGCTTCCTGGACGTGGACCGTCGACACCACCTTTATCGATGAAACCCCACCCAACACGACGATCGTCACCAAACCGCCAACGCCAAGCCCCAACACCACTGCTGGATTCACCTATAAATCGAGCGAGCCGGGCTCGAGCTTCGAATGCGCCCTCGACGGCGCTGCTTTTGCCTCCTGCCCCACCACGGGGATCACTTTCACCAGCCTCGGCATCGGGGCCCACACCTTCAAGGTGCGAGCGGTCGACCCAAGCGACAACAAAGACCCCAGCCCGGCTGAATATGGATTCGAGATCGTCGCCGCCAGCACGCCGCCACCCTCGCTGCCGCCCCAGGCGCCGCCGCCGCTCCCGTCCATCCCGCCGCCCAGTGCGCCATCGCCGCAGGCGCCGCCGCAGACCCTGCTCTCCGAGCCGGCAAGGCTGAGTCAGGATCGCACGCCGACCTTTCGCTTCCACTCGGCGACGCCAGGCGCGACATTCCAGTGCAAGCTCGACGGCGGCCCGTTCCGCAGCTGCCACTCACCGTTGACGACCAAGCTGCTCAGTTTCGGGCCGCATACGCTGAAGGTCCGCGCTCTGTCCAATGGTGTCACCGACCCAACCCCAGCGGTCCTGCGGTTCAAGGTGGCGCAGCCCTAGTGCGCAGGCTACTTTCGACCGTCGTCCTGGCCATCGCCGCATCGGCCATCGCCGCCACCCCGGCCTCGGCGACCTTCCACGAGATGTCGATCCGCGAGATCTACGCCGGCTCGACCGTCTTCCCGAGCTCCGAATACGTCGAGCTGCAGATGTGGCGCAGCGGCCAGAACTTCGTCGGCGGCCACGTCCTCGCCACCTACAACGCCGGCGGAGGGCTGGTCAAAGAAAATTTCCTCGCCTCCGACGTATCGGGCAGCGCCAACCAGAGCACGATCCTAATCGCCACGCCCGAAGTGGCGACGCAATTCGCGACCGCAGTCGACGAGACGCTCTCCCCGGGACAACTCGATCCAGCCGGCGGGGCGGTCTGCTGGGAAGAAATCGACTGCGCCTCCTGGGGCAGCTTCGCCGGGCCCCCTGCCGGGCACCGGCAATCCGGCTCCCGCGATCCCCGATGGCATGGCCCTGCAACGCACGATCGCGCCGGGCTGCGCCACCCTGCTCGAGCCGACCGACGACCGCGACAACAGCGCCGCCGACTTCTCGGTTGCACTCCCCCGTCCACGAGCCAACTCGATGCCGCCGATCGAGCAGGTCTGCTCGCCCAACGCTGGAGGGCCAGGCGGCGCGGGAAGCGCGGGCAACCCGAGTGGGCGCGGAGCGCCGCAGACGAGCCTGAAGCGCAAGCCGCCGCGCAGAGGCAGAGACCGCACCCCGACCTTCGCCTTCGCCGCCGACGAGGCCGGCGCGACCTTCCAGTGCAAGCTCGGCTCCAAGGCGTTCAAGGCATGCCACTCACCCTTCACGACCGCCCGGCTCTTGCCCGGCCGGCATACCTTCAAGGTTCGCGCCCGCGACGACTCCGGCAGGCTCGACCCCTCTCCCGCCACTTACTCCTTCAAGGTGACGGCGAGGCGCGGTTAGCTACCAGCTGCGGGTCAGCTGCGTTTTGAAGCGCGGATCTGTCAGCGACACGTTGGGCGCACCCGGGAAAGTGACCGCAAGAGAGCCTGTCAGGCTCTTGGCGCCGGTCGGAGCGCGCTGGAAGAACGCCGAGCCGCTGAACGGCGCCGGGGGCGTCACCCCGGCATGGCTGAGCGCGCTGTCGAAGCTGAAGGTCGCGGGCGAGGCCGGGACGACCACTCCTCGAAAGACCCCCAGCGAGCCCACTGTCTGCTCGATCTCCGCCACGTACCCAGCCCTACCGCCGCGCTCACTGGCGCCGAAGAACATTGCCGTCAGGCCCGAGCGAACAAAGGAGTAAAGCCGCGTCACCTTGGGGCGCTTTTTTGCGCGGTGCTCTCCAGCGCCGCTTTCGAGTTCTTCGAAAAGGGAACCAAAGCACTTCAGAAAACGCGGGGTGACGACCTTTCCCTTCACCCGGTGAACGTTGGCCGAGGCATAGCCGCCCTCGCCGTGAAAGCGAACCGTGCCGACGAAAGTCCCCCGCCGGACCTTGTATCGGTCGGCCCCGATGCAGTGGCGATGTCGCTTGCCGTAGGTGGTGCTTCCGGAAGGATGAAAACGCATGTCGACGCGCCCCAACGCTCCGAAGCGAGCGTGAATTGCGGTCGGGCTGGCCTTTCCGCGAACGACATAGGTGCTCCAGGCGCGACGGCCGTGGGCGGGGTCGGACTTCGCCGCGGTAAGCACGGCCGTTGCGTCGTAGCCGCCGACGGTGATCCTGTAACCGCTGCGGGCAGCGAACTGGAAATTCAGGTCAAACCCCCCGCCGGCCGACGCCGTCGCGGGGATCGCCAGCAGGACCGCAGAGAGCAGCGCAAGGCCAAAGAGGCCTAGAAGTCGCACCGTCTGCCTCACTTGACCTTCGCCGCTCTGCCGTACAGCTTTGCCACCTCTTTGCCGAAATAGGGCCCGTAATTCGTGTCGTCTCCGGGGTAGCCCTCGGCAGTGACACCGTTGAGCACGTCGCCGGAGATGATCCAGCCCCCACCGGAGGCGCCGGCGCTGATTTCGCAGTGGACGGCGAGGTCCAGGGGCCCCGATGTGAGCAGGGAGAAGAAGGCGTGACCCTCGTAAGGCGTCTGCGCGCAGTGCTGCAGGGTGGCGCCGTCGAAAGGCTCGGCGACCGGATATCCGTAGACGTCGAAGGCCTGGTTGAGGGGAAGATTCCAGGCGATGTCATCGGCGCCGACCGCGTCGGCGAGGCGCTGGCCGCGTTCGTTGCGCGAGACGACGGCCGCGCCGACGTCGTAGTTCGAGTTCTCTGACCTGATCCACTGGGGGGTGGAGCCAAGCCATTTTGCGACGAAGGTGCCAAACGGCCGCTCGCCATGGTGGTAACCGGGAACGAAAACCCACTTCGTCCCCATCCAGTGCCTGCCCTCGTGGACGCAGTGGCCCGCTGTGATGACGAGGCTGGAGTTGGGCGCGTTGACCGATGTGCCCGAGCAGCGACCGAGGGTCCCGAAGCGCCCGACGACAAAAACCACACCGTTCTGGCTGACCCCGGGAACGGTCGGGTCGGCGATCGTTTCGGTCGGGACGATACTCTCGCCCGGCAGCGGCGTAGGGGGCGAAGTGCCCGGAGTCCCGTCCGCCAGTTTGGCGCTTCCCGGCAGGTGGACTGGCAACCCCCGGGCCTCCTTCATTCGCTCCGCGGTCCAGAAGCGGCGGGCCCGGTCCAGCCGGGAGCCCGCGGCGACCGAAAGCGAGGCCCCGCCCTGCGAAGCCTGGGCGCGGGCCGACCAAGCCGAAGCAGTCGAAGCTGCCACCAGCAGGCACAGCACCAGTGCCGCCAACCGTGCGAACACGCTAACGAACGTTGAAGCCTTCGCCGGTAAGGCGGCCGATGTCATTGCTCAAGCCGATGAAGAAGAGCATTATGACCAAAACGAAGCCGAGTGCTCCGGCACGCTCCATCACTCGGTACGGCACGGCCTTGCCGCGGACCTTCTCGACCAGGCTCCAGAAAATGTGCCCTCCATCGAGGGGGAGGAACGGGAAGAGGTTGATCAGGCCGAGCGAGAGGCTGACTAGGGCAAGCAGCGTGAGGGCCTCGCGAGCGCCGACCTCGATCGTCTGATTGGCGACGTCGCTGACCCCAACCACGCCGGAGACTTCCTTGCGCTGCTCGGAGTCGAAGATGTTGGCGAATACGGTCACCGTTTTGCTGGAAACCAGCCAGATCGCGTTCGCGGCGCGGTCCGCGGCGCCCCCGACACCCAGATTGGCCGGCGCGGTACCGTAGGAAAAGCCGATTCGCGTCCGCCCGGCCGCCTTTTCGTACTCAGGGCTCACGGTAAGGGTCTTCACCTGACCGTTGCGCTCGATTCGCAGCGTCACCGGAGTCGCCGCCTTGCAGCCGTCGACCTGCTTGCCCGCGCATTTGTGTGAGCCCACATCGTCGAAGAATCGTTCGAGGCGGGTTTCGGCGTCGGCGTTCGGATAGCCCTTGCCGTCGATTGCCAGAATGCGGTCGCCGGGCTTCAGCACCGTGGCCGCTGGAGAGCCGGGAACGATTTCATCGACCGTCTGGGTCGGATCGCTGGCGCCCAGCGCCAACACGAAGAGAATCGCGAAGGCGAGCACGATGTTGACCGCGGGCCCCGCTCCGATCACGACGATCCGCTTCCAGACCGGCTGTTCGTAGTAGCCACGGTGCTCTTCCCCAGGGGGCAGCTTGTCTTCCGGGTGCATGCCACTGATCTTCACGTAGCCACCCGCCGGGATTGCCGCGACGCCGTACTCGGTCTCACCGCGTTTCACCGAGGCCAGCTTCGGGCCGAAGAAGAGGAAGAACTTCTCGACCCTCATCCCGGTTGCCTTTGCCGCGAAGAAATGGCCCGCCTCGTGGAGGATGATCAGCGCCGAGAAGCCGAGGAAGATCAGGACCCAGTTCATACCCGTGCCAACCCCCCAACCTCCTCTTCGGTGCGGCGCCGGGCCTCGGCATCGACGGCGAAGAGGTCTTCGAAGTGGGTCGGCGCCAGCGCCGGCATCGCTTCCAGCACCCGCTCCACAACAGCCGCGATAGCAGTGAAGCCGAGCTTGCCGTCGAGGAAGGCGGCCACCGCGACCTCGTCGGCGGCATTGAGAACGCAGGGCGCGGTCCCCCCCGCCCGCCCGGCCTCGAGCGCGAGCCGCAGGCAGGTGAAGGTCTCCAGGTCGGGCGGCTCGAAGCTGAGCGCGCCAACCGCGGCGAGGTCGAGTCGCGGAACCTCGACGTCGGCGCGTTCGGGGTGGTGCAGCGCGTAGGAGATCGGCACCCGCATGTCGGGATAGCCGAGGTGGGCGAGGGTCGCGCCATCGTTGAGGTCGATCAGCGAGTGGACGATCGACTGGGGGTGGACGACGACCTCGATCCGCTCGAAGGGGACGCCGAAGAGGTGGTGCGCCTCGATCGCCTCGAAGCCCTTGTTCATCAAGGTTGCCGAGTCGACTGTGATCCGCCCGCCCATGCTCCAGGTCGGATGGGCGAGGGCCTCGGCGACGGTGACGTCGTCGAGGCCGGTGCGGCCACGAAACGGCCCGCCGGATGCGGTCAGCACGAGCCTGTCGACCGTTCCCGGCCGCTCAGCGCCGATCAACTGGAACAGCGCCGAGTGCTCGGAGTCGACCGGCAGCAGCCGTGCCCCAGTCGCTTCGGCCAAAGCCATCGTCAGCTCGCCGCCGATCACCAGGCTCTCCTTGTTGGCCAGCGCGACGTCGATCCCCTCGCCAAGCGCGACGATCGTCGGCCCGAGCCCGGCGGCGCCGACGATGCCGTTGAGCACCATGTCGGCGCCCGAGGAGACGATCAGCTCCCGTATCCCCTCCTCTCCACCAAGCACCTGCCCGCCCCACGCGCCGCGGGCCCGCTTCGCTGCTTCGTCATCGAAGAACGCAACGGTGCTCACGCCATGCTCCTCAGCCTGCGCAAGCACCCGCTCCCAGCTCGACCCAGCGGCGAGCCCAACGACCTCGAGCTCCCCAGAAGCAGCAACGATCTCAAGCGCCTGCGTCCCTATCGACCCGGTCGAGCCAAGGATCACGACTTTCTTCATCGTCGAGAGCATAGGGGTAGGACGATCCCGGTAGGGGTGGAACGTCTTTGTACTTTTTCGGCGCGCGCTTGCGGCGTCAGCGAGTTCCGTTCCACCGAAAAAGTTAAGTGGAACCCCTACCGGGATCGTCCTCAGTAGACCAGTTGAACGGCGAGGTAATAGCCGACGACCACCGTAAAGAAGACCGCATCGAGGCGGTCGAGGATGCCGCCGTGGGGGCCGAACAGCGTGCCGGTGTCCTTCTTGCCAAGGTCGCGCTTCAGCATCGACTCGAAGAGGTCCCCAATCGGGGCGACGGCGGCGACGGCAGCGCCAATGATCAGGGCATCGACCCCGGACAGCCAGTCCTGGTAGAGGCCGGCGAACCAGAAGGCCATCGTGCCGATCAGGAAGCCGCCGATCAGCCCCTCCAGGGTCTTGTTCGGCGAGAGGCTTGGCGCGATCTTGTGCGAGCCGAACATGCGCCCGGTCGCGTAGGCGCCGGTGTCGGCGGCGAATGTGCCGACGAGGACGTCGACCAGCAGCGCGGCGCCATGGTGAGGCAGGTCGCGCAGCAATACGGCGTGAACCAGCGGGATGCCGATCCAGACGATGCCGAGCAGCGTCACTCCCATCGACATCGTGATCCCGTCGCGATGTCGAGCGTCGGCGCCGAAGAGGAAGAGGACGGGAAAAGAGGCGGCGAGGATGAGCAGGATGTTGAAGGCGGCGCCGAAGTGGGCGGCGAGGACCAGCGCCGCGACCGAGATGTAGGCGGCGCGCTGTATCGGTCGCACCCCATCGGTCATCTCGAGGTACTCGCGCAAGCAGAGGGCGCCGACGCCAATCATCGCGATCGCGAAGACGAGGCCGCCGGCGACCGTGATCGCGATCGCGAAGATGGCCCATGGGACCGCGAAGAGGATCCGCTTGGCGGTCTCCCCCCTGGCGGCGCCCTTGCTGCGCTTGCGCGGTGGCCGGGGCCGCGGTTTCGGGGCTGGCTCCTGGTTGAGGAGGTCGTCGTCGAAGAGGTCCTGCATCAGGCCCTCGCACCGAAGCGCCGCTGGCGCGCCTCGAACTCGCGCAGGCAATCCTCGAAAGCCGAACGATCGAAGTCTGGCCACAGCTCCTCACGGAAGACGAGCTCCGAGTAGGCGCACTGCCAGAGCAGGTAGTTGGAGATCCTCTGCTCGCCGCTGGTTCGGATCAGGAGATCGGGATCGTGCATCTCGGGTGCGTAGAGGTGGTTGCGGAATTCATCTTCGGAGGCCCCTTTGAAGCTTCGCGCCGCGTCGATGATCTCCGCCCGGCCGCCATAGTTGAAGGCGACGAACAGCGTGATTCGCTCGTTGGCGGCGGTCGTCGCTTCGGCCCAGGCCATGCGCTCAACCAGCTCCGGCGCCACCCCTTCGCGGCGGCCGACGAAGCGCATCCGCACGCCCTCGGCGTCGAGCTCAGGCGTCTCGGCCCGAATCCTTTCGTCGAACATCGCCATCAGGCCGGCGACCTCCTCGGTCGGCCGCGACCAGTTCTCGGTCGAGAAGGAGAAGACGGTCAGCTCCTCGATCCCGAGCTCGACGGCGTCGCGCAACCGGGCCTTGACGATGTCGGCGCCCGCCCGGTGCCCCTCCACCACCGGCAACCCCTGGCGCTGGGCCCAGCGCCCATTCCCGTCGGTGATGATCGCCACGTAGCGCGCGGAGGCACTCACACCTCCAGGATCTCCTCTTCCTTCCCTTTCAGGAGAACGTCGATCTCGGCGATCGCATCGTCGGTCTGCTTCTGCAGAGCCGCCTCGGCGCGGCGCTCGTCGTCCTCGCCGGCTTCGCCGTCCTTCTTGAGGTCGCGCAGGTCCTGCATCACGTCGCGGCGGATGTTGCGGATCGCGATCCGCCCCTCCTCGGCAACACCGTGGACGACCTTGACCATCTCCCGGCGGCGCTCCTCGGTCAGCTCCGGGACCTGCAGCCTGATCACGTTGCCGTCGTTGCTCGGCGTCAGGCCGATGTCGGACTCCTGGATCGATTTCTCGATCGCCCCGATCGAGGACTTGTCGAAGGGAGTGACGGTAAGCAGGCGGGCGTCCGAGGTGGCGATATTGGCGAGCTGCTTGAGCGGCGTCTGGGCGCCGTAGTAGTCGACCATGATGCGGTCGAGCAGGTGAGGCGAGGCGCGACCGGTCCGCACCGTGGCGAGTTCGCCGCGGCTCGAATCGACCGACTTGCTCATCCGGCCTTTGGCGTCTTCGAGCAGTTCGTCGATCAGCTCCATTGGCCCCCCGTTATCGTCATCCAGCGGGCGCGCTGGAGACCAGCGTGCCCACCCTCTCGCCGCTGACGATCCTATCTATGTTGCCCGCGTCTCCCATGTTGAAGACGTAGATCGGCAGGTCGTTGTCCATGCAGAGCGAGAGCGCGGTCGAGTCCATCACCTTGAGGCCGCGCTCGATCGCTTCGCGGTGGCTGATCGCCGGGATGAACTTTGCCCCGGGATTGGTCGCCGGGTCTGAGTCGTAGACGCCTTCGACCCCGTTCTTGGCCATCAGAATCGCTTCGGCGTGGATCTCCAGGGCGCGCAGCGCGGCCGCCGTGTCGGTGGTGAAGAACGGGTTGCCGGTGCCGGCGGCGAAGATCACGACCCGGTCCTTCTCCAGGTGGCGCATCGCGCGGCGGCGGATGTAGGGCTCGGCGACCTCCTTGACGTCGATTGCCGACATCACCCGGGTGTGCTCTCCGGTGCGCTCCAGCGCGTCCTGCAGGGTCAGCGCGTTCAGCACGGTCGCCATCATGCCCATGTAGTCGCCGGTCGCCCGGTCCATGCCCTCGGCGGCCGCGGCCAGGCCGCGGTAGATGTTGCCGGCGCCGACGACGATTGCCACTTCGACGCCACGGGCGCGAATCTCGGCTACCTGCTCGGCGATCCGCTTCACCTCGAGCGCGTCGGTCCCGTAGTCGAGCTCGCCCATCAGCGCCTCGCCCGAGAGCTTCAGCAGGATGCGTTTGAACTTGGGGTCGTTGGCCATCTAGGCCCGCGAGCCTATTCGCCGACGCGGAAGTAGGCGAAGCGGGCGATGCGGATGTTCTCGCCGGTCTTGGCCGCCATCTCCTGGCGCAGCTCCTCGATCGACTTCGAGTCGTGCTTCTCGGCGTTGACATGGGACTGGTCGAGCAGGGCAACTTCCTTACCCCACTTGACCAGCTGGCCTTCGACGATCTTCTCGACCACGTTGTCGGGCTTGCCTTCTTCGCGCGCCTTCTCTTCGAAGACCTTCCGTTCGGCCTCGCGCTCGGCCTCGTCGATTTCGTTCGTCGAGACGTACTGCGGAGCGGTCGCGGCCGCGTGCAAAGCGACCTGGTAGGCGAAGACTCGGAACTCCTCGTTGCGAGCGACGAAGTCGGTCTCGCACTGGACTTCGACCATCGCCCCGACCTTGTCGTTGGCGTGGATGTAGGAGGCGACGACGCCC
Organism: Solirubrobacterales bacterium; assembly: GCA_036403515.1. Lineage (GTDB taxonomy): Bacteria > Actinomycetota > Thermoleophilia > Solirubrobacterales > 70-9 > VRUE01. The sequence goes on from DASWQV010000025.1 coordinate 33,200, forward strand.
TCGTTGGTGCCGCGCCCTTCGCGCTTGGCGGCCGAGGCCTGCCCCTTCACCCGCAGCAGCTCGATCGCGCGCTCGACGTCCCCGTCGGCCTCGACCAGCGCCGATTTCGCGTCCATCATCGCCGCCCCGGTCCGGTCCCGAAGCGCCTTCACATCAGCTGCAGTAACGCTCATTTCCCCTCCTCGGCTTTCTCCTCAGCAGCGGGCTCGGCGCTCTCGGCCGGCGG
>DASWQV010000026.1:0-33704 GCA_036403515.1 Solirubrobacterales bacterium
CGAAGAAGTGCCCGCACTCCCCGCCCGGACAAGTGCCCCGCTAATTAGCGGGGCACTTGTCCGGGCGGGGAGTGCGGGCACTTCTTCGGGCGGCCGACGAGAGGCGCTCTGGGAGGTTGGGGGCGCGGGGACGGGTCGGCGGCATGGGGAGGACGTGCAGATGGCGCTGCCGCTGGAACCGCCACGGGCGCCCGGGCTGGAGCCGCTCGACGAGTGGCAGCGGACGATCGCCGATTACCGCTCGATCGGGATGACCCTCGACGAGCACCCGATGGCGCTGGTGCGCGAGGACCTCGACGCGGCGATCCTGCCCAGCACCGAGCTCGAGCAGGCCGAAAATGGCGACGCGGTCGAGGTCGCGGGCATGGTCGTCGCCCGCCAGCGTCCCGAGACCGCCAACGGCATCGTCTTCATGCTGCTCGAGGACGAGCGCGGCACTGTCAACCTGGTCGTCCCGCCACCCGTTTACGAGCGCTGCCGCGCCGCCGTTCGCGCCGCCTCCCTTGTCCAGGCCAAGGGCAGGCTCGAGCGCTACGAAGGCACCACCAACGTGGTGGTCAGCGACGTCGTCGAGCTGGAGCGCCCGCCAAACCAGGGCCGCGTCGCCGGCGCCGGGGTCGAGCACCACAAACCCACCCGATCGGCCTCAAGGCGATCCATACCTCCACTTTCAGGCCCCTCGGCGGGGAAGAAGTTGCCCCGTCCCCGTCTTCGCGAGCGAGCCGTGGCTGAGCTACGCGCTGTGGCTCCCGCTGGCCACAGCTTCGGGCGGCGCGGGTGAGTCAGCGCACTCGCAGGGCTCGGGCATCGGGAAGAGGCGGAGAAAGCGCTTAGCGGCCTGCTTGCTGCCCTCCAGCTGGGCCGCGCCGGAGTCGAGTGCATCGTCAAGCGCAAGCTGGCCGGTGAGGACGGCGGCAAGGGTCGGGGCGTCGGGGACCGTGATCGACGCGGTCGAGTCGGGGGCGGTGCCACGGCCGAGGTCGAGCTCACCGTTCGCGACCGCGACCCGGAAGGGCTGCTCGCCGATCCGCAGCCCATAGGTGGCTTTGAGGCCGCCCGCCGCCCCCGCGTCGAAGAGTGAGCGCAGGGCCAGGACGATCGAATCGGCGTTGATCTCCTCGGAGTCGGGAGGGAAGGGCGAGCGGGCGCCCCAGGCGCCGAGCTTGGTCACCACCGGCTCGAGCTCGCGGCCCCACTCGGTCAGCTCGTAGACCGTGGAGGCCGCCGGCGGGGGCAATTTGCGACGCTGTAGGACGCCGCCCTGCTCGAGCTCGCGCAAACGCTCGGAAAGGATGTTCGAGCTGGCGTGGGGCAGGCCGGTTCGAAGATCCGTGAAGCGCTTCGGGCCGAGCAGCAACTCCCGTACGACCAGAAGGGCCCAGCGCTCGCCGACGAGGTCCAGAGCGTGGGCGAATCGACACGCCTCCCCGTATGAGCGCTTGGTCGCCATACCGGGAGTCTATGCCGATTGATTCACATTTGCAACCAAGTGGTTGCGTTTATGAACTATTTGCTAGGGTAGCCCGCAAGCAAAGGCAAGCGACGAGAAGGAGGTCTCCGTGACCGCCGAGGCAGCAACGACAACCGCAGGGACCGACACCGACCGCAGGCGCTGGCTGGCGCTGTACGTCCTCTGCGCGGGGGTGCTGATGATCGTCCTCGACGTGACGATCGTCAACGTCGCGCTGCCGACGATCCAGGACAGCCTCGGCTTCTCCCAGAGCGACCTCGCCTGGGTCGTCAATGCCTACCTGGTCCCCTTCGGCGGCCTGCTGCTGCTCGCTGGGCGCCTCGGCGACCTGCTCGGACAGCGCAAGATGTTCCTGATCGGCCTTGGCGTCTTCGTCGCCGCCTCGCTGCTCTGCGCGACGGCCGAGAACCAGGCGATGCTTATTGCCGGCCGCTTCTTCGCCGGCGTCGGCGGCGCGCTTTCCTCGGCCGTGGTGCTGGGGATGATCGTGACGATGTTCCCCGAGCCGCGCGAGCAGGCGAAAGCGATCGGCGTCTACGGCTTCGTCGCCTCGGCGGGTGGCTCGATCGGCCTGCTCCTCGGCGGCGCGCTTACCCAGGCGATCAGCTGGCACTGGATCTTCATCATCAACCTGCCGATCGGCATCGCCACCGCCTACGGCGCCCTGCGCCTGGTCGAGAACAAGCCCGGCATCGGCTTCAAGGCGGGCGCTGACATTCCCGGCGCGGCCCTGATCACCAGCTCGCTGATGATCGGCGTCTACGCCATCCTCGGCGTCAACGAGCACGGCTGGGGCGCTGCGCAGACCCTGATCCTGGCCGCGATCTCGCTCGCTCTCGGCGTCACCTTCGTCGTCCGCCAGGCGCGGATCGAGAACCCACTGATGCCGCTGCGCCTCTTCCACCATCGCAACGTGGTCGGGGCCAACGTGATCCAGTCGTTCTTGGTCGCGGGCATGTTCGGCATGTTCTTCCTCGGCGCGCTCTACCTGCAACGGATCCTTGGCTATGACGCCCTCCAGGTCGGCCTCGCCTTCCTGCCGACGACCGTCGTGATGGGCGCGCTCTCGCTCGGCTTCTCGGAAAAGCTGATCATGCGCTTCGGCCCGCGGAGGACGCTGATCCCGGGCGTGATCATGGTCGGCATCGGGTTGCTGCTCTTCGCCCGCACGCCGGTCGACGGCGATTACCTAACGGACCTGCTGCCGCCCCTGCTGCTGGTCGGCCTCGGCGTCGGCACCTCCTTCCCGTCGTTGATGACGCTGGCAATGTCAGGGGCGACGCCCGAGGACTCCGGCCTCGCCTCCGGCGTGGTCAGCACCAGCATGCAGGTGGGAGGCGCGATCGGCCTCGCCGTCCTGGCGACGCTGGCGGCCCAGCGCACCGACAGTCAGCTCGCCGACGGCGCCGGCCAGCTGGCCGCCCTCAACTCCGGCTACCACCTCGCCTACGTGATCGGCGCGATCCTGGTCGCGGTGGCCACGGTCGTCGCGGTGACCGTCCTGCGCGAAGTGCCGATGCCCTCGCCGCAGGCAATGGCTGAACATGCCCAGGAGTCCAGGGACGAGCGCGAGCCAGCCTACTCCGAGGCCTGATCCACGGTTGCGGTCGTATTTCTTTCCGGTATGCGGAGGGAAGTACGACCGCTAGGCAGTTAGGTCGGCGAGGCGGCGTTCTATGAAGCGGCGCTCGACCGGGTTGGCGGTCAGCTCCAGGGCCCGCCTGTAAGCCTCGGCCGCCTCGCCGTTGCGACTGAGGCGGCGCAGCAGGTCGGCGCGGGCGGCGTGCAGCGGTTGGTAGCCGTCGAGGCCGTCGATCGACTCGATCAGCTCGAGGCCCAACTCAGGCCTCTCGCTCATCGCAATGGCGACCGCGCCATTGAGCGCGACGACCGGGCTTGGCGCGACCTCGAGATGCCAGGCGCAGAGGCGGGCGATCCTCGCCCAGTCGGTCTCCGCCCCACTTGCCGCTTCTGCGTGAACGGCGGCAATCCGGGCTTGGATCGTGTAGGGGCCGGCCGGGCCACCCGCCGCCGCGGCGCGCGAGAGCTCCAGGCCCTCGGCAATCTGCTCGCGGTCCCAGAGCGAGCGGTCCTGGTCCTCGAGCAGGACCGCCTCGCCATGGTCGTCGACCCGCGCCGCCCGGCGGGCGTCGGTGAGCAGCATCAGCGCCAGCAGGCCGCTTGCCTCGGGCTCACCCGGCAGCATCGCGACCAGGGCGCGGGAGAGGCGGATCGCCTCGCCGCTGAGCTCCGTGCGGACCAGCGTCTCGTCGCTCGAGGCCAGGTAGCCCTCGTTGAAGATCAGGTACAGGGTGGCCAGGACCGCCGGCAGCCGCTCGGGCATATGGGAGGCGTCGGGAACCTCGTAGGGGATCTGGTTGGCGGCGATCTTTCGCTTGGCGCGGACGATTCGCTGCGCGGTCGCGCTCTCGCCGGAAAGCAGGGCGCGAGCGGTCTCCGCTGTGCTGAGGCCCCCGAGGCTGCGCAGGGTCAGGGCCACACGCGACTCAATCGCCAACGCCGGGTGGCAGCAGGTGAAGATCAGTCGCAGCCGGTCGTCGCCGATCTCGCCAAGGCCCTCGCCCGGCACGGCCCCGGGCCCGGCGTGCAGGGCTTCGAGCCTCTCCAGGACGGCGACCTTGTCGCGCAGCACCCCCTCACGCCGGATCCGGTCGATCGCGCCGTTTCGGGCAACTTGCGTAATCCAGGCGCCCAGCTTGGCCGGCACCCCTGCCGCGGCCAGCGCTCCATGGCGACGACGAAGGCCTCCTGGACCGCCTCTTCAGCGAGGTCGAAGTCGCCGGTGACGCGGACCAGCGTCGCCACCGCGCGCCCCGACTCGTGCCGGAAGGTGCGGTCGACGACGCTGTCGCGAGCCGCGGCTACGAGCGCTCCGCCTTCTCGAGTAGTTCCTTGCCGCCGCTGACCATCGGGCGGATTTCGACGTGGCCGCTGGTCAGCGGCACCTTCTTGGCCCAGGCGAGCGCGTCGTCGAGGCTCTCGACCTCGATCACCCAGAAGCCGGAGAGCTGCTCCTTGGTCTCGGCGAAGGGACCGTCCGTGACGAGCGGCTCGTCATCGCCGTAGTGCACGGTCGTGCCGGTGGCACGCTCCTGGAGTCCGCCGCCGAAGATGAACGCTCCCGCCGCGGTCAGCTCGGCGTTGAGCTGCCCCATCTCGGCCAGGTTCTTCTTCACCTCATCGGGAGTGACGTCCTCCCAACTGCGCTCCTCGGCGATCAAAGCAAGCATGAACTGCATGGCTCTTCCTCCTATTTGGTGAGCAGCGCCGTTCGCCGCCCTCACCCTAACGACGAACGGCAGGCACCCAGATCGACATCAGCCGGGAAAAAAGCCGCGCAGGACGTGGGCCATCTGGCGAGGATCTTCGAGCTGGGGATAGTGGGCCAGTTCGGGCAGCTCTGTAACCGGCACGGAAGGGCGCAGCTCGCGCAGGGCGGCGAGCACGTCCGTCGTCGCCACCGGGTCCTGCAGGCCCCAGGCGAGGCTGAGCTCGCCGGGCCAGTCGCGGATCGCACCGTGCCAGCGCCCGGCGTGCTCTTCGCGCTGGTCCATGTAGGAGATCAGGCGGTGCCCGAGGGTGCGGCCGCCGTTGTAGCGGATCAGCGACCACTGGTCGATCCCCTCCCGGTCGGTCAGCGGGTGCGCCGCCGAGAAGACCGAGCCGAACTGGTGGCGGAAGACACGCTCGCTGGAGAGCCTGGCGACGAGCGGGCCGACCCGGCTGCGCAGCGCCTTCTGCGCCGGCGTCGGGCTGGATCGTTCGAGCACCATGCTGCCGTTGAAGAGCAGGACGCCGGCCAGCTCCATCTCCAGCTTCCCTTCCATGTCGCGTGCCATCAGCTCGTTGGCGACCGAGGTCCCCATGTCGTGGGCGAGGATGAAGACCGGCCGGCCACCGCCCTGGCGCCGCACCAGCTCCTCGGTCAGGTCGGCCTGCCAGAAGAGGCTGTAGTCGTGGTTGGGCGGCTTGTCGGAGAGGCCGAAGCCAAGGAAGTCGAAGGCGAGCGCGTTGCGCTCAGCCTCCTCCCTGAGCAAGAGCCGCCAGTCGTATGAGCTGGAGGGAAAGCCGTGCAGAAGCAGCAGCAGCGGACCCGGGCCACGCTGCCGAAAGGTGTGGATCGCGTAGCCGCGGAACTCGCTGCTCTCGCCGCGCTGCTTCCACTCGCGAACGCGGTCGCTGAGGGGCATCTCGGCCCGCCTCAGGCGAAGCGCTTGACGAAGGCCAGGGCGGTGTCGGCGACCTCGCGCCATCTGTCGTCGATCGTCAGCGAGTGATCGCGGCCCGGTATTTCGACGTGCTCGGTCACGCCGGGATTGTGGCGCTGCTTCCTGTAGGCGGCCCTGCTCATCGCCGGCGGCACGGCGTGGTCCTTCTCGCCGGTGGTGATCAGCAGCGGACCACGTTCGGGATTCCTGGTGTCGGCCTTGGTCTCGCTGGAGGGGTTGAAGTTGGCCACCGCCGCCTGGAAGATCGGCTTGCCCGGCGCGGCGACGTGGAACTCGTCGTAGATCCGTCGCGCCTCCGCCTCGTCGAGCGCGCTGGCCCAGCCGTAGCGGAACTGCTCGAAGCTGAGCGTGATGGCGCGCCCCCGGTTGGCCGGGTTGCGGAGTACCGGCAGGGTCGTGCGAATGGCTGCGGGTGGCAGCGGCAGCACCCCTTTGAAGGGTGCGGGGTCGATCGCGACGGTCGCCACCGAGAGGCCGCGACCGGCGAGGATCTGGGCGATCAGGCCGCCAAAGGAGTGGCCGACGATCGCCGGCTTCCTGGTCAAGCTGCCGATCACCCCCGCGAAGCGCTCGGCGACGCCGGCGACTCCCTTGCCGGCGAAGGCGTTGGGGTTGGCGCGCGCCTGCTCGACGGTCTCTGGGTCGTCGGGCCAGCCCGGCGTCAGCGCTGCGAAGCCGGCCTCCTCGAAGGCCGCCGCCCAGCGGTCCCAGCTGCTCGGCAGCAGCCAGAGGCCGTGGACGAAGACCACCGGGGCCCGTCCCGCCGCGTTTGCCCGCTCAATCTGCTCTGACTCACGCTGTGTGATCGTCGCCATTTCATCCCCCCGTTGAAAGGTTTCTCGCATCGTCAAATAGATGAGCGCTCTGGTCGATGAAGCGTCCATGCTCTCACGCCGAAGCAAGCCAGCCCGTGCGGGAATCGCCTCCGCACTCTCCCTCCTGATGCTCTGCGCGGCGCTTCTCGCGCTGCCCGCCCCCGGCATCGCGGCTCCGAGCGAAGAACCGCCGATCGAAGAACCGGCCCTGCCGCAGCTCGCCTTCGTCCCCGGTAGCCATGACTTCGGCCTGCAGCGGACCAACTCCAACGCCAGCCAGGCGACGCTGCAGCTCCGCAACGACGGCGAAACCATCGCGCCCGTCTACTCGCTGGAAATCGCCGGCCCCGGCTCCAACGCCTTCTGGCTGGGCCAGAGCAACTGCTTCGGCGCGAACCTCAACCCCAACGACACCTGCTCTGTGCAGGTCAACTTCAATCCCGGCGACGCAATCGCCTATGAGGCACAGCTGCGCGCCGGCTCAGAACGCGGCGCCAGCTTCAGCGCCGACCTCAGCGGCGAAGGCGGCCGCGCGATCATCGCACCGGTCTCCGACCCGACCAACTTCGGCGCCACGGCGGTCGGCTCGCCCGGCGTGACGAGGACGATCGAAGTGACCAACAGCGGCAACTACCCGGGCGGCGCCTTCATCGCCGTGATCGCCGGCGGCGCCGTGGGAAGCTTCCACCTGCTCGATGAGAACTGCACCGGGTCGCTCCTCGAGCCTGAAGAGACCTGCTCTCTGTTGGTCAACTTCAAGCCGCTGAGCAGCGGTGTGAAGAACGCCCGCCTCGGCCTCTTCGGCGACTCAGAAGGTGGCTCGCAGATAACGCTTACGGGTATCGGCACCGACGCCGTATCTCCCCAGGTCAACGGCTTTCCTCCGACTGCCGGCGCGGAGGCTGCCAGGCCGCGCCGTAAGCACCGGGTCAGGCCGCGCCGCAACAGCTCCCTGCACCGCTATCGCAGGGTCGGCGTCTCGGCCCTGCGGCTGACCCGCTGAGCGGGCTACAGGGCGAAGACCAGGGTGCAGAAGACGCCCATCACGATGCAGTAGATGCCAAACGGGGTGAGCCGGTTGGTCTCGAAGAACTTGAGCAGGAACTTGACCGCGAGATAGGTGGTGAAGGCGGCGGCGATCGCGCCGGCCAGGGCCTGGCCGCGCACGCCGTCGCCGGCGGAGCCGAGCAGATCCGGCAGCTTGAGGAAGCCGGCGGCGGCAATGATCGGCGTCGCCAGCAGGAAGGAGTAGCGCGCCGCATCCTCGTTGGAGAGGCCGCTGAGCAGGCCGCCGCCCATCGTGATTCCCGAGCGTGAGATCCCCGGGATCAGGGCGCCCGCCTGGGCAGCGCCGATCGCCAGCGCCTGCTTGAAGCTCATCTTGGCGATGCGGGGGTCGGAATCGCCGAGGTGGTCATCGCGGCGGGGTGGCCGCCGCCGCAGGCTCTCGAAGGCGAGCAGGAGGATGCCGTTGACGATCAGGAAAGCGGCCGCCGACTCGGCGGAGGCGAAGAGGTCGCGCAGCGCGTGCTCGAGCGCCAGGCCGAGGATGCCGGCCGGGATCGTGCCGACGACGATCACCCAGCCAAGCCGGGCGTCGTTGTCCTCGGCGCCGATGCGGCGATCGCGCAGTGAGCGCCCCAGGCCGCGGAAGATCCTCATCCAGTCCTGAAAGAAGAAGCCGAAGAGCACGATCGCGGTGGCGCAGTGGGTGGCGACGAGAAAGGCGAGGAAGTATTCGTCGTTCTGGTGAATGTCCCAGCCGAACAGCTGCGGGAAGATCACAGCGTGACCAAGGCTGGAGATCGGAAAGGGCTCGGCGATGCCCTGCAGGGCGCCGAGAATGAGTGCCTGCAGGTATGAGATCGGTTCCATCTTCGCGGCAGCCTATTGGCGGCAGCCTGAAGCGGAGATGAAAATCTGCCTCGATGCAGGCTGACGTGCGAGAGCTGATCTCCGACCAGGTGCGCGCCGCCTGCGCCCGGATCGCTGCGCGAGCGCGCTCGGTGAGGGTCGAGGAGATCGCGATCGAGGCCTACGCGCGGGGCCTGCCCCCTCTCGTGCAGCCGTTCTCGCCAGACTTCGCGACAGGCTTTCGGGAGGGGGATCGTGAGGGGCGCATCGCCTTCGTCGTCTGCCTCGACGCGATCAACTTCGGCTCCGGCTGGTGGCCGGCGATCCGCAAGCGGGCGGGCCACAGCGGCTACTTCACGATCGCGGCCGGCCTCAGCGAGCGCTTCCGCTCAGCTGGGCCCTGGTCGGCCGATCAGCTGACCCAGCTGGGCGCGGCCGATCTCGCCGCGGTCACCGGCCAGGACCCGGCGCTGGCGCTGATCGAGCAGTACGCGGCTTCGCTCCGCGATGTCGGCGGGCACGTCCTGGCCGAATACGGCGGCAGCTTCGAGGCGCTGGTCGAGGCGGCGGGCGGCTCGGCCCCTGGCCTGGCCGATCTGCTGGCCGGCTGGCAGGCATTTGCCGACGTCTCGGACTACGAAGGCGAGCCGGCGCCCTTCTACAAGCGCGCCCAGATAACCGCCGCCGATCTCAACCGCGGCGGCGTCGCGACCCTCGCCGGCGAAGAGCGGTTGACCGCCTTCGCCGACAACCTGGTTCCGCACGTTCTGCGCCTCGACGGCATTCTGCTCCTCGACCCGGCGCTGGAGGCGAAGATCGAAGCCGGCGCCCTGCTCGAGCACGGCTCCCCGGGGGAGGTCGAGCTGCGCGCCTGCGCGGTCCACGCGGTCGAGCTTCTCTCCGCCGCTTCGCGGCTATCGCCCGCCGAGATCGACGCCGCGCTCTGGAACCGCGGCGCCGGCGCTCGCTACAAGTCGGTTCCCCGCCCGCGCTCCCGCAACACCGCCTACTAGAGGGAATCTCGAAGTCACTCAAACCCGCGCATGCCACGGTGTTGAGACCGCTTCGATGGTCAGCCGGCGGTTTCGGCGCGCTTGAGGCCGCCGCGGGCCCAGAAGGCGAAGAGGAACGGCAGGGTGACGGCGAGCGCGAAGGCGAGCGCGACGACGACCGGTTCGCCGGAGATGAAGCCGCGGCCCGCCTCGAGCAGGGCGGTGACCGGGTTCACTGAGGCGACCGCGTGGATCCAGCCGCTGAGCAGGCTGAGCGGCACGTAGACCGGGGCGAGGAAGAGGATCAGGAAGACCGGGAACTGCATCAGCGGGCCGCCCTGGATCGAGCGCACCCGCATCGCCACGCCGGCCGCCCAAAGCGTCGCGGTCAGGTTGGTCAGCACGGCGAGGCCGTAGAGGCCGAAGAGTTCGACCCCGCCACCGCCAACGTCCATGCCGGCGAGCAGCGCGATCGTGGTCAGCACGGTCCAGGTGATCAGCGCCCGGGTCAGGGCCGCGATCACGTAGCCGGCGATGATTCCGTTGCGGTTGGCGGCGGCGAGGAGGTAACGATTGGCGAAGCCGATCTCGAAATCGCGGGCGATGCCAAAGCCGGTGAAGACACCACCGAAGGCAGCTGACTGGAGCAGGACGAAGACGAACTGGAAGGCGGTGTAGCCGCTGGGGAAGTCGAAGCCAGGGACATTGCCGATCGCGGAGAGCCCACCGGCAAAGGCGATGAAGAAGAAGAGCGGGAAGATGATCGCCGGCGCCAGGAAGGCCGGGTTGCTGAGGAAGTTGTGGATGCTGCGCCAGGCGACCGCAAGGGCGACCGTGCGAAAGCCGGCCAGGCCGCGCGCCCCTTCGCTGCCACTCATGTCCGCACCAACCGCGTCTTCAGGGCGCTGCTGGCGGCGAGCATGCCGACCCCGAACAACGCCGCCGCGATCCCAAAGCCGAGCGCCAGCGCGCCGGTGTCCCAACCTTCGAAGAGCAGCGAGCGGAACGCCTCGAGCAGGTAGGTGACCGGGTTGATCGACGCGACGGTGTGGAACCAGTCGGTCTGCAGCAGGCTGAGCGGCAGTGCCATCGCCGAAAGGAAGAGAAAGACGAAGAAGACCGGGAAGAGGCTCTGAACCCCCTCGCCGGAGCCGGTGCGCAGGGCGGCGAAGAGCCCGATCGAGCCGAAGGCAACGGTGATCGAGACCGAGAGGCCGACGATCACCAGGGCGCCGCCAAAGCCCGTCGTCAGTTCGGCCCCGGCGATCAGTCCCACGCTCAGGTAGGCCACCGCCTGCACGAATCCCAGCACGACCGCCCCGGCCAGCAGGCCGCTGAGCAGGGCGGCGCCGTGCAACGGCGTCAGCGCCAAACGGTTGAGGAAGCCGGTCTCGATGTCACGCGCCAGGTCGGTGCCGGCGTTCATCACAGAGAACAGTGCCCCCTGGACGAAGGGCACGGCAAGGGCGAAGGTGAGGTAGGAGTCGGTCGGGAAGCCGGGCAGGTTGGTCGCGTCCTTCAGCCCGCCGGAGTTCACCGCGAGCAGGAAGAGCGGGAAGACCAGCGCCGGCACAATCTGTGCCGGCTGGCGCAGGGTGCGCAGAACCGAGCGCTGGGCGAGCTGCCCGACCTGGGTGCTCAGGGCGCCGCTCAAGCGGCGCCCACCGCCTCCTGCTCGGCGTCCTCAACCTCGTCCTCGGCGCCCTCAAGCGAGCGCCCTGTCTTGGCGAGGAAGACGTCGTCGAGCGAGGGCGCGTGCAGCTGCAGGCGCTCGATCGCGATGCCCTCGGCGTCGAGGGCGCGGACGACCTCGGCGAGCTGCGCCTCGCCTCCCTCCAGGCGCGCCGCGGCTCCCCGTGGCGAGGAGCCCGCCCGCGGGCCGAAGCGCTCCAGCACCGCGGCGAGCCGCTCGAGTTCGGCCGCCTCGCGCGGCGCCGCTTCGACCGTCGGCCGGCCGATCTCCGCCTTCAGCTCCGCCGGAGTGCCCTCGGCGACGATCTTGCCGTGGTCGATGATTCCGACCCGCGCGGCGAGCGCGTCGGCCTCCTCGAGGTACTGGGTGGTGAGAAAGACGGTCACCCCCTCCTCGGCGGCGAGCCGGGCGACCTCGTCCCAGAGCGCGGTGCGGCTCTGGATGTCGAGCCCGGTGGTCGGCTCGTCGAGGAAGAGGATGCGGGGGCGGTGGGCAAGCGCGAGCGCCAGGTCGAGGCGGCGTTTCATCCCGCCCGAGTAGCCGCCGACTTTGCGATCGGCGGCCTGCGAGAGGCCGACCCGCTCGAGCAGCTCCTGGCCGCGCTCCGCCCGCTCGGCCTTGGCCAACCCGTGCAGGGCGGTCTGCAGCCGCATGTGCTCGCGCCCGGTCAACAGCGGGTCGAGCGCGGCCTCCTGCAGCGCCGCCCCGATCGAGGACCGCACCCGCGGCCCCTCCTTGACGATGTCGAAGCCGGCCACCCGGGCGACGCCGGCGGTCGGCGGCAAGAGCGTCGTCAACATCAGCACGGTCGTCGACTTGCCGGCGCCATTGGGGCCGAGGAAGCCGTAGATCTCACCGGCCTCGACCCGCAGGTCGATCCCGTCGACCGCCCGCGGCCCGTTCTTGAACTCGCGCACGAGCCCGTCGACTTCGATCCCCTCGTGACTGTTCGCCGCCATGTCGCCCAGCAGGCTAGCGATCCATAGGATCGGGTCTGTGAAGCCCGTCACCGTCTCGGTCGTCGTGCCGCGACCTGCCGAGGAGGTCTACGACTTTCTCGACCTGCTCGCCAACCACGCGTCCTTCCTGGACCACTTCCTCGTCGACTGGAAGTTCTCCGGGCCGGCGCGCGGCGTCGGAGCCAGAGCAGAGGCCCGCGCGAGCGCGCCGATGTCGCAGGACTGGACCGACTTCGAGGTGGTCGATTCCGAACGGCCGAAGCGGATCGTCGAGGAAGGGATCGGGCTGAAAGGCAAGCGCCGAACCCGTGGCACCTACACGCTCGAGCAGCTCCCCGACGCAGGGACGAAGGTCTCCTTCGAGCTCGCCTGGCTCGAGGCAGCGCGGCCCGAACGCCTCTGCCCGCCGCTAACCCGTGCCTTCATCAAGCGACCCAACGGCAAAGCGATGCGCCGCCTCGCCAAACAGCTCACTTGAGGGGATGCCGATCACCTCGCCCTGGAAGCGCTTCTCACGCCCGTAGACGACCCATGTTGTGTCGATTTCGCCGATGTCGAGGTCGAGCCGCAGCTCGTTCGCGTGCTCCTCGACGTGCTCCATGTGAGTCAGGCCAGAGTCGTAGTCGCCGCGCAGCAGGCCCTCGCCGACGACCGGCTTTGAGACCACGTCGATGACCTCCTCCCACTGCGAGAGGTCGACGTAGCCCTTTGTGGCGGGGACGATCCCAATCGAGCGGGGCTCCTCGACGTCGCGGCGGCTGAGCAGGACGAGGTGCTTGGTCGGGTAGATGAAGGTGTCGACGACGAAAACCTCGCTCCAGTACTTCTCGGTGACCTCGTGGACCCTGGGGTGGGCGCTGCACTGGACGAGGAAGGTGCCCGGGCGCTCGCGGATCATCTCCAGGCCGGCGAAGAAGTCGGTGGTCAGCTCGATCTCGTAGTTCTCGACGCCCTGGAAGCGCAGGTACTCGGTCACGGCGCGCTCGTGGCAGGTTCCCTCGGGGCCGAGCGTGACGACCGTGACCTTGTCTCCCTGGGATGCAACCATGCGCAACTTCAGCGTAGCGAGTGAACAGGAATCCTCAAGCAGTGGAAGGGTGAAGATGAGACGAGTCGTCAAGGTCTTTCTGGGAGCGGGCGCAGCGGCGCTCCTCGCCGTCGGTCCGATCGCCGCCCCGGCAGGGGCCGCCGCGCCGCAGGCCAGTGCCTCGGCTTGCGCGAAGGCAAAGGACATCGAGGCGATCGTCGACGACTCGATCTCGATGGAGTTCACCGACGAGAATCGCCTCCGCGTGCAGGCCATGGACCTGCTGATCAACTCACTCGACTCCTCGACTCAGCTGGGCGCGGTCGAGTTCGGCTCCGCCGGCTTCGAAAACACCCCTCCCGCCGCAGACAGCGTCTTCCCCCCGCAGCCGGTGGGGGCCAACGCGAATGCGATGAAGTCCGCGCTAGACCAGAAGATCCAGGCCGACAACGGCGCAACCGACTACAACGGCGCCTTTGCCCAGTCGGATGCCGACAATCCAAGCGCCGACGCGCGGATCTTCCTGACCGACGGTGGCCACGACGTCGACACCTATAAAGAAGGCCACCTGATTCACAGCGTGCCGACCTACGTGATCGGCTTCGGCGGCATCGCCGCGGGGGAAGACCAGGCGCGGCTGCAGAAGATCGCCGCCGATACCGGCGGTCGCTACTTCCCGCTCAAAGACTCATCGCAACTGCAGGCGGTGATGGACACGATCGAGGCGGCGCTGACCTGCCAGACGCCGCCGCAGCAGTTCGCCGACCTGCTCAAACAGGGTCAGAGCAAGGTTCACAGCATCGCGATCGGAGCCGCGACCAAAGCGATCCAGATCGCCCTGACCTGGAGCAGCCCGCTCGACAAATTCAAGGTCTCGGGGCTGAAGCTGACCAGCAAAGGCCATCTCTTGGCGATCGCCGCCCGCGGCGGCGCCAAGCCCAGCAAGCTGAAGGTCTCGCGAGCGGTGGGCACGACCTACACCGTGCTCAAGGTCTCGGGCCTGCACAAGGGACAGCTGCGCTTCGCGGTGCGGGCAGCAAAAATCGGCTCCGGCGAACCGAAAGTCAGCCTGACCACGCAGGTCAGCCAGAGCTCACACCGTTAGCGCCGCGGCTGCGCAGGGCGTGCCGCGCGTTCACCGCGATCGCCCGCGGCATCGCCTTCGCCATCGTGCGCCCTGGCTTGGCCCGGCGCGTGCCGAGCTCGTCGAACGCCACCGCGACCTTCGGATCGCGGGCGGCACCGGCGAAGAGCACTCGCTCACCCCACTGCATGCGGCGACCGGTCGCATAGTCGTTGACGATGAAGGCGTGCCCGCGCAGTTCCTTGCGGTGGCGACGCCGGTAACGGTCGAGGCCGCCCTGCAGCGGCTCGTCCCCGCGCAGGGCCGGTGTGACGCTGTCGGCCAACCATTCGGCCGACTGCAGGGCCCAGCCACAGCCGATGCCGAAGAGCGGGTCGACCGCCAGCGCCGCGTCGCCGGTCAGCGCCAGGCCCGGGGCGATCGGGACGCGAACCCGGTTCGGCATCTCGATCTTCCCCATCACGTCGCCGACGAGCTTTGAAACGCTGATCGGCGGCGCCTCGGGAACGGCGGCGACGAACGACTTCAGCGCGGCCTCGGGGTCGCGGCGGAACTCCGGCAGCCGCTCCTTGGTCGGCATCGCCGCGTAGAAGATCAGGCCGCTGTCGGTCGGGAAGGCGGCGGCCCAATCCGGATCGAGCATCCAGATCGTGCTGGTGCTGTCGGGGGCCGCGGGCGGGCCTTCGAAATAGGCGCCGTAGGCGAAGCGGCCGTGGGGCAGGATCTTTTCCGCGACGCCGGCAAGCTCGGCGATGTGGGAGTCCCGTCCGTCGGCGCCGACGACGAGGCGCGCCCGCAGCTCCGTCTCCTCGCCGTCGCGGTCGCGGACTACGACGCCGCACACGCGGGCGCCCGAACGCAGCAGGCTCTGTGCTCCCTGGCCGAGCATCAGCTCCACGCCCGGCGTCGCCGCCGCGGCCTCACGCAGCATCGGGTCAAGCAGCTCACGGCGCAGGTTGACCGCCTGCCCCGCTCGTGCGGGAGGGGCTTCGATCCAGCCCCACGGGGTCCATGCCCGCATCCTCGAGCGCAGCCCGCCGGCGTCGATGATCGGCCCGAGCAGATCGAGGCGCTCCAGGGCCGGCACCGCCGAGGCCTGGATGAAGTGCGAGCAGGTGCGCTTGAATGCCTGTGGGTCGGGCCTCTTCTCGACCAGGGCAACACTGAGCCCGGCGCGGCCGAGCAGGATCGCGGTCGCGCAGCCAGCCAGGCTGGCGCCGGCGATCACGACGTCGTGGTCCGGTGGGTTGGTGATGCTGCTCTTGCCTGCGGCGCTCTCAGCCATCGTCGGCCTCCCGGAGGTCGTAATCGAATATCATTCGTCTCGAACTATACGCCCCGAACCATGAATTTCAAGCCGATCCGTCTCACCGCCACGTCCCACGCCCTGCTTGCCCTGCTCGATCAGCTGGGCGAGGCGACGCCGTACGAGATCAAGCAGGCGCTGGAGCAGTCGATCGAGAACTTCTGGCCCGTGCCTCACACAACCGCTTACGAGGAGCCCGCTCGGCTTGCGGCGGCGGGCTATCTATCGGTTCGCCAGGAGGAGGGAGGCCGGCGCCGCAAGGCGTACTCGCTGACCGACGACGGGCGAGCGGCGCTGGCTGCCTGGGCCAAGGACGGCAGCGCGGCGCCCCCGCAGGTGCGCGATGAACTGATGCTGAAAGTCTTCGCGGGAGCCGACCCCAGCCCGCTCGTGAAGGCGCGCAGGGCCTGGCACGAGGAGAAGCTGGCTGAGCTGCGGGGCTACCTCGACGAGGTTCGCGGCAAGGAGGGCTGGCGTCCCTCCGAGCTGGCCCTGACCGCCGGGATCGGCTATCACCTCAAGATGCTCGAGCTGCTCGCGCAGGCCGAACCGGATTCCTGATCCGGCTTCTCCGCTTCGCTCGTCAGAGACCGGCGGGGTGGCGGACGGCGAAGCCGGCCGGTTCGACCCGAGCCATGTGCCAGCGCGGGCCCGAGACGCCGGGCAGGTCATCGCGGGTGTCGAAGCGCAGGCCGGCGATGACCATGTAGACGTGGTCGGCGTTGGCGTAGACGGAGATCCAACGGCCGCTTCCTCGCTCCCCCCAGTCAGCGAGCTGGCCAGAGACCATCGTCTGATCGAGCAGGCCGGCGGCGTGCAGCACGTAGCCGACGGCGCCCGAGCAGTCATAGCCGCGCGAGTTCCAGGCCAGGTGGCCGCCGCCCCAGACGTACGGTCGGTTGTCGATCCGGTTGGCGGCGGCGATCGCCGCCTGGATTGCCGCCGGGGCGTTGGCCGGGGCGATCGCCTGGCCTTCGATCAGTTCCGCCCCGCAGTTGGCGCTGCTTCGCGGCACCCCCGGCGCGGCCGGGACGCAGCCGCCTCCCCACGGCGTCGCCTGCCGTGCCCCGATCGCGGCAGGGCTGAAGACGCAGGCCAGGCTGGCCAAGAGGGCCACGAGGCCACCGGCGAACCACTGTCTCGGTCGGCGAGGGATTCCGAAAGGCTACGCCAGCCCTGGCCATCGAAGCCAAGCAAAAGGCGCCGCTGCAACGTTTTGTCCCCTACTGGGGGGACAAAACGTTGCAGCTAGGGCGCTTCTGGCCGTACGGCGAACACGACCATGTCGTCGCGCAGGGGCCCGCCGCTGCGCGAGATCGCGTCCTGGCGCAGAGCCTCGGTCATCTCGGCAAGGTCGAGGTCGGCGAAGGAGCGCGCCATCGCGGCGAGGGCCTCGCCGCCGACGTGCGTCGAGGCAGGGCCCGCCTCGAACCAGCCGTCGGTGGCGAGGACGAGGGTCTCCCCGGCGAGAAGCTCACCTTGATGGCGCCCAAGCGGTGAGTCGGCCCAGGCGCCGAGAACAGCGCCGCCGCCGAGCTGGGCGGGGCCGCTCGGCTTGACGTGGATCGCCGCCGGGTGTCCGGCGGTGGCGAGGCTGAAGCGCCAGCGCTCGCCGTCGCGGCGCAGCCGCACCAGCACGGCGGTGGCGAAGTCGTTGAGGCTGTTGCCCTCGAGCAGCATCTCGTTCAGCTGCGCCAGCAGCTCGACCGGCTCGTCGATCTGCCGCGCTAGGCCGCGAATCGAGTGGCGCAGCGCCACCGCGACGCCGGCCGCGGCGCTGCCCTTGCCGGAGACGTCGCCGATGACGATCCAGCAGCCGTCGTCGGTGGTCAGGATGTCGTAGAGGTCGCCGCCGATCTCCATGCCCTCGCCGTAGGGAACGAAGACGACCGAGAGGTCGAGGCCCGGCACGTAGGGCGGCTCGGGCGGCCGCAGGCCGCGCTGCAGATTCTGCGCAATCCGGTCTCGCTCTTCGAAGAGCCGGGCGTTGTCCAGGGCGAGCGCGGCCCGGTCGGCCAGCTCGCCGAGCAGCTGCAGGTCGGCGTCGTCATAGCGCAGGTCAGTGCTCGCATGGAGGAAGGAGATCGCTCCCAGCGTCGATCCGCGCGCCATCAGCGGCGCCACTGCCGCCGACTGGTACCCGGTTTCTTCGATCAGGTGCCGGTGCTCGTCGTTTTGGACGACGTCCCGCATCACCTTGGGCGACGTCAGGTCCCGCCAGACCATCGGCCGGCCGGCGCGCAGCACCTGCGCCACGGGGTGCTGGCCGCGCGGGTCGAGCGGCGCGCGGCGCCGAATCTCCTCCAGGACCGGCGCCGCGGCGGGATCCACCGCGGCGACGATGCTGTCGCCGACCCAACCGTCTGGGCGGACGAGATCGATTACGCAGAGCTCGGCGAGGTCCGGCACCGCGGTCTCGACGATGGTGCGGGCAGTGCGGCCGAAGTCGAGCGAGACCTCGAGCTCGCGACTGGCGGTGACGAGGAACTCCTGCGCACGCTGCCGCCGCTTCTGTGCGGTGACGTCGCGGGCGATCACCGAGGCGCCGATGATGCCCCGCCGGGGATGCCTGATCGGCGAGATCGTCAGCGCGACGTCGATGCGAGCGCCGTCCTTGCGGATCCGCTCGGTCTCATAGGTCTCGACCCTTTCGCCGCGTCGCACCCGCGCCAGGATCTCCAGCTCCTCGTCTTTGTGATCGGCTGGGATCAGGAGGGAGATGTGCTTGCCGATCGCCTCCTCGGCGGAATATCCATAGAGCCGCTCGGCGGCCGGGTTCCAGGAGGTGATCAGGTTCCTCAGGTTCTTGCTGAGCACGGCATCCTGGGTGCTCTCGACGACCTGCGCGAGGCGCTGGTGCTCCTCCTCGATGTGGTCGGAAGGCTCCTCGCTCGCTGTGCGGTTTGAATCCACCGGCCCAAGCTACCCCAGGCGCGGCGGGCTGCCGGGCTAGGTGTTGACCGGGGCGAGCAGGAAGAGCTCGACCGCGACATCCGGTTCGACGTGGATCTGGTTCATGTAGGCGGAGACCCGCCGGCCGGTTGCCTGCTCCACGACCTCGCTGAATTGCGGCTCCATCGTCGCCTGGAAGGTGCGCCGGAAGGCTTCGACTGCCTCGGCCTTCCCCCGCTGGAGCAGGGTCTGCTCAACGATCGTGAAGCCGTTCCACAAGATGCAGACGACCAGATCCTCGACGGCGGTCGTCCTTACTTTCGCCGGGCCGCGACCGAAAAAACGCATATGAAGATGGGCCAAGCCATTCGATATGGCCGACAGCGCCTCCCCATCGGGGTGCCCCGAATCCAAGCCCACTCCTTCTCCGCCCCTCTTGACCAAAGTGACCGAACGGGAAGAGTTGCGGCGAGCCCCTCCGGCGTTCCAAAACGGTACCACCGCCGGCTCAATTGCCGCCGACTTAGTAGGCTGATCTTCCGACCGATCATGCGGGCCAGCGCGCACGACTCGTGAAGAGCTGACCGGGCCGCGGGGGATTTGAGCCAGCGCCGCCCGAGCAGAGTGGCGTAAGGAGCGATTGAGGTTGGCATCACGGCCCAACCCGAGCCCGCGCAGAGACCGTCCCGTCCTTGGCTGGGCGCCCGCAGAACTGGAGCAGCATGGTCGGAAAAGAGACACCAAAGGGTGGCCAGGCACTGGTCGAGCTCTCCAACGCCATGGTGGCGCTGCATCGCGAGCATTTCGGCCGCGGGCCCGGAGCGGCAAAGAGCTTTGTCACCGACGAGATGGTGATCTGCCTGCTCAGCGACATCTACACCGCGGTCGAGCGGACCCTGATCAGGGCCGGGCAGACCGAGCACGTGCGACAGACTCGCGCGCTGCATCAGGAAGCGCTGAAGGACCAGTACAAGGCGAGCGTCGAACTGATCATGGCCCGCCCGGTCACCGCCTTCCTCAGCGTCGTCCACGTCGATCCCGACGTTGCGATCGACGTCTTCCTGCTCGGCGAGCGAAGCGAGGGCTAGGCGTTGGTGAAGATGAAGAACTCGAGCGCCAGGTTTGCCTCGACGTCGACCTGACTGAGGAAGACGCGCACGGTTCGTTCGGTGATCCGCTCGACCACGCCGATGAACTCCTCCTTGACGGCTTCCTGGAACTTCTTGCGCGTTTCGCTGACATGGTCGCCGGAGCCGGCGACGATCAGGGTTCGCTCCGCTGTGGTGAAGACCTCCTCGAGGATGCAGACCGCATAGTCGCCATGCAGGTAGCTGCGAGCCTTGGTCGGCCCGCGTCCGTAGAGGCGGGCGTGCAGCTGCACGATCTCGCGCGAAAGTTGCGAGATGAGTGCTCCGCGCGCAGCGCTATCTGATAAGTCCGGACGATCCAAGCTACGGCTCCTGTAGAGGTTCTTCTGACGAGGGGTACGCAAAAGCCTTGCGCCCGCTTACCGCCGCGGAGCCGTTTGCCCTGGCTTCGTATCTGAAGGCACCCTGCGCGACGGCCTTCGACCGCGACGCCTGGCTGGAGCTCGGCGCCGCCAGGGCACTCGAGCCGAAAAAGCATACCGTGGCAATGCCCAGCGCCGGTCTTCTCTCTCGTCGCTTGATCGATCACGCCGATCGCCTCGATCGAGTTCGTCCTGCTGATCAGGAGCGCCGACAGCAACGGCGATGGTGGGGATCGAGCTCTAGGTCGCTGAGCTCGGCGCCGGCGACTTGACGGCGGAGGTGAAGACGTAGAGGCGCTTCCAGGTGCCGCGCACCTGCTGCATCTCGACCTGCTCGATGACCCCGATCTTGGCCAGCGTGTTCATGTGGTAAGAGATCGCCGAGGTGCTCTGTTTGCGCTCGAGGATGTGTTCGAGTTCAGACGCCGATAGCGGTCGGTCTATGACCCGCATCGCTTCGATGATCCACAGCCTGGTCGGGTGGATGGAGCGGGAGAGGAGCGCTCCCCAGTCGAGTCGCCCGTCGCCGTTGCTCTCGATGCGCTCGGCAGGAAGTTGCGATATTTGAGTCGATTTCCTCATTGGAACTTGAGTACTGAAAGGTTTCAGATTGGAACCCATTGGTCCATACCGAGTTCTCGAAAGAGGTTTTACCGATACTCAGTTTTTCCCTGGAGCGAGGCGGTGCATCGCCGGCGCGGTCTTGCCGACCGGTCGGAAGCGCTCGAAGCCGAGCGCGGCGACGATGGTCGAAGTGGTCGTCTCCCCGCTCTCGGCGGCGCGCTTCATCGAGCCCGCCTCGATTTCCTTGATCCGCTCCCAGAATTCGGCCTGCTCCTCCTGGGCCTCTCGCTGTCCCTGCCGGTCGAGGTTGAACCAGCGCCAGCTCATCCAGACCGGGTCCGAGCTCAGCTTGCCCGCCCAAAGCGCGGCCAGTCCCTCGGCCATCAGTGCCTGCAAGATCACCGCGGCGTATTCCTGCCTTGCCTCGAACGGCAGCGCTTCGGCCTCCTCGTCGCTGATGAAGGGAAGCTCGATCGCCCGGTAGAAGTGCTGATCGACGTTGCGCACCTTTTCGATCCGCGCCAGTTCGATGCAGCCGGAGTTGACCAATTCCTTGATGTGATGGCCGATCGTCGTAATCGGCTGGTGGGTCAGCTTGGCGAGTTCGCTTGGGCTGCGGGTTTCTTCGTTCAGGAAGGCCAGCACTTCGATACGGATTCGGTGCCCGATCCCGTAGGAGACCGCCTCCTCGATGCTGCGTTTCTGCCTCGGCTTGGTGGTTGTCCCCGGCATCTGGTCCTCCAGTCAGCGTTCATTGGCTACTCAAGCCGGGTGGAGCATAAGCCTTTTCGGGCGCGCTTCCAATCTCCTCAGGGATAAATCCGATACTCGGGGAATCCATACCATCGATCGTCCGGTCCTGGGAATGCCGGGACGATGAGCGGGGAGGGAGGTGAGCAAGGATGACGATCAAGAAAGTCGACTCGGTCCAGCCGAGCGTGCAGGTCTACAAGCACGCCTAAGGGCGTCGCGGGCCGGTCCTGGTCGTCCAACGCGAGGTGGGAATGCCCACGGCTCTAGTCGCGACTCCCCCATCTCCTCCGCGACGATCTGGGCCAGCTCCAGCAAGAAAAGCGTCGCCTTGAATTGCCGCGCGGCAATGCCGCTGACGCAGGTGGCCCGCCCGGCAAGGGCCTGGAAAGAAATTTTCGTGAGGCTGTCGATTTGGCGAGCGCCCGTTCGTCGTATTGGTAGAGAGCCAACCAAACCCGCAAAGGAGATCAGCATGGGCAGGATCGTCGTAACCGAGTTCGTTTCCCTCGATGGCGTGATGGAGGACCCCGGGGGAGCCGAGGACTACAGGCATGGCGGCTGGACCTTCGAGATCGACCGGGGCGAGGAGGGCGACCGGTTCAAGCTCGAGGAGCTGGTCGAGGCCGAGGCGCAGTTGCTCGGCCGGGTCACCTACGAGGGCTTCGCCGCCGCCTGGCCAACGATGGAAGACGCGGCCGGCTTCGCCGAGAAGATGAACTCGATGCCGAAGTACGTCGTCTCCTCGACCCTGCGGGAGGCGAGCTGGAGCAACTCGACGATCCTGCGCGGAGAGCTGGGCGAGGAGGTCGAGAAACTGAAGGGCGAGGTCGACGGCGTGATCCTCGTCGCCGGCAGCGCCCAGCTGGTCCAGGGCCTGCTCGAGCGCGATCTGGTCGACGAGCTGCGGCTGATGGTCTTCCCGGTCCTGCTCGGCGAGGGCAAGCGCGTCTTTGGCGACGTGAGCGAGAAGAAGTCACTCAACCTGATCGACTCGAAGACTGTCGGCAACGGCATCGCCCTGCTCACCTACGAGCGCGCCGTGGCTCGCTGAGCCGTTGCCGTGTTCCCGAGGTCAGCCTCTTCGGCCGAGCCGCGGCCAAAGAGGCTGACCAGGGCTGGGATCAGCAGTGTGCGGGCAAGCAGCGTGTCGAGCAGCAGGCCGACGCACATCGCGAAGGCGATCTCGCGAAAGCTCGCGATTGGGATCAAGGCGACGGCGGCGAAGGAGAGGGCGAGGATGAAGCCGGCGACGGTGATTGCCCGCCCGGCCCGTGAGCCGGCGACTCTGATTGCCGGCCGAAGGTCTCGCCGATCGGCCTCGCTCCAGATCCTGCTGATCAGGAAGACGTTGTAGTCGGCGCCCAGGGCAAGCAGCAGGATCGCCGCCGCCACCGGCACGAAGAAAGCGAGTTCTCCGTAGCCGAGCAGGTCCTGGAAGACGTAGACGGTGAGGCCGAGCGCCGCCGCCACGGTCAGCACGCTGACCCCGACCAGGTAGAGCGGCGCCCGCCAGCTCCTCAGCAGCGCCCAGAGCAGGATCAGCAGCACCGCCAGCGCGGCGGGCGCGACCCGCTCGAGCGCGGTCCAGGTGTCGTCCTTCAGTTCGCCGGCGATCACCGTGTCCCCGGTCACTCCGGCCTTGGCTTGGCCCAGGCCAGTTTGGTCGAGCAACCCGGGCAGCCGATTGCGCAGCTCCGAGAGGATCCGCGTCGCTTCGGCCCCATCCGGGTCGGCGTCCAGCACCAGGGCGTAGCGAGCGGCGTTGCCGCTCGGGGCAAGGAAGGCGCCGTAGCGGCCCTGCAGCGGCTGATCGGCCGGGCCGACGACGCCCGCCACGCCCGGCTCTTCGCCGAGCCGCTTCTGCAGCGCGGCAAGCTCGGCTGCCCGGTTGGCGACGCCACGCTCTTCGAGGACGAGCATCGCCGGCCCGAGCACCCCCGGGCCGAGGCTCTCGGCGGCAAGGTCGTAGCCACGCTTCGGTGACGTCGTCTCGGGCAGGCCTCGGATCAGCGGATTGCCGAGCGCCATGTTGCGGATGCCGCTCGCCGCGGCGACGAGCAGGAGCAGGCTGAGCAGGGCCACCGGGACGGGGTGGTTGGCCGCGAAGCCGATCGCGTGGCCGCGGGCGCCGCCCTCGGCGTCGTCCTCCGGAGCGTCCCCCGCCTTGTCCGGCGTCTGCGGCCAGAGCAGCAGGCGGCCGAAGACCGCCAGCGCCGCCGGCACAAAGGTCACCGCGATCGCGGCGCCGATCACGACGGCGACCGCCATGCCGGGCCCGAAGGCGGAGAGGAAGCGCACGCCGGAGATCAGCAGGGTCAGGGTTGCCCCGGCGATCATCAGCGCCGCGGTGAGAACGACGGGCAGCAGCTCCGCGGTCACCGCGGTGACGGCATCGCGCGAGCCGGCCCCCTCCAGCATGCGTCGGCGGTAGCCGGAGACGAAGAAGACGAGGTAGTCGGTGAGGGTGCCGAAAAGGAGCGCGACGACGACCGGGTCGACCTCGCGTGGGATCGCCAGCCCGTAGCGCTCGGCGATCCAGCCGAGCACGCGGTCGGCGAGCAGGTAGGCGAGCGCGACGCTGGCCAGGCCAAGCAGGGGGATGCCGAACGAGCGGAAGTAGAGGGCGAGGATGCCGACGACGAGCAGGACGGTTGCCAGCTCGACCCAGAGGATGTCGCGCATGGCTATGTCGGTTTCCGAGGCGGTCGCGGGCAGCGCGCCGGTCACCTCGGCCTGGGGCGCCCCGGTCGCGTTCTTCAGTCCGACCGCAAACCGGTGGGCGGTGTCCTCGGCTTCCGTTTCGCTCAGCGACGGGTCTATATAGAGGTAGACGACGAGCGTCGTCCCCAGCCGCCGCGCCTCGAGCAGGCCGGGGAGTCCGAGATCGGCAGGGCGCGAAAGCTGCCCCGCCCTTCCGGCTGCTTGTCGATCGAGGCGATATAGCGCGTCGCGGCCGCCCCCTGGGAGGCCGAAAAACCGCGGGACTGGCTGGCGACGACGATTGTGTGGCTGAGCAGCGGCAGCCCGAAGGTCTCGATCGCCTTCTTTTCGACTTCCACCGCTTCGGAGGAGCGCGGCAGGAGGCTGCCCAGCTCGGCGCTGTCGGAGTTGAAGACCGAGGGCAGGCCCTCGCTGGCGAGGATGGCGAGGATGATCCAGGCAGGCAGGATCAGCAAGCGCAGGCCGACGATAACGCGTGCGATCCGGGTCATTGCTGCGCCTCCTCTACCCGTCGCTCGCGTTTTTCGCTCTCGTAGAACTGGGTAGTCGGCAGGGACGGAACCCAACCAAGGAGACGATCCGCATGGGAACACAGGAGACCGGCCAGGTCACCGGCACCAAGGACAAGGACTACAACGTGATCTGGTTCACCGAGCAGTGCCTGAGCAATGTCCTTCGGCTCGACACCTACATTGAAGACGCCGAGCGCGAGGACGACAGCGAGCTCGCCGATTTCTTTCGCCGCGCCCAGGAGACCAGCCGCAAGGGAGCCGAGCAGGGCAAGGAGATGCTCGCAAAACGGCTAGCCGCTTGAACGGTCGGGCGGCCGGCTAGGGGTGACTCGAGCTGGCCGCCCGCTGCCAGCTGCGCGACAGCCGGTTTCCAGCCTCGCGCTCCTCCGCCTGGATCCGCTCGGCCACCAGCTCCGTCTCCTCATCGCCGGCCCTCCGGGCGACACGCGCGAGCAGCCGGTAGGCGGCTATCTCGAGGTGCTCGAAGGCGAAGGCGAAACCGGTCAGCTTCGCCGTCGTGTCCGGTTGGGCGGCGAAGAAGGCACCGACACCGATACCGCCGACGCCCAGCGCCGCATCCTTGGCCTTGGATGGCTTGGCGCCCCGGGCCTGCAGCCGTTCCCTGATCAATCGCTCGTGTCCTTCTGTCTCCTCCAGGTGCATGCGGAAGATCCGCTTCAGCTCCTCGTCCTTGACCAGCTTCGGCGCGACTTTGAGCAGCTGCGACGCCTGCTGCTCGATCGCGTGCGCGTCGGCGAGGTAGCGGTTGAGCCGTGTCTCCGGCGCTTTGCCTTTGCCGTCGCGGAGCGAAGCGTCGACTGCCAGCTCAAAGGCGGCTTCGAGGCGGTCCGCCATACCCTGCTCCTCAGCCGCGATTTCGCTCGCCATGCTCGCGGTCTCGGCGTCGCCGGCAGCTTCCGCGGTCTGCTTCAGCAGCTCGTAGGCGGCAAGCTCCATGTGCTCGTAGGAGAAGGCGTGGGCGGTCAACTTGCCCGGCGTGTCCGGCTGGACGTAGGCGAAGAGGATCATGCCCAGCCCGCCGGCCTTGCCGGCCAAGTCCTTGCTGGTCGACGGGTCGGCGCCGTGGGCTTCGAGCCTCTCGCGCACACGGTGCTCATGGCCTTCGGTCTCGGTCAGGTGCTCGGCGAAGATTGCCGCCAGGCGCTCGTCGCCGGCCAGCGCCGGCGCCTTGCGCATCTGAGTCAGCGCCTGCGCCTCGATCGAGTGCACGTCGGCCAGCTGCTTGACCAGCTTCTTCACTGCTTTGGCACCGAGCGAGGTGTCCGTAGGCATACCTCCGGGGTGCCCATCCGAGCTGCTGCCCAAACGCGATTCCCTTCTTCGCCCTTCCCGTTTCCACGCCCCGGTAGGCTCGTGGCAGGTGCCGCGGACGATGCCGAACAGCGCTCGCATCGCCTGGGTTTGCGCGACGGCGCTGGCCGTCTTCTTCGTCTGGCTGTTGGTGCCGGCGCGGACCAACGTCGGGATTGGCTTCTTCTACGTCGTGCCGATCGGACTTGCGGCCTGGTGGGGCGGCAGGCGAGCTGGCGGGGTCGCGCTGCTCGGCTGCGCCTGCCTCTACGTCATCGGCTCCGCGATTCATCCGGTCCCGCACCTCGGCGCGACGTTCGCCGTGCGGCTGCTCACCTTCGTCGCGGTGGCGATCCTCGCTTCGCTGCTGAGGGAGAAAATGACGGGGCTCGAGCACTCGCTGGAGGAACTCGAGGCGATCAGGGCGGCGCTCACGCCGTCTGCCCTGCCCCAGCTGCCAGGCGTCGAGGCCGCGGCTGCCTTTGTTCCCTCCGAGTACGGGGTCTCGGGCGACTTCTACCTGCTCACCAACGGTCCCGACAGCTCCGCCGTCGCGATCGTCGGCGACGTCGTTGGGCATGGCCCCGAGGCGGCTCGCCTGGCGACCTTCATCCGCGCCCGCTTTGCGGCTTTCGCCGCCAGCACCAGCGACCCCGCCGAGCTGCTGATGCTGGCCAACCGGGCGCTCTTCGAGCGGCCGCGCCATACGCGCGAGCTGGTCAGCGCGGTCTGCCTGCGCTTCCGCGCCGAGCAGGCGCAGCTGTCCTGGGCGGTGGCGGGACACCCACTGCCGTTGCGATTGCCTGGGCTGGACGAGCTCCCCGCGGAACCCTCGACCTTCCTGCTCGGAGCCGATGCCGACCTGGAGCTCAGCAATCGCGAGACACCGCTGCGGGCGGGCGACGGGGTCGTCGTCTACACGGACGGCGCCACCGACGTACGCAACGACGGAGCGATGCTCGGCATCGACGGGCTATCGCGGCTGCTCAGGCCTCTGGCCGAGCTCCCGCCGCCGGCGATCGTCAACCAGGTTGAGAAAGCGATTCTCGATTGGGCCGGGGGGCCGGTCCGGGACGATCTCTGCCTGCTCGTTCTGAAGCCACAGTGAGCGGCAGGCTCCTCGGCTTGCGGGGTTTCGAATCCGTCCCTCCGGGGAAGTCGATCGATTCGAAGGCCTTGAAAACAAGCGGCGTCGCGATCTGATCGCGGACCTGACAACGGGGACAGTTCTCGAGGGCAGCCGCGTGCATCGCGTTGTAGCGGCTCCCACACCTTTCGCAACTGAACATCTCTCTGCGCTCCTCGCTTAGACAACCCGGATGCAAGCTCATTACCCAAGGTGACGGAACGTCTAAACCTTTGATGTAAAAATCTGATGCCCGAACAGAAATCCAAGATCGAGCGGTGAGGCCCGCATGAAGGAAGCCGGGTTTCGACATGACGCTTTGATCTATGCCGGCGCCGAGGACTTCCTCTCCGCGACCGCTCCCTTCCTGCGCGAGGCGCTCGGGGCCGGCGAAGCGGCGCTGGTGGCGGTCAGCCAGGCAAACAGGGCGTTGCTCGAAGGTGAGTTGGGCGCCGATGCCGCCGAGATTCGCTTTGCGGAGATGGAACGGCTGGGACGCAACCCGGCGCGGATCATTCCGTTGTGGCGGGAATTCCTCGATGTCAACCCCGGCCGGCCGGTTCGCGGTATTGGCGAACCGGTTTGGCCCGGGCGCGAACCTGCCGAGATCGACGAGTGCGAGCGCCACGAGTCGCTGCTCAACGTCGCCTTCTCCTCCTCGCCGGCCTTTGCGCTGCTCTGCCCCTACGATGCCCGCGCCTTTGGCGACGAACTCCTCGAGAAGGTCGCCCACTCCCATCGCGCGGTGGCGCGTGGCGGCGTCGACAGTCCGAGCGACGAATACCTGATCAGCAGGGATTGCTTCGCGGGCTCGCTGAGCAGCCGCCCTGCCGGCGCCGAGGCCTTCGAGTTCGATCGGCCCAAGCTCGGCGAGGTCAGGCGCCGGGTCGAGCGCGCTGCCGCACGGGCCGGGCTCAGCGCGTCGGAGGCCGCCGACCTCGTCATCGCCGCCAGCGAGGTAGCGGCGAACAGCATCGCCTATGGCGGCGGGGCCGGCACCCTGGGCATATGGCTCGAGGAAAGCCGCCTGCTGGTCGAGTTCGAGGACACCGGCACGATCGAGGAGCCGCTGGCCGGTCGGCTGCGACCGCGGCCAACCCAGGAGGGCGGCCGAGGCCTCTGGCTGGCCAATCAGCTCTGTGACCTCGTCCAGGTCCGCTCCGCCCCAGGCCGCACGACGATCCGCCTGCATGCCTCCCGGCGATAGAGCGAGAAGGGCTGGCTAGAGCTCCGGCGCAGGTGGTCCGGGCTCCGGCGGGTCGAGCGGCGGCTGCGGCTCAGGCGGTCCCGGATCGGGCCGCGGCGGCTCTGGCGCGGGATCGGGGCTTGGCGGCGCGGGCGGGCCTGGCTCCGGCGCTGGCGTTGGCGGGCCGGGATGGGGAGTCTCGGCGGTTTGGCCCGAGTAGCTCCTTCCCTCTCCGAGCCGATCGTTCATCGCATTCCTCGCTGTTTCAATGAGCCGTGTCTTCCTCGCCGGGCCAGACGCCGGTGAGCGAGGCGAAGCTCAGTCGGGTGCCACGGTCGACCATGCCTTTGACGACGCGGAAGAGCGCCCCCTCGAGCGCCAGTGCCGCAAGCAGCTTGGGATAGGAGACATCGCGGTCCTCCGCCTCCGGTGCCTCCTCTTCGTCGAATACCGCCCAGATCCGCTCGAAGCCCTTCTGGGCGGCGAAGCCCGCGGCCAGGCCGGCAAGGATTCCGATCGGCGCGAAGACGACTTTCACGCGGCTGAGCTACCCGCCGCCGATCCGAGACAAACGCCGGCCGGTCTACTCGAGCAGAGCGAGGACCTCGCGCTCAATGCGGGCTCGCTGCCCGGCGTCCAGCGTCTTGTGCTTGGACGCGCTCGGCAGCCGGATCGTCGCGCCGTCGCGGAAGCGGTCGAGCAGGGTCGGATCGATGTAGGAGCTGCGGGCGACCGCCGGCGTGTTGCCGAGGCGCTCGGCGACGCGCTTGACCGCCGTCCGGATCGCCCGCTCGGCGCCCCCTCTCGATTTCGGCGCCCCCTCTCGGGCCAGCTCGACCGCGGCGAGGACCGTGCCGTGCCAGGTGCGGAAGTCCTTGGCGGAGAATTCGTCGCCGATCTTCTCGCGAAGGTAGGCGTTGACCTCGTCGGAGCGGACGTCTTGCCAGCTGCCGTTCTCGCGAAAGACGAGCAGGTCCTCTGGGCCGCTGCGCCGCCGCCGCATCGCTTCGATCACCTGCTGAATTTCGCCGTCGCGAATCGATTGCACGCGGCGCTGGCCGCTCTTGGCGGGGAAGTCGAAGACGACCTCGCCGTCGCTGATCGAGACGTGTTCGCGCCGCACGGTCGCGACGCCGAAGCTTTCGTTGGCCTCGGCGTACTCCTCGCCGCCGATCCGGAAGAAGCCGAGGTCGAGCAGCCGCACCGCGCAGGCCAGCGCCCGCTCGCGCGGCATGCCCTCGCGGCCGAGATCCCGCTTCACCTCTCGGCGCAGGCGCGGCAGGGCCTTGGCGAACTCCCGCATCGACTCGAACTTTCGCGCGGCGGCCTTATCCTGCCAGCGCTGGTGGTAGAGGTATTGCTTGCGACCGGCCGCGTCGAGGCCGGTCGCCTGGATGTGGCCGAACGGCTCGGGGCAGATCCAGACGTCCCGCCAGGCCGGCGGGATTCCCAGACCGCGGATCCGGGCCAGCGTCTCCTCGTCTTCGATCCGCCCGCCGCCGACATCCTCGTAGACGAAGCCCCGGCCATGCCCCCGCCGCCGGATTCCGCTGGCGGAGCAGTCGGAGCGCTTGAGCCGGCCGGTTAGGGCCGCGGCTCTCCCCAGGCGCCCTTGGGCGTGTCGCTCTCGACGGTTTTGGGCCCGGCCGACGGCGCTTCGATGGTTTCGTCGGCCCGCCGCTGCGTGCCGACATAGGCGAGGAAGGCCAAGAAGGCAGGCACCGCGATGACCAGCGCGAAGATCGGGCTCCAGGCGACCGCGATCAGGGCGAGCACGACGATGACGACGAGTGGGATCAAGTACATGTGAGTGCTGCTACCCCGGCCTGCGCCCGCCAAACAGACACGGGCGCCCAGGCCTATGCGGCCAGCGAGAGTCCCTGCCGCAGCATCCGTGCGTTGGCCGGCGCGAAGCCGCGCCAGTCGTTGTTGAGGTAGACGAAGACCTCGCGGCGGGCCCGCCAGGCGGCGATCCGGTGCCGCCAGCGGTCGAGCTCGGCCAGCGAGTAATTGCCGTCCCGTCCCCGGGAGCCGTAATGCAGGCGAAGGTAGGCCAGCTCTCCGGCGGGACCCGCCTGCGGCAGCTCACGCCGGGCGTCGTTTCCGAGCGCCAGCGAGGCGCCGTGCTCGGCGAGGATGTCCCTCACCTCGTCGGCGAACCAGCTCGGATGGCGGAACTCGAAGCAGTGCCGGGCCGGCGGGAAGGTCCGCAGGGCCGAGTCGAGCAGGGCGTCGTCGCGATGCAGGCTCTCGGGCAACTGCCAGAGCACCGGTCCGAGGCGGTTGGCCTCGCGCAGCGGTTCGAGCGGCTCCCAGAATCGCGCCACCCCTTCCTCGATGTTCTGCAAGCGGCGCATATGCGTGAGGTAGCGGCTTCCCTTGACCGCGAAGAGGAAGTCCTCGGGCGTCTGCTCGACCCACGCTTCGACGGTCTCGCGCTTGGGCAGGCGGTAAAAGGTGGCGTTGACCTCGACGGTGTCGAAGCTCTCCGCGTAGCGTTCGAGCCAGCGCCGCGCCGGCAGTCCATCCGGGTAGAGCTTGCCGCGCCAGCTGCGGTAGCTCCAGCCCGAGCAGCCGATCCAGACCCGTTCCATAGTCCTCGGCTTCCCCGTTTCGGCTTGCCGCAATCGCGGGTAGCGGTGGCCATCGCGCAGCCCACGCCCGAAAGCCCGCCAACGGTGATCCTCGACATCGACGGCACCCTGGTCGACACCAACTACCACCACGCGCTCGCCTGGCACCGTGCCCTGCGCGCCCACGGCCAGGCGGTGCAGATGTGGAAGGTTCATCGCCACATCGGGATGGGCGGCGATCAGATCGTCGAGGCCTTGATCGGTGGCCAAGCGGCCGCTGAGCATGGGGATGAAATTCGCGGCGCCGAGGCCGAGGCCTACGAGGAGCTGATCGGAGAAGTGGAGGCGATGCAGGGAGCGCACGAGCTGCTGCGCGACCTGCGAGAGAAGGGCCTCCCCACAATTCTCGCCAGCTCAGCGAAGGAGGACGAGGTTGAGCACTATCTCAACCTCCTCGACGCGCGCGGCCTGGTCGATGCCTGGACCACCTCTGCCGACGTCGAGAAGACCAAGCCTGCCCCCGACCTCGTCCAGGTCGCCCTCGAGAAGGCCGAGGGCGACGGCCCGGCGCTGATGATCGGCGACTCGGTCTGGGACGCGAAGGCCGCGAGCGCCGCCGGGGTGGCGACGCTCGCTGTGCTGACCGGTGGCTTCTCAGAGGAAGAGCTGAGAGAGGCCGGCGCGGTCGAGGTTGTCAAGGAGATCGACGAGATCCGCGAGCGGCTTGGAACGCTGCTCGACCTCGCCGCCGCAAAGGCTTAGGCGACGCTCTCGCGCTGTCCGGCGTGCACGCCCTCGGCGAACTCCTCGACGATCTTGGCGTTGAAGGCTTCGAGGTCGTCGGGCTTGCGGCTGCTGACCAGGCCCTGGTCGACGTGGACTTCCTCGTCGACCCACTCGGCCCCGGCGTTGCGCAGGTCGGTCTGCAGGCTTGGCCAGGAGGTGATCGTGCGACCGTGCAGCACATCGGCCTCGATCAGCGTCCAGGGGCCGTGACAGATCACGCCGACCGGCTTACCGGCCGCGAAGAAGGCGCGGACGAACTCGACCGCCTCCGGCTTGGTCCGCAGCTGGTCCGGGTTGGCGACCCCGCCCGGCAGGACCAAGCCGTCGTACTCGTTCGCCTCGGCGTCGCCGACCGCCCTGTCCGGGGTGAAGGTGTCGCCCTTGTCGAGATGGTTGAAGGCCTGCACGTCGCCCCCTTCGGGCGCCAGCAGGTCGACCTCGGCACCCGCCTCGCGGACCGCCTCCAGCGGCTCGGTCAGCTCGACCTGCTCAACCCCCTCGTTGGCGACGAGAAAGGCGATTCGCTTGCCCTGCAATTGGTCAGACATCAGTCACCTCCATTGGCAAAGTTCCCGAGCAGGGGCAGCTACCCGGCGAAGGAGTCGCGAAACGACGATGCGGGCGGTCGACGGAAGCGCCCGCGGCAGGTGCTAGAAGGCACGCTGTGGAAGCCCATCGGTCATACGAGCGCTTCGAGCACGGTCATCGGGCGGCGAAAAGCGAGAACGAGGGCGGCGAGCTGCGCTACGGACGCAACGCAGCGATGGCCGTTGCCGTGATGGCCGCCCTGCTCGCGGTAGCGACCTTCCTCTCCAACGAGGCGGTGAAGGAGGTCGTCACCGGCGAGACCCGTCGGGCCGATGTCGCTGCCCGGCTGGAGAGCAACAGGGTCAAGATCGACCTTGCGGAAGGAAACTCGGTGTTGCTGAGGGTGCTCGCTGAGGGCGGGGTCCAGGAGCATCGGGCCGCCGTCGAGGCGACCCGGCATGAGGCTCGGGTGGCCGGCGATTTGAGGCCGACCGATGCAGATCTCGGCGCCGCGATCGGCGCCCGTGAGAACGAAGTCGACCACGCCAATACGCAGCACGTCGACTACGAGCTGTCCGAGGTCGCCCTGGAGGTCGGCATCGTTCTCGCCTCGGTTTCGATCATCGCCCGTCGTCGTTGGCTGCTCGGCGCCGCCGGCGCCGCGGCGAGCGCCGGGGTTGTGCTTCTTCTGGTCGGTCTGCTCATATAGGGGAGCGTGAACAAAGAGAGCAAACCGATCAACTGGCGCGCTTGGGCCGTCGGCAGCCTGGTTGCCCTCGTGGCCATCGTCGCCCTGCAGAACTCCCAGCAGGTCAGGGTCGACGTCCTCTTCATCACCGTCGACGCGCCGCTGATCATCACCCTGCTGGCAGCGGTTGCGATCGGCGCCGTGATCGGCTACGTCGCTCCGCTGGTTCGCCGCCACCGTCGCGAGGGTCGCCACGAGGCCTGAAGCTGCTCGGTCAGGGTCGGTGGCCTGAGGCTCGGCTGGACTCGCCCGCAAACGCTTCACGGGCCGCGTCAAGTCGCAGCGCTTCAGCCGTCGCGCGCTGTGACTCCGCCCGCTCGATCAAGCCGGCGAGGTCGAACCGCGAGAGCTCGGCGCTCTGCGTCTGTTCCAGCGCCTGCCAGAGCTCGAGCTTGCCGGTGATCCCAATTTGGAGCATCTCCAGCTCGAGCAGGCGGCTGAGCGGCGAGTAACCGGTGAGGCGCCCGTTCAGCTTCAGCCGCCCGAGCTTCTCCGCCGCCCAGGCGGCGGCCGTCTTGGCAGGGCTCCGCTTCACGCCGAGCTGCTCCATGATTCGCTCCAGCGTCTCTCGGTCGGCTTCGATCTCGGCAGAGAGGCTTGCCAGCTTTTCGCCAAAGCTCGTGCCTCGATTGCTCGAACGCGCCCGGCGGGCCAGCTCCACTCCGGCCGTCGCCCCGGCCAGGTGATCGTTCAGGTAAATGGCCAGGAGCCGGCGCTCAATCACGCTGCACGCGGCTCACCCTGTCGCTTGCTTGGCGGCCCATCGCCACGCGAAGCGGTCGGCGAGCATTAGCTCCGCTCCTCGAGGTCGCGCTCCCGCTCCTCAGCCTTGCGCTCATTGAGGTCCGCTTCGGCCGCGGTGCGCCTCGCGCGCTCCTCGGCCAACTCGGCCTCGCTGCGGGACCGCTCGGCCTGCTCACGGTGATGGGCGGCGTCGTCGTGGATCGCCTCAGTCTGGACCTTTCCGACCTGACTTTCGCGGTTGCGGCGAGCGGCGGCTGCAAGCAGCAAGCCGATCACGATGACGGCGACGATCACGATGG
>DASWQV010000027.1:0-18925 GCA_036403515.1 Solirubrobacterales bacterium
GACGTCGGCGTCGAGGCCCGCGACGAGGCAGGTAACGCATTTCAGCGCTTCGGTGGCGATGTCGTAGCGGTAGACGTCGCCGTCGTGCTCGGTGTCCCCTGAGTCGTCGCCGCATTTGACCGGCGGGGTATCGGCCGCGACCAGCCGCGACTGGGTCCAAAAGAAGGCAGAGCCGGGCGTCGCCTTGAGAAACGCGGCCCCGCAGGAGTTGCCCGAGAGCGGCGGTCCTGAGATCAGCTTGCTCTGCCCGGCTTCGAGGTCGCGCACATAGAGCTGCGAGGGATCCGAGCACGCCTGTCCGGAGGTGGGGAAGAAGGCATAGCGGCCGTCGGCCGAAAGCCAGCGGGTGAGGTGCGCCTTCAGGCCGAAGCCATGAGAGAACTCGGAGAGTCCGCAGCCGGCGATCGTCTCACCGGGCAGGAGGCTGATCAGGTGGGGGGCGCCGGAGCTGATGTCGTAGAGGTTCTTGGCCGCGCCGGCGCCCGGATAGACGGGGTCGATCGCCCCGCCGCTGAGGACCGCGGTCGCTCGCGAGCCGTCTGCCGAGAGGCCTCCCGATTCGAGTTCGAGTTGCTCTGAGCCGGTGCCTTCGAAGAGCTTGCTCGGCGATCCGGCCGGAGAGAGCCCCCAGAGGGCGCCGCCGGCGGCGCCGACCTGGAGGTTTTCCATCAGCACCTTCGAGAGGTCGCTCGTCGCGCCATCAACCGCCAAAAGCGAGCCGAAGAGCTGCGAGCGCGGCGGGGTGATCTTCCTCGTCTGCCAGCCGCCCGCGGTGCGTTCGGCGTAGTAGACGCTGGCCAGGGAGCCAGTGTCTGAGATCGGCGTGCCGCCGGTGATGCCGTAGAGGCCGCCGTCGCCGTCATCGGCGAAGCCCATCACGTAGGAAACGGGGTTGCCGCCGGTGTCGGGCATCGAGAGCTGCTCATAGCCGCGGTCTGATCCGACCGGGCCGGGCAGGCGGCCGTGCTCGAGTGGGGCGTCCGATGCTCGCGTGGTCAGGGTCCTCTCTTGGCCCTGCGCGGGCGAGCCGGGGGCGCCATTGTCTGCCACGAGGCGGTAGTGGTAGGTGGTGTTGGGCTGCAGGCCTTCGACCTCTTCGGAGACCAGCTCGATCAGGCCGCCCGATCCGGCCGAGTGAGAAGCCGTCGAGGTGGCGCCGCTGAAGGGCGGGTTGGAAGCGGCGAAATTGGCCTGGTAGGCGCCATCGTCGATGTATTCGAAGGAGTAGCTCGTCGCTTTGTTGCGCGGGTTGAGGCGGCCTTCCAGGCTCGCCGTGCTCGCCGTGCGCACCGGGGAGCCGGTGGTCTCCACCTGGGGGGCGATCGCCGCCGTGGTGAAGGTCTGCTCGTTGCTGATCACCGGCGCCTGGAAGGCCTTGGTTGCGAGCAGTCGTACGTGGTAGAGGGTGTTTGGCTCGAGGCCGGCGCCGGGCGGATCCAGCTCGACGGCGACAGGCTGGTCGGTGGTCTGGATGCCGAGCAGCGTCTTCTCGGTCTGGGTCCAGTTGACCCCATCGCGCGAGTATTCGAGCGAGTAGCTGACCGGCGGGCCGCTGTTGGGGTTGATCGTGCCTTCGATGCTCGCCGAGGTGCCGGTGATGCCGGTGATCCCGTCGAGCGAGGCGCTGGGGGCGCCGCCAGCGGGGCCGAGGACGTAGACGCCGTTCTTGAAAGGCGGGGAGTTGAGGGGGGCGTTTTCTGTCTGGTAGTCGGCGGAGACGAAGAGGCGGCCGCGAACCGGGTCCAGGCCAAACCCGCCGACGACATTGAAACCGACGAGCGCGCCGTGCTGGTCGTCCACCGCGTCCGGCGGCACCGCGAGGCCGGGGTCGTTGACCGGGCCGAACTGCAGCACCGTGTTGGGATGACCGTTGTCCGGAAGGGCGTAGAGCACGTCCTCTTCGGGTCCCGCTCCGTCTGAGTCGGGAGCGACCTCGAGGTCTGCCACGCCCCTTGGAAGCAGTGAGGGCAAGGCGGGTACCGTGCTAAGAGCTTCAAGGGCGCTTTGCACAGCCTCAGCGCCGACGTTCGACGGAAGGTCGGCGGCAAGGGCAGCGCCGGTGCTCGTAGCAGTCGCCCCATGGTTGATGAAGACTGTGCTGCCGAAAACGGACGATATCCGGGTGCCGGGAGGTATGCCGGGACCGGAGATCTCCTCCCCCCCGACGAAGGTGCCCGTGGAAGTGCTCACGTTGGTGATCTGGGAGGTGCCGGCGGTGAGGTCGCCGGTTCCGGTGGCCCCGGTGACCTGCCCGTCGAAGCTGAGCCTGAACTGACCAGCGCTGGCGGCGATTTTCACTTCCTGCACCTCGTTGGCGGAGGCGCTGCCCGGCGTCGTGGTGGTGACGCTGGCGCCAGCGCCGCCGCTGAGAGGGGGGGCGCCGTTGGAGGCGACGATCTGGCTGACGTCGGTCCTTCTCAGCGAGCCCTGGAAGGTCACTTTGTAGGGGGATGATCCGGTGGGGTCACCCGGGCCGCCGGTGACGGCGACTGTGGTGCCGCCGATCGGCTCGATGAAGCCGACCCCTTCGCCGTTGGCGTTCTGGCTGTCGTAGCGGAGGATTTCGTGTTCGCCGCGGTTCGCGTAGACGATCCCGCGCGAGTCGACGGCAACCGTGGTAGGACCTTGGTGACCAATGCTCCCGGAGAACTCGACCGCCGAGCCGATCGACGACGGGCTTTCTCCAGCCAGGCCGTAGGTGGTGATCCGGTGCGCTTCCGGATCGGCGAGGTAGACGGTGCCGGTGGCGGGATTGCCGTCCGGTGGCGAGACGGCGATTCCGCGAGCATTGGAGACCTGGCCAAGCCCGCTGCCGGGGATGCCCGCCTTGCAGACGTGGCTTGCCGGGCAAACCTCATAGCCCGTGCCCGGTTCGCTCGCGTCGACGTCGAAGCCGAAGGAGTAGAGGAAGGTGCCGTCGCCTTCGTAGACGTCGATGCGGGCGTTGTTGCCAGCGACCAAACCAGAGAGGCTGTCCGCTACGTAGACCCGTCCTGTGTCCTGGTCGACGGCGATTCCATCGGACCAGAGCATCGCGCCGTCGCCGGCCACGGTGCCGTTGCCTGAGGAAATCGCTGCGGCTTTGCATTGCGAGGCAACCGTGCAGGTCTCAAAGTTGGCTTCCGCAGCGTTGCCTTTGTCGCCGGTGCCACCGGCCTGGACGACGTCGGCTCCCCAGGCGCTGACGAAGTCATAGGAGTCGTCATAGGGTTCGCCCGGTGTGCCGTTGTCGTCGTAGGCGAAGCGCTGGATGCGTCCGGCTCCCCCGTCGGACCCTCCCCCGTCGGCGACGTAGACGTCGCCGGAATTGGCAGGGCCGGCGCCCGTGTAGTTGACGGCCACGTCGCGGGCGCCGGCGAACTGTCCACCGAGGGAACCGCTGCCTGCTTCGCTGCCGAAGTAACCGATCACCTGCTGCGAGCCCAAGGCGCTCGAGACGAAGAGGGAAAGGACGAGGCCGGCGACTAGAACGAGCAGCGCTGTTGCTCGAACCACGGAGCGCGAACGACACAACCCACTTCGATCGGTTGCCTCGGAATGTGTGTGGAGTCGGTCGATCACTGGCGTTCCCTTCGTTGCTGTGAATCTCGGGCGGCTGCGTGAAGCGCCGGGATCCAGGCGGCCTTCTGGTCGATCTGGATCCCGCGCTGGGATTCGACTATGGGGCGGTGACCGCCCACTCTCCCCGGGCGTCCTGACCTTCAAGACCGCTTAGCTGGATTAGAGCCCCAACCTCGCTCGCGCCATTGCCGAAAAGGGCCTTATTGACGCCATTTATCGTCGCAAGCCCTTGGACCTTGTAGACACACAGATATCCCGGGTCTGGAATCGGGGTTCCAAAGGGAGGCACGGGGGTTCCGTTGACGAACGTGTCGCAAGCCGGATCGAATGTTTCTGTGCCGAAGTCGTTCAGACGCACTTTTGCTTCTTCGATGTCGGCCGCGAGCGGCACGGTGAAGGAGATCGCCGCTTGGCCGCTGCCACTGGCCGGGATGGTGTCCGCCCAAGCTCCGGTCTCGGTCTTCCCCGAGGGCAGCACGCCCCCCGCGGTCCAGGGCGAGCCGTCTTCGCCGTCTTCGCCGTTGCAGACTTCGTTTTCACCGCTGGCCGAGTGCAGCATCACGCCGGACTGTTGGCCGCACTCTTCGAGCGGGAGGATTTCCGTGGTGGTGACGCTCTGACCGGGGGCTCCGGGTGAGCCGGGCGCGCCGTTGGTCCCGTTCGCTCCATTGGCGCCGGCATCGCCCTTGGCGCCGGCCGGTCCTTGGGGTCCCGCCGGACCGGCCGGTCCCGCGGGGCCGGTGGCGCCTTTCGGACCACGAGGCCCCTTCTTTGCCTTGGCTGAGGCGGTGGCCTTCCCCCCGCCCGAAGAATTGGAAGCGGCGTAGGCGCCGCCGAACATCGCGAAGACCAGGGCGATGACCGAGACGACTCCCGGGATGCCGAAGCGGTTGCGTAGCGTCGAGAACATCTAGATCTCTCTCCTTGTCCCGTGAGCCCCTCTGCCCGCCGCTTCCCTTAGCGGCTTCCGCGAGGCTCGGTTTTGTCCCTGTGGAGCCCGCTTTCGCAAACGCGCTCTGGCAGCAGCATAAAAGAAACGTTTTACGAATGCAAGTAAAAGTTTTTGAGAAGAAGGAATACGGCTCTAGACCTCCCTTGTCCAGGGCGGCCAGAACGGAGAGAAACCGGGCGCTACGGCTGGCTGCGGGCGACGCGGCGGGCCTCGTCGCGGCCCAGGTAGGGCGCGAGGGCGAGCTCGACGAGGTCGGGGAGGAGCTCACCCAGCTGGGCCGCTCCGCCGGCCTTGAGACGGCGGGAGATCAGGGTGGCGATGCCGCCCATGAGGACCTGATCGCGCACTTCGACGTCCATCTCGGAGAGTGGTGATTGGGGCCGGATCGTCTCCGCCAAGAGCTGCATCGCGTCGCGGTAGCGAGCGGCTATCTCGCCCCCCGCGGCGAGCGGCTCGACCAGGTAGAAGCGGGCCACGGCGGCGTCGCGGGAGAGGACCTCGAGCAAGGCAGCGAGCTTCGCGCGCACCTGCTCGGGCCAATCCTCGGAGGGACCCGCGGCGGCCAGCATCGAGCCGCGGATGTGGTCGTCGACCATCGCGTAGGCGGCGAGGAAGCACTCCTCCTTGCTCGAGAAGTACTCGTAGAAGGTGCGGCGGGAGATCTTCGCCGCCTCGCTGATCTTGCCGATCGTGGTCGCGTTGTACCCGTGCTCGGCGACCGCCTCGACCACGCCGTTGAGCAGCCTCTCGCGTTGGTTCTCGGCGACGAAGGCGCGCGGCAGGCCATGGCGGCCAGGCGGCAAGCGGGTCCTCCCCGCGGCGAGCTGCTCGGCTGCGCGCGCCGCGTCAGCCATGGACCAGGTAGGGGTCGAGGACGATCTCGGTCATCCTCGGTAGAAGGCCCCGCACGCCCTCTCCCCCGCCCAGCTCTAGCCGCTCCCGCAACAGCCAGGCGAGCCCGCCGACGATCGCCTGTCCGAGCGAATCTGAAAGCTCGCCGGCGACAGCGTCGAGCGCTGCCTCATGGCGAGCGCGCAGCAACGGCCCGCCCTTCTGCGCCTCCACGAAACAGAGCCGCCCCCGTGCCGGTTCGGCGTCGATCGCCTCCAGCAACGCCGCCAGAGCCTGCGGCGCTTGCTCAGTGCCCAACAGCTTGGCCGGGATCGCCGCGCGCAGCTGATCGACGGCGCGATCGAAGGCTGCGACAAAGCACTCTTCCTTGTCGCCGAAGTGCTCGTAGAAGGTCACCGAGGAGACGCCAGCCTCCTTGACGATGCCTTCGATCGTCGTTCCGTCGCAGCCCCTCTCGGCGATCAGCCGCTCGGTCGCGGCGAGGATCCGCTCGTGCTGTGTCGCCGCGACGGGCCCCTGAGGCCGGCGATCCTTCCCGGTCCCGGTCGACTCAACCGCAAGTCGTTGCGAGAGGTACTGCATGAGCCGAGGATAGCTCTTCCTAAAAATATTTCATATCCGAAAAAAAAGGAGTAGTTTTTATACGGCAGCCCCAGTTTCTGGGGAAAGCTCGTGACAAGGAGAGCACCGCAATGCAACAGGAAGCTTGCGCGGCCGCCGGGGAGGCGCTCCCAGTCGAGACGACCACCCCGACCCCAGACGCGACGGTGCGCGAGGGGGAGATGGAAGGCGCGCTTCACGTCGTCGGGGAGCTCGGTTATCGCGGCGCCTCGGTGCGGGCGATCCTGGAGTACTGCGGCGGGCACCGCAAGCAGTTCTACGATCACTTCGACGGCCTCGAGGACTGCTTCGAGCAGGCCTATAAGACCTGGATCGAGCGGCTTGGCGTCAGCTTGCTCGAGGCGGCGGCCTCGGCGCCCGGCTGGGCTCCCGGCGTGCGGGCTGGCCTGATCAGGCTCTGTCGCTTCGTCACCGGCCAGGCCCCGATCGCCCGCGCCCTCTTCGTCGAGGTCCACGTCGCCGGCGGCGCCGCGCTGAGCGTCCATGACGAGGCGCTGGAGCGACTCGCCCAAGCGCTCGACAGCGTCCGCGGTGAGATAGAGCCCGCAAAGGCGCCACCGCAGGCGACCGGCATCTTCGTCGTCGGCGGCATCGAGGCTTCGCTCTGCGAGGTGCTGGCGGAGGGCAACCAGAGGCGCATCTGGGACGCCCTGCCCGAGCTGATGCACCTGACGGTCGGCTCCTACCTGGGCAAGGAGGCCGCCGAAGAGGCGTTCGAGGAGGCCAGGATACTGCTCGAGCGCGACCGGGCAGGGCTCGAAAGCGAGGGGGCATGACACGGCTCGAACTCGTCACCGACGAGGCGGCCGAGGGCCCCTTTTCGGCGGGCAAGCCGCTGCCACGTCGCCTTCCCCCCGGCCGCCACGGCATCCCCGCCAACCTCGTCGTCGAGCACCAGCGCCGGCGGCTGCTGACGGCGATGGCCGAGGCTTTTGCCGAGCACGGCTACGCCGGCGTCACCACGACCCAGGTCAGCGAGCTGGCAAACGTCTCCACCA
This sequence comes from Solirubrobacterales bacterium, assembly GCA_036403515.1. Classification (GTDB taxonomy): domain Bacteria; phylum Actinomycetota; class Thermoleophilia; order Solirubrobacterales; family 70-9; genus VRUE01. Next base: position 6,985 of record DASWQV010000027.1, read on the forward strand.
GCACCTTCTACAAGCACTTCGGCAACCTCTGGGACTGCGTGCTAGCCGCCTACGTGGCGGGCGCCGACGAGCTCTGCGAGGAGATCGACGCGGCCTGCGCCGCGCGCGACCCGCGCTTGGCGCCGCTCGAGGTCGGCGTCGACGCGGCGCTGGCCTTCCTCTCCGCCGAACCGTCGCTGGCCCAGCTGCTCTGCGCCCAGGCGCCGCGCGAGGCGGTCGCGGTCACGGCGGCGCGACGCCTGCTCGTTTCCCGCCTTGCCGCGATGCTGCGCCGAGACCGCGGCTCCGACGTCCTCCCGGCCCACCCCCCCGGCCTCGACGAGCGGCTGATCGATGCAACCCTCGCCTTCGTCTGCACGCGGATCTGCACCGGCGAGGCATCGCGGCTGATTGACCTGGGGCCTGAGCTGACGGCGATCCTCGACCGTCCGCGCCGCGCCGCCTGATCAGGCCGTCTCGGGCTCGGCGGCGGCGCTGTGGAAGGGCGCGAGCATGAATTCGGAGAGCTCGGGAAGTACATCCTCGGCCTTCTCGGCTTCGCCGCGGCGGATCTGCTGGTAGACGATCCAGGCGACGCCGCCGATCAGCGTCTCTTCGATCGTCTCCGGAAGCTGGTCGTTGTGCGGGACGGTGCGCTCGGTCAGCTCGACGAAGCGCTGCACCGCCTTCTCGTAGCGCTCGGTCGCGGCGGGGGTCGCCGAGAGCGCCTCGACCATGCACATGCGGGCGAGCGCCGGCTCCTCGGCGACGTAGCGCAGGAAGGCCGCGAGACCCGCCTGCACCTGCTCCTCCCAGCCGCCCTCGACCTTGGCGCAGTCCTCCTCGATCCGGCGGACTGCCTCGTCGACGGCGGCGTCAAAGGCGGCGAGGAAAACTTCCTCTTTTCCCTCGAAGTTGTCGTAGAGCGTTTTGCGGGCGACGCCGGCGCGCCGCACGATGTCGCCGATCTTGGTCGAGTCGTAGCCCTGCGCCGCGGTCAACTCGGCAATCGCGTCCATGATCCGGCGGCGCTTGTGGACGGCGACGAACTCACGAGGCAGCTCGGGGCGGACCGGCGGCGCACCTGCGCGAGTCCCGGTTCTCGCCTGTGCGCGCCGCGGCATTGGTCAAGGATACCCCCGGAACGGCGGATGACCTTGCACGATAGCGACTCAAATGGTACCGTGGCGGGACTTGCAGGGTTTATAACAGAAACGATGGGTTTCCTCTATGGCAGCGGACAGGGTGGAATTGAGTCACGACATGTTGCTCGCCGCACTCGGCGACAGCTGGCCTGCGGCCGATGTGAGCGCCGCGGCCGAGCTGCTCTCCGGCGGCGAAGGCCAGTTTCCCTCAGGCATTCGCTCGCTGCCCTCCGACCTCGTCAGCGCGATCCAGCGAGAGCGGCTGCTGGCGGCGATGCTGCGGGCGACCGCGCAGCTCGGCTACCGCGAGGTCAGCGTCCAGGACGTGCTCGAGCGCGCCGGTGTCTCCCGCCCCACCTTCTACGAGCACTTCGAGAACAAGGAGGACTGCTTCCTCGCCGCCCTTGACATCGCTGCGATCCGCCTGCGCCAGCGGCTCGAGGCCGCCGGCGAGGAGGGCGAGACCTGGCGGGAGCGCCTGCGCCTGACCCTCGAAGACCTGCTGCGCTTCGTCACCGAGGAACCCGACGCGGCGATGACGCTGGTCGTCGACGCCCGCGCTGCCTGTCCTCCCGCCCTGCTGCGCCGCGACGAGCTGCTCGACCACTTCGCCTCCTGCCTCGACACCCAGGTGCGGGCCGAAGCTCCCGACGGCACCGTACCTTCGGCGATCGCCGCCGCCGGCATAGTCGGCGGCATCGAGGCCCTGCTCTACTCCCGCCTCAACCGCGGCGAGACCGATGGGATCGAGTCTCTCTTGCCCTCGCTGATGTACTTCGCTGTGCTGCCCTACGAGGGGCACGCGGCGGCCAGCGAGGAGTTGGCGGTGCCGGCTCGCTAGAGAGCGTCAGAGCGAGGCAACTGTCGCCACCTCCAAGGTGACGGTGCGGCTTGGCGCTGAAAGGGCGGCGTTGGCTGCGGCGATCAGCGCCTCGGCGTCTCAGCATCATCGCGGTCGAGGGTATCGACCGGCTCCAGCTCGACCTGGATCGTTTCGGCGCTTGGGTCGTAATCCGCTCGCATCAGTCCACCTCCCCCGCAAGGCGGCGTACCTCGCGCCGGGCGACGCTGCGGATCGTCCTCGCCATCGCCTTGTCGGTGGCCTCGGCCATCGCGATCTGGAAGACGCCCATCAGGACGTCGGCGCCAAGGGGCCGCATGCGGTCGAGGGCTTCGCGCACCTTGGGCCAATCGCTCTCGGGACGGCCGGCCTGGTCGAAGGGCTCCCAGACCTCGGAAAGGAAGAGGCCGACGAAGATGCGAGCGATGGTGTCGGCCTCGCGGCGCAGCTTGTCGGCGGCGTGGAAGACGACGTCGGGGTTGATCCCCTGCTCGGCCAGGGCCGCGGCGGCCTGCAACATGCGCGGGCTGATCACCTCAACCTCCTGCCCCCCCGGCAGGGTCCGCACGACGCCGAGCCTTTCGCCGTGCTCGAGCAGCTCCAGGCCCTTGCCTTCCTCGACCGCCTGGCGCCAGATGCCCGCCAGCTCTTCCAAGCTGACGATCTCCGGCGCCTCCTCTTCGAAGGGGGCGCGGATTGCCCGGGTGAGGTCGTGTATCTCCGTCGCCGCTCCGCCACCGGCATCGAGCACACGGCGGATCGCCTCCAGGTTCAGCCCGTCGGCCTGCATCTCGCGGGTCAGTTCGATCCGCGCCATGTGATCGTCGTTGTAATAGCCGGTGCGGCCCCGCACAACCGGCGGCGGCAGCAGGCCGCGGGTCTGGTGGGCGCGGATGTTGCGCACGGTCATCCCCGTCCGCTGCGCCAACTCGCTGATCGTCATCTCGCCGTTGGCCGGCTTGCTCATCCCCGCATCGTAAGTGGCAGGCGCTGGCCGTTCATCTTTTCGGCCGCGTCTGAGCAGAGGAACGCGATCGCGTCGGCGAGCTGCTCGGCCGGGGTGAAAGTTGGGAACGCCTCGCCCGGGCTCTGCTCCCGCATGCGCGGGGTGAGGATCGCGTCGACGACGATGATGTTGGCGGTCGCGGCGGTGCCTTCGAAGCCATCGGCCAGGGCGAGGGTCCAAGCCTCGGCGGCGGCCTTGGCGGCCGCGTAGGCGGCGTTCGAGTTGGACGGCGCCTGCGCCTGCTTGGCGGAGACGAGGACGAAGCGGCCATGATCGCTGGCGAGCAGCGCCTCGTGGAAGGCACGCGTGGTGTGCTGGACGGTGCGGATCAGCAGATCGTGCAGCAGCGCCCAATTCTCGAGCGGCTCTTCGTGCAGCGGCTGCCCGCCGCGCCAGCCGCCGACCAGGTGCAGCAGCGCGTCGACCCGGCCAAAGCGCTCGAGCAGCGCCGCGCACCAGGACCTGGTCGCCTCCTCGTCGAGCAGGTCGACGGCGCGTCCGTCCCAGCGCTCGGCCGGCAACGCCAGCCCGGCGCCGACTTCGTCGGCGTGCTCCTGGGAGACGTCGGCTCCGGCGATCGTCGCTCCGGCCGCGGCGAGCCGCTTCGCGACCACCGGGCCAAGACCGCCGGCGACGCCGGCGATCGCAACCACGCGGCCATTGAGATCACTCATATGGGGGAGGCAGGATTCGAACCTGCGTAGGCATAGCCAACTGGTTTACAGCCAGTCTCCTTTAACCACTCGGACACTCCCCCGAGGCCTGACGCAGGCGATTCTAAAGGGCTTGTCGTTGCTCGGCTACGCAACCCCGAGCCGCTCTGCCATCTGCTCGTTGAAGGCGGTGAGCGCGGACATCGGGCGCATGAAGACGGTCAGGACGGCGACGCGACCCTCATCGTCGAGCTCGAGAAAGTCGATGCCCTCCAGCTCGCGGTCGCCGACGCGGGCCTTGAAGCGCAGCGCGACGCTGTTGCCTTCGTGGAGCTCATCGACGTAGGTGAGGCCCTCGAGCGTGGCGGCGACGTGAGTGAGGACCTGGGTGACGATCTCGCGCCCCTCGAAGCCGCGAAAGAGGATCGGGCTGTGCAGCTCGACGTCCTCGCGCAGGGTCTCGACGAGCAGATCGAGATCCTTGGCCTCAGCGGCCAGGCGAAACGGATGCGGCTCAGCCATCCCCACCACTCTACGCGGTGACTTCGCCTTTTTACGTCCATATGGACTACTAAAGGCGAAGTCAGTCTCTGAAATACTGGCCGCGTGCCCAGCGATCACACGCTCGCCCGGATCTCCAACTCGCTCGGCGCCACGGGGCTGCGCTGGACCGGCAAGCTCAACACGCCGCTCTACCGGCTCTCCGGCGGGCGGATCGGCGGCAAGGTCGGCCGGGCGCCGGTCCTGCTCCTCACGACCACCGGCCGCAAGTCCGGCCAGCAGCGCACCGCGCCGGTCGTCTATCTGGCCGACGGCGAGAACGTCGTCGTAATCAACACCAACGCCGGCAACGCCAAGGTCCCGGCCTGGTCGCTCAACCTGAAGGCGAACCCGGAGGGCGAGGTCGAGGTCGGACGCAAGCGCTACCCAGTCCGGGCTCGCGTCGCCGAGGGCGAGGAGCGCGCCGAGCTCTGGCGCAAGCACAACGAGCAGTACGCGGGCTTCGACGACTACCAGCGCAAGCTCGACCGAGAAGCCTCGGTCATCGTGCTCGAGCCGCGTTAGCTGGCTTCGCGCAGCATCTGCGCCTCGGGCAGGGCGCGCAGCTTCTTCAGCGTGTTGGTCTCGATCTGGCGGATCCGCTCGCGGGTGACGCCGAAGGTCCTGCCGACCTCCTCCAGGGTCAGCGGCTCCAGGCCGGAGAGGCCGTAGCGCAGCTCGATCACCTGGCGCTCGCGCTCCGGCAGCGCGTCGAGCGCCCGCCGAACCCCCTCGCGCTGCAGGTGCTCGCTGGCTTCCTCGAAGGGCTCGGCAACTTCATCGTCGGCGACGAAATCGCCCAGCTCCGATTCGTCCTCGTCGCCGACCGGCTTCTCGAGTGAGACCGGCAGCTGCGAGACGCGCAGGATGTCGCGCACTTCATCAAGCGGCCAGCGCAGCTCGGCGGCGATCTCATGGGGCTCGGGCTCGCGGCCCAGCGACTGCACCATCTGGCGCTCGACGTGGGCGACACGGTTCAGCTTCTCGACCATGTGGACGGGGATGCGGATCGTCCGCGCCTTGTCGGCGATCGCCCGCGTCACGGCCTGGCGGATCCACCAGGTCGCGTAGGTGGAGAACTTGTAGCCGCGCCGGTAGTCGAACTTCTCGACCGCGCGGATCAGCCCCAGCGAGCCCTCCTGGATCAGGTCGAGGAAGCTCAGCCCGCGCCCAAGGTAGCCCTTGGCGATCGAGACCACGAGCCGCAGGTTGGCCTCGACCATCTGGCGCTTGGCCAGCATGTCGCCGCGCTCGATCCGCTTCGCGAGTTCGACCTCCTCAGCGGCGGTCAGCAGGTCAACCTGGCCGATCGAGCGCAGATAGAGGCGCAGGGAGTCGAGGCTCGGCTCGACCGTCAGGTCCAGATCGGCTTTTTTCGAGGAGGCGCCGTTGGCCGCTTCTTCGCGCTGTTCCTTGTAGGCGTCGACGCCCTCCTCGGCAATCACTTCGACACCGATCTCGACCAGATGGGCGTGCAGGCCGGAGATCTGCTCCTTGGTGACCTCGACCTCCTCCAGGGTGGTCGCGATCTGCTCGAAGGTGAGGTAACCGCGCTCGCGCCCCAGCGCAATCAGGCCACGAAGCTCCTCGGGCTCCGCAAATTGCGGTACATCCGAATCCTGATCCAGTCCCCGCGGGACCGTCTCCAACGGTTCGATATCACGGCCTCCGGTCCAACCCTCTCCCATTCCCGGGGCGCCGGCCCCAACGCTCCGGCTGAGCGAAGTATAGGCAGAAGAAACAGATCGTTGAGCCCGCCAGGCATCGGTCCGGGGGCTGAGTTGCTTACTCTCCATAAGCCGTGGCGACCCGTACGACGATGATCCCCTCGCTCTCTGCGCCCGACGTGCAGGCGTCGGTGCCGGCGACGCAGGTCAGCCTCTCGCGCGTCGGTGTCACCGGGGTCGAGAAGGTGATTCGCGTCAAGGCCGACGGCGGCGAGAACCTCTTCCACGCCAACTTCGAGTGCTTCGTCGATCTCGAGCCGCGCCAGTCGGGGGTGCACATGTCGCGCTTCGAGGAGGTCGTCGCCGAGGCGATCGACACGGTCGTGCTCGGCGAGGCCTTCCGCGCCGAGACGCTGGCGGCGCATATCGCCGAGCGGGTGCGGGAGAGCCAGCGCGGCCGCCGCGCCGAGGTCTCGGTCTCCGCCCGCTACCCCGAGACGGTGAAAACGCCGGCAACTGGCCACTCGACCCAGGAGATCTACGGATTGTTCGGCACCGCCGTCGCCTCCGAGCACGGCAACCGGACGCTGACCGGAGTCCAGGCGCAGGGCATGACCGCCTGCCCCTGCGCCCAGGAGATGGTCGCCGAGCTGGGCCGCGAACGGCTCGCCAACGCCGGCTTCGACGCCGAGCAGGTCGAGCGCGCGATCGAGGCCGTCCCCGTCGCCACCCACAACCAGCGGGGCATCGGCACCCTCTACATCGGCTGTCCCGAGGGCGGCGACACCTGGATCGACGCGCCGGAGCTGCTGCGGATCGTCGAGGGCTCGATGAGCTCGGAGATCTACGAGCTGATGAAGCGCCCTGACGAGCTCGCGGTCGTCGCCAAAGCCCACTCGCAGCCGCGCTTCGTCGAGGACTGCGTACGCGAGATGGTCCGCGCCGTGGTCGAGGGCTATCCCGACCTGCCGGCCGAGGCCTTCGTCATGGCCCGTCAGGAGAACCTCGAGACGATCCACCGCCACAACGTCGTCGCCGAGCGTTACGGCACGCTCGGCGACCTCCGCCAGGAGTTGGCCTCGGGCGAGCACACGGGGCCCCACATGACGATGCGCGAGTGGCTCGAGGCGCCGAGCACCTAGCTAGCTCGTCGTCACTGCAACGTTTTGTGGCTCTGTGAGAGCCGAAACACGTTGCACCTTCGCGAGGCCGAAATCGCTCTGTTTAGGTGCAACGCACTATGGCGTTGACGGAGCCGTAAAACGTTGCACCTCGCTCAGGAGGCCAGCGAACTGCGTACCAAGTTGAAAAAGGGGCGCGGATTGGCCTCGAGCATCTTGTAGGTGGTGCGGTGTACTCGGTAGCCGGCCACTTCCAGGTCCACGGTCGACTGGCGATCGTGCTCGAACGCGGAGGGGTCGCCGTGAAAGCCGTAGCTGTCGGCCTCGACGATCAGTCGCTCCTTGGGCCAGTAGAAGTCGACGCGCTTGCCCTCGACGAGGACGTTCACCTGGGGCATCTTCAAGCCCTCTTCTCGACAGAGAATCAGGAAGTCAACCTCCGAAGCTGAGACGGCGTCGGCGAATCGCGGGTCCGCTTGGGCGACAACGCGCTTCAGGCGCTTGACGCCCTTTCGGCCCCGGCCATGCTCGGCGATGGCCTGCCACAGCTTCGGCCAGCGGAGGCGGCGACTCCGATCTGCCTCGACCAGGTCATGCTCCAGCTGCTTCGCGTCCAGGCGTGCGGCGGTGTCAAGCAGGGTTCGCTCGAGGGTCGTGACGGGAATGCCCGCTTCGATGGTGACGTGCTCGTCGGGAAGCGATCTGGTCTGGTGGAGGCGAACGCCGTGCGGCCGACGATGCCCGGCGACGCGGGTCACCTCGATCGGCTTTCGAGATCCCCTTATCCCCCAAAGCTGCGCGGCGCTCCCATAAGAGAGAACAGCCCCCGGCCCGCAAGCGAGCGTCGCCGCCATCCATTCGCCATAGCGCCCGATGCGCAGGTGACCGAGCGCGAAGACCCCTCGGTGCAAGGGCACAAGCTGGCCATCCTTGACCCGACTCTTGATCTGGCCTTCGGTTAGGCCGAGCGCCGCAAGTTGACGCCAAGCCACGACGCCGTGCTGCTGCTCCGCCAGTTCGCGCAGCACCACGGTCGCCCTTTGCCGTGTAACGCGTAGTGGCTCCGTGGGAGCCGAAAAGCGTTGCACCTCAGCGGGGCCGGGTCGCTCCACTCCGGGTGCAGCGCGCAGCGGCGTCGACGGAGCCGGAAAACGTTGCACCTTGGGCCGAGGGGATTGGGTCATGCTGGGAAGGTCCCAGGGGACAGCGCGCGGGTGGTGCGCTCAGCGCTACGGCTTGCACGCAGCTATGTGACGCGAGCGCCTAGCTCGGCTTGGTCTTCGGCGCCGCCCGCGCTTCGCGCTCTTCGTCGATTCGGCGGCGCAGGCCGAAGAAGTAGTCGGCGCCGCTGATCAGGGTGGCGGCGACGGCGAGGTAGACGAGGGCGTCGACCCAGGCCGGGGCCGGGTTGGCGGCTATCAGGGCGATCACGGCGGCGATCTGGAGGACCGTCTTCACCTTGCCCAGCCAGCTCGCCGAGATGACGATGCCGCGCTCGGCGGCGATCGCCCGCATCACGGTGATCGCGAACTCGCGGGCGATGATCACCATCGCGACCCAGGCTTCGAGTCGGTCCAAGGAGACCAGCGAGACCAGCGCCGCGACGATCAGCAGCTTGTCGGCGATCGGGTCCATCAGCTTGCCGAACGTCGTGATCGAGTTTCGCGAGCGGGCGAAGTAGCCGTCGAGGCCGTCGGTGAGCGCGGCGAGGGCGAAGACTGCGGCGGCGAGCGCGTCGCCGTTCGGCGTCTCCCCCAGCAGGGCGACGACGACGACCGGCACCGCGAGGATGCGCAGCAGGGTGAGGGCGTTTGGAAGGTTGAGCGGGAACATCTAGCCAGACGCTACCCGCCAGAGGTCGACGGGCCTAAATCTCGCCCGTAGCTCCACTTTTCGGCCCATCGGCGGCGAGGGCTCGGGACGCGTCGCGCCTGGCGAAGAACTCCTCGCCCTCGATGCTGATGTGGGGGACCCAGCGGCCCAGCCAGTTGGGCAGCCACCAGGCTCGCCTGCCGAGCAGGACCATGATCGCCGGGACGAGCAGGCAGCGGACCAGGGTCGAGTCGATCGCGATTGCCACCGCGAGGCCGACCCCGAACTCCTTGACGATCGGGTTGCCGTTGAGCACGAAGCTGGTGAAGACGCAGACCATGATCGCGGCGGCGGAGGTGATCACCCGGCCCGTGTTGGCGAGGCCCTGGATCACCGCCTCGCGCTCGTCTTCGTTCTCGCGGAAGTGCTCGCGCATCTGGGTCAGCAGGAAGACCTCGTAGTCCATCGAGAGGCCGAAGAGGATCGCGAACATAAGCAGCGGCACGAAGCTGACGATCGGGATCGGGTGATCGAGGCCGATCAGCGAGGAGCCCCAACCGAGCTGGAAGACCGCGGTGACGACTCCGTAGGCCGCGGCAACCGAGATCAGGTTCATCGCCGCCGCCTTGATCGGCACCAGCAGCGAACGGAAGGCGAGCAGCAGGACGATGAAGCTGAGCCCGACGACGATCGCGATCATCAGCGGCAGCTTGTCGCTGATCTGGGTGGCGAGGTCGATGTAGCCGGCGGTCTGGCCGCCGACGTAGGAGTGGGCGGCCGTGCCTTTCAGCGCGGCGGGGATCGTCGTGTCGCGCAGGCCTTCGACGAGGCTGACTGTCTCATCGGCCCACGGCGCCGATTTGGAGATCACCGTGAAGACCGCGACCGTCCCCTCTTCGTCGAGGGTCGGTTCGGAGACGCCGGCGACGTCGGCGGCTTTGCCGATTGCGCCCTCCAGGCCCGGCAGCACTTTTTTCGCTTCCCCGGCGCTGTCGAATTCAGAGGCGATCAGCAACGGCCCGTTGACGCCCGGCCCGAATCCCGTCGTCAGGCTGTCGTAGGCCTGGCGCGCCGTGGTCGACTTGGGCAGGGCGCTGAGGTCGTTCTGGCCCAGCTCGAGCTGGAAGATCGGGATCGCCAGGACGACGAGAATCGCCAGGGCGGCGATCGCGGAGCGCCAGGGCCAGTCGGCGACCCCACGGGCCCAGCGGGTCCAGCCGCGTGGCTCGGCGTCATCGGGGTGGGTCTTGCCGAACTGCACGCGCAGCGAGTTGATCCGCGGGCCGAGCGCTCCCAGCATCGCCGGCAGCAGCGTGGTCGCCGCGCCGACCGCGATCACGACCGCAATCGCCGCAGTGAAGCCGAGCGTGCTGACCAGCGGGATGCCGGCGAAGGCGAGCGAGCAGAGCGCGATCACGACCGTGAAACCGGCGAAGACGACGGCGCCGCCCGCGGTCGCGGTGGCACGGGCGACCGACTCGCCGACCTCCATGCCGTCTTTGAGCTGCAGCTTGTGGCGGGTGACGATGAAGAGGGCGTAGTCGATGCCGACGCCGAGGCCGATCATCGTCGCCAGGGTCGAGGCGACGCTCGGCACCTGAACCGCGTGCTCGAGCAGGCGAATGATCGACAGCGAGCAGGCGAGACCGAGGATCGCCGAGAAGATCGGCAGCACCATCGCCGTCGCGGTGCCGAAAGCGAAGAGCAGGATCACGATCGCGGCGGCGATGCCGATCGCGTCGCTCGCTCCCGTGTCGGGCTTGGAGAGAGCCTGGCCGACGTAGCTGCCCACGGCGACCTTGAGCCCGGCCTCTTCGGCCGGTTTGCCTGCGTCGAGGACAGCCTGGGCCTGCGCTTCGGTCAGTTCGCCCGGGCCGACACCGAGCACCACCGGCACGTAGGCCACCGAGCGATCTTTGCTGAGGAAGGCCGCGCCGGCGGGCGTCAGCGGGTTGACCGCCGAGTTGACGTCGTGCATCGCGTTCAGCCGCTTCACCGATTCGTTGATCGCGGCGGCGTACATCGGAGCCGTCAGCGCGGCCCCGGCCCTGGCCTGGAAGACCAGCGGGTTGCTGCCGTACGCCTGCTCGGGCAGGTTGTCTTCGAGCAGTTCGGTGGCGGCGGTCGAGCCGGTGCCGGGCAGGGTGAGGTTGTCGTTGGTCTTGCTGTCGCCGGCCTGCCCGGCGAGGATGAGGCCGACGGCGAGGACGATCCAGGCGCCGATCGTCAGCCAGTGGTGACGCGAGCAGAAGCGTCCAATGGCGTAGAGAGGTGCGGTCACGCGAGCATCATCCCCTGTCGAGCGGCCGACGGGCCTGAAAGCCCCACCCGGGACTTCGGCGAGAACAGGTACCTGGTCTTCGCTTCCATTATTCGGACGTCTCAGGCCCGTCGGCAGAGGTTGTCGGGGGCGGCTCGTCGCCGGACTCGAATGCTTCCGGGACCGCCCTGAGCAGGCCGGTGCCGAAGCTCTGGCGGAGGATCGCCAGGTGCTGGGCGTGGTTCGCCGCAAGGGCGGCGGAGAGCGCGCGAGGCGCCGTGAACTGCAGGTGGGCGACCCCACTCTGGGCCTCCGAGAGGGCCGCATTCTCCTCTTCGTAGGCGAGCGTGAGCGCGTCGGCCTGGTTCCGCGGGCCGGGCGATTCCAGTTCGCTCGCTTCGGCTTCGGTTTCGCCGCCCAGGCCTCGGATCGCCTTGGTGAGAGCATCGAGATGGGCCTGGTCCTGGCCGCGGAAGAGCCGCGCGACGGCAAGCGTCCGACCGCGCTGGAGGGGCAGGCCCTGTTCATATGCGGCGACCGTGGTCAGTTCCTGGGCGAGGATCGAGTTGAGCACGGCGACGTCGGCGGCCTTTTCGCTGTCGGTCTCCGCTCCGTGGCCCTGGCGCCCACAGCCGCCGGCGACGATCGCCGCGGCGAGAACGAGAAAGACAGCGGCGCGACCGAAGCCGCGCCGCTGTCTGCTGAGGCATTTGCGTTGCTTCGAGCCCATCGAGGGCGCGAAGCATATGTGGAGGTCGTACCGCTTCGCTGCGGAAGGCTAGGTGTAGTTACTCAGCACGTTGTTCCAACTCGGCAAGCCGAGCGGCGGGCGCCTTGTGGCCAAGGGAGCCGTGTCGTCTCCTGAAGTTGTAGTGATCGAGCCAGCCAGGCAACGCCGCGGTGCGCTCGACCGAGGA